>NZ_JBEGDC010000001.1:0-771488 GCF_040196215.1 Microbacterium sp. KR10-403 | reverse complement strand
AAGTCACCACCCGCGTCTCCTCCCTCGTCGCCCGCGTCAGCAAATTCGTCACCAACCTCCTCGACTCCATCAAAGCCCTCGTCCGACACCTCGACGAACTCAAACCCCTCCTCGACAAAGCCAGCGAACTCTTCACCAAACTCCTCCACGGCAAAGCGCCGAAGGAAAACGTGCCGGTATCGGGGCGCAAGCCGGAACTGGGCGCCCCGCCCGCGCACCAGGGAGCGGATGCTCCACAACTACCCGATCTGTCGAAGGTCGACGCCGAGTACCGCCTCCCCGACGGTTCGGTGGATCCAGACCGGCTGGATGAGTGGGCGCAGGCCGTCTCCGACGAATACCCCGGCCTGACCCCGTCCGATGTGAAGGGCGTCTACGACTACACGACTAATCCGGGTTATGAAGCGATGAACCCCTTCCTCAGAGGCCATACCCAACCAGACCCCGCCGATCTGCCGGGGCTGCATGATCGCATCACCGACACATCGTCGGGCATAGCGAATCTTCCCGCCGAGCCTGGGCGCACGTACCGCGGTGTGACGCTCAACGACGACTTCCTGAACACGTTCCAGCCGGGCCAGAAGTGGCACGACGATTCCTTCATGAGCACGTCGAAAGACGGCAGCACGGCCGACGACTTCGCGAAGGAGGCGTTCGCGAAGGGCGAGGTGCCGGGAATCGTCACCGTCGACGGCCTCAACGGAAGCGACGTCACGGCCCTCTCCCGTTACCGGAACGAGGGAGAGGTCCTCTACCAACGCGGCACCGAGTTCGAGGTCGTGTCGAAAGTCCAGGATGCGCAAGGCACCTGGCGTATCCATCTTCGAGAAGTCCGGTAGCGATCGATGGGCGATCTGCCGGACGCCACCCTGGCTCTTCTGTGGGACGCGGTCGTAGCGGAGGTGAAGAAGCGCACAGGTCCCTACGTGAGCATGGCCAAGTTCCTCCATCAACCCGACGAGCAGAAGGCTGCCGAGTACTGGGTCGAGCAGGCCAGGGGGGTGATCGGCGCTGTTGTCCCGGGCGACGTCGCGCTCGCTTCCTCCGGTGAACCTGTTCTGCTGTATCCGGATGATGTCTCGCTCAGATTCGACCTCAGCGAAGTGAAGATCGCGTCGCACGGGACGGCACTGTGGCACGCTGCACGAAGACCGCTCGCTGCGGCGATCGTCACCGAGGCTCTCGGCCACGCCCGGTGGGGCGACCGGTGGGATCATCTCGTTGCGGCGAGGGCTCCGAAGACCGGCCCGATCGTCCAGGCCGATATTGACCGCGAGTTTCCATGGATCGCGCAGAACCCCGCCGTCCCGGGCCCGTGGACAGGAGCGAAGTCCGAAGAACTCGCACTCCGCGCCGCCCGCGCAGAAGCGCTGGGGCCGAAGAAGATCGCCACGCTGTACGAGAGGATGCGCAAGCGCTCATGAGCACACAACCGATTCCCGACATCCTCAGCAAACTTCCCCCCTACAACGGGATCGTATGGAACGGCGCTACGTTCGAACTGACCACGCCGATCACGCTGCACGCTCCACTGCCGACGTCACGCAACCCGCGAGTCGCATCCGAGAACTTCGCCGCCCCCTACCTGTATGCGATCGTCTCGATCGCCGGGCGTGACGTGGGCCCCCTGTCGCGCAACCGCGCGGAAGAGGAAGTCGCCCTGCTGCCCGGCTCCGTGCTCAGCCCGGCCACCGGCATCCACCCCGTCGGAAACCACCAGGTGCAGGTCCTCATCGAAACGATTCCTGATCAGCCTCTGCCGACTCTGCCCGGAGACGATGCACTCGCGGCGATCCTCGCCAGCGCCGACGCCGCCGCACCGTTCACGGTCACCAGCCCCGGACGGTTCTCCCCGCGCTGACCGGAGTGAACGAAGCCGCGTGCTGGCGCGGTATGTCATTCACAGCCGCTCGGGCCGGAACCCGTACCCCACCACCCGTGCCGCGACCCGGCGCAGGATCGGCAGCGCGAGCCGCAGCACGGCGCGCTGTCGACGCGTGGGCGGGTTGTCGATCAGCTGCGCCACACGCCCGGTGCCGAGGAACACGTGCGCACGCCGCTGGATCGCCTGCATCATCGCCGTCGGCCGCTCACGCCGACCCTGCACGGCCTCGCACGCGGCGTCGAGGGCGTCGTCCGCGGCATCCTTCACCGAACCTCGTGGCCGCAGCACCGGAATCAGCACGCGGGCGGCGGCCACGGCATCCTGCACCGCGTAATTGATGCCCACACCGAAGACCGGCGACATCGCGTGGGCCGCATCGCCGATGCACAGCGCGCCGGGTCGCCACCAGCGCGGCAGCCGATCGATCTGCACGTTCAGGCGCTTGACGTCGTCGAGCGAACCGACCGCCTCGATCACGGGCTCCAGCCGCGGCACGGCCTGAACGACCCGCGCGCGGAACTCGTCGACCGTGTCGAGGTGCTCGTCCTTGCGGACCAGCAGCGCGCACTGCAGATACTCGGGCCGCGGGATCGTGATCGCCACACCCGCCCTGCTCGCCCAGCCGAGGGTGTCGGGCAGCGGGCGCTCGGGTCGCGGCACGCGGAACCACAGCACGTCGGTGTCGACGGGCGCCCCGTCGGGCGTGAGGCCGAGCGCGTCACGCACCGTGGAGGTGCGCCCGTCCGCGCCGACGACCAGGCGCGCCTCGATGGTGTCGCCGGCGGTCGTGAAGACCCCGGTGACCCGGCCGTCGCCTTCGGTGATGCCCGAGACCTCGGCGCCCATCTGCAGATGGAACGAAGGATGCCGCGAGCCGGCCTCGGCGAGCATGTCGAGAAGATCCCACTGGGGCATGAGGGTGACGAAGCGGTTGGGCGGCGGCAGGGTCGTGAAGTCGACGAGGTGGATGCGGATGCCGTTGATCACGGCATCCAGCTGCGGCAGCGGCGCGTGCGGTACGGCATCGAACGCGGGCCGCAGTCCGAGCGCGTCGATGAGGTTCACGGTCGAGGGGTGCACGGTGTCGCCACGGAAGTCCCGGAAGAAGTCATCGTGCTTCTCGAGCACCGTCACGTCGACGCCCGCGCGCGCCAGCAGCAGGCCGAGGAAGACCCCCGCCGGGCCCCCGCCGGCGATGCACACGTCCGTGCGCTGCGCGCCCACGGTGGCAGGATACGCCGGATCGGGTGCGGGATGTCGCCGGGCGCCGGGCCGCGGTGTTCAGAACTCCTCACATCCATCGCCCACGGGCCGGGTATCGCGGCTCAGGGCACGTCTGGCCCGCAGATGTGCTGAGTTCTGAACAGGGGGCGGCTCGTCGGGCGGGATGCCGCGCTCAGACGCCGGTCGCGATGAACAGGCGCCCCGCGCCGGTCACGCGCACCGCGGCGGGCGCGTCGACGAAGACGATCGCGCCGCGGGCGGCCGCGGCATCGGCTCCGTCCGTCGAGAGGGTGAAGGTGCCCTCGACGGCGAGCGCTATCGCGGCCGATCCGGTGGTGACCGCGGCGTCGCCGGTGACCAGCAGCAGCTCGAAGTCGACGCCCGCGCCCGACGGCACCGAGGCGGGCCGGTAGGAGACGACATTCTCCGACACGGCGACGGGCTTCAGGTGCGAGGCGGGCCCGGGCGTGAAGTCGAGCACCTTCTGCAGCTCGTCGCGGTCGACGTGCTTGGGGGTGAGGCCTCCGCGCAGCACGTTGTCGCTCGGGCCCATCAGCTCGACGCCCGTGCCGCGCAGGTAGGCGTGGATGTTGCCGGCCGGCAGCCACAGCGACTCGCCCGCGGCGAGCGTGACGTGGTTGAGCGTCTGCGCGACGAGGATGCCCGGGTCGCCGGGATACTCCCCCGCCAGCCGGGCGATGAGCTCGAAGTCGTCGGGGTGCGCGGCTGCTGTGGCGGTCGCCGCGACGACGGCCGCGTCGACCTCCGGTGCGCCGGAGAGCAGCCAGACGAATCCGTCGCGGACACCCGCGGCGGCGGCATCCCGCCACACCTGCAGAGGTGCCGGGTCGTCGGATGCCTGCGCCAGCGCATCGATGAGCGCGAGCGTATCGTCGATCGGGCGGAACCCGCACAGCGCCTCGAAGCCGTCGTCGACCGCGACGATGAGCTCGGGCTTGGCGTTCGGATCCTTGTAGTTGCGCTCGCGCGCGGTCAGCGGGATGCCGGCGGCCTCTTCGCGGGCGAAGCCCTCGGCCGCCTGCGACGGCGTCGGGTGCGCCTGGAGGGAGAGGGGGGATGCCGCGGACAGCAGCTTGAGCAGGTAGGGCAGGGCGGCGCCCGAGCGCTGCTCCCAGGCGGCGAGGTCGTGCCAGCCGGTCGCTTCGGCAGATGCCGCGGGCTCGCTCGGCGAGAGCGGGTGCGCGCCGAGCCACAGCTCGGCCTCGGGGCCGCCGGTCGGCGCCCAGCCGAGCGTGCGGGCGACGCCGTCGATCGTGCCCCAGGCATAGTCGCGGGGGGTGTTGGTCAGCGGGATGAGAGCGGCCATGGCATCCTTTCGTCCGCATCCAGCGTACGGGCGGTCGACGACGGACGATGCGTGTGTGTCGGGGCGGATGGGTCGCAGTGCGTGCGCGCGGCGGAGGCGAGAGGATGCCGCACACCCCAGGATCTTCAGCAGTCAAGAACGGCAACCCGCCGACCGATGGGCTTGCAGAAAGTGACGGCCGAACGGAGGGGATCGGCCCGCCCGCCCTACCCGAGGTACTCGTCGAGCGGCTGCAGCGCGGGCTGGCTGCGCTCGTCGGCGACGGCGGCGGCACCGACCGCGCATGCCGCACGCAGTGCGACGTCGTCGTCGAGTCCGCGCAGCATCGCCACGGTCAGCGCTGCAGCGAACGCATCGCCGGCGCCCACCGTGCTCACGACCGAGGTCGGCACCGAGGGCGCCTCGGCCACACGGCGCCCCGCGCGCAGCAGCACCGCGCCGTCGGCGCCCAGCGTGAGCGCGACGAGCGGCGCCGTCGCCAGCCGCGGCAGCGCCGCGTATTCGCCCTCGTTGACGATGAACAGTCCCGTGCGGTCCCAGAGCAGCTGCCCGAGCTCCCGCGCGGGCGACACGTTGAGCGCGAACAGTCCGGTGCTCTCACGCGCGAGATGGTCGACGACGGCGGCCTCGACCTCGAGCTGAGCGAGCACCGGCACCGCCGGATCGCGCTCGAACCGGGTCGGGTCGATGCGGGCGTTGGCCCCCGGGCACACCACGATCGAGTTCTCGCCGGCCTCATCGACGACGATCAGGGCCGTGCCCGTCGCCTCGTCGACGGCCTGCACGGCCGACACATCGACCCCCGCCGATTCCAGCGCCGCGCGCATCTGGGCGGCTGCGGCATCCCGCCCCACGGCGCCCAGCATGCGCACCCGCGCACCCAGCCGCGCGGCCGCGGCAGCCTGGTTCGCGCCCTTGCCGCCCGGCTGGTGCCGCAGCACCCCGTCGGCCACGGTCTCGCCGAGTGCCGGCGCCCGTTGCACGCGCGCCACCACGTCTTCGTTGATCGCGCCCAGCACGTCGAGTCGGGTCATGACCGGACCTCCCGCGGCGCCTTCTTCGCGACCACGACCTTCACGCCCCGCTTGCGCAGGCGCTCGATGTGCGAGCGGTCGGTGTCGGCATCCACCACCACGGCGTCGAACTCGCTGAGGGGCAGCATGGCGTGCAGGGCCCGCTTGTCGAACTTGGTGTGGTCGGCCAGCAGGATGCGCGTGCTCGCCGACTCGAACATCGCGCGCTTCACGTCGACGGTCTCGAGCGTCTGATGGAACGCGATGTCGTCGGTGATGGCGGACGTCGACATGACCAGAACATCGGCGCGCAGCGAGGCGAAGGCTTCGACGGCCATGCGTCCCATGAACGCCGAGCACCAGTTGTAGAACTGCCCGCCCACCGACAGCAGGGTGATGCCACGGGTGCCCTTGAGCTCTTCCATGATGGTGAGCGTGTTGGTGATGACCGTCAGCGGCGTCTTCGTGTGCAGCAGCGGCACGAGGTGCAGCGTCGTCGTCGAGTCGTCGAGGATGATCGCCTGCCCCGGTTCGATGAGCTCCAGCGCCGCACGGGCGAGGGCCTCCTTCTCGGGCAGCTGACGCGACGAGCGGTAGACGTCGCTCGATTCGACGAGCGCCGTCGACATCGCGGTCGCCACCCCCCGGTCTTTGCGCAGCAGGCCACGACCTTCGAGCTCGTCGAGGTCGCGGTGCACCGTCATCACGCTGATGTGGAACCGGTCGGCGAGCTGCTCGATGCGGATCGCCCCCTCAGCCATGACGGCCTCGGTGATGGCGCGCTGCCGAGTCTGCTGCCGACTCTGCCGCGATTGCGGCTGTTCCGTCGCCGGTGCGCTCACGTCCCCTCCCCGAGTGTCGACTGGAATCAGAGTATCGTCGCGGCTTCCGCCACGATCGACTCGAGACGATCGGGGTCGTGGGCGAAGCGCCCGAGGAACAGGCCGTCCACCTCCCGCCCGAGCGCGGCGAGCAGACCGGGTCGCGCACTGCCGCCGTAGACGACGGATGCCGCGGCCACCCGCCCGTCGCGCCGCAGTACCTCGCGCAACGCAGACGTGACAGGCGTGATTGCCTCGACCGCGGCGGGAGCGGAGGCGCCGATCGCCCAGACCGGCTCGTAGGCGACGATCAGCTCGTCGACCGTCGTGTCCGGAGCGAGTCCCTCGAGCGCCGATGACAGCTGCGCGACGCAGACCGCCGGCCCGTCGAGGTCGGGCGAGTCCTCGCCGACGCACAGGATCGGGGTGAGGCCGTTGCGAACGGCCGCCGCCAGCTTGCGGCGCACGATCGTGTCGTCCTCGCCGAACACGGAGCGCCGCTCGGCATGCCCGACCTCGACGAAGCCGCAGCCGGCCTGCCGCAGATCGGCCCCGCTCACGGCGCCGGTGTAGGCCCCGCGGTCTTCCCAGAACAGATCCTGCGCACCGAGGTGCACGCCGCTGCCCTCCACCGCCGTGCGCGTCGCGTCGAGCGCGGGCAGCGAGGGCAGCGCGATCACCCGCACGTCGCCGGCGCGCACGGCCTGCTGCCGACGCGCGATCTCGGCCGCCTGCTGCGCCCAGCGGACCGTGCGCGGGATGTCGAGGTACAGCTTCAGGCTGATCGCCAGGGTGACCGCGGGGCGATCGCTCATCGGGTCGTGCCCGTGCCCTCACCGGGTTTGCCGTGTTCGTAGTCCTCGAGCACGGCGACCTTCTCGGCGGACGCCGACGCCTCATCGAACTCGTATCCGAGCCACTCCTTCGCGAGGCGGCGGGCGAGCTCGAGCCCGACCACGCGCTGCCCGAAGGTGAGGATCTGCGCGTTGTTGCTGAGCACGCTGCGCTCGACGCTGAAGCTGTCGTGAGCGGTGACCGCCCGGATGCCCGGCACCTTGTTCGCCGCGATCGCGACCCCGAGCCCGGTGCCGCACACGAGCAGCGCACGGTCGGCCTCGCCGGCGGCGACCTTCTCTGCCGCCGCGATCGCGACCGTCGGGTACGGGGTGTGCGCCTGCGCGTCCACGCCCACATCGACCACTTCCGAGACCCGCGGGTCCTTCTCGAGGTCGGCCTTGAGCGCCTCCTTGTACTGGAAACCGGCGTCGTCGGATCCGACGATCACACGCCATGTGCGCGCCATCTCAGTTCTCCTTCTCTTCATCTGGGCGGTGCTCGCCGAGCACCGCGGCGGCCGCGGTCGCCGCGAGCGCGAGCGAGACCGCACCGGGATCGGGTGTGCCCAGGCTCTTCTCCATGTGCGGCCGTGCGCGTCCCATCCGGGGCAGCAGGTCAGCGGTCGCCTGTGCCGCCGCGGTCGCGGCGGCCGCGGCATCCGTCCACGCATCGGCCAGCGTCGCACCGGCATCGACGCGCTCGGCGAGCGTGTCGACGAAGGGCACCAGGGCGTCCACGAGCGTCTTGTCGCCGACCTGCGCCTTGCCGAATCCCTGCACCGCGTCACGTGCGGCGGCGACGGCTGCGACGACCGCGCGCGGATCGGGGGCGGCGGCGTCCCCGAGCCGCTCCCCGATCGCGCGCAGCCCCATTCCCCAGAGGGCCCCGGACGTTCCACCGGCTCTGTCGGCCCAGGCGTCGCCGGCCCGGGTCAGCACCGTTCCTGCGCCCGCGCCGGCGTCGACCGCCTCCTGCGCCGCGGCATCGGCCGCACGGGCCCCGCGCTGCATGCCGATGCCGTGGTCGCCGTCGCCGGCGATCGCGTCGAGGCGGCCGAGTTCGTCGACCTCGCGGTCGATGACCGCACGGACGGCGGAGAGGGCGGATGCCGCGACCCGGCCGGCCGCGGCCGCCTCCGGCGCGGCCGCGATGATCGTCTCGTCGTCGATCGCATCGGCCTCGTCGGCCGCGTCGACCCGGGCGAGATCCATCGCACCCTTGCGGTAGGCGGGAGTGTAGGCGGGCGCATGCCAGGCCCGTTCGAGCTCGTCGTCGAGCCACATCAGGGTGAGCGAGACCCCGGCCATCTCGAAGCTGGTGGCGAACTCGCCGACCTCGGGCTCGACGATCGTGAGCCCTGCCGCCTCGAGAGCGGCGGCGATGCCGCCGTACAGCACGTACAGCTCTTCGTTCTTGACCGAGCCCAGGCCGTTGACGATCACCGCGACCCGCTCGCCCGCGTCGTCGGGTCGCTCGGCGAGCAGTCGCTCGACGAGCATGGTCGCGAGGTCGGCGGCGGCGGGCAACGGCAGGGTCTCGATGCCCGGCTCGCCGTGGATGCCCATGCCCACCGCCATCTGCCCCGCCGGGACGGTGAACAGCGGCTCGTCGGCACCGGGCAGCGTGCACCCCGAGAACGCGACGCCGATCGACCGGGTGCGGTCGTTCGCGCGAGCGGCCAGAGCGGTCACGGCGTCGAGATCGTGCCCCTGCTCGGCCGCCCAGCCGGCGACCTTGAAGACCGTGAGGTCACCGGCGATGCCGCGGCGCTTCTCACGCTCGTCGGGGCCGGCGCTGTAGATGTCGTCGGTGACGCGCACCGTCCGACACGGGATGCCCTCGGCGCGGAGCTGATCCTGCGCCTGGTCGAAGTTGAGCGCATCGCCGGCGTAGTTGCCGTAGGTGAGGAGGATACCGGCCTCGGCCGACACGGCCTTGGCCACCGCGTGCACCTGCGCGGCGCTCGGCGACGCGAACACGTTGCCCATGGCCGCCCCGTGGGCGATGCCCGGACCGACGAGTCCCGCGAAGGCCGGATAGTGTCCGGAACCACCGCCGATCACGACCGCGACCTGGCCGGCCGGCGTGGCGGCGGCGCGTGCGACTCCCCCGCGCACGCGCCGCACGAGGTCGCGATGGGCGGCGACGAACCCGTCGGCCGATTCATCGGCGAAGTCGGCGGCGTCGTTGAGTACGTGGCTCATGGTGTCCTCGAAATCGGAGAAGGCGGTGAGTGTGGAGTCCGGGGGCGGGTGCACCGGCACCCGCCCCCGGGTGGCCGAACGGGAGCGAACGGCCGTCTGTGGCGTCGATCAGCCGCCGTAGGTGAACGGACCGGTCATCTTGTCGACGTTGTCCTTCGTGATCAGGATGCAGTCGAACGACTGCTTCTCCTGTGCCGGCTTCTCACCGGTGCGGATGTACGTGTCGAGCTGCTGCACGGCCTCCTTGGCGAACGTGGCCACCGGCTGCAGCACCGTGTAGGCCAGCTCACCGGCCTTGATGGCATCGATCGCGTCGGGCGATCCGTCGAAGCCGCCGACGACGATCCCGTCACCGGTGCCGTCGACCGACAGCTTCTTCCCGGCCTGCTTGATCGCCGCGATGGCGCCCAGCGCCATCTCGTCGTTGCCCGAGATCACTGCGTTGATGTCGGGATGCGCCTGCAGGATCGACTGCATCTTCTGCTGGCCCTGCGCGCGGTCCCAGTTGGCGGTCTGCTGTGCGACCTTCTTCCAGTCGGGGTACTGCGAGATGACCGTCTTGTAGCCGTTGGACCGGGTCGCCGCGTTGTTGTCGGAGGGCAGGCCGAACAGCTCGGCGTACTGGCCCTTCGTGCCGGCGGCCTTGATCCACTGCTGCGCACCCAGCGCCGCGCCCTGCGCGTTGTTCGAGACCAGCTGGCCCAGGGCGACACCCTGCTCGTTGATCTCGGCGTTGACCAGGAACACCGGGATGTCCTTGGCCATGGCGCGCTTGATGTTGCCGATCGAGCCGTCAGCGTTGGCCGGGTCGAGGATGATGCCGACCGCATGCTTCGCGATCGCGGTGTCGATGATCGTCGACTCCGTGTTCACGTCGCCCTTGGAGGCCGCAACCGAAGCGGTGTAGCCGAGCTTCTCGGCCTCGGCCTGGGCCACGTTCCCCTCGGTGAGCCAGTACGGATTGGACGGGTCGTTGACGACGATCTGGATGAAGCCGCCGGCTTTCGCCGTCTTCTGCGTCGATGCGGTGTCGTTCGACCCGCTCTGGCCGGAGCAGCCTGCCAGAGCGAGGACCGCCGACAGCCCGAGGGCTGCGAGTGCGGCGAGTTTCTTGCGAGACATTTCGGTGTTTCCTTTTCTTCTCTTCGGTGAGCAGGAACCCGCGATCAGCTGCGGGCGTTCTCGGTGATGGAGTCGGTGGATGCGGCATCCACCCCGTCCGCAGGCGGAGCCGAAGCACCGCCCGCCGCCGGAGTGCCAGGCTTGCGCTGGCGGCGCGAACGCAGCTGGATGCCGTTGAGCAGAACGGCGAGGACGATGACCGCGCCGGTGAACACCGTCTGCACGTACGCGGAGATGCCGACGATGGTCAGCCCGGCGGCGAGGAAGCCGATCACGAACGCACCGAGCAGCGTGCCGCGCACGTTGCCGGTGCCGCCCATCAGCGATGCGCCGCCGATCACCACCGCGGCGATGGCGGTCAGCTCGTAGGAGGTGCCCTGGGTCGGACCGGCGCTGGTCAGCTCGCTGGTGAGGATGACGCCGGCGATCGCCGCGCAGACGCCGGCGATGACGTAGGCGCGCACGCTCACCTTGCGCACGGGCACGCCCGACAGCTCGGCCGCGCGGCGGTTGCCGCCCTGGGCGTAGAGCCACCGACCGTACACGGTGCGGCTGAGCAGCAGGCTCGCAGCGAGGCTGACGATGACCATGATCCACACGCCCACCGGGATGCCGAGGATCGAGTTGAAGCCCAGCCATTCGAACCCCGTGTTGCCCAGTTCGGGCTTGCCGGAGAGGTTGTTGACGGTGAGACCGTTCGTGGTCAGCTGCGCGAGTCCGCGGACGACGTACATCATGCCGAGCGTCGCCACGAACGGTGCGACCTTCAGCCGCGCGACGAGCACCCCGTTGATCAGGCCCACGAGCGCCCCGGTGGCCACGGCGAGGATCACCACCACCCACACCGGGGGGTAGAGGATGACCCCGCCGATCGGGAAGCCCTGCAGCGCCAGACCGGCGACCATGCCCGAGAGCCCGAGCGTCGAGCCGACGGACAGGTCGATGCCGCCGTCCATGATGACCACGAGCATGCCGATCGCGAGGATCGCGTACACCGACACCTGCTGGCACATCACGATGATGTTCGAGAGCGTCGGGAACGCCGTGGGCGCGAGGATCGAGAAGATGACGAAGATGACGAGGAGCGCCAGGAACGCGCGCGCCTCGAGGAGGAATGCGCCCAGGGTCAGCCCCTGGAACGGGCGGCGCCGGGGGGACAGTGCGGTGTGAGACATCAGAATTCCTTCGGGACGGGCGCTAGGCCTCGACCACGGCTTCGCCGGAGGCGGCCATGATCTCTTCCTTGGTGACGGACGGGTCGAACTCCGCGACGATGCGGCCGCGCGACATGACGACGATGCGGTGGGCGATGCTGAGGCACTCGCCCACCTCACTGGTGGAGTAGACGACGGCCAGGCCCGTGCGCGCACGCTGCGCGACGAGCCGGAAGACCTCGGCCTTGGCGCCGACGTCGATGCCGCGGGTCGGCTCGTCGAGCAGCAGCACCTTGGGACCGGTCGAGACGATCTTGCCGATCACGACCTTCTGCTGGTTGCCGCCGGAGAGCGAGCCGATGGGGGCGCCGGCGCCGTCGGTCTTCACCGTGACATCGGCGATCGCCTCATCGGCGTGGGCCCTCTCCTTCGCGCGGGACACGAACAGTCCCCTGACGAAGGTGCTGACGGCGGCCAGCGAGATGTTGCGGCCGACGCTGAGCGTGGGCACCAGGCCGTCGCGCTGGCGGTCTTCGGGCACCAGCCCCAGCCCCGATGCGAGCCGATCACGCAGGCTGAGGTTCGTGATCTCGCCCTTGCGCATGGTGACCCGCCCGCCGGCGAGCGGGCGGCGCCCGGCCACGGCCTCGAGAAGCTCGGTACGGCCGGCACCCATCAGCCCGTAGATGCAGACGATCTCGCCCTCCTGCACCTTCAGCGACAGCCGGTCGACCAGCATCCGGTCGGGTTCCTTCGGGTCCGCCACGCTGACCGCGTCGATGTCGAGCGCGAGGGGCCCGAACTCGTAGCCGTCCGGGGGCGAGCCGAGGTCGAAGTTCTCGCCGACCATGTGGCGCACGATCCATTCCAGGTCGATCTCGTCGGCCGGCGCTTTGGCGGTCATCGAGCCGTCGCGGAGCACCACCGCCTGATCTGTCACCTGCAGCGCCTCTTCGAGGTGGTGCGAGATGTAGACGATGGCCACGCCCTTGCCGGTGAGGTCGTCGATCACGCGGAAGAGGATCTCGACCTCATTGGCGGACAGCGCCGAGGTCGGCTCGTCCATGATGAGGATGCGCGACTCGGCCAGCAGCGCACGCGCGATCTCGATGAGCTGCTGCTCTCCGAGTCGCAGCTCCGACACGATGACGTGCGGATCGATGTCGAGCCCCAGCTCGGCGAGCACCTCGCGGCTGCGCTTCTCCTGCTCGCGGTAGTCGACCGCCAGCCCGCGGCGCAGTTCGCGCCCCATGTAGAGGTTGTCGCGCACCGAGATATTCGGCGACAGGCTCAGCTCCTGATGGATGATCGAGATGCCGTGGTCGCGGGCGTCGTTCGTGTCGGCGAAGACGACCTCCTGCCCGTCGAGCAGGATCGTGCCGTCGGTGGGCTGCTCGACGCCGGAGAGGATCTTCATGAGCGTCGACTTGCCGGCGCCGTTCTCGCCGAACAGCGTGGTCACCGTTCCCGGGTAGACGTCGAAGTCGACGCCCTTCAGGGCGCGCACGCCGCCGTAGTTCTTCACGATGTGGCGTGCCGACAGCACCGGCGCGCCCAGCTGCTGTGCCGCGTTCATGCGCTCACTGCTCCACCGTGATCTTCGACGGCGTGACGTTCCACTGCTGCGGATTCACCAGCGTGAAGGCGCCCTGCACCGAGACCGTCTTGCCCTCGAGTTCGGTCGCGTTCATGGCCGCGAGGTTCTTCTTCAGCACGTCGTTGATGGCGGCTCCGGCGTCCTGGAACTGGATCTGGTTCTCGAAGTCGTTGAGCGTGACCTTGCCGGTGACGTCGCGCAGATCGGTGCCGTTGATGGCCGGGCCGAGCTGCAGGCCGACGTTGATGTCCTTGGGCAGCCCGGTGACGGTCACCGGCGTGTAGCCGGAGGCCGGGACCTCGCCGACCACGCCGGTGAACGTGACCGGGATGATGTAGGTCGCGCCGTCGACCGACTTGCCGTACTGCTTCGCTGCGGCCGCCTGGTCCTTCGCGACCGCGGTGGCGAGCGTCGCGGCATCCACCGCATTGTCGGCGATGTAGCTCTGGATCTTCGGGAACTGCGTCGCGCCGTATTCTTCGGCGTTGAACTTCTGCGTGCCCTGGGCCGCCTCCGAGTCCTTCGAGACGACCCGGGTCGACAGCGCCATGGCGACCACGAGGATGACGATCAGACCGATCCAGATGAGCCGCTTGACGATCGGCCGCGTGCCTTTGGGCTTGACGGCGACGCTGGTGGTGACGGCGCTCATGCGATCAGCACCCGCGACTCGGTGTCGTTCGGCCGGATTTGCAGCTTGCGACCGGTGCCGGCGCGGAACATCGCCAGCGCGTCGGCGTAGTCATCGAGCGTGAAGGAGTGGCTGATCATCGCCGTCGCGTTGATCGCTCCGGCCTCGAACAGCTCGACCGCGCGCCCGAACGAGTTGAGCACGGCCATGGTCCCGACGATCGAGAGCTCGTCACGGTAGACGCGGAACGGCGAGAACTGCGCCGTGCGGTCGGCCGGGGCCACCCCGAAGTCCTGGAAGAAGCCGGCGGGCTTGACCCGGGTGAGCGCGTCTTCGATCGCCCGGATGTTGCCGGTGCAGTCGATGACCACGTCCCACTTCTCTCGGTCGGCCTGATCGGCGCTCGTGTAGCGGTTCTGGATGCCGCACTCGGCGGCGACCTTCAGTCGGTCTTCGTTGAGGTCGACGATCGACACGGTCGACGCGCCCGCACGCGACGCGAGCTGCGCCATGAGCAGGCCCATCGTGCCCGAGCCGTAGACGAGCACGTGGTCGCCGAGCCGGCGGGGCAGCACGTCCCACCCGCGGATGGCGCAGGCCAGCGGCTCGATGAGCGCCGCCTGGTAGAGGTCGGTCTCGGGCTTGAGCCGGTACACGTTGCGCGAGGGCGCGGTGAAGAACTGCTGCGAGGCGCCGTCGCTGGCGACCACGCCGAGCCCGTTCCACTGGGGGCAGAGGTTCTGGTGCCCGTTCAGGCAGAACTCGCACTCGCCGCAGGTCGTGCTGGGGTTGACGGCGACGTGATCGCCGACCCTGAAATCGAACACCCCGTCGTTGACGCCCTCGCCGAGCGCGACGATGGTGCCGGTCGCCTCGTGTCCGGGAACGAGGGGGAAGACCGTGCCCTCGAACTCTCCGTCGAACACGTGGGTGTCGGTGCCGCAGATGCCCACTGCGGCGGTCTCGATGAGGATCTCCTTGTACCCGGGTTCGGGTGTGGGCCGCTCCTGCAGGGCGAGTTCTCCCTGGGCGGTGAAAACGACTGCGCGCATCTTTGCTCCCGTTCGCGGCGTCGACCCCGCAGACGGTGCGGTGGTCATTCACCTCGTGTTACTTTTTCTGTGATCTTGTCACATGATCACGTTAAATACACCATAGGAATGGTGCGGCCTGATGTCAACAGCCGCGATCGTGAGGAGAAGAAGAGATGTCCATCCCCCAGACAATGCGTGCCGCCGTCCTGGTGCGCGCCGGCGAGATCCGCATCGAAGAACGGCCGACGCCGGCGCCCGAACCCGACGAGGTGCTCGTCGAGGTCAGCGCCGTGGGCGTGTGCGGCTCTGATGTGCACTTCTACAAGGAAGGACGGCTGGGCGACTGGATCGTCGACGAACCGCTCGTGCTGGGCCATGAGTCCGGCGGGCGCATCGTCGCCGTGGGGCGGGATGTCGCGACCAGCCGCCTCGGCGAGCGCGTGTCGATCGAGCCGCAGCATCCCGCCCCGTCATCGGCAGAGACGCTCCGCGGCGACTACAACCTCGACCCGCACATGCGGTTCTATGCGGTGCCCGGCACCGACGGCGCCTTCTGCCAGTACGTCACGATTCAGAGCCACTTCGCCCACGCCGTGCCCGATGCCGTCAGCGACGGCGCCGCCGCCCTGCTCGAGCCGCTGTCGGTCGCGATCGCGGCCGGGCGCAAGGCCGAGCTCGGCCTGGGCTCGCGTGTGCTCGTGACCGGGGCGGGCCCGGTCGGGCTCGCCGTCGCGCAGGTCGCGCGGGCGTCCGGCGCGACCGAGGTGCTCGTCACCGACATCAGCGCCGAGCGGCGCGCGGCGGCGCTCCGGTTCGGCGCCACTGCCGCGCTCGATCCGGTCGCCGAGGCCGACGCGGTCGCCGCGTCACGGGTCGACGCCTTCATCGACGCATCCGGAGCGGGCGCCGCCGTGCACGCCGGCCTCGAGGCCCTGCGGCCGGCAGGGCGGGCCGTTCTCGTGGGCATGGGGCTGGCCGAGCTGCCGTTCCCCGTCACACGCATCCAGAACAACGAGCTCGTGGTCACCGGCGTCTTCCGCTACGCGAACACGTGGCCCACAGCCGTCGCCATGGCCGCGTCGGGACTGGTCGATCTCGATGCGATGGTCACCGGCGCCTATCCGCTCGCCGAGACCGCCGCCGCCCTCGAGTCGACGACAGCGCCCGGCACGATCAAGAGCGTCGTCGAGCCTCAGCGCTGATCGCTCGCACGCGCATCCGCTCCCCCTCAGCCCCGCGCGCGGGCCCGGGCCACAACATCCGCGCCCCGTCAGCCCCGCGCGCGGGCTCGGGCCCGCCGCATCCACTTCTCCAGCTCGACCACGATCGGCACGATCGCGGCGAGCCCCAGCGAGACGAGCCACTGCGCGCCGTTGAGCGACACGGTGCCCAGCCAGTGCTGCATGAACCCGACCTCGATGGCGACCACGGTGAGCGCCGCCGGGATCGACAGCCACTTCACCGCCGAGACGATCGGCGCCACCAGGCCCGACGCGGGATCGCGGCGGATCGCGAGCCCGCCGAACAGCGACCCGAACGCCGACACCGCGAACGCCATGGTCACCGGCACGCTGGGTGCGTCGGGGCTCGCGCCGGGCACGACCAGCAGCGGAATGACCGTGGTCACGAACATCAGCGCGCCGTACAGCATCCACTGCGTGACCGCCGCCGGGCGCGCGATGGTCTGCTTCGGGTCACGGGGCGGACGCTGCATGATGTCGTCGGGAGCCGGGTCCACCATGATCACCACGACGGGGAAGATCGTGATGAAGAAGTTCAGGAACAGCACCATCAGCGGCGTCAGCGGAACCCCGTGGTTGATGTCGAACACGCTCGCCGCAAGGAACAGCAGCACGAGCGAGAACAGCAGCGACATCTGGAAGCGTACGTAGCTCACGATCTTGTCGTAGATGCCGCGGCCCAGCTTGATCGCCGTGACCAGGGTGCCGAAGTTGTCGTCGGTGAGGATCATGTTTCCGGCCTGCTTGGTCACCTCGCTGCCCGACCCCATCGCGACCCCGATGTCAGCCTGCTTGAGGGCCGCCGCATCGTTCACCGCGTCGCCGGTCATGGCGACGATCGCGCCGTCCTCCTGCATGAGCCGGGCAAGGCGCAGCTTGTCTTCGGGCGTCACCCGGCCGAACACGTGCAGCTGCGGCAGCGCTGCGCGCACCTCGTCGTCGCTCATCGCCTGCAGCTCGGCGCCACTGAGGGCACCCGGGCCGAGCCCCAGCTGTGCGCCGATGGCCGATGCGGTCACGGCGTGGTCGCCGGTGATCATGCGCACCTCGATGCCCGCCTCGTGGGCGATGCGCACGGCTTCGATCGACGAGGGCCGCAGGGGGTCGATGATGCCCACGAGTCCCGTGAACACCAGCTGCTCGACCGCACCGAGCGGGTCGGCGTCGACCTCCTGCTCGTGCCCGGCGAGGTCACGGAAGGCGAACGCCAGCACGCGCAGTCCCTTCTCGGAGAGCTCGCGGTTCGCGGCCTCGATCTGCGCGCGCATGCTCTCGATCGGCACGACCTCGCCCGTCGCGGTCACCGCCCGGTCGCAGCGCGCGAGCACCACGTCGGGGCCGCCCTTGACCAGACCGACGAAGCGCTGCCGCCCACCCATCTGCACGTCGTGGAAGGTCGCCATGAACTTGTATTCCGAGTCGAACGGCACCTCCGCCGCACGCGGGTACCGGCGCCGGGTCAGCTCGGCGTCGACGCCCAGCTTGGCGGCGAGCACGACGAGCGCGGCCTCGGTCGGGTCGCCCACGACGGCGCCCTCGTCGCTGACGGTCGCATCGCTGCACAGGCACAGCCCGTACGCGAGCGGGGTGAAGTCGGGCACCGCGGCGCCGGCCGCCCCCAGTACCTCGCCGCTCTTCTCGTAGCCGCCGCCCGAGACCGAGAACCACTCCCCGCGGAAGTACAGCGACGACACCGTCATCGCGTTGAGCGTCAGGGTGCCGGTCTTGTCGGAGTTGATGGCGCTGGTCGCGCCGAGCGTCTCGACGTCGGAGAGGTTCTTCACGATCGCCTGGTGGTCGGCCAGCTCGCGCGAGCCGTGGGCGAGCATGCTCTGCACGAACGTGGGCAGACCGGTCGGGATCGCCGAGATCGCCATCGAGATGCCGAGGAGGAGGACGGATGCCGCACTCTGCCCGCGCAGCAGGCCGATCACCACGATGATCGCCACCGCGCCCCAGGCGACGTAGCCGAGCACGCGCGTGAGCCCGCCCAGCTCGCGCTGCAAGGGCGACTTGCCGGGAACGACCGCCGAGAGCATCGAGGCGATGCGCCCCATCTCGGTGGACATGCCGGTGCCGGTGACCGCGACCGTGGCCGTGCCCCGCGTGATCTCCGTGTTCTGGAACACCATGTTCGCGCGGTCGCCGAGCGCCGTGCGCGGGTCGGCGAGGGTCGCCGCCCCCTTCTCGACCGGGGCGCTCTCGCCGGTCAGCGCCGACTCCTGCGCCTCGAGCGAGGCGGCGCGCAGAATGCGCCCGTCGGCGGGCACCACGTCGCCGGCCTCGAGGTTCAGGATGTCACCGGGCACGAGCTCGGTCGCGGCGACCTCGGTGAGGACGCCGCCGCGCACGACCCGCGCCTGCGGGATCTGCTGGTTGGCCAGCGCATCGACCGACTTCAGCGCCTTGAGCTCCTGCCGCGCACCGAGCACGACGTTGAGCACCACGAGCACCGCGACCATGACGCCGACCGACGCCTGCCCGATGAAGAAGCTGATCACGGCGACCGCGACGAGCATGAGGTTCATCGGGTCGGCGAGCTGCTTGAGCGCCAGCTGCCACACCGACGGCGACGGCTCGGCGGCGATCGCATTCGGGCCGGTCTCGGCGAGTCGGCGGGCGGCTTCGTCCGCCGGCAGGCCGTGCGCGGCATCCACCCCCAACCGGGCGGTGACCGCCTCGGTGTCGAGGGCGAACCAGTCCACCGCCTGCTCGGGCGTCTCCACGTGCGCGTCGGTCATGTGTCTCCCCCTCGCCGGCGCCGCGCGCCGTCACGGTCATTCTGCCGCGGTCGAGGGCCGTGCCACCACCGCCTCACGGGTTCGGCGTATGCGGCGCAGTCGCCGATGCGCGCGCCATCGCCGGCGCACGCGGCTCAGACGCCGCACGATGCGCTCGCGGAACACCCAGTACACGGCGAGCGCCAGCAGCATGAACGGCAGCAGCTCGGGCGCCATCAGGAAGGTGCCGAGCAGCGCCTCGAGACCCTCGAAGCCGACCACGGCGGCGGCACCGAGGATCATCCAGGTGTTCAGGCGCCACAGCGGAGCGGCCCACAGCCGCGCGCGGCGTCGGGCGCGCAGCATCCACAGTCGGACAAGACGGAAGGAACGGAAAGGGGACATGACGAGGCTTTCGTGAGAGCACGGGCACGGAGCATGTGCCGCCTCGTCGTGCGATCGCGCGTGTCAGGCGAGGCGGCCGAAAGCCGCCCCGGGCGCGCGGGGGCCTCGTCCGCCGAGCGGACGCGGGGTCGCAGGCACCGGTGCCGCGAGCGCGAAGACCGGCTCGCGGACGAACACGGGGAGGGATGCCGCCGCCCACCGCCGCAGCACCGTCGCCAGCAGGGCCGCGGCCACGACCGCGACCACCACCGCCGCGAGCAGCGTCGCCAGCAGAAGGGCGAACGAACTCGCATGCGCCTCGAGCCACACCCAGGTCGTCAGGGCGATGAGCCCCTGGGACAGTGTGTCGATCATGCGTGCCCTCTGGATCGTGGATGCCGCGGTGCGGCCATTCTCGCACGGGCGCTGTGATGCGGGCGGCTTCGGGGTCGCACGGTCGGTCTCGTGCGGGCGGCCCGCGCGCGCCGGAGGCAGGGTAGGTTCGGCGGTATGGCGCAGGCCGTGGTCGATTTCACCGGCCAGGGGTGGCTGCAGGTGGGAGAGCTGCTCCTGGCGTTCGCGCTGAGCGCCCTCATCGGGCTCGAGCGGCAGCTGCGGCGGCACAGCGCCGGCATCCGGACCCAGGCGATCGTCGGAACCTCGGCCGCGCTCTTCGTGCTCGTGAGCAAGTACGGGTTCATGGACGTGCTCGGAGACCATGTCGGGCTCGACCCGTCGCGCGTCGCGGCGCAGGTCGTGACCGGCATCGGCTTTCTCGGCGCGGGGCTGATCCTCACCCGGCACGGCGCCGTGCGGGGCCTCACGACCGCGGCATCGGTGTGGGAGACGGCCGCGATCGGCATGGCGGCCGGCGCCGGGCTCTGGCTGCTGGCTCTGGTGGTCACCGCACTGCACTTCGTGATCACCTACGGCGTGCAGCTGTTCGGGAGGTTTCTGCCCGGCAACGTCGACCGGCAGGTGCAGCTGCGGGTGGTGTACGTGGACGGGCGGGGCCTGCTGCGCATCGTGCTCGCGACCGTGACCGGCGGCGGATGGTCGGTGCAGCGCGCCGAGCAGCGCGACGACCCCGCGGGCGGGACGGTGTCGGTCACGCTCGAGCTGGAGGGCAGTCAGGACCCGCAGCGGGTCGTCGCGGCGCTCACCGACATCGACGGCGTGCGCGACGTGCAGCTGTTCCGGGAGAACGAGCTGGAGTAGCGGGATGCCGCGGGCCGGGCGCTGCGGGCCGGGCCTCCGCGCGTGCACGCGGTCGGGGTGTCGGGGGGGGCACAGATCTGTCGCCGTTGCACGGATTCTGCGCGCAGGCTGCGCAGCAGCGACAGATCCACGGCGGGCACACGGGGTGCGGGGTGCGGGCAGCGGCCCTTCGTCTCGCTGCGCTCGCTCAGGGACCGGAGACCTCCCGATGCTCAGCCCGCGTGCGCCGCGATCTCGACGAGCAGGCGCGACGCGCCGTGCAGGGCGTCGGGTCCGCCGCGCCACAGCGCGGTGAGCGGGCGCACGATCTCCTCGCCCACGACCTCGACGCGGCGCACGCGCCCGAGCTTCACGTCGTCGGCGACGGCGAGCTCGCTGAGTACGGCCGGCGCGACGCCTCCGGCCACCGCCGAGAGCACGGCCACGGTCGTGTCGAGCTCGAGCGCGGCCTCGGCGGGCGGCGCACCCAGCCGGTCCACGACGGCCAGCTCATACGCCGACCGTGTGCCGCTGCCGCTCTCGCGCACGACGAGCGGCGTCGCGGCGAGCTCGGCGAGCGAGATCGACCCGCCCCACGGGTGAGCGGGCGGCACCACGACCACGAGTCGGTCGGCGGCCACCCGCGCCGAGCCCAGGTCGGCGGGAACCTGCGGCGTCTCGATGAAGCCCAGGTCGAGCACGCCCTCGCGCACGAACCGTGCGATCTCGGTGCTGTTGCCGGTGAGCAGGCGTACGGCGGTGGGATGCTGCGCCGCCTCGATCTGCCGTTGGCGCAGCCGCAGCATCCACCCCGGCAAGAGCCGGGCTGCGATCGTCTGGCTTCCGCCGACGGCCAGGGTGCGTTCGGGTGCGGCGTGCAGCAGGTCGATGGCCGCGCCCATGCGCTCGGCCGCGGCCAGCACCTCGCGCGCCCAGGCGACGACCGACTCGCCGTCGCTGGTCAGGCGTGCGCCCTGCGGCGAGCGCACGAACAGCTCGATGCCGAGCTGGCGCTCGATCGCGCGGATCTTCGTCGAAACGGCCTGCTGTGTGATGAGGAATTCGCGCCCGGCCGCCGACATGCTGCCGGTGCGGGCGACGGCGTCGACGAGTTCGAGCCCTGCCAGTTCGGGCACTCGTCGATGCATCACAACCTCCGTTTGTACCTCCACAGGATATCGCCGCCTACCCGCGACCCCCGACGCCGCGGAGGCTGGATACCGTGTTCGTCACCCCTGTCGTCTCGCTGCCCCGCCGCCTCGCCCTCCGCGCGCGCGATGTGTGGCCGGGGGTTCTCGCGTGCGTGGCCATCGCGGTCGTGGCATCCGTCATCGGTCATCTCGTTCCCGTACTCGGCGGGGCCGTCCCGGCGATCGTGATCGGCGTCGGCGTGGCGCTCGTGCGCCGGCCGGCCGCCCGTTTGATGCCGGGCATCGAGTACAGCTCGAAATTCCTGCTGCAGTGCGCCGTGGTGCTGCTGGGCGCGCAGCTGTCGCTGGCGAGCATCTTCCAGGTGGGGCTCGAGTCGCTGCCGGTGATGCTCTCGACGCTCGCCGTGTGCCTCCTCGCGGCCTGGGCGATCGGACGGTCGCTGAAGATCGAGCCGCGCCTGCGCACGCTGATCGGCGTCGGCACCGGCATCTGCGGGGCCTCGGCGATCGCCGCGGTCGCGCCGGTGATCTCGGCCGCCAGTGCCGAGATCGCGTACGCGGTGTCGACGATCTTCCTGTTCAATGTGCTCGCCGTGCTGCTGTTCCCGCTGCTGGGGCACGCGCTGAACATGTCGCCGCACGCGTTCGGGCTGCTCGCCGGCACCGCCGTCAACGACACGAGCTCGGTCGTCGCGACCGCGAGCATCTACGGCACCGCTGCGCTCAGCTTCGCCGTGGTCGTCAAGCTCGTGCGCACCCTGATGATCATCCCGATCACGGTGACGCTCGCCGCGGTCGAGGCGCGGCGCACGGCCTCGCGCGGCATGTCGGCCGCGCAGATCGGACGGCTCGTGCCCTGGTTCCTCATCGGGTTCGTCGTCGTGGCCGTGCTCAACTCGCTCGGCGCGATCGCACCGGGCGTGCAGAGCGGGCTCGTGCAGGTGAGCGTTTTCCTGATCGCGGTGGCCCTCGCCGGCATCGGGCTGTCGACGGATGCCGCGGCCCTGCGCCGCGCGGGCCTGAAGCCGCTGCTGCTGGGGGCGATCCTCTGGGTGCTGGTGACGGCGACGTCGCTGCTCGTGATCTGGCTCACCGGGGGGCTGGGCTGATCGCGGGCAGTGCGGGCTGGCGCCGCGCCCCGATTCAGTGAGAGTGCAACTGATGGACGAGGAGTAGGGAACCACCCGCTCTCTCGTCCACCAGCTGCACTCTCACGGGGAGGAGAGGTGGGATGCCACGGCCGGTCAGAGCCCGGCGGGCAGCGGCGAGAGCCACGCCCGATGACGCTCGCGCAACGCATCGCGTGCGGCGGCGTCGGGCAGAATGACATCGGCCCCGGCGTCGTACGGCGCGTAGACCCACGCCGCATCGCTCGTCGTGATGACGGCGTCGACCTCGGCGTCGCGAACGACCCCGAGGAGCGGAACGAGCCCTTCGACATCGTGGCAGCTCCACGACCAGAACCAGTGGTCGCTGGGGTCGGGCTCGGGCCCCGCGAAATGCCGCCACGGCCAGGCGTCCGGACGCAGCCTCTGCGCCCAGCCGGGGTCGACGAAGCCGGCGTCGGCGCGGCCTTCGCCCGCAAAGTCATCGGCGATGACGACGAACTCGCCGTCGCGCGGCAGCTCGCGGAGAACGGTGAGGTGCCGGCGCTCCATCTCGCCGCGCTCGGCAGCGGTCGTCGCCTGCGGGGCGAGCGCCGGCAGCGAGTGGAAGCGGACCCAACGATCCGGATGCGCCCGGCGCAGCATCCATCCCACCGGCTCGTCTGTCGGCCAGCGGCGCTCCCACGCGCGGGTGAGGGCAGCCGAGCGGGCGCTGCGCTCGGGCTCTGCGAATGCGCCTGTCATCGTCGGCCGTCCCCTCGTGGTGTCGTCGACTCACCCTTCCACAGGCCACGCGGGCCCGCGCCACACCCGTCCGGATTCGGTGAGAGTGCAACTGATGGACGAGGAATAGGGAACCACCCGCTCTCTCGTCCACCAGCTGCACTCTCACTGTGGGGAGGGGACGGATGCCGCGGGCTGCGGCCACCGCGAGGGCCGCTCAGCCCGCGGCGCGCACCGCGTCGGCGAACCAGGTCGTGATCGTCGAGGGGTGCGTGATGGCCGTGCCCACGCACACGGCGTGCGCGCCGGCGGCCCGTGCCGCGGCGGCATCGGCCGGGGAGTGGATGCGCCCCTCGGCCACGACCGGGCGCGAGCAGCGGGCGGCGATCTGCCCGATCAGCTCGAGATCGGGTCCGGCGCTCTTCGGCCGCTCGGGCGTGTAGCCCGACAGGGTCGTGCCGAGGATGTCGGCGCCCGCCGCCTCGGCCGCGATCGCGTCATCGAGCGAGCCGCAGTCGGCCATCACGAGCACGTCGTGCGCGTCCTTCAGCGCGGCGATCGTCTCCGCCAGCGTGCGGCCGTCCGGGCGCGGTCGCCGGGTGCCGTCGAGCGCGACGACGTCGGCCCCCGCCTCGGCGACGGCGAGCGCATGACCGAGCGTCGGTGTGATGAACACGTCGGCATCGCCGTCCTTCCACAGACCCACCACCGGCACGTCGAGGTCAGCGGCCTCACGGATGTCGGCGATGCCCTGAAGACGGATGCCGGCGGCACCGCCGATCACGGCGGCGCGGGCGATCTGCGCCATGGTGCGCGGATCGCGCATCGGCTCACCCGGGTACGCCTGACACGAGACGATCAGCCCGCCGGCCAGTGCCTCCAGGATGTCGGTCGCCGTCATCTCTTCTCCTCCGTCAGTTGCCATGCCGATGCCGCGGCCCCGCGCAGCGGCGCATCGCCGCCGAGCTCGCCCCGGACCACCGGGGTGTCCTGCAGCGCATCGACGACCTGCTCGTGCACGCTCGCGACGAGCGCGTCCCACCAGGGCGATCCGGCCTGCGCCACGCTGCCGGTGATCACGACCCGCTCGGGATCGAGCACGGTCATCACGGCCGCGATGCCGCGGCCGATGGCCTGCGCCGACTCGCGCACGGCACGCCGCGCGAGCCCGTCGCGCGCCGCCGCCCGCGCCGCGACCTCGCGCCCGTCGCGCACCGCCGGATCGCCGCCGAGCGACAGGTAGTGCCGGTGCATGCCGACACCCGAGCCGATCGCTTCGAGATGGCCCATCCGACCGCACGGGCAGCGCAGGTGCTCGGCACCGGGGGTCGGGATGTGCCCGATCTCGCCCGCCACGTGGTGCCCGCCGCGATGGACGCGCCCGTCGATGACGATCCCCGCCCCGATGCCCGTCCCGACGGCCACCACCAGTGCGCTGTCGGCGCCGCGCGCCGCGCCGAACCGCAGCTCGCCGACCGTGTGCGCGTCGACGTCGTTCTGCACGTGCACGGGCACGTCGAGGCCGATGCTTTCCGCGAGCCGCGCGGCCACGAGTGCGCGCACCGGAGTGCCCGCCCAGCCGGCCAGCGTGTCGGTCGACGACACGATCGCGCCCGCGGCGACGTCGACGACGCCGGCCGTGCCGATGCCGACGGCGCGGATCGCGGCGCCGTCGTGGCCGCCGGCGCGGGCCGCGGCATTTGCCTCCGCCACGACGCGCACCGCGACGTCCACGGCCGTCGCGAGGATCGCGTCGGGCCCGTCGGCGCCGGGCGTCGCCGCGGCGGCCGTGGCGAGGATCGCGCCCTCCCGATCGACCACCGCGGCGGCGGTCTTCGTGCCGCCGATGTCGACGGCGACCACCGCTTCGGTCGAAGCCGCGGCGTCGTGCGCGCTCATCGCGCGGCCGCGAGTCCCAGCTCGTCGAGGATGCCGCGGATCGCGGCGACGGCGGCCTCGTCGATCGGGGTGACGGTGCGCGCGATCGTCGGGTGGTCGATCAGGCCCCGCTGGAACATGGCCTGCTTGAACGCACCGACGCCGGTGGCGTCGCCCGACAGCCCCGTGGGCTGGAAGACGATGTCGAACAGCCGGTTGATGCGCAGCTGCTCGGCGCGCGCGGCGGCGAAGTCGCCCGCCTCGACCGCGCGCCACAGCCGCACGTATCCCTCGACCTCGACGTTGCCCAGCCCCGGCACGACGCCGTCGGCGCCGGCCAGTCCCATCGCGTCGACGAGCACCTCGTGCCCGGTCAGCAGCTGCAGCGGGTGACCGGCGGCCTCGTTCGCCGCGACCAGGCGGCGGAACCCGACGTCGTCGCCCGAGGAGTCCTTGACGCCGGCGATCGTGCCGTCGGCGGCGAGGTCCATCAGCGTCGCGATCTCGAGCTTCTTGTGCACGCGCACCGGCACGTCGTACGCCCACAGCGGCACGTCGATCGCGGCGGCGATGCGGCGGAAGTGCGCCGCGATCTCGGCCTGCGAGTTGATCGTGTACAGCGGCGCCGTGGTCACGATCGCCTGGGCGCCGGCGGCGATCAGCCGCTGCGACGTCTCGATCACGCGGTCGGCGGTCAGCTCGATCGCGCCCGCGATGACGGGGACGCGGCCGGCCGCGGCATCCACGATCGTCTCCGCGATCAGCACTCGCTGCTCGTCGGTGAAGTACGCGGTCTCGCCGGTCGACCCCAGCGCGAACAGCCCGTCGACGCCGCCGGTGACGAGGCGGTCGACGAGTCGGCGCAGGCTCTCGACGTCGATCGTGCCGTCGGGCAGCAGCGGGGTGGCGACGGGCGGCACGACGCCGCGGAAGACGGGGGTGGAGGTCAGTGCAGTGTTCATTTCGTTTCCGTGTTCGATTCAGGTGAGGTCTATGCGAGAAGAGAGGGCGCCGCGCCCAGCAGCGACCGCGTGTAGGGGTCGGTCGGGGCGTCGAACACCTGGGCCGCATCGCCGAACTCGACGATGCGCCCCTTGTTCATGACGGCGATCTCGTCGGAGAGGTAGCGGACGGTCTGGATGTCGTGCGAGATGAAGACCATCCCGAGGCCCAGCTCGCTCTTCAGGTCGGTGAGCAGATTGAGAATCTGAGCGCGCACCGAGACGTCGAGCGCACTCGTCGGCTCGTCGGCGATGATGACCTGCGGGTCCAGCGCGAGCGCCCGCGCGATCGCCACGCGCTGCCGTTGCCCGCCGGAGAGCTGCCCGGGCAGCGCGTCGAGGGCCGAGGCGGGAAGCCCGACGAGCCCGACCAGCTCGCGGATGCGCTTCGCGCGCGAGACCCGCGTGCCGATGCGGTGCACCTGCATGGGGTCCAGCAGCGTGTCGTGCACGGTCATGCGCGCGTTCAGAGCCGTCGCCGGGTCTTGGAAGACGACCGACAGGATGCGGCCGAGCCGGCGCCTGACCGAGCGGTTGAACGACGTGACGGTCTGGCCGGCGAACTCGACGTGGCCGCTCGTGGGCTTCTCGAGCCCCACGAGCACCTTGGCGGTCGTGGACTTGCCCGACCCCGACTCGCCGACGATGCCCAGCGTGCGGCCGCGGGCGACCTGCAGCGAGACGCCGTCGAGCGCGTCGAAGTAGCGGCGGTGGAACATCGTCGACGTGCGCGCCTTGTAGCGCACGTGCACGTCCTTCAGTTCGATGACGGTGTCGCTCATCGCCCGGCTCCCTTCGATCCCGCCGCGATCGGTTCGACGGGGGCGTCGTCGGGATGCCCCGCGTAGTAGTGCTCGGTCCCGTCGATGCGCCGGCGCACCGGGGTGACGCCGGCGTTGCGCGCCGGGTTCGACGAGCGCGGTGCGAACCGGTCGCCGGCCGGGAAGTCGGCCGGCGAGGGGACGACGCCGGGCACCTGGTGCAGGCGGTCCGACCCCGACTCGATGGAGAGCACGGCGCCCAGCAGGCCCCGGGTGTACTCGTGCACGGGCTGGGTGAGCAGCTCGACGGTGCCCGCCTGCTCGACGACCTGACCGGCGTACATCACCGTGATGCGGTGCGCCAGCTCGGCGACCAGCGCCAGATCGTGCGAGATGAACAACATCGCGAAGCCGAGCTCCTGCTGCAACCGGAACAGCAGGTCGACGACCTGCTTCTGCACCGTGACGTCGAGCGCCGTCGTGGGCTCGTCGGCGATCACCAGGCGCGGGTCACGGGTGAGCGCCATCGCGATCAGCACCCGCTGGCGCTGGCCGCCCGAGAGCTCGTGCGGGTACGACGCGAGCGTGCGCTGCGGGTCGAGGCCGACCAGCTCGAGCAGTTCCTCGGCGGTGCGCGTGCCGCCGCGCGAGGTGAGCTGCTTCAGCTGCGCCTTGATCTTCATGGCCGGGTTCAGCGAGCTCAGGGCATCCTGGTAGACCATCGCGATGTCGTGCCCGCGCAGCGCGTTGCGCCGCTTGGGCGTCATCGTGAGCAGGTCTTCGCCGTCGAAGCGGATGGCCCCGCGCACCGACGCCTTCGCGTCGAGCAGTCCCATGACCGCGAGCGAGGTGATCGACTTGCCGCACCCCGACTCTCCGACCAGCGCCATGGTCTCGCCCGGCCGCACCGTGAAGCTCACGTGGTCGACCACGTCGACGTCACCGTGCCGCGGGAACGAGATGCACAGGTCCTCGACCTCGAGCAGGGGCCGTGAGTCGCCGCTGTACTGCATGCGGTCGCCGCGGCTCAGCTCGTGCGCGCGCAGTTCGGCCAGACGCTGCTCGAGGGGCATCTCGACCGTGGATGCCGCGACCGCCGCCTGCTCGTCGAGTACCGGGCGGGTCGCGTCCTCGGCGGCGAGCTCGTCGAGCCCCGCGGCGACCTGCTCGGGCGTCGCGTCGGCGGACAGCGGGGCCTGGGCGGCCTCGAGGTCGTGCGTGGACTCTTCGGTGGCCGCCGAATCCTGCGTGAGCTTGCGGGCCCGCGGCGAGATCATCGCGTCGGTCATGCCCTCGGCGAAGATGTTCAGTGCGAGCACGGTCAGCAGGATCAGCAGGCCGGGGAAGAACGTCGCCCACCACTTGCCCGCCATGACGAGGTTGCGGCCCTCGGCGATCACGTTGCCCCAGCTGGGCTCGGGCACGGGCACGCCCGCCTGCAGGAACGACAGCGACGCCTCGAAGACGATGGCGTCGGCGACGAGGATCGTCGCGAACACCAGCACGGGGGCGATGCAGTTGCGCAGCACGTGCTTGACGATGATGCGCCAGGTCGATGCGCCCATGACCTTGACCGCGGAGACGTAGTCCTCGCCGTACTGATCGAGGATGTTCGCCCGCACGACGCGGGTCAGCTGGGGTGTGTACAGGAACGCGATCGTCAGCACGAGCACCGGCAGCGACTGCCCGAACACGGCGATGAACACGGCGGCCAGCGCGATGCCGGGGAACGACATCACGATGTCGAGGATGCGCATGAGCGTCTCCGACACCGGGTTCGGGGCCGTCGCGGCGATCGCCCCGAGGACGGCCGCCGCCACGAGCGCGATGAGCGTCGCGCCCAGGCCGATCACGAGCGAGTAGCGCGCGCCGTACATGAGACGGGAGAGGATGTCGCGGCCCTGCCGGTCGGTGCCGAACAGGTGCTCCCAGCTGGGGCCGATCGGTCCCGGCGTGGTCGACGCCAGCGGATCGTCGGGGGCCAGCAGCGGCGCGAAGACCGCGACCAGCGCGACGATGACGATGAACGCCAGCGGGATGAGCGTGCTCGGCGGCAGCGCGCCGAAGCGCAGGCCGGGCGTGGAGAGCTTTTCAGTGATTTTGCGTCGCATGTCACACCGACCTGATCCGCGGGTTGATGAGCACGTACAGCAGGTCGACGACGATGTTGATCACGACGAAGGCCAGCGCGACGACCAGCGTCACGCCCTGTACGAGATTGGGTTCGTTGGCGGTGATGCCCTGGAAGATCGTCATGCCCATGCCGGGCAGGGCGAAGATGACCTCGATGACGATGGCGCCGCCCAGCAGGTAGCCGACACGCAGGCCGAGCACCGTGATCGGGGTGATCAGGGCGTTGCGCAGCACGTTGCGGGAGATGACCACGCTGCGCGGGATGCCCGCGCCGATGGCCGTGCGCACGTAGTCGCGGTCGAGCTCTTCGACCATCGCGGTGCGCACCACGCGCGACAGCTGGCCGATCACCGGCACCGCGAGCGCGATGGCCGGCAGCGCCATGCGGTTCAGCCAGCCGATCGGGTCTTCGCTCAGGGCCGGAAGGGGGCCGGATGCCGGAACCAGGCGCAGCTGCAGGGTGAACAGCTGGATGAGCAGCACGGCCAACCAGAACGACGGCATCGACAGCGACGCCATCGACACCACCCGGATGACCTGGTCGGGCCATCGGTCGCGGTACAGCGCCGCGACGATGCCGAGGATCAGCGCGAACACGACAGCGATGATCAGGCCGAAGAACGTCAGCTGCATCGTCACGGGGAACGCCCCGGCGATGGCGTCGTTGACCGGCAGCTGGCGGGCCGAGTACGTGCCCAGGTCACCGTGCAGAAGACCGACGAGGAAACGGAAGTACTGGACGATGAGGGGGTCGTTGAGGCCGCGCTGGTCGCGCCAGGCCTCGAGAGCCGCCGCGTCGGCGCTCTCGCCCAGCGCGATGCGCGCCGGGTCGACGTTCGAGAAGGACATCACGAAGAACACCAGGAACGTGATGCCCAGGATCATCACCGGCAGGACGAGGAGCCGCCGGCCGATGAGGCGGAGCGTGTTCGACACCGCTCCTCCTTCCATGGGGATGTCCGCGCATCGCTGCGCGGGGTCGCCGGGGCGGATGCCGCCCCGGCGACCGGGTTGCTACTTCGCGACGCCGACGTCGAGGAACGACAGGCCGGTGGTCGACACGGGCTGGAACCCGACGAGCGCGCTCGAGTTCCACGCGGTGGGCAGCTTGCGGTGGAACAGCGGGTAGAGCGGCACCTGCTCGCTGAGCAGGTCGAACGCCTTGTTCCACGTGGCCTGCTGCTCGTCGCCCGACTGCTGCTGGGCGGTCTTGAGCAGGTCGGTGAGCTGCGTGTACTCGGCCGAGTCGGCCCAGTGCATGCGGGTGGTGGGCCACACGTTGTCACCGAACCACCAGTTCATGAGCAGGTCCGCATCATTGCCGAAGACGGAGGGGTCACCGGGTGCCAGCAGCACCTGGTAGTCGCCGGAGTCGACCTTCTGGTACTGGGCCGGGGACTGCCCGATGTCGAGCGTGGTCTTGATGCCGACGGCATCCAGCGATTCCTTCACCAGCGGCGCGACGTCCTTGACCCATCCGGTGTCGGTGGCGAGCAGCGTGATCGACAGGTTGTCGGCGTCGGCTTCCTTCAGGAGCGTCTTGGCCTTCTCGGGGTCGTACGTGTAGACCGTCGAGGCCTTGTGGTAGGCCGGGTTGTTCTCGGGCAGGAACGAGCTCGCCGCCGTGGCGTTGCCGAGCATGCCGGTGCCGATGATCTTGTCCATGTCGAGTGCGTAGAAGAACGCCTGGCGCACGCGGACATCGTCGAACGGCTTGACCTGCTGGTTGAACATCATGAACAGCAGACCGAACGACTGCTCGGTCTTCACGTCGATGCCGCTGTTCTTGAGCGTGTCGACGTCGACGTAGGGCACGTCCTCGATGGCCTGCACGGTGCCCGACTGCATGGCGGTGACGCGGGCGGCCGAGTCGCTGAGCAGGTTCCACTTCATGCCCGCCGCCTTGGCCGGGCGGGTGCCGTTGTAGTTCGGGTTCTTCTTGAACACCAGCGCCTCATCGGGCACGGCCGACTCGAGCGTGTACGGACCCGAGCCGACGGGGTTGGTGCCGAAGCCCTCGGGGTCCTTCTCGACGAGCGCCTTCGGGACGATCTTGACGGTGCCCAGTCGCTCGTTGAACAGCGAGAACGGGTACTTGGTCGTGATCTTGACCGTGGAGTCGTCGACCTTGGTCACGTCCTTGAGGAAGTCGACGAAGCTGGCGAAGAACGCCGACTGGTCGGCATCCATCGTCCGCTCGAAGCTGAAGATGACGTCCTCGACGGTGACCGGGTCGCCGTTGGAGAACTTCGCATCCTTGCGGAGCGTGACCTCGTACGTCGTGTCATCGATCTTCTTCGGCATCTCGGCCGCAAGCCCGAGGACGACCTTGTGCGTGGCCGGGTCGAGGTCGACCAGGCCCTCGAAGATGTGCCAGTTGGCCGCGACCGTGACCGCGCCCGACGCCAGGATAGGGTCGAAGCTGCCGCCGAGCGAGTACGAGATGCCCGCCTCGATCGTCGCGGTCGGGTCGATCTCACCGGATCCGGCGCTCTTGTCGGGGCTCGTCCCCGCGCCCGTGCAGCCGCTGAAGGCGAGCGACGCGGCGATGACGCCCGCGGCGACCGCGGTGACGCGCGCCGCATTGCGCCGTCGTTTCATGAACTGGAACATTCGTTGTCCGTCCTGTGTGTCGAGAGGAGAAGTGATGTCAACTGACGTCAGACATCTGACATACTATAAGCACGTCGCCGGACACGAGACAATGGGCGTGACCAGATCGAGACCTCGGGTCCCGAGACATCCCGCACGGAGCCGTTCGGGATCGCGTCATCATGAGAGATCCCGCCGGCGACGAGGGATCGAGACAACGGAGAGCACATGACGACAGTCGACCCGCGCACGGCGCGCATGCGCCGGGCCACGACCGCGGACCAGATCAAGGAGCTCATCCTCACCCGCGGCCTGCGCCCGGGCGACCCGCTCCCGACCGAGGCAGAGCTGTGCGATGCGCTCGGCGTCTCCCGCTCTTCGGTGCGCGAGGCCATGCGCACCCTGTCGACGCTCGACATCGTCGATGTGCGGCACGGGCACGGCACCTTCGTCGGTGAGATGTCGCTGCATCCGATGGTCGAGGCCCTCGTGTTCCGCGGCGTGCTCGCACCGGCCGGCGCGTTCGCCGCGCTGCGCGACGTCGTCGAGGTCCGGCTCGCCCTCGACCTCGCCGTCGCCGAGAACGTCGTCGAGGCGATCCACGACGACCGCTCCCCCGAACTGGCCGAGCTCGACGCCCTCGTCGACGAGATGGAGCGCAAGGCCGCCGCCGGCGAGACGTTCCTCGAGGAGGACCGCGCCTTCCACACCCGGCTGCTCGACGCCCTCGACAACCGGCTGGTCGGGCAGCTCGTCGGCGCCTTCTGGGATGTGCACACGGCCGTCGCCCCACAGCTGGGGATCGCCCAGCCCGACGACATCCTCATCACGGCGCACGCTCACGGCGACATGCTCGAGGCGGCCCGCCGCGGCGACGTCGAGGCGTACCGCGCCGCTGTCGTCGAGCACTACGCTCCGCTGCAGCGCTCGATCGCGAAGGTCTCGTGACCGGATGCTGACCGATCTGCCGCTCGAGCGGCTGCACGAGTACCGCAGCGCGCAGACCGAGCCCGACGACTTCGACGCGTTCTGGCAGTCCACGCTCGACGAGGCCCGTGGCTTCGACCTGATCCGCAGCGTCACGCGCGTGGACGCGGGGCTCACCACGCTCGACGTGTACGACGTGCGCTTCGGCGGGTATGACGGCGAAGAGGTCGCGGCGTGGCTGCGCGTGCCGCGCGGGACGACCGCGCCCCTGCCCGCCGTCGTGCAGTTCCACGGCTACGGGCGGGGTCGCGGCGACGCCGTCGAGAACCTCCTCTGGGCGTCGGCCGGGTTCGCCCACTTCGAGCTCGACACGCGCGGCCAGGGCTGGAGCGGGTCGCGCGGCGCCACCGCCGACACGGGCATCGGCGCCTCGCACATGCCGGGGTTCCTGACCCGCGGCATCCTCGATCCGCACACCTACTACTACCGTCGCCTCCTCACCGACGCCGTCCGCGCCGTCGAGGCGGCGCGCGCCCTCGACCTCGTCGATGCCGAGCGCGTCGGGCTCCACGGCATCAGCCAGGGCGGCGGCATGACGCTCGCGGTCGCCGGGCTCGTCCCCGACCTGCGCCACGTCGTGGCGCGGGTGCCGTTCCTGTGCGACTTCCCGCGCGCCATCCAGATCACCGACAGCGACCCGTACCACGAGATCACGGCGTACCTCGCGCACTACCGCGATCGCACCGACGACGTGCTGCGCACCCTGTCGTACTTCGACGGCGTGAACTTCGTGCGGCGGGCGCGGGCCGCGGCATCCCTCACCGTCGCGCTGATGGACCCGATCTGCCCGCCCTCGACGGTGTTCGGCGCGTACCACGCCTACGCCGGCCCGAAGCAGCTCACGGTCTGGCCGTACAACCAGCACGAGGGCGGCGGCGTCGACGACGACGTGCTCGCCCTGAACGCGCTGCGCGCCGCACTGGTCGCCTGAGCATGGACGTCTTCGTGGGCGCCTACGCGTCGGCTCCGTCATTGACGGGGTGGGATGCCGCAGCCGAGCGCACGTACCTCGACGCGGTGCTCGCCCTGCCCGGCGTGCGCGGGCTCGAACTGCCGTGGCCCGGTCGCCTGCACGCGCACGACCCCGCATGGCTGCGGGCCTGGCTGCCCTCGTCGGCCGAGCTCGTCGTCTCGGACATCGGCCACACCGTCGGGTCGCTCGCGACCGATCCGGGCTTCGGACTGGCGTCGAAGGATGCCGCGGGCCGCGCCCGCGCGGTGGCCGACGTGGCCCGGCTGCGCGACGATGTGGCCCGGCTCGCCGAGCGCGCCCGCGTCGTGGCCGTCGAACTGCACAGCGCACCGCTCGCCTCGGCCGGCGACGCCGCGGCGCTGCACGATTCGCTCGTCGAGATCGCGACGTGGGACTGGTCGGGTGCCGGTCTCGTCATCGAGCACTGCGACACGCTCGTCGCCGGCCGGCGCCCCGAGAAGGGGTACCTGGCGCTGGACGACGAGATCGCCGCGCTCGCGGGCACGCCGGTGCGCCTGAGCATGAACTGGGGGCGCAGCGCGATCGAGCTGCGCGACGCCGACGCCGTCGCGGCGCAGATCGCCCGGGCGCAGGCCTCGGGTCTGTTGCGGGGCCTCGTGTTCTCGGGTGCCGCCGACGCCGAGAACGCGTACGGCCCGGCGTGGGAGGACAACCATCCGCCCTTCGCGCCGGTCGAGGGCTCGTCGCTGCTGACCGTCGCACGCGGGCGCGACGCGCTGCGCGCCGCGGGCGAGCCCGACTGGCTCGCGCTGAAGACCGGACTGCGCCCACTCGACGCCCCCATCGCGGTGAAGGTCGACGCGATCGCACGGCAGCTCGAGCTCGTCCGGGGCCTCGCCGCGGACTGACGTCCTCGCCGCCTACGCCGTCGGCGCCAGCCACGCGCCGGCCGCGGCCAGCAGCGCCTCGGTCCCGGTCTGCAGCGTCGGCTGCACGACCGGCAGGAACAGCGGCGAGTGGTTCGCGGGGATGTCGGAGGCGACCGTCCCCGAGGCGACCGCGGCGTCCCAGGTGGCGGCATCCACCCCGCCGATCCCCCAGTACGTGTACGGCACGCCCAGCGCGCGGGGGATGTCGCTGAAGTCCTCGCTCGCCGTCTGCAGCGGCAGCTCGCCGGCCTGGTCGCCGAACCATGCTGCGAAAGCGTCGGCGACGCGCGCGGTCGCGGCGGGGTCGTTCACGGTCGGGGGAAAAGCGTCGTACACCTCGAACTCGGGCTCGCGCGGCGATCCGCTCGCGGCACACTCGGCCCGCACGATCCGTTCGATCGCCGTGCGCAGCAGCTGCCGGGTCGCGTCGGTGTAGCTGCGGGTGTTGATCTCGAGCACGGCCTCATCGGGGATGATGTTGCTCTTCGACCCCGCGTGGATCGACCCGACCGTGAGCACGGCCGGCTCGTCCGGGGCGATCTCGCGCGCGACGACCGTCTGCAGGCGCACGACGATGGCCGATGCCAGCACCACCGGGTCGACGGTCTTCTGCGGCATCGAACCGTGGCCGCCGCGCCCGAACACGCGCACGCGGATGCTCTCGGCGGCCGAGAACACCGCCCCGGGCCGGGTGGCGACCCGACCCGCCCGCATCGCCAGCACGTGCTGGGCGAGCGCCACGTCGGGGTGAGGGATGCGGGTCATCAGGCCGTCGTCGACCATGCCGCGCGCGCCGTCGCCGGCCTCCTCGGCCGGCTGGAACAGCGCGACCACGGTGCCGCGCCAGGCGTCCGCGCTCTCGGCGAGCAGCCGCGCGGCGCCCAGCAGGCATGTGACGTGCACGTCGTGCCCGCAGGCGTGCATGACCGGCACCGACTGGCCCGCGGCATCCGTCACCACCACCGTGCTCGCATACGCGACACCCGTCGCCTCGCGGACCGGCAGCGCGTCCATGTCGGCACGCATCAGCACGGTCGGTCCATCGCCGTTCACCCGCACGCCCACGACGCCGGTGCCGCCGATGCCGGTCGTGACGTCATAGCCCCACGCGGTCAGCCGGCGCGCGACCTCATCGGCCGTGCGCGTCTCCTGGTGCGAGAGCTCGGGATGCTCGTGCAGCTCGCGGTAGAAGGCCTCCTGATCCGCGCGGATCGATTCGTACCGCGCCCGCACATCCGTGAAGTCCGACATGGTCGCCCCCTCGAGCGCCACGTTACGCCGGGTCGGGATGCCGCGGCCACTAACCGTGCGCGTGGTGTCACAGATCGCACGGCCATCCGGTCATCCGTTTGGATGCCGCGTGCCGACGCGGTGGAGAGGGTGGGAGACATGCGGATCACGGTGGTGGGCGGTACCGGACTCATCGGCGCACGACTGGTGCGCCGACTGGGCGCCGACGGGCACGAGGTGGTCGCGGCATCCCGCGCCACCGGCGTCAACGCGTACACCGGGGAGGGCCTCGCCGAGGCGCTGGACGGGTCCAACGTCGTCATCGACGTCTCGAACTCGTCGTACCTCGATGAGCGCGGCGCGCAGGACTTCTTCTACGCATCGACGCTGAACCTGCTCACATTCGGCGCGGCCGCCGGGGTGGGCCATCACATCGCCCTCTCGGTGGTCGGCACCGACAGGCTCGCCGCCGGCCAGGGCGGCTACTTCATCGCGAAGGCGCAGCAGCAGCGCCTCATCCTCGAATCCGGCCGGCCGTTCACGATCGTGCATGCGACGCAGTTCTTCGAGTTCGTCCGGAGCATCGCCGACCAGGCGACCCGCAGCGGCGTCGCCCATGCCGCCGACGTGCTGATCCAGCCGATGGCAGCCGACGATGTCGCGGCCGCCGTCGCCGCCGCGGTCGGCGACGGCCCGGTGGACGACATCGTCGAGAACGCGGGGCCGGAGGTGTTCGAGCTCGGCGAGCTGCTGCGCCGCGCCCTGCGGCACGACGGCCGGCAGGTGGTCGCCGACCCACTGGGCACCTACTTCGGAGCCGCGGTCGGACGACGCGACCTCCTGCCCGGCTCCGGTGCCAGACTGGCGACGACCCGTTTCTCCGACTGGCAGGAGGCCGCACGGTGACCGCCGACCTCGAGCTGGCCGCTGCGCAGTTCGCCGAGCATCGCCGGCGCCTGTTCGGCATCGCGTATCGGATGCTCGGCACCGTCGCCGATGCCGAGGACGTGCTGCAGGATGCCTGGATCCGCTGGCAGACCGCCGACCGGGCGAGCGTCCGCGAGCCGGCCGCGTTCCTGACGACGATCACGACACGGCTGGCGATCAACGCCCTGCAGTCCGCGCATGTGCGGCGCGAGACCTACATCGGCCCCTGGCTGCCCGAGCCGGTCAACACCGAGAACGACCCCGGGCTCGGGGCCGAACGCGCCGAGGCACTGGAGTACGCAGTGCTCATCCTGCTGGAGAAGCTCACACCGACCGAGCGCGCCGCATACGTGCTGCGCGAAGCGTTGGACTACCCGTACGACCGGATCGCCGAGGTCATCCAGACCACGCCGGTCGCCACCCGGCAGCTCGTGAGCCGCGCGCGCAAGCACCTCGCGTCGGAGCGTCGTGCGACGGCGGACGCCGCGGCCCATCGTCGTCTGCTCGAGGCCTTTCTCGCGGCGGCCCAGCGCGGTGACACCGCCGAGCTCGAAGCGCTGTTCGTCGACGACGTCGTCAGCTACACCGACGGCAACGGCGTCAAGCTCGCAGCCCGGATCCCCGTGCGCGGCCGCTCGCGCGTCGCGAAATTCGTCGCCGCGTTCTCGAGCCACTTCTGGCGAGGCAAGTCCATCGAGTGGGTGACCGTCAACGGGCTGCCCGCGGCGGCCCTCGTGCAGGACGGCGCGGTCACCACCGTGCTGACCGCGCACGTCGGAGAGACCGGAATCAGGCAGCTGTTGTGGATCATGAGCCCCGACAAGCTGCAGCACGCCACGCCGGTCGCGCCGTGATGCGCGGTCGTCGTGCCGCGCAGACCACGGTGCGGCGCCTGCTCGACGCATGGCGCGCGGGGGACGCCGCTGCGGTCGCCGCGGTGCTGCACCCCCGGGTGACGCTCACGATCGACGCCGCCGCGCCCGGCGACGCGCCGGCGGGCGGTGCGCCGGCCGTGGCCGCCGCCCTGCTTGGGCTGTCGCACGGCATCGAGCCCGAGGGTTTCTCGCTCGTGGAGGCCACCGGCATGCCGGGAATCCTGCTGCGCACGACCGGGTCCGTACGCGGCGTCGTCGTGGTCGAGGCCCACCGCGCGCGCGTGGCGCGGCTGTGGGCGATCGTCGCGCCGGCCAAGCTCACGACCTGGACGTGACGGTGTCACGCCGGGCTGCGGCATCCGGTCATCACTGGCAGAGCGCGCACCCCGCGCGCCGAGCGAAGGGAATCGACATGGCACGCATCATCGTCGTCGGCGGCACCGGACTGATCGGATCGAAGGTCGTCGACAAGCTGAAGGCACACGGACACGACGCGGTCGCCGCCGCGCCGAGCACCGGCGTCGACACCATCACGGGCGAAGGCGTCGAGGCGGCCCTGAACGGCGCCGACGTCGTCGTCGACGTCTCCAACTCGCCGTCGTTCGAACAGCGGGCCGTGCTCGACTTCTTCACGACATCGACCACGAACCTGCTGAACGCCGAGAAGGCGGCCGGCGTGGGCCACCACGTGGCGCTGACCATCGTCGGCACGAACCGGCCGCAGGAGATCCCCTATTTCGCCGCCAAGATGGCGCAGGAGCTGCTCATCCGCGAGTCGGGCGTCCCGTACTCGCTGGTGCACGCCACCCAGTTCTTCGAGTTCCTCGGGAGCATCGCCGACATCTCCGTCGTCGGTGACGAGGTGCGTCTGCCCGGTGCCTTGTGCCAGCCGATCGCGGCGGAGGATGTGGCCACGGCCGTGGCGCAGACCGCCGCAGGGGATCCCGTGAACGGCGACCTCGAGATCGCCGGCCCCGAGCGCTTCGGCCTCGACGAGTGGATCCGTCGTGGACTGACGTTCCGCAACGACCCCCGCCCCGTCGTCCGCGACGACACCGCCCCCTACTACGGGGCCGTGATCGACGAGACGACCCTGATCCCCCTCGACGGCGCGCGCATCTTCGCGACGACGCTCGAGGAGTGGCTGCCCGCGAACCCCCCGCGCCGGTAGCAGCCGCAGAAGGGCGCCGCGCATCGTGCGCGGCGCCCTTCTGTCTGCGCCCCGTCGGGGCCGGCCCGTGGACCTCTACGGTGCCCCTCCGCACCGCGCGATACCGCCGCAACACGACCGTCGCCGCCCGGGACGGGAGTCTCCGAGCGGCGACGGGGTCTGTGCGCAGGCGTCAGGCCAGGGTCAGTGAGGCGACATACGCCTTGGCGGCCTCGGCGATGGTCTCGGCCACCGCGTCGGGCTGCGACACCGAGAGCGCGTGCGAGGCGCCGGCGATCTCGTGCGTGCCGCGGGATGCCGCGCGCTGCGCGCCGGCACGGTGCACCGCGACCGGGATGTTCAGGTCGGCGTCGCCGAAGACGTGCCACGACGGGATGCTCTTCCATCCCGGGTTCGTCGCGGGCAATGGCTCGGACAGTGCTTCCTCGGTCACCGGACGCTGCGTCGCAGCCATCGTCGCGGCCACGTCGGCCGGCACGTCGGCGGCGAACTGGTGCGCGAACAGCTCCTGCCGGATCGCGAACTCGTTGCCGCCGGTCGCGACCGGGTACGCGTCCAGCGCCTCGCCGAGCGTGCTCCCGGGCGCACTCGTCGACAGCGCGAAGGCGCTCTCGCCGGTGTCGGGCACGAACGCGGCGACGTACACGAGGCCGACGACCGCGTCATTGTCGGCGGACGCCTGGGTGATCACCATGCCGCCGTATGAGTGGCCGACGAGGATGACCGGGCCTCCGACGGAGGCGATGACGTCGCGCACGTACGCGGCGTCACCGGTCAGGCTGCGCAGGGGGTTCGCCGCCGCGACCGTGCGGACGCCGTGGTCACGCAGCCGCGCGATGACGCCGTTCCACGATGCCGACTCGGCGAATGCGCCGTGGACGAGGACGATGGTGGGCTTCTGATCAGACATGTTCTTCTCCTTGTGTGTGCGGACCTCGCTCGGTCGAGGCCGGGCAAGGGGATATAGAGCAGACACGACAGCCCATCGGTCTGTGACAGGACCGTCACATCCGGCCCGCGCATCCGGTCACTCCTGACAAGCGGGGTCGACGGACGACCCCTGATGCGCTGAATCACGCCGGGTCGGGATGCCGCGGCCACGAACCGTGCGCGTGCGGAATGCGCCATCCGAACTTCAGCGACAGCACCCGGAACACGAACACGACGACGGCGACCGCGTACAGGGCGATCGGCCCGTACCAGCCCAGGTACCAGAGCCCGGCGATGAGCACCGCGCCGAGGAACGCGGGCACCGCGTACAGATCGCGTGGGTTGAACAGCTGCGGGTCACGGTTGGCCACGACGTCGCGCAGCAGTCCGCCGCCGACACCGGTCGTCACGCCCAACAGCACGGCCGCGACCGGATTGAGCCCGGCCGACAGCGCGGTGACGGTGCCGGTCGTGCAGAACACGGCGAGCCCGCCGGCGTCGAACACGAGCAGCGTGCGCGAGAAGCGCTGCACGATGCCGCTGACGAAGAACACGAGCACCGCGGCCAGCACGGGCGGCACGAAGTGGATCGGCTGCGCGAACGCCGCGGGCGGCACGCCGATGATCACGTCCCGGATGACCCCGCCGCCCAGACCCGTGAGCGACCCGAGCAGCAGCGACCCGACGATGTCGAAGCCGCGCTGCGCGGCCAGCAGGCTGCCCGAGATCGCGAAGAAGAACGTGCCGAGCAGGTCGAGAAGCAGCCCCCACGTCATCGGTCCCCCGTTCGTCGGGGCCAGTGTAGTCACCGTGCGCGCCCGCGCCGCGGCATCCCGATCCCTGCCCGGTATGGTCTGAGCATGAGTGCCGGTACCGGGATGCCCCTGCGCGACTATCGCATCCACCGCTACGTGAACGCGTTCTGCCCGCGGTGCCATGAGGAGCACCCCGACCGCCCCCTGGCCGAGGTGCAGCGCCTGTCGGGATGGCTCGCCGACCGTGACGGCGTGATCTGGCTGGAGAGGGGATGCCCCGAGCACGGCCTCGTGCGCACGATGTACGACGAGTCGGCCGAGATCCTCCGGTACCTCGAGCAGTGGACCGCACCCACGAAGGTGCACGGCCCCGACGTCGCGAACAACTTCAAGCCCGTGCCGCAGGCCTATGAGGACGGCCTGCCGCAGATGCAGACCCAGCACACGTGCATCCTCCTCGAAGACATCACCGACCACTGCAACCTGCGCTGCCCGACCTGCTTCGCCGAGTCGAGTCCCGCCGCGAGCGCGTATGCGCCGCTGGCCGAGGTGCTGGCCTCGGTCGACGAGCGGCTGTCGAAGGAGAACGACCGCATCGACGTGCTCATGCTCTCGGGCGGCGAGCCGACGCTGTACCCGTGGTTCGAGCAGCTCGTCGAGCACCTGGTGTCGCGGCCCATCGTGCGCATCCTCGTCAACTCGAACGGGCTGCGCATCGCGCAGGACGACGCGTTCGTCGCCTTCTTGAAGAAGCACCGCGAGCGGGTCGAGGTCTACCTGCAGTTCGACGGCGAGACCGAGCACGCGTCGCGGCATCACCGCGGCGGCGACATCCGCCGGGTGAAGGATGCCGCCATCGAGCGCCTCTCCGAGGCCGGCGTGTTCATGACCCTGACGATGACCGCCGCGCTCGGCGTCAATGACGGCGAGATCGGCGCGGTGATCGACCGCGCCAAGCGCACGCCGTACGTGGGCGGCGTGACGATCCAGCCGGTGTTCGGTTCGGGGCGCTCGGCCGGCATCGACCCGAACGACCGCCTCACGCACACCGGGGTGCTCGCCCGGCTCGGCCCGCAGACCGACGATGAGATCACCTGGCACGACATGACGGCGCTCCCGTGCAGTCACCCGCACTGCTGCTCGGTCGGATACTTCCTCAAGGACGACGCCGGCGACTGGAAGTCGCTGGTCGGCCTCATCGGCCCCGAGCGGCTCAAGGACTTCCTCGATCTGAACCCTGACCTCATCGCCAACCGCATCGCCGACTCGAATGTGAACAAGGCGATCCGCGACGTCGTGAAGAACTCGCTGCTCGACCTCCTCAGCGAGCAGTCGTCGCTGTCGCACCCCTCGATGGTCGACATCTGGCGCGACATCTGCGTGAGCTGCGACCTGGGCATCGGCACGCTCGCCACGCTCGCGGCGTCGAAGCTGCCCGGCCAGCACCAGCGGCTGCGCCGCATGCTCGCCGACCGCGTGCTGCGCATCACCGTGAAGCCCTTCATGGACATCAACACGATGATCGAAGAGCGCCTCACCCAGTGCTGCGTGCACGTGGCGACCGTCAACGGCGAGACCAGCGCCCATCAGTGCGCGCCGTTCTGCGCCGTGCAGGCGTGGGCGCCGCTCTCGCGCAGCCGCATCTCGACGGCGACCGGGCATCGCGAGCTGCCGCTGACGGTGCGGTCATGAGCGACTACTCGCATCTGAACCGGTTCGACGAGTCGGTGGGCCACCCGGCGCCGCCGTTCGACCCGCTGCGACTGTGCGTGTTCACGACGATCGCGCTGATCGCCGCGATCACCGGCCCGCTCGCGGTGCTGGTGTTCGCACTGATCGCGATCCGCGGGTACGCGAAGTCGCGGCGCGCAGGACTGATGCGCTCGCGCTGCAAGCTCGGCGACACCCGTCTCGTCCTGGCGTACCTGGGCGTCGTCGCGCTGGCGGCCGCCGTGGCGACGCCGTTCTGGTTCCTGTTCTGGCTGCACCAGGTGACCTGACGTGTTCCCGACGCTGCACGACATCGCCGCGTGGCTGCCGCCACTGGGAACGCATGCCGTGTTCGTCGCGCTCGGGCTGGTCGCGGCATCCATCGTCTTCACGATCGAGAAGCGACGCCGCAAGGTGTCGGATCCCCGCATGCCCTACATCGTGCTGGGCGCGCTCGCGGGAGCGGCGATCATGTCGCGACTGGGCACGTGGGCGCAGCACGTCGACTTCTCCGAGAACCTGAGCCTCGCCGATCAGCTGCTGCACGGCAACGCGTCGATCCTCTCGGCGCTGGTGGGCGCGTGGCTCGGTGTGCACGTCGCCAAACGGCTCGCCGGATACAAGGAGCGCACCGGCGACCTGTTCGCACCCGCGGTCGCGCTCGCGATGGCGATCGGGCGCATCGGATGCCTGCTCACCGAGCTGCCGGGAACGCCCACGGGCGCCTCGTGGGGCATCATGCTGGATCGGGATGCCGCAGCCCGCCTGGGAGCGCCGGCCGGGGTGCCGCTGCACCCGAGCTTCGTGTACGAGATCATGTTCCACCTGGCGGCGTTCTGCCTGCTGTGGTTCTGGCTGCGCCATCGCCCGATCGCCGCGGGCGAGACGCTGACGCTCTACATCGCGGCGTACGGCGTGTTCCGGTTCTTCATCGAGTTCGTGCGCGGCAACGACATCGCGTGGCTCGGACTCACGCGGCCCCAGCTGTTCCTGGCCGTGACGATCCCGCTGCTGCTCGTGCGGATCGTGCTCAAGGCCCGTCGCGGCGGCTTCGCCGCTCCCGTCGCCACCGAGAGGATGATCGCCCATGACCGACGTGCCTGACGAGCCCCGGCCGGGACCGGAGCCGGGGCCCGAGCCCGAGCCCGGGCCCGACGATGCTCCCTCGACACCGGTCACACCGCCGGCCTTCCCTCCGCCGTACGGCCAGCAGCCCTCTGCCCCGCCGCCCCCGCAGCAGCCGTACGGGCAGCCACCACAGCAGCCGTATGGGCAGCAACCCCAGCAGCCGTACACCCAGCCGCCATACGGACAGCCCGCCTCCTTCCCCCCTCCCCCGCCGCAGAAGCGCTGGAACGAGGGCGGCGGCGCGGTCGGCATCGGCGTGGGGATCGGCGTCGGCGCGCAGATCGTGTGCATCATCCTGATGTTCGTCCTCGCTGCCTCCGGCGTGCTCGCGCAGACGTGGTGGCTGCTCCTGCTCGTGCCGGTCGCGGCGATCGTGATGATGTTCTTCCGCTCCACACGCATGGTCGCCACCGGCGTGCTCATCGTGTCCGCGGCGGCGTGGCTCATCGTGCTCGGCCCGTGCGTCGGGCTCATGGCCCAGAGCTGAACGCAGCGAGCCGGCACGGGAATGTTTCGCCCCGTGTCACATCGCTTCGTGATGCCGCACAGGCACCGTACTCTCGGAGAGTCCCGATCAGAAGGAGATTCCTGTGAGCACGCCACTGACCCGCCAAACGCCCTTCGAGGTGCGTGAGCGTGTCGAGTGCATGTGCGGGCACGGCGGAGCCTGCTCCTCCTTCGCACCGGGGCACGCGCTGCACCTGATCCAGGCGCGCATCGCGTCGGCGACGCCGTCGGAGTGGGCCGATGCCCTCGTGACGGGAGTGGATGCCGCGACCGGCGACATCCGGCTGCTGGCGCTCGACGGCACGACATATGAGATCTGGAACGCCGGCGGCGCAGCCCTCGAGGTCGAGCCGGGCAGCCCGGTGGCCCTGCACCCCCGCTACGGCGTGCTGGCCGTCGGCCGCATCCAGTACAACGTCGCGCTCGGCGCCTGACGCGCGCGGTCGCCTTCTCGCCCGCGAACCCCTGTCTTTCGGCCGAAATTTCCGACCCCGCATGTATGCCTGAATCGCTCACCTCTTGATAACTCAGGCTTATCAACTGGTGAGCGCCCGAGGTTACGCCGCCCCGCTCAGCGAGATCATCCTTGTGCACGCCTGGGCGCGAATATGCGTGCACAACAGTGATCTCGCGCAGGGTTCCGTGCGTCTTCGGTGACCTACAGCGCGCACACGTGTCGCGCGAGCGCCGCCTGCTCTGACGCCGGGCCGCGGCATCCTGAACCGGCGTCACATGGTGGCGGGCATCGACGCGCGCATGGCCATGCACGCGTCCATGCAGGCCTTGCAGGCCTGTGCGCACATGCGGCACACGTCGTCGTCCATCTCCATGCAGGCGTCCATGCACATCTGGCACATCGCGACGCACGCGTCGAGCATGGCCATCATGACCGCGGGGGTCATGCCCTTCATGCGCATCATCGACCGCATCATGGTGTTGCACATGTCGGCGCAGTTCATGCACTCCGGAGCGCAGTCCATCATCTCCATTGCGCAGACCGTGCAGGCCTGCTCGCATGCCGAGCAGGCGTCCATACACGCCTGCATCGCGGCCATGTCCATCGACTCCATGCCGGGCATCGACATCATGTCCTTGCTCATGGCGTCCATCATCATCGCGTCCATACCTGTTCCGCCTTCCCCCTCGCTGCGGCGGGCAGGTGCGGCCCGCCTGAGGCCAGGCTAGCGCCGAAAGCGGCCGCGGTCGATGGGTGATTCTCGGGTGGCCGCGCCGAGGCTCGGCCGTCCCTGCTACGACCAGATCGCGTCGGGCGACTCCAGACCGCCCGCGCGCACGAAGTCGCGATACATGTCGGTCTGGCTGAGTCCCGACACCACCATGACGCTGTTCTGCAGCTGGGCCCAGCCCCCGCTCCAGGTCAGGCGCGACGCGATGTCCCAGGTCGAGGCATCCGGCTCGTCCTCAAGGATCTCCGCGGTCTCGCGTGCCCGGCGCAGCGCGTGCAATGCGGTGTCGCGGCGGCGGTCGGCCAGCCCGCGGAACCGGTAGCCGTGGCCCGGCACGACCTCGTAGTCGTCGTACGGGTGCAGCCGGTGCAGTGCGCGCAGATAAGCGGCGAGCGGGTTCTCGTCGAAGCCGGCCCCGAGCCCGAGCCCGGGGAAGACCGTGGGCAGCACGTGGTCGCCGGAGAAGAGCAGGCCGCGCTCTTCGTCAACGATGCAGAGGTGCCCGGGCGTGTGGCCCGGGGTGTGCAGGGCGCGCCACGACGCACCGGCGACCGGCAGCTCGTCGCCGTCGGCGACCAGGACATCCGCCCGCAGCGACGTCGACTGCGGGCCGCCCGCGGTGCGGGCGCGCTCAGCCATCACCCGGGCACGGTCCGGCGCGACACCCCAGCCGCGCAGCCGCTCCTCGAACGCGGCGACCGCGTCGGGCGACGTCGGGTCGGGGGCGGCGTCGAGCGAGGCCTGCTCGCTCGCATGCAGCACGACCCGGGCGCCGCTCGCCTCGCGCACGGCGGCGGCGAGACCGAGGTGGTCGGGGTGCGAGTGCGTGACGATCACGATGTCGACGTCGGCGAGCCCGCGGTCGAGGGTGCGCAGGAACGCGTCGAGACGCTCGAGCGACCCGGGCTCGGCCCACCCCGGGTCGACCACGGCGACGTGGCCGTCGGGGCCGAGCTGCACGGCGGTCAACGTGTACCCGAGACCGGAGCCGCCGGGCATCGGCATCGCGAACGACCACAGCCCTTCGGCGAGCTTCTCGGCGTCGGGCATGCCGCCCGAGGTCGCGGCTCGGTACTGGGCGTCGCTGACAGGCTCCATCGTCTTCCTTCCGGCGGAAGGCGTCTCAGCACTCCGCTCTCCGAACGCTACCGAGCCGCCGCGCGGGCCGGAAATCGGCGGGGCACCGCGCGCGGTGCGCCCCGCTCGGGCCGGAAACGGGACCGGACGCGCCGCGGCGCGGGTCACATCTGTCGCCGTTGCGCCCTTCCCGGCGCACTCCCGCGCAACACCGACAGATCTGCGCAGCCCGAGCGGCGGCCCGGCGAGCCCCGATCTGGCAGCCGAAACGTCCTGCAAGATGAACAGTCGGCGCCGTGTTCGCCGCACCCCTTGCCGCGCGGCATCCCCTGTGCTCGACTCAGAACCGACGGGGCGCACTCGCGCCCGGCGCCTCGGAACAACAGGAGCACAACCATGAAGGCACTCGTCTATCACGGCCCGGGGAAGAAGTCCTGGGAGGAGGTGCCTGACCCCCGCATCCAGGCACCCACGGACGCGATCGTGCGCATCGAGAGCACGACCATCTGCGGGACCGATCTGCACATCCTCAAGGGCGACGTCCCGGCCGTGACCGACGGACGCATCCTCGGGCACGAGGGCGTCGGCGTCATCACCGAGGTGGGCGACGCCGTCACCGAGTTCGCGGTCGGCGACCGCGTCATCCTCTCCTGCGTCAGCGCCTGCGGCAAGTGCAGCAACTGCCTCGAGGGGCTGCGCTCGCACTGCCTCGCCCCCGAGGGCGCGAGCGGCATCGGCTGGATCTTCGGTCACCTCATCGACGGCACGCAGGCCGAGCTCGTGCGCGTGCCGTTCGCCGAGACCTCGCTGTACACGCTGCCCGAAGGGGTGGACGCCGACACCGCGGTGCTCATCAGCGACATCCTGCCCACCGGACACGAGATCGGCGTCAAGTACGGCGCGGTCAAGGCCGGTGACGTCGTCGCGGTCGTGGGCACAGGTCCCGTCGGCCTCGCCACGATCATGACCTCGAAGCTGTACGGCCCCAGCAAGGTCATCGCGATCGACATCGACCCGAACCGGGTCGAACAGGCCAAGCGGTTCGGCGCCACGCACGGCGTCGTCTCCACCGATGCCGACTGGCGCGACCAGGTGATCGCCCTCACCGACGGCGCCGGGGTGGATGTCGCGATCGAGGCCGTCGGCATCCCGCAGACGTGGGACATGGTGCTCGACATCGTGCGCCCCGGCGGGCACGTCGCCAACGTCGGCGTGCACGGCAAGCCGGTCGAACTGCCGCTCGATCGCATCTGGATCGAGAACCTGCACATCTCGACCGGCCTGGTCAACACCGACACGGCCGGCATGCTCACCAAGCTCGTCGCCGAGGGCATCATCGATCCGAGCGGATTCATCAGCCACCACTTCGCGCTGAGCGACATCGAATCGGCCTACGACACCTTCTCGCGCGCCGCCGAGACGAAGGCGCTCAAGGTCATCCTCAACGCCTGACCCGCACCGACCGGCCCCGGACGCACCGTGCGCGCCCGGGGGCCGGGCCGTCGTCACCCCGCCTGCCCTGTTCATCTCGCAGGACGCTTTTGCGCTCCCGGGCGTGTCGTCCGGCGTGTCGCGGAGCACCGGCCGGATCCTCCTGCGAGACGAACGCCCACGCCGCGCAGGTGGGTGGCGCGCGCCGCAGGCATAGGCTCTTCCCGGAAGGAGCCGCCGATGTCCCCTCTCGTCACCGCCGCCGAGCTGCGCGAAATGCTCGCGTCGCCGCGTCCGCCCCGCGTGCTCGATGTGCGCTGGCGCCTCGACCGTCCCGACGGACGCGAGGCGTTCACCGCGGGGCATATTCCCAGCGCCGTATACGTCGATCTCGACACCGAGCTGGCCGCCCCCGGCGCACCGGCCGACGGCCGGCATCCTCTCCCGTCCCCCGCGCGCCTGCAGGAAGCGGCCCGCCGCTGGGGCCTGCGCGACGGTGACACCGTCGTCGTCTACGACGACATCAAGAACACGTCCGCGGCCCGCGCCTGGTGGCTGCTGCGCGACGCCGGTGTCGACGCCCGCGTGCTCGACGGCGCGTACGACGCATGGGTCGGCGCCGGGCTGCCGGTCGAGACGGGTGAGAGCGAGCAGACGCCGGGGGATGTGACCCTGACGACCGGGCGCATGCCGACGGTGGAGATGGATGCCGCGGCCGCCGCCCCCGCGACGGGCGTGCTGCTGGATGCCCGGGCCGCCGAGCGCTACCGCGGCGAGGTCGAGCCGATCGACCCACAGGCGGGCCACATCCCCGGCGCGATCAGCGCGCCCACGACCGACAACGTCGACGCGCGGGGGCGGTTTCTGCCACCCGAGGTGCTGCGGGCCCGGTTCGCCGCGCTGGGCGTGACCGACGGCATCCCGGTCACCGCCTACTGCGGCTCGGGGGTGACCGCGTCGCACGAGGTGCTCGCACTCGCGGTCGCCGGCATCGACGCCGCCCTGTACCCCGGCTCGTGGAGCCAATGGTCGAACACACCAGGCCGCCCGGTCGCCACCGGCGCCGCGCCCGCACCCGATGAGGAGGAACAATGAGCAGAGTCGCCATCGTCACGGGAGGTGCCCGCGGCATCGGCGCCGCGACCGCAGGCCGCCTGGCAACCGACGGCTTCGACGTCGCCGTGATCGACCTGGTCGAAGCCGATGCGCAGCCGGTGGTCGACGAGATCCGCGCGACGGGCCGACACGCGCTCGCCGTCGGCGCCGATGTCTCCGACGAGGCGGCCGTCGCCGCCGCGGTCGAGCGCGTCGCGACCGAGCTCGGCGCACCCGTGGTGCTCGTGAACAACGCGGGCGTGATCCGCGACAACCTGCTGTTCAAGATGACCGCCGACGACTGGGACACCGTGCTGCGCGTGCACCTGCGCGGCGCGTTCCTGATGAGCCGCGCCGTGCAGAAGCACATGGTCGACGCGGGCTGGGGCCGCATCGTGAACCTGTCGAGCACCTCGGCGCTCGGCAACCGCGGGCAGGCGAACTACGCCGCCGCGAAGGCCGGCATGCAGGGCCTCACCAAAACGCTCGCGATCGAGCTGGGCCGCTTCGGCGTGACCGCGAACGCGATAGCACCGGGGTTCATCGAGACCGACATGACCGCGGCCACCGCCGCGCGCATCGGCGTGCCGTTCGACGAGTTCATCGCCGCCCGCGCGGCCGAGATCCCGGTGGGGCGCGGCGGCAAGCCCGACGACATCGCGAACGCCGTCTCGTTCTTCGTGTCGGAGGCCTCGGGCTTCGTCTCCGGCCAGGTGCTGTACGTGGCCGGCGGACCGAAAGCCTGACGGCGTTCGCCGACTGACACGGCGAACCGCAGCATCCCGAACCGGCCCCCACCCCCGGAATCGGTGGGAGACTGCCGATATGGCGACCACGATCCCGGTCGACCTCACAGACACGAAGACGTCTCATCTCCCGCCTGCGCAGGCTGACCTCCTGAACCGCACCCGCATCGAGCACAAGGGCAACATCGTCGTCCGGTGGATCACCTCCACCGACCACAAGATCATCGGGTACATGTACCTGATCTCGTCGGTGATGTTCTTCATGCTCGGCGGCGTGATGGCCCTGATCATCCGCGCCGAGCTGTTCGAGCCCGGCATCCAGATCGTCGCGACGAAAGATCAGTTCAACCAGCTGTTCACGATGCACGGCACGATCATGCTGCTGATGTTCGCGACGCCGCTGTTCGCGGGTTTCGCGAACGCGATCCTGCCGCTGCAGCTGGGTGCGCCCGATGTGGCGTTCCCGCGGTTGAACGCGTTCGCGTTCTGGCTGTTCCTGTTCGGTTCGCTCATCGCGGTGGCCGGGTTCCTGACCCCGCAGGGTGCGGCGGCGTTCGGCTGGTTCGCCTACCAGCCGCTGGCGAATGCGACGTTCTCACCCGGCGCCGGCGGCAACCTCTGGTTCCTGGGCCTGGGCATGAGCGGTTTCGGCACCATCCTCGGCGCCGTCAACTTCATCAGCACCGTGATCACCATGCGCGCACCGGGCATGACCATGTGGCGCATGCCGATCTTCTCGTGGAACATCCTGCTGACCAGCATCCTGATCCTGATGGCCTTCCCGGTGCTGGCGGCCGCCCTGCTGGCGGCGGCTGCCGACCGCATCCTCGGCGCGCATCTGTTCGATGCCGCCAACGGCGGTGTGCTGCTGTGGCAGCACATGTTCTGGTTCTTCGGGCACCCCGAGGTGTACATCATCGCGCTGCCGTTCTTCGGCATCGTCACCGAGGTGTTCCCCGTGTTCAGCCGCAAGCCGATCTTCGGGTATCGCACGCTGATCTACGCGACGATCGCGATCGCCTCGCTGTCGGCATCGGTCTGGGCGCACCACATGTACGCCACCGGCGGTGTGCTGCTGCCGTTCTTCTCGCTGATGTCGATGCTCATCGCGGTGCCGACCGGGGTGAAGATCTTCAACTGGATCGGCACCATGTGGCGCGGCTCGGTGACGTTCGAGACACCTCTCGTGTTCGCCATCGGGTTCCTGACGTCGTTCGTGTTCGGCGGTCTGACGGGCGTGATCCTCGCCTCTCCGCCGCTGGACTTCCACGTCACCGACTCGTACTTCGTCGTCGCGCATTTCCACTACGTGGTGTTCGGCACGGTCGTGTTCGCGATGTTCTCGGGCTTCTACTTCTGGTGGCCGAAGTGGACCGGCAAGATGCTCAACGAGAGATTGGGCATGGTGCACTTCTGGATGCTGTTCATCGGCTTCCACATGACCTTCCTCGTGCAGCACTGGCTGGGCGTGGCCGGCATGCCGCGGCGTTATGCGGACTATGCGCCGTCCGACGGGTTCACCTGGATGAACCAGGTCTCCACGATCGGTGCGATGCTGCTGGGCTCATCGATGATCCCGTTCATCTTCAACGTGTGGATCACCGCCCGCAAGGCGCCACGGGTCACCGTCAACGATCCGTGGGGCTACGGCGGATCGCTCGAGTGGGCGACCAGCTGCCCGCCGCCGCGGCACAACTTCACGTCGATCCCGCGCATCCGCAGCGAGCGCCCCGCGTTCGACCTGAACCACCCCGAGGCGATGCCGGTCCACACCTGAGGGCGTCAGCCCGTTACGGGACCGAATCGCCCCGCGGAGCGCAGATCATTATGCTCGATGCGACCCTCTCCGTCCGCAGATCGCTCCCCCATGACCTCCTCCGCACTCCCGTCGCCGCACGCCGCCGTCCGCGTGTCGGTCGTCGGTCGCGGTCGGCTCGGGTCGGCGATCGCCCCCGCGTTGGCCCTCGCCGGGTACACCGTGCTGGGGCCGACCGGTCGCGACGAGCCCGTCGCAGACGCAGACGTCGTGCTGCTGTGCGTTCCCGATCGACAGATCCGGGATGCCGCGGCCGCCGCCGCCGGCCGCGCGAGGTTCGTCGGCCACACGTCGGGCGCAACCGGCCTCGACGACGTGGACTTCGGGCTGCACCCGCTGCAGACGTTCGCAGGCTCGGACGACCCGTCGGTGTTCGCCGGCATCGGCGCCGCGATCGGTGGTCGCACCCCCGAGGCGCTCGCGGTCGCGCGCGTGCTGGCGGAGGCGCTGGGCATGCACCCCTTCGAGATCGCCGACGCCGACCGGGCCGGCTACCACGCCGCCGCGGCGTTCGCGTCGAACTTCCTCATCACCCTCGAGGGCGTGGCCGAGCGCGTTCTGCACGACGCGGTGCCCGGCCTGACGGGCGACGACGCCCGCGCCCTGCTCGCGCCCCTCGTGCGCCGCACGGTCGACAACTGGGCGGCGGCGGGTGCGGCATCCGCCCTCACCGGACCCATCGCCCGCGGCGACGACGACACCGTCGCACGACAGCGCGCCGCGATCGACGCCGAGCTCGTACCGCTGTTCGACATGCTCGCCGCCCGCACCCGTGCCCTCGCGGCGGAACGGAGCCTGTGATGCAGACACTGCGGACCGTCGCCGAGGTGCGCGACGCCGTGCGCGCGACGCGCGAGCGCGGAGGGTCGGTCGGCCTTGTGCCGACGATGGGCGCGTTCCACGAGGGACACCTGTCGCTCATGCGCGCCGCCTGCGCCGCGCACGACCTCGTCGTGGTGTCGCTGTTCGTGAACCCGACGCAGTTCGGGCCCGGCGAAGACCTCGCCGCGTACCCGCGCGACGAGCAGCGCGACGCCTCGCTCGCGGAGGACGCCGGTGCCGACATCCTGTTCGCCCCGCCGGTCGCCGAGGTGTATCCCGACGGGTTCGCGACCTCGATCCATGTGACGGGGATCACCGATGTGCTGTGCGGCGCGACGCGCCCCGGGCACTTCGACGGCGTGGCGACCGTGGTCACGAAGCTCTTCGGCATCGTGCGGCCCGACGCCGCGTATTTCGGGCAGAAGGATGCCCAGCAGGTGCTCGTCGTGCGCCGCGTGGTGCGCGACCTGAACCTCGACGTGCGCGTGGTCGCGTGCCCGATCGTGCGCGAGGCGGACGGGCTCGCGATGAGCTCACGGAACGCGTACCTGGATGCCGCGGCCCGCGTGCAGGCGAGGGCGCTGAGCCGCGCGCTCGATGCCGCGCAGAGCGCGGTCGCGGCCGGGCAGGTGGCGGCGACCGGGGTGCTTGCGGCGGCGGGTGCGGTGCTGGCGGAAGCGGGCATCGATCCCGAGTACCTCGAGCTGCGCTCCCCCGACGACCTCGCGCCGGCCGACGCCGTCGCGCCGAGCGCCCTGCTCGCCGTGGCAGCCCGGATCGGCGCCGCCCGCCTCATCGACAACCGGCTGCTGGAGGCCTCCTGATGCGCCGCACCATGCTGAAGTCCAAGATCCATCGCGCCCGGGTGACCGGCAGCGACCTGCACTACGTCGGGTCGATCACGGTCGACCCCGATCTGCTCGAGGCCGCCGACATCCGCGCGAACGAGCAGGTTCACGTCGTCGACGTCGACAACGGGTCGCGCCTGGTCACCTACACGATCGCGGGCGAGCGCGGCTCGGGAGACCTGCAGCTCAACGGCGCCGCCGCCCGGCTCGTGCACACCGGCGACACCGTCATCGTCATCTCCTATGCCGATCTCGACGACGCCGAGCTCGACGACTACGCGCCGCGCATCGTGCACGTCGATGAGGGCAACCGCATCATCGCCGTGGACTCCGATCCCGGCATCCTGCTCTCCACGGAGGTCCTCTCATGAGCACGCACCCGGGCGACGGCGCCCCGAAGACCACGTTCGCGACCCTCGCGGCAAAGAAGGCCGCGGGCGAGCCGATCGTCATGGTGACGGCATACGATCATCCGGGTGCGCGCGCCGCCGAGGCGGCGGGGGTGGATGCCGTGCTCGTCGGCGACTCGGCAGCCATGACCGTGCTCGGCTACGACAGCACCGTGTCGGTGACGGTCGACGAGATGCTGATGCTGACCGCGGCCGTGCGCCGCGGTCTGTCCGGCCCTCTGCTCGTGGCCGATCTGCCGTTCGGGTCGTACGAGGCGAGCGACGAGCAGGCCGTGCGCACCGCGCAGCGGTTCGTCAAGGAGTGCGGGGCGGACGCCGTCAAGATCGAGCGCGGCGGCACGACAGTCGAGCGGGCACGGGCGATCGTGGCGGCGGGCGTCCCGGTGATGGGGCACGTGGGGCTCACGCCGCAGACCGTGGGCGTGCTGGGCGGGTACCGCGCGCAGGGTCGCACCGCCGATACCGCGGAGCGGGTGGCCGCCGATGCTCTGGCGCTGCAGGCGGCGGGATGCTTCGCGCTGGTGTTCGAGGCGATCCCGAGCGAGGCGACAGCCGCCATCGTGCCGCTGCTGGACATCCCGGTGATCGGCATCGGGGCGGGCCCGGATGCCGATGGCCAGGTGCTCGTGTTCCACGACCTGCTGGGCATCCACGACGGGCACCAGGCGCGCTTCGTCAAGCGATTCGCCGAGATCGGCGCCGCGACGATCGCGGGCATCCGCGCATATGCCGACGAGGTGCGCTCGGGAGCGTACCCCGCGCCCGAGCACGGCTATGGGATGGCCGCGGGCGAGGCCGAGAAGCTGCACGCCGCACTCGACGATCTGCGCTGAGGCGCGGGCCTCAGCGGCCGGTGCCGTCACGAAGCGCGCCCGTCACGGCGCTCCGTCACGGTGCTCCGTCACGGTGCTCCGGGAGACGCCGCCTCATCCGACGTCAGCAGGATGACGTTGCCGTCCGGATCGTCGACCATCGCGGCGTACGGGCCTGCCGTCTGCGCAGGAGGCATCCGGCCGTGGTATCCCGCCGCGACCAGGTCGTGCCAGGCCCTGTCGACCAGCGAGTCTTCGCCGACATAGAACTCGAGCAGCTGCGCTGAGCGCCCGGGCAGCGGCGCCCACTCCGGGTCGTAGCGTGATGCGAAGCCGCTGATCAGCAGCAGCGTGACGCCGCTGCCCATGCGGTGCGCGACAAGCGGGCGCCCGTCCGTCGGCGGGTCGGGAACGTCGACTCCGAGGCGCCGGTAGAACGCGACGGAAGCATCCAGGTCCGCGACCTCGAGCACCACCATGCTGAGCTGGATCTCCATGCCCTGATTGTGCTCCGAACCCCCGACATGCCCTTCCTCAGCGCCTCACCTCTTGATAACCCAGGCGTATCAACTGGTGAGCGCAGCACCACCCCCTGTTCGGCAGTCGTTTTCGGCAACCCCGACCGCGTGGCACCCGCAGAAGGTGACTGGTGAACCGGCCTCCGCGTGTGTGAGCGGGAAGTTCAATACGGTTTTCGCAACATTCGGGCGGCACCGCCGACCACCGCGGCACCGCCGACCACCGCGGCATCCCGTCTCAGCCCTTGACCGACCCCGAGGTCAGCCCGCCGATGATGTAGCGCTGCAGCGCGAAGAACAGCACCAGCACCGGGATCGCGGCCAGCACCGCACCGGCGGCGAACAGCCCCCAGTTCGACTCCAGCTGGTTCGACACCCACTGATACATGCCCACCGCGAGGGTCCAGTTGTCCTCCGACACCAGCACGATCTTCGCGACGATGTAGTCGCCGAACGAGGCGATGAACGCCAGCAGCGCGACCACCGCGAGGATCGGCGTGACCAGCGGCATGATGATCCGCCAGAACACCTGCGCATGCGTCGCGCCGTCGATCTTCGCCGACTCGTCGAGCTCGACCGGGATCGTGTTGAAGAACCCATACATGAGGAACGTGTTCGTGCCGAGGGCCCCGCCCAGGTAGACGCAGATCAGCGCGAGCTTCGAGTCGAGCCCGAGCGCCGGGATCACATCGCCGATGGCCAGCAGCATCAGGTAGATGGCCACGAACGCCAGCGCCTGCGGGAACATCTGGATGATCAGCAGCGACGTCAGGCTCGTCCGCCGCCCGCGGAACCGGAAGCGCGAGAACGCGTACGCCGCGCACGCGCCCATGAGCACGGCGCCGATCGACGCGATCCCTCCGACCAGCAGGGTGTTGCCGTACCAGGTCCAGTACGCGGTCTGCCCGAGCGCCGCGAAGTTCGCGAGGTCGAACACGCTGAAGATCTCGTTGCTGGCCGCCAGGCTCCCACCCGGGTTGAACGACGCCGAGACGACGTACACCAGCGGGAACACCGCGTAGAAGATGATCACCAGCGCGAGGAGGTACTTCCATCCGACCTCGAGCATCCAGCGACGCCGCTGGCCGGGACGACGGGTGTGGGATGCCGCGGCCTGCGCGGCTGCCTGGGTGCTCACTGGAACTCCTCCAGTCGACGAGTCTGTCGGAAGGCGAACGCCGCGATGGCGCCCACGACGATGAACACGATGATCGAGAGGGCGCTGGCCAGGCCGTAGTCGGCGGCTCCCCCGGAGACGCCGGAGATGTCCCAGATCGCCGAGATCAGGATGTCGGTGGCGCCGAGTGCGTACGGCGCCCCGGGTATCGCCGGCCCGCCGTTGTTGAACATGTAGATGATCGTGAAGTTGTTGAAGCTGAACGCGAACGACGAGATCAGCAGCGGCGCGGTCGACACCAGCACGAGCGGCAGGATCAGCGAGCGCATCTGCCGCCAGCGGCCTGCTCCGTCGATGGATGCCGCCTCCAGCACGTCTCCGGGGAGGGACTGCAGCGCCCCCGTGCACACGAGGAAGTAGTACGGGTACGTCAGCCAGACGTTCACGAACAGCACCGCACCGCGCGCCAGCCACGGATCGCCGAGCCAGTCGATGTCCGCGCCGAAGAAGAAGAACTGGTTGATGACGCCGAACTCGGAGTTGAACATGCCCCGGAACAGCAGCGCCGACATGAACGCGGGGAACGCGTACGGCAGGATGAACAGCGTCCGCAGCAGCTTGCGCCCGCGCACCCGCGGGTCGTTGTAGATGATGGCGAACAGCAGGCCGAGCGCGAACGGCAGCAGCACCGAGAGGATCGCGAACGCGAACGTCCAGAGCGTCACCATCGCCAGCGGCTTGGCCATGCTCGCATCCGTGAACAGCCGGGTGAAGTTGTCGAAGCCGACGTTCACGACCCAGCCGGTGGGCAGCGTCGTGCCGTCGTCGGCCTGGAAGGTGCCCGACGCGGTCGCGTGGTAGACAGTGCCCGTCGCGCTGTCGGTGATGGTCTGGGATGCGGCATCCCACGTCATCGTCGATTTGTAGACCGCACCCGACAGTCCGTCGAGGGTGCGGATGGATCCGTCGTTCGGATCGTCGGAGATGGGCACGCGCAGCGAGACGACCTGCTTCTGCAGCGCCTGATCGCTGATGAGCGACTGGCGCGAGACGACCGTCCACCCGGGCACCTCGGTGGGGGCGCTCGTGCCCGACGCGACCGCCCCGGTCTCGACCTGCAGCGGCTGGTCCTCGGCGCCGACCTTGATCGTGCCGTTGTCGTTGATCGCGAAGCCCAGTTCGCTGCCGCGCTCGACGACGGCGAGCTGATAGGTGGGCGAGCCCTCCACGCGCCGCTCGCCCTGACTCAGCGCGGCCTGCACCGCCTGCTCCTGCGAGCCGACGTGGCCGGTGCCGTAGTTGGTGAACGCGATGTACGCGGTGTACCCGAAGATGAAGATCTGGAAGACCAGGAGGAACGCCAGCCCCGGCAGCAGGTATTTGAGGGGGAGCGCCTTCTTCGTGAAGTAGACGACGTCGGCGATGATCAGCAGCGCCACCGCGACGCCGAAGATCACCCACGAGCCCACCTGGAACGCCTCGAAGGCGGCCATGATGCCCATCGCGTTGACGAGCGCCATGAGCACGAGCTTGACGAGGAAGCCCCAGCCGAGGCCGTCCCACCGACGCGCGTGCGACTCGCCGGGCGCGCGGCTTCCACGGGTGTGGCGGGGTCCGGGGGCGGTCTGCGTGACTTCAGACGACGACGTCATTGTTCCTCCTGAGGGCGATCTGTGCGCAGAGCCCCGGGAGCGGGTTCGGGTCCCGCTCCCGGGGAAGGGGTGTCAGCTGATCGCCTTCTCGAGGTCGGCGACCATCTTGTTCCAGGTCGACGTCGGGTCGGCCCCGTTGATGATCTGCACCTGAGCGGCGTTCCACAGATCCCACACCGAGCCCATCTCGGGGATGCTCGGCATCGGGACGGCGACCTTCGTCTGCGCGAGGAAGCCGGCGGTGTTCGGGTCGGAGGCCACGTCGTTGGCCAGGTCAGTCCACGCGGGGATGCGCGGGTCGGCCTCGTACAGGGCCTTCTGCGCGTCGTAGGTGGCCAGGTAGTTGGTCAGGAACTCCTGCGCGACCAGCTGGTTCTTGCTCTGCGAGCTGATGTAGAAGCCCTGCACTCCCACGAACGGCGACGCGGTCTCGCCACCGGCCGACGGCACGGGGTTGACCTTCACCTTGACGCCCTTGGCGGTCAGCGCCTCGATGGCCCACGGGCCGGCGACGGTGTAGGCGGCCTTGCCGGCGGCGAACAGCTCGTTGTTGGTGTCGTAGTTGATCGTGGTCGAGATGATGCCGGTGCCCTTCTTGCCGTTGTCACCGAGCCACTTCGCGAACGCCACGCCGCTGTCGCCGCCCATGCCGACCTGGTTCGTGTACGAACCCGCGTCGTCCTGGACGAACACCGGGGCGCCGAACGACGTCTGGAACGGGTACATGGTGTACGCATCGCCCGTCTGGCCCGCGGTCTGGATGACGAACGGTCGCTGGGCGCCCGAGGCCTTGCCCTTGGCGATCATGTCGTCCCAGGTCTTCGGCGCGTCCTCACCGACCAGATCGGTGTTCTGGATGAGCGCCACGGTCTCCAGCGAGTACGGCAGGGCGTAGAGCTGGCCGTCGTAGGTCATCGCCTCGAGAGCGACCTTCTCGAACGAGCCGGCCTTGTCGCCGAGGTCGATCGTCGAGACGACGCCGGCCGAGACGAGCGCGCCGAGCCAGTCGTGCGCACCGATCGTGATGTCGGGGCCCGAGCCGGTCGGGACCTGGTTGATGAAGTCGTTGCGGATGTCGTCGAAGTTCTTCTGGACCAGCTTGATCTTCGCGCCGGTCTCTTCTTCGAACGTCTTCGCCGCCGCCTCGATGGCGGGCTTGCGGTTCGCGTCCGTCCAGATCGTGAGCGTGACGCCCGTGGCGTCGATCGCCGTCTCGCTCTCAGCGGGCTTCGCGGTGCTGCCACCGCCGCTGCAGCCTGCCAGGAGTGCGGCCGTCGACGCCAAGGCGACGATGCCGAGTCCCATCTTTCGCATATCCGGTTCCTCCCCGGGTTGTGTGCCCCTGGCCGGCCGGCCGTGGGCGCCTGTTCATTGGTGTGTGGTGCGGATGACCGCGACCGCTCCGGCCGCGATCTCGAAGCCTTCGTCGGACGCCGCGCCCGAGACGAGGTCCACGCCGCGCGCGACGAGCGTCGCGGGTTCGTCGGCGTGGTTGACGGCGACGACGTAGTCGGCGTCGGCGCCGTGACGGGTGACGACCTCGAGCCCGGCTGGCTGGGCGGCGCGCTCGATGCCGGCGTCGGCGTACACGGCGGTGAAGACGTCTGCCAGGCCCGCGGCATCCAGCCTCGTGCTCACGTACCAGCCGACGCCCCGACCGTGCGCGTTGCGGGTGATCGCGGGCGCGCCCGCGCTCGGTCCGTCGACGTGGGCTGCGACCGCCTGCGCGGTGGTGAGGACGAGGTCCTCCTGCCAGGCGTCGGCGGTCAGCTCGCGCCCGTCCCAGCTCACCCGGGAGCTCTCGCCCTCGCGCAGCGGCAGGAACTCCTCCACCCGCAGGCCGAGCGCGGGCTCGAGCGGTGCGCCGAACCCGCCGATGTGCACCGCGTCGTTCTCGTCGACGACCGCCGAGAAGAACGAGACCAGCAGCGTGCCGCCGTTCTCGACGTAGCGGTTGAGGTTCTCGGCGTCGGCGACGCGCAGCAGGTACTGGGCGGGCGCGACGACGAGCTTGTATCCGGAGAGATCCTGCCCGGGCAGCGCGAAGTCGACGGTCACGCCGTCGCGCCACAGCTGCTCGTAGTAGGCGCGGATGCGCTCTTTGTGGGTCACATCGACCGACGGGCGCCACTCGAGGTCCTGCGCCCAGAACGATTCGAAGTCCCACAGCACTGCGACGTCGGCCGCGACGCGCGAGCCGCGCACCTCGCAGAGTCGGCCGAGTGCTGCGCCGAGGTCGACGACCTCGCGCCAGACCCGCGAGCCGGTGCCGGCGTGCGGCAGCATCGCGGAGTGGAACTTCTCGGCGCCCGAGCGCGACGCGCGCCACTGGAAGAAGAGGATCGCGTCGGCGCCGCGGCCCAGGTGGGTCAGCGAGTTGCGGGCCATCTCGCCGGGGCGCTTCGCGATGTTGCGCGGCTGCCAGTTGACGGCCGAGGTGGAGTGCTCCATGAGGATCCACGGCGCGCCGCCGCCCACGCTGCGGGTCAGGTCGGCGGCCATGGCCAGACCGATCTCGCCCTCGGTGTCGGCGGCCCAGAGATAGTGGTCGTCCGAGACGATGTCGACCTCGCGGCCCCACGCCCACAGATCGGTGGTCCAGCTCTGGTTCGCCATGAAGTTCGTGGTGATCGGCTGCGAGGCGTGCGCACGGATCGCGTCGCGCTCGGCGATGAAGCACTGGCGCAGCTGGTGGTCGGTGAAGCGGGCGAAGTCGAGGCGCTGGGCGGGGTTGACGACCGACGGCGCGGCGGCGGGCGCCCCGATGTGCTCCCACGCCGTGTAGTGCTGCCCCCAGAACGCGGTGCCCCAGGCGGCGTTGAGCGCCTCGAGCGTGCCGTACTTCTCGCGCAGCCAGTCGCGGAACGCCTGCACCGACTGCGGCGAGTAGTCCTCGCCGACCGGCACGCCGTACTCGTTGTGCACGTGCCAGAGCACGACCGCGGGGTGGTCGCCGTAGCGCTCGGCCAGCGCCGTGGCGATGCGCACGATGGCGGCGCGGTACGCGGGCGACGACGGCGAGGCCATGCCGCGGGCGCCGAAGCCGAGGATCGTGCCGTCGGCGGTCTGGACGCGGGACTCGGGATGCTGCGCGAAGAACCAGGCCGGCGGGGAAGCCGTCGGCGTGCCGAGGTCGACGGAGATGCCGTTCTCGTGGAGCAGATCGATCACGTCGTCGAGCCAGGCGAAGTCGAACTCGCCCTCGGCGGTCTCGATGAGCGCCCAGGCGAAGATGCCCACGCTGACGAGGTTCACCCCGGCATCGCGCATCAGCGCGACGTCTTCGCGCCACGTCTCGCGGCTCCACTGCTCGGGCGTGTAGTCGCCGCCGTAGGCGATGCCCTGCAGGTCGGGCCAGCGTTCGTGCGAGGTCATGATTCTCCGTTGCATCCAGGACTGTGACCGGTCCCAGTGTGCCTCCCGTGAAGGCGTTCACGCAACTCGCGGAGAGGCCTTCGTTACCCAACCGTGACAGCGTGGGGAGGGATTCACTGTGCACGGTCACAGTACGCACGGATGTTCGCTGCACGCCCGGGCGTGTTCCGGGGTAAAGTCGCTGCGTGAGCGAGCGAACGACAGCGGGCAGACGGCCGACGATCCGCGACGTGGCCGCGGCCGCGGGAGTCTCGCGCGGCACCGTCTCGCGCTACATGAACGGAGGCCACTGGGTCTCTCCCGAAGCGCGCACGGCGATCGAAGACGCGATCGCACGCACCGGGTACACTGCCAACCAGCATGCGCGCAGCCTCGCCACCGGACGCGCCGACTCCCTCGCGTTCCTGGTGACCGAGCCGCAGCAGCTGCTGTTCGCCGATCCGACCTTCGCGCGCCTGCTCAAGGGCGCGGCCGAGGCGCTCGCGCAGCGGTCGATGACGCTCGTTCTGCTCGTGGCATCCACTCCCGCCGAACGCGAGACCGTCACCCACTTCGTGCAGGCGGGCCACGTCGACGGGGTGATGCTCATCTCATCGCACGAGGCCGATCCGCTGCTCGAGAAGCTGGTGGCCGCCGGCGTTCCAACCGTGAGCTGCGGCATCCCGCTCGGCCACGACGTCGAGGTCGGCACGGTCTCGGTCGAAGAGGAGGAGTCGGCCCGGACGATGGTGCGCTACCTGCGCGAGCGGGGCTACCGTCGCATCGCGATGATCGCGGGGCCCGCCGACACTCCCGGCGGCCGCTACCGGCTGAAGGGCTTCCGCGACGAGCTGGGCGACGCGTTCGATCCCGACCTGGTCGCCGACGGCGACTATTCGTTCGCGTCGGGCGCGAACGCGCTCGAACAGCTGCTGCGCGCCGATCGCGACTTCGACGCCGTGTTCGCGGCGAACGACCTGATGGCCGCGGGTGCGGTGTCGGCGCTCCGCCGTGCGGGACTGCGCGTGCCCGATGACGTCGCGGTCGCGGGCTTCGACGACTCGGGGCTCGCCGAGACGAACGAGCCGCCGCTGACCACGATGCGCCAGCCGTGGGAGCGGATCAGCGCCGAGATGGTGTCGCTGCTGCTCGAGGCGGTCGAGGGCGCGACGCCGCGCGCGGTGACGCTGCCGACGACGCTCGTGCGGCGGGCGAGCGCCTGAGACTCAGGTGCGCAGCAGCCGGAACTCGTGACGGCGCAGCAGCGTCAGCAGCGCGGTGGCCGGAAACCCGAACGCCCGTCGGCCGGCATCCGTCGGATAGGGCTCGATCGCGACGATGCGGTGCGGGATGCCGCGGACGACGAGCTCGCATCCGCCGGCGGCCACCACGTTGCGGTACCAGTTGACCTGTTCGCCGTAGGTGAGTTCGGCGATGAAGCCCTCGGGCACCGCGGCGACGATGATCGGCGTCTCGTACACGGTTCCGCTCTTGCGTCCCACGTGCCGCACCAGGCTGAACGGGCCGCGGCCGGTGCGCGCGAGGGCGCTGGTCCACCGGTTGAGGGTGTTCTTCAGCAGCCACAGCCATGCGCGGCGAAGCGGGCCCATGCGTCGAGGATACGGCGTTCGTCACCCCGCGGGTTCGGGCTCGGGGACGGGCTCGACGAGCGCAGGTGCCGGACGCTCGCCGAGCTTGACGATGACGACGCCGACGAGCACGAGCGCGCAGCCGACAGCCTGCAGCGCGTCGGGCAGCTGGCCGAGCAGCATCCATCCGAACAGCATGGCGGCGGCGACCTCCGCGAGGGCGATGAACGACGCCAGGCGCGAGCCGAGCATGCGGGTCGAGACGATGCCGAGCACGTAGGCGAGCGCGGTGGCGAACAGGCCGATCGCGAGCACCGGCACGAACCACGGCACCGTGCCGAAGCGATACGTGACGTCGTGGGTCGACCATGCCATGGGCAGGATGCCGATCGCGCCTGCGAGCGTCAGGGCGACGGCGCCGAGCAGCAGACCGAGGCCGGCCAGGGCGATCGGCGGCAGTCCGGTGTCGCTGCGCGCCGAGAGCACGAAGTAGGCGGCGGCGCCGACCATCGCGCCGAGCGCCCAGAGGATGCCCGCGCCGTCCACGCGTGCGCCGGTGAGGATGTCGAGCATGAGCACGAGCCCGCCGAAGGCGATCACGGCGCCGAGGATGACGCGCCCGGTCGGCCTCTCGCCGCGCCGCACCCACAGCCACAGCACGACGGCGACGGGTGCGGTGTACTCGATGAGCAGGGCGATGCCGACGTCCATGACGGCGACCGCTTGGAAGTAGAAGAGTTGCGTGGCGGTGACCGCGAGCAGTCCGTAGAGCACGATCATGCCGGCGTTCCTGCGAACGGTGCGCCAGCGCCCGCGCAGGGCGAGCAGCGTCGGTGCGAGCAGCACGAGGGCGGCGACCCACACGCGCACGGTGACGGCGGCGCCCGGTGTCCAGCCGGCGTCGATGAGTCCGCGAGCCCAGGCCCCCGACATCCCGAACGACAGCGCGGCGGCGAGGGCGACCAGCACACCCGTACCGACACGGGGGTGGATGTCACTGGTCACAGTACTCATGATCGATGACAGTACGCCGTCGATGTGTAAGATGTCAACATGGTCTTCACCGATGACACAGAAGAAGTGCTGCGCACGGCGGTGTGGTTGGCCAACAGCGCGGAAGACCCCGACACCCTGGTGACGCGTGCGGACTTCGACGGATTCCTTCGGGAGCACCCCTACACGGGGCGGATCGATCGGGATGCTGCGGAGCTCGAAACTCTGCGCGGATTGCGGCCACGCCTGCGCCGGATGCTGCTGGCTCCCCGCGACGACATGGTCGCGGAGGTGAACGCGGCGCTCGCGTCGGTGACCGTGACGCCGCGGCTGGCGCGGCATGAGGGCGTGGACTGGCATCTGCATGCGGTGGCGGATGATCGGCCGCTGCCGGAGCGAGTTCTCGTGGAGACGGCGATGGCGCTGATCGACGTGATCCGCGCCGAGGAGGGCAGTCGCATCACGGTGTGCGCCGACGACGAGTGCGAGGCCATCGCGCTGGATCTCTCGCGCAACCGTTCGAAGCGCTATTGCTCGACCGCGTGCGCGAACCGCAATGCGGTGGCGGCATATCGCGCGCGGCGCGCCGCCGACTCCGGGCGCTGAGCGACGACGTGCGCGCGCGACGACCGCGCCGCGCTACACTTCCTGCGTACACGGGAGTCCGGTGAGCCGGGCTGAGAGGAAGGTCTTCAACCTTCGACCGTCGAACCTGATCCGGATCATGCCGGCGCAGGGAGGCAGCATTCTCGACGTGTGCGCGGCACCGCGTCGCGCACACACCCGTGCCTACCTCTGAGGAGAAAGGGCACGCAACGTGCATTCCGTCACGCAGGAAACCCCGCAAGAAACGCAAGGCACCCCGACACCGCAGGAGTTCGGTGTCGGCGGGCGCATCACCCTCGCGGTCATGAGCGACGACTACATCGACGTCATCCTCACCGCCCTCGCCGAGGCGGCGGCCGACGCCGCGGAGCTCGACGTCGCCACCGACGACGTGAGCACCTGGGCGACCGGCGACGAGACGGCGCTGGCGACCTACTTCGCACGCCTGATCGCCGCGGCCTCGCGCGGCGGCCGTCATGTGAGCGCGACGGTGATGTTCTCGCGGGGATGCCCCGGCGAGGTGCGCTGCGCGCTGCCGACCGGGCGCGGCCTCGTCTCGCCCCTCCCGGTGGTGCCGCCGACCGGCGTCACCGCGTCGGCGCAGTGGGCGCTGTATCCGCTCGACGACAGCGGCACCGCCGACCACATGCGCGACATCCACGCCGCCATCGAGGCCGCGCGCGAGAACGGCAGCTTCGTGCGCAGCGACCGCTACACGACGCGCCTGCACGGCGACGTCGCGACGGTCCTCGAGACCGTCGCGGGCGGCTGGGTGCGCGTCGGCCGCACGGTGCCGCACGTGACCACGCACGTCACGATCTCGGTGAACAGCCCGAGCGAGGTCACGGCATGAGCGCGCCCGCAGAAGCTTTCGAGACCGCCGCGACGGCGCGCGAGAACCGCGGCTGGACCCTGCGCGACATCATGCTCGTGGTTGTGCTCGGCGTGGTCGCCGGCTTCCTCTACTGGGCGCTCGTGCAGGCCTGGACGTGGCTGTCGGTGCTCGCCGGCCCTCTCGGCGACATCACCCAGCACGTACTCCTGGGCGGGTGGCTGCTGGTCGCCCCGATCGCCGTGGCGATCGTTCGCCGCCCGTTCGCGGGCGTCGCCGCCGAGATCCTCGCGTCGGTGATCGAGGTCGTCTTCCTCGGCTCGGCCGTCGGCCCGCTGCTGTTCGTTGCGGCGGGCATCCAGGGCGCCGGCAGCGAGCTCCCGTTCGCACTGACCCGCTACCGCCGTTACGGATGGCTGCAGTACGCGCTCTCTGGCGCACTCGGGGCCGGGTTCGTGTTCTTCTACTCGGCGTTCCGCTCGGGCTGGTACGGCACCGATCTGTTCTGGATCCGCCTCGTGGTCCAGGTGCTGTCGGGCATCGTGTTCGGCGGGCTGCTGGCGAAGCCGATCGTCGCGGGCCTGGCCCGCACCGGCGTGGTCGACAACTTCGCGATCGGTCGCGACCGTGCCGCACGCGCTGACTGAGCACGGGCGAGCGCCGGCGCGCACGGGAGCGGACGTGGATGCCGCATCCGTCGCCTTCGGCACACGCACGGTGCTCGAGGGCGTGAGCGTCGACTTCCCTCCCGGCAGCCGCACGATCGTCTTCGGCCCCTCGGGCGCCGGCAAGTCGACGCTGCTCGACGCCCTGTCGGGCGTCGTTCCGCACTCGGTGACCGCGACCATGCGCGGGCGCGCGACGGTCGGCGGGATCGCGACCGCCGAGACCACCGTCGTCGAGCTCGCCCGCACCGTCGGCGCGCTCGCGCAGGACCCCGACGCGCAGCTGTGCATGGTCGACGTCGACGCCGAGGTCGCCTTCGGGCTCGAGAACCACGGCGTCGCGCGCGGCGATATGGACGCCCGCATCACCGCGTCGCTGGAGGTGGTGGATGCCGCAGACCTGCGCGGCCGCGGCATCCACTCCCTCTCCGGCGGGCAGCGCCAGCGGGTGGCTCTCGCGGCCGTGCTCGCGTCCGAACCCGGGGTGCTGCTGCTCGACGAGCCGACCTCGATGCTCGACGCCGATGGGGTGGTCGCCGTGCGCGCGGCCGTCGATGCGGCCGTCGCCGCCACCGGCGCGACCACGGTGCTCGTCGAGCACCGTCTCGACGATCTGGCCGATGCGGGGGCGATGCCCGAGCGTGCGCTCGTGCTCGACGACGCCGGGCGCGTGGCGCCGACCGGCGCGACGGCCGAGGTGCTGGCGAGCCACGCGGCTGCGCTGCGTGACGCGGGGTGCTGGCTTCCGCTCGACGCCGAGCTGCAGGCGATCACCGGGACCCCGGGCGGGCTCGAGGCCGCGGCGAATCGTGCATACCTCGATGCACTGCCGCGGGCCGCGTCCGGCGCCGTGCCCGACCCCGGGCCGACGCTGCTCGAAGCGCAAGGCCTGAGCGTCGGCGCATCGGAACCGGTGCTCGACGACGTGTCGCTCGACCTTCGTGCGGGCGAGGTCGTGCTGCTGCTGGGCCGCAACGGCGCCGGCAAATCGACGCTGCTGCGCACGCTCGCAGGCCTCCAGCGGCCTCTCGGCGGGACGGTGACGAGCCGGGAGGCCCGCCGTCCCGCCGGGATGGTCTTCCAGAACCCCGAGCACCAGTTCGTGGGGCGCACGGCGGCCGGCGAGATCGCGCACGGGCTCGACGGCGCGCCGGCCAGGCGCGGGAGGCGGCGGCGTGGGGACGCCGCCTCCTCCGCGCGCGTCGAGCGCGCCCTGGCCGCGCATCGCCTGGGGCACGTGCGCGAGAGCAGCCCGTACCGCCTGTCGGGTGGTGAGAAGCGACGCCTGAGCCTGGCCGCGATGCTCGTGCACGACCGGCCCGTGCTCATCGCCGACGAACCCACCTTCGGGCTCGACCGGCGCGATGCCCTGCAGGCCGCGCGCCTGCTGCGAGGCGCCGCCGCCGACGGACGCGCCGTGCTCGCGGCATCCCACGACCTCCGCTCGCTGGCCGCCGTCGCCGACCGTGCGATCGTCATCGACGAGGGGAAGGTCGTCCGCGACGGCGACCTCGCCGACGTGCTGCGCGACGGCCCCCTGCTGCGCCGCGCGGGCGTGCGGGTGCCGCGGCTGATCGAGCACCTGCTGACGCGCTGCCGGACGACCGCGGACCTGCACGCCGCACTCGACGCCTACGACGGAGTGCCGTCGCGATGAGCACGGGCTCTCCGACCGACCTCCGCCGCCATCTGGCGGGCCCGCTCGCGCGACGCAATCCGAGCGTCAAGCTCGCGCTGCTGTTCGCGGTGTCGCTCGCGCTGCTGTTCGTGTTCGACGTGCCGACGCTCGCGGTGCTCTACGTCATGGCGGTCGCGGCGGTGCTTACGGCACGGGCCGTGCCGGTGCGCACGCTCGTGCTCGGGCATGTGCCGTTCGTCGCGTTCGCCGTCGGGCTCTTCGTCGCGAACACGCTGACGCGGCCGGGCACGGTGCTGTGGCAGGCCGGCCTGCTGCGCATCACGCAGGAGGGCCTCGACATCGGCCTCGCCCTCGCGCTGCGCACGCTCGCGACCGGAGTGCTCTCGATCGCGTTCATCGTGTCGACCGATCCGGTCGCGCTCATGACGAGCGCGCACCAGCACCTGCGCCTCGACATCCGCGTCTCGAGCGCGCTGCTCGCGGGGTATCGCATGCTGCAGACGATGGGCGCCGAGTGGCAGACGATCCGGGCGGCGCACCTCGTGCGCGCCCCGATCGGACGGGACGGGATGCCGCGGCTCGGCCCCTCCGGCCACGTCGCGGCCGCGGGGGCGCTGCTCATCGGCTCACTGCGTCGCGGCGAGCGCATCGCGCGGGCGCTCGAGCAGCGCGGGCTGGGCCTCGCCCCACGCACGGTGTGGCGGCCGGTCGCCCTCACGGCGCGGGATGCGCTCTTCGCCGCGGGCGTGCTCGCCGTGCTGGCGGCCGTCCTCGTCGCGTCGGCTCTGACCGGGTCGCTCACCGGTCCGGGCGCCCTGTTCGGCGCGGGGTGAGGGCGGCGCCGCTACCGCTTCTTCTTGCGCAGCCGTTCGTACCATCCGCTCACGCTGATCGCCGTGGGCACGTCGTGACCCGCGAGGTAGCCCGCGGCGAGTCCCGTGAAGCGCGCGCCGCACTCATCGCAGAGCAGACGAGTGGCGGTGCGCACGCCCGCTCCCACGATGACCTTCTGGCACTGCTCGCAATGCTGTGGCATGCCCGCAGTATGGCACGAGTGGATGGCGCGACCCGCGGCATCCACCCCTCAGCGGATCGGGTGATCGTGGATCGGCGAGGAGAGATGCGTGCCGTTCAGCTCGAGGTACACCTGCCGCTCGGTGACCGAGAGGGTCATCTCGTTGCGGCGTTCGACGAGTGCCGCGGCCGCGTCGACGAACCCCGGGTCGAAGCTGTGCACTGTGATCGCGTCGGCGTCGTGGATGGTCTTGCCGGCCCACTGCGCGATGACCTTCGCGGGGTCACGGTGTGTGTACACCGTGGTGCGGTCGGCGAGCTTGCTGCCGAAGTGCAGGCGGGCGGCATCCGGTGCTCCCACTTCGATCCACGCCGTGACCCGGCCCGTCAGATCACGCACCAGCACGGCCGGCTCGTCGGTCGCCGAGATGCCCTCGCTGAACGCGATGCCCTCCTCGTACTCGAGGCAGTACGCGAGCAGCCGCGTGATCATGTACGCGTCGGTCTCGGAGGGATGCCGCGCCAGGCGCAGCGCCAGCTCCTCATAGACGCCGCGATCGACGTCGGCGAGGTGCACCTCGAAGGTGTGGATCGTCGCTCCGGTAGCCATCGCGATCGAGCCTACGCGCCGTGCAGCCGCCCGCCGCCCCAGCCCCCGCCGACCGACCCCAGGGGCGCCCTGCCGGTACCCCTTTCACGGAGGACTCCCGCAACACGTGGGAACGGCGTTCGATGGGACATGTACCGAGCAGGAGGAGCCCACAATGACGACGAACGACACCGGCACGACCGGCTGGACCGGCGGGAAGAACGCCTTCGGAGACTTCGCTCCCGGAATGGTGCACTACACCGACAAGGTCCTCTTCGACGAGGTCTGGGCGCGTGACGGCCTGTCGCCGCGCGATCGCAGCCTCGTCACCGTGGCCGCGCTGACGGCGCTGGGCAAGACCGACCAGCTGCGGTTCCATCTCGGGTTCGCGCGCCGCAAAGGCGTCACCGATGAGGAGCTCCAAGAGGCGCTTCTGCACCTGGCCTTCTACACCGGCTGGCCGAACGGCATGGCCGCGACATCCGTCCTGAAAGAAATCGTCGAGAACGAGGAGAGCGCATCATGACCGCGCAGTTCGACCAGATCTTCCCCCTCGGGGAGCCCAACGACGTCTACGCGCAGTACTTCATCGGCCAGAGCTACCTGGCTCCCCTCACCGGAGGTGACGTGCCCGTGAGCAACGTGACCTTCGAACCGGGATGCCGCAACAACTGGCACATCCACCACGGCACCGGCGGCGGCGACCAGGTGCTGATGTGCACGGCCGGCAGCGGCTGGTATCAGGCCGAGGGCGAAGAGCCCGTCAGCATGGAGCCCGGCACCGTCATCCGCGTGCCGGAGGGAACCAAGCACTGGCACGGGGCGAAGGCCCACGCGTGGTTCTCCCACGTCGCCTTCATCACCCCCGGCGAGAACCTCAGCAACGAGTGGCTCGAGCCCGTCACCGACGCGGTGTACGACGAGCTGCCCCCAGACGAACGGAGAAGATGCATGAGCATCCTGAATGAGAACTACACCCTGACGAACGGCGTCGAGATCCCGAAGCTCGGGCTCGGCACCTGGTTCATCGACGACGCGGCCGCGGCCGACGCGGTGCGCGCCGCCATCGAGCTCGGCTACCGCAACATCGACACCGCGCAGGCGTACGGCAACGAGCGCGGCGTGGGCGAGGGCGTGCGCGAGGGCGTGCGCAGCGCCGGCGTCGCCCGCGAGCAGCTCTTCGTGTCGACGAAGCTCGCCGCCGAGATCAAGGACCACGACGAGGCCGTGGCCGCGATCGACGAATCGCTTGCGAAGCTCGACATCGGTTACATCGATCTGATGCTCATCCACGCGCCACAGCCGTGGGACGACTTCCGCGGCGGCGACTACTCCGAGGGCAACCTCGCCGCCTGGCGCGCCCTGGAAGAGGCGCACCGCGCCGGAAGGATCCGGGCGATCGGGGTGTCGAACTTCCTGCCGGGAGACCTCGACAACATCCTCGAGCACGGCACCGTGGCACCGCACGTGAACCAGATCCTCGTGCACGCCGGCAACACCCCGAGCGCGCTGCTCGAGTACTGCGCGGCGAAGGACATCCTCGTCGAGGCCTACTCCCCCATCGCGCACGGCGAGATCCTGAAGAACGCGCACGTCGCCGCCATCGCCGAGAAGTACGGCGTCTCGGTGCCACAGCTGTGCATCCGCTACACGCTGCAGCTGGGCACGGTGTCGCTGCCGAAGACCGCGAACCCCGACCACATGCGCAGCAACGCCCAGGTGGACTTCACGATCTCCGATGAGGACGTGCGCGCGCTGCGCGAGCTCGACGAGAGCGACTACGGCGACGCGAGCGCGTTCCCGGTGTACAGCGGCAAGTAGGGCACTGCGGCCGCGCAGGGCGGCCGCAGATCTGGCGCTGTTGCGCGCCGCGCCGGGCGTGCGCGTGCAACAGCGCCAGATGTGTGAGGGCCACCGCGGCGCCGGCGTGCACGGCGCCCGCGCCTCAGCGTCGCGCGCCCGAGCGAGGACGGAAGCGCCCCCGAGTGAACGGCAACGCAGGTGCGCGGTAGACCAGCGCCGGCGCATCGCCGGGCTCGAGCGCGTACTCCGCCTGCCCGAAGCGCCAGAGGCGGTTGAAGAGGAAGACGCCGATCGTCACGGTCTCGTCAGACGGGACCTGCCAGGTGCCGACGCCCCACTGCGCGGGCTGCCCGCGCCCGGCGATGACGACGGTCGGGCGGATTCCGAAGTACAGGGCGAACCACGGCTTGTGCAGCGTCAGCTCGATGCGGTGAACCGACGCATCGGCGCCGCTCACTCCGGCGCCCGCCTGTCGGCGGCGGGTTCAACGGCACGTGACATGGGACTCCTGTCGCTCTGTCAGTCCAGGGTGACCGGCCTTGTCGGCGACGTCAAACCGGGGCGCGGGTTCGCCTTCGGATGGCCACCCCGACTCAGGTCGCGCCCGGCCACGGCGGATAGGGTGGCGGGGTGACCACGCCTGCCTCGCCGAGCCCGGCCCCCGCACCGCGGCCGGGATTCATCTACTTCTTCGGGCGGGTCATCCTGCGGCCGCTGTTCTGGCTCCTGTACCGCCCGCGCATCGTGGGTCGAAACAACATCCCCGCGCGCGGGCCGGTGCTGCTGGTGAGCAACCATCTTGCGGCGCTCGACGCTCTCATCATCCCGACGTCGGCGACCCGGCCCGTGCAGTTCCTCGTCAAGTCGTCGTTCTTCACGGGCTCCGGGCTGCTGGGCCGCGTCAAGCGGTGGTTCTTCACCTCGGTCGGGGGCGTCCCGGTGCTGCGCGCGGCCGGTCGCGACGCGCGCTCCGCACTCGATGCGGGCAGCAGCATCCTGCGCGCCGGCAGCGTGTTCGCGGTGTTTCCCGAGGGAACCCGCTCCCGCGACGGCAAGCTGCACGAAGGCCACAGCGGCGCGGCGTGGATGGCCCGCAGCACGCGTGCCGCGGTCGTGCCCGTCGGACTGATCGGGACCGGCACCGCCACGCCGCTGGGTCATCTGCTGGGCAAACCCCGCGTCGAGGTGCGCTTCGGCACGCCGCTCGACCTGTCCGACCTGGACGGCGTACCGGACGGCAAGGCCCGTCGCGAGATCACCGCGCGCATGATGGACGCCATCGCACACCTGAGCGGGCAGGAGCGCTCGGGCAGCGTGAACGCGTCGTCGCGCGACTGAGCATTTCCTCCGCCTGCTTCGCGATGAGGTCGTCGCCGCCGACGATCTGACACACCGCGCTCGGCGCCACAAGATGTCGGACGGATGCGCGCCCTGCGGCGCCTGTCGTTTAGACTCCCGTCTACGGTCCCCCCGCCGTACGACGCCGTGGCCTGTGGGCACGCCGCCGTCTCCCGCACGCGGGCTTCGCCCGCCCTCTTCTCGGAGTACCGATGGTTCGAGTACAGGCGACCACGCCCACCGGCGAGCCACCGACGCGCGCCGCCGCCCGCTCTGCGCAGCGGCGGAGGAACTCGCGGATCCTCTTGGCTGTCAGCATCCTTCTCGCCGTCGCCCTGGTCGCCGTCATCGGGGTCATCTTCCTGCATCGAGCCACCGGTGACGCCCCCACAGGGGGCGCTGCCGCCGCCGCATCGGGCGACTGCCTGCCCGCGGATACGCGCATCACGGCCGATCCCGCCGTCGCCGACGCGCTCGAGGCGATCATCGCCGACACCGGTTGCTCTGACGTCGCGATCCACTCCGAAGACAGCGCCGTGACCGCGGCCGCACTCGCCGCCGGCGGCGACCCCGACTTCGACCTCTGGGTGCCCGACTCGGCCATGTGGCCGGCGCAGGTGACTCGCCTGGCCAAGACGTCGGGGGTGGATGCCGCGGGTCTGGTCGTGGGCGACACCATCGCGAGCACACCGGTCGTCTTCGCGGCGACCGAGACGACGGCCACAGCGCTCTCCGCCGCCGGCGCCGACCTCAGCGGGCTCGCCGACGGCTCACTGTCGGTGGTGCTGCCCGATCCCACCACGGCCGCCGCGAGCGACGCGGCACTGCTGGCTCTGCAGAAGGCCGTCGACGGCGACGCTCGCACCTTCACGGGGCTCGTCCTCGCACTCGAGACCGGCGTCGTCGACACCCCGGCGAAGGCACTCGAGGTTGCCTCGACCGCGAAGAAGCCGACCATCGCCGTGGCCACCGAGCAGGCGCTGCAGGAATACAACGCGTCGGCCAAGACAGCGCTCGTGCCGATCCCCCTCTTCGACGCGACACCGGTCGTCAGCATCCCGATCGTGACGGCGGCCGGCTCTTCCGCCGACGTTCTGGCGGCGGCCACGTCACTCGCATCGACCGTCGCCGGCGGCAGCGATCGCCTGTTCGCCCATGACCTGCGCGACGCGGCCGGCGCCGCCGACGGCGCCGAAGCCGTCAGCGTGGGCACCGATGCCACGATGAGCGCCAACCGGGCCGAGGTGCTGCGCACCTGGCAGGTGCTCACCGCACCGTCGCGCATGCTCGCGCTGAACGACGTATCGGGATCGATGAACGAGCCGGCCACCAAGGACCTCAGCCGCATCGCCCTGTTCGAGAAGGCCGCGGTGCGCGCCATCAACTCGCTGTCGACGGACTCGTCGCTGGCCATCTGGGTGTTCTCGAGCAGACGCATCGGTGGACAGGACTGGCAAGAGGTCGTGCCGTTCGGCTCGCTCGGCGATCCGAAGCAGAAGCAGACCATGATCGACACCGCCAACAAGCTCGACGACTATGTCGGCGGCGGCACAGGCCTCTACGACAGCGTGCTCGCGGCCGTCGAGTACATGCAGGACAGCTACGTCGAGGGTGAGGTCAACCTCGTGCTGCTGAACACCGACGGCGTGAACGAAGACGACGACGGGCTCGACCTCGACGGGCTGCTCACGAAGCTCAGGGCGCTGCACGACCCGGCCAAGCCGGTGTCGGTGATCGCGATCGGCTACGGCCCCGACACCGACCAGGACGCCCTCGAGAAGATCGCCGCGGCCACCGACGGCGCCGCGTATCAGGCACTGGCCCCCACCGACATCACGTCGGTGCTGGTCGATGCCGTGACGCAGCGGGGCTGCCGCCCGAACTGCGGGTAGTGCGTCGCGGCACGCTGCACGGCGGCGCGGCTGGGACGCGCCGCGCGCGCCTCAGTACAGCGCCACGAGCCGCCCGCGGACCTCGCCGTCGGCCAGCCGCTTGATGCCGCCGGGGATGCCGGCGAAATCGGTCCGCTCGACGGCCGGCAGCAGGTCGCCCGTCGACATCCAGTGCAGCACGCCCTCGATGTCCTCCTTGGTTCCGCCGACGTTTCCGAGCAGCTGGAGTCGCTTGGTGATCAGCGGATAGGTGTTGATCGTGGCTTCGAGCCGCCCCATCCCCACCTGCACGACGCGACCGCCGAACCCGACCGTCTCGAGTGCGTGAGCGGTTGTCACACCGAACCCGGCGAAGTCGACGATCACCGAGAGGTCTTTGTCGGCGAACTCGCTGATGTCCTTCGCGACCGCCTTCGCGCCCGCTTCGATGATGCGCGGCCAGATCTCCTCGTTGACCTCGGCGACGTACACCTCGGCACCGTTCAGCACGGCCACCCGCGCACCGATCTGCCCGAGCCCGCCGAATCCGATGATGCCGACCCGGTCGCCGGCCGTGACCCGCCCCGTGCCCATGACCGCGCCGTGAGACGTCATGCCCGCATCGGTCGCGGCGGCCGCGAGCTCGAATGACACATTGTCGGGGATGCGCACCAGCACGTCGGTGGCCGCAAGCACCTTCTCGCCGAACCCGCCGTTCTGCGTGTATCCGTGCCCTTCCATCGGCCACACGGCGACCCGGTCTCCGACCTCGAAGTCCGTGACGCCCTCGCCCGTGGCGACGATGACGCCCGCCGACTCATGCCCGGGGACGATGGGCGGGGTCATCATGTCGAGCCACTTCTCGTCCTCGAAGATGCCCACGTCCGAGTGACAGATGCCGGCGGCCTTCACATCGATGACCACCTGCCCCGCACCCGGAGTGGGATCAGCGAGCTCCACCTCGCGGAGCGGCTCGTGGGTTGTGGTGAACTGCCATGCCTTCATGTCGATTCCTTCTCTGTACGTGTCCGATGATGCGAAACGGGACTCAGCTGAGCCCCGAGGTGATGACCACCCGTGTGACGTCGGCGTCCTTGAGTGCCTCGTAACCCTGCTCGACCTCGTCGAGCGCGATCTCGCGCGAGATGAGGTCGTCGAGGGTGAACCGGCCCTGCAGGTAGAGATCGGCGTAGAGGGGGATGTCGCGCTTCGGCGTCGTCGAGCCCATGTAGACGCCCTGGATGCGCTTCTGTGTGCCGATCAGTCCGACGGTCAACAGCGGCAGCGTCGCGGCGGGGTCGATGATGCCGATCAGGTAGAGGCCCCCGCCGGGTCGGACCATCTCCAGCCCCGACTGCGTGACGGCGGGGATGCCAACGAAGTCGAACGCCGCGTCGGCGCCCTGGCCCGTGATCTCCCTCACGGCGGCCACCGGATCGACCGTCGTGGAGTTGACCGTGTGCGTGGCGCCGAAGCGCTTGGCCTTCTCGAGCTTGTCGTCTGCCACGTCGACGGCGATGATCGTGGTCGCACCGGCCACGACCGCACCGTTGATGGCGTTGAGCCCGACGCCGCCCGCACCGATGATGACGACGGCGTCACCCGCCTGCGTGTTCGAGGTGTTGATCACCGAGCCGGCCCCGGTCACGACGCCGCAGCCCAGCAGGGCGGCCTGGGCGAACGGGATCCGCTCGTCGACCTTCACGAGCTGGTTCTCGTGGATGAGCGCCTGCTGTGCGAACCCGCCCAGTCCGAACACCTGCTCCACCTTCTCGCCGCCGGCCGTCACGCGCGGGGCCTGACCGGCGGTGCGCAGTGTCTCCTCCGGATGCTCGCACTGGAACGTGCGACCGGTCAGACATGCCTTGCACTTGCCGCACGACTGCACGAGGCAGCCGACCACGTGGTCGCCGACCGCGAACTCGCTGACCCCGGGCCCGACGGCCACCACGACACCGGCGGCCTCGTGGCCGAGCAGCATCGGCAGCGGCGTGCCCATGTCATTGCGCGAGAACGTGAGATCGGTGTGGCAGAGCCCCGATGCCTTCACATCGACGAGCACCTCGCGCCCGATCGGCTCGGCGAGCTGCACGTCCTCGAACGTGAAGCCCCCACCGATCTCGCGGACCAACGATGCCTTCATGATCATCCCTTCTGCGACGGCTTCTCCGTCGCCGTGTACCAGTCGGGCAGCAGCCGGACCAGGTGGTCCGTCAGCGCCGCCGAGTCCATCTCGATCTCGCCGAGTGCCCACGCATCGAGCAGCCCATACGCCGCCCCGGCGATGTACCGGGCCGTGGCATCCCGCTGCATTCCCTCGGGGAGTACGCCCGACTCGTCCAAGCTCTCCTCGATCAGCGCGGCCATCGCGCTGACCCCGGCGAGGTGCGCGCGCTTCGAGGTCGGCATCGCCGCAACGGCTGCGAAGAGCGCGCGGTTCTCGGCGAAGTGCGCGACCAGGCGTTCCTGCGACAGACGGAGCGCGCCGGGGCCGGCGAGCCGGTCGCGCCGGAAGAGGTCGGCGATCGCACTGAACCTCTCGCGCTGCATCGTCATGGCGAGCTCGTCGAGGTCCGCGAAGTGCGCGTAGAAGCTGGCGCGGCTGATGCCGGCCTCGCGGACGATCGCCGCAACGGTGATGTCGTCACCGGCCGCCACCAGGGCATGCACGGCACCGAAGATCACGCCGCGGGTGCGGACGGCCCTCGGGTCGTCCGACGACTGCAATCCACTCCGAATCGCATCGCTCGCCGTCGACGACTGCTCCATAGTCGTGAGCTTACTCGCTTCTGGACAGTTGTCCAGAAAAGTGAATGCCGCGGCTCAGGGCCTCCGCCTGAGCACATTCGCCACTGGCTGCGCGACCGGGCGGTGGCTAGTGTTCGTGCTGTGGGCGTCACGCGGATAATCCCAGAGCTTCGCAGTCAGAACGTCGCTGCGACCGAAGACCTCTATGTCACCGTGCTCGGCCTCGAGGTCAAGATGCGGGATGACGCGTCCGGCTTCCTCTCGTTCGGCTCAGCAGAAAATCCGTCGGCTCAGGTCATCGTGAACGACAACGGTCACGACGGCCTGCCGCCGGGCTTCGCGATCGACGTCGGCGATGCCGGCCAGGTCGATGCCATCCACGCGGAGGTCGTTCGCCGTGCCCTGCCGATCGTCGAGCCGCTCTCGACGAAGGCCTGGGGAATCAGGAGATTCTCGTTCATCGACCCCAACGGCGAGCGCATCACCGTCGTCGCCCACACCGGCGAAGAGGCGAGCGCCGACACCGACGGCTGAGACACCGCGTCTCGATTCTCCCGGGCCCACATGATCGATGGCGATCAGCCGGTCGGGCGGCGCTGTGCCGTCGCCCAGGCCGCTGAAAATCCGACCACGCCCGTGCCATAGACGGCGACGATCGAGCTCTCATCGGGGTCGACGCCATTCCACACCGACCCGACATCTCCCATGACTCCGCGCCTCAGGGGGTGGTCTCGCTCGCGCGCGCTCCGACACACGATCCGAAGCTTGTTCGTGACCTGAGGTCTCGCAGCCATAGCAATCTTGCCTTCCACATGCGCACGCTTCGCGCCCGAGACCGAGGCGCCCATACCTGCGCGCCCAAAATCAGCCGACGCACATCGAAGTATTGACAGTCGTAAGGCATTTAGATCACACTAGCTATCATCTGCAAGCCATAAGCCAATGATGACTGATCGGATGCCACGTATGGTGCTCACTGTTGACCACAGCTCCTCCGCCTCTGCCTTCGCACTCGGTGCGCCGAAGAACGGAATCCGCGAGATTCTGGAGCTTGGCAGGACGATGGGAGACGTCATCCAGCTGTCGCTGGGAGAGCCGAGCTTTCCGACCCCACCCCATGTGATTGAAGCGGCCGAACGTGCGCTGGAAGACGGGTGGACCAAGTACGCATCGAGCGCAGGCGTGCCCGCGCTGCGGGAGGCGCTCGCGCAGAAGGTGCATCGAGTGAACGGAATCACCGCGGACCCGGATCAGATCATGGTCACTGCCGGCGCCGTTGAAGGACTTCTCTTGACGTTGTTCACACTCTGTGAGCAAGGAGACGAGGTGCTGCTGCCGAACCCCGGATGGTCCAATTACCTCGGGATGGCCCATTTGGCTCGTGTGAAGCCCGTTGGATACTCCTTGAACGCTCAGACCGGGTATGTGCCGAACCTCGCCCAGCTTGAGGAGCTCGTCACCCCTCGCACCCGGGTCCTCGTTCTCAACTCGCCGTCCAACCCGATCGGCAGCCTCATCAGAGAACCACTCATGCGGGAGCTGCTGGATTTCGCGGACCGCCGAGGCATCTGGGTCGTCGCCGACGAGTGCTACGACGAGCTCACATACGAGGAGGGATTCGTCTCCGCAGCGGCCCTCAGCGACAGCCCCCGAATCGTGACGGCGCACAGCTTCTCGAAGACGTACGCCATGACGGGGTGGCGTGTCGGCTATCTCACGTTGCCGAAGGGACTGACCCAAGTCGTCACCCGCATCAACGAGCCGGTGGTCAGCTGCGTCAGCACCGTCGGGCAAGCAGCGGCGCTGGCAGCAGTCTCCGGGCCTCAGGACTGCGTGCGCGAGATGCGATCCGGGTACAAGTCGCGCCGAGATCTGGCAGTGGCGACCCTGATCGCCAGCGGAGTTTCGCCGGCGCTCGTGCCACCGGGCGCCTTCTATCTCTGGGTTGATGCGCGTGAACACGTCACGTCCTCCCATGAGTTCGCACTGCAGCTGCTCCGCGAACGCCGCGTTGCCGTTACTCCGGGAACCGCATTCGGCGACGAGGGAGAGGGGTACTTCCGAATCTCATACGGCGGCGACATCGCCGAACTGGAGACCGGGCTCCGTTCCTTCAGCGCGCAGTTGACGGGCATCACTGCCTGACCATCCCGGGCTGTCTCGCCGTCATCTCCCTCGACCACACCCTCCGAACAAGAAACAGATAGGAACATCATGAAACGACTCGTCAGCGTTGCCGCCGTCGCAGTAGTGACCGCGTTCGCACTTGCCGGTTGCTCATCTTCCGCGATTCCAGGGGCACCCACCAGCTCGACGGACGCATCCGGGTCATCGCCCCAGGACGTGAGTGCACCGATCGTCAAGGCGGTCACCGAAGACGACGCCGCGGCTTCCATGCTGCCGTCGGGGACGACCACCCTCACGGTCGGCTCGAACCTGCAATCGCCGCCGGCGACCTTCTTCGCCGCCGACGGAACCACCCCGATCGGCGACGAGATCGATCTGATCAATGCGATCGGCAACAAGCTCGGCGTCACGATGAAGATCGAGAACATGCAGTTCGACACGCTCATCACAAGTCTGCAATCCAAGCGGGTCGACCTGACGATCGCGTCGATGAACGACAACCCGACGCGCCAGAAAGTGATCGACTTCGTCAACTACTTCGACTCGAGCGTGGGCATCCTTCTGCAGAAGAGCAACCCCGACAAGATCCAGTCGCCTTCGGACCTCTGCGGTCACACGGTCAACGGCGTCGCCGGCTCCACCTCGGTGATCTGGGTCGAGAGCGCCAATCCCGATCTCTGCAAGGGCCGGCAACCGATCACAGTCGTCACGAACGCGAATGATCAGCAGCGGTTGAACGACCTCAAGACCGGTCGAGTGACAGCTGCGCTGAACGACCTGCCCAACGTCGTCTACGTCTCGCAGACCTCCGGCGGCGGAAACGACTTCATGGTCTTGGACACAGAGCCGATCCTCGCGGCGCCCTACGGCATCGGATTCAACAAGGACGACACCCAGCTGCGTGACGCTGTACAGAAGGCACTGCAGTCGCTGATCGACGACGGCACCTATCAGAAGATCCTCGACGCGTGGGGCCTGTCACGGGGCGCAATCGCCAAGGCGACGATCAACGGCGACTCATGAGCACGCGACCGGGTTCGTCGAAGGACGCGAGAGAACAATGAGCACACACGAGATGACCGCCACCCGGGCGGTCCGGCTGCAGCGCCCCACGGTGAGACGGTCCCATCCATGGCGGTGGGTGTCCGCAGTCATCATCCTGGCCGTCATCGTCGGAGTGGTACTGGCGCTGGCTCACGCCAAGGTGGACTGGGTATCCGTCACCGCGTACATCGTCTATCCGGTCGTGCTGGCGGCCGTGTGGAACACCGTCGTGCTGGCTGTGATCTCGCAAGTCGTCGCCATCGTCCTGGGCGTGCTCGTTGCCATCATGCGGATCTCGGCGAACCCGGTGGCCTCCACAACGGCATCGTTCTTCATCTGGATCTTCCGGGGCGTTCCCGTACTGGTACAGATTCTCGTCTGGTACAACATCGCCTTGGTGGTCGATCGCATCACGGTCGTGATCCCATTCACCCACATCGTGCTGTTCGACGAGTCCACCAATTCGCTCATGACACCGTTCGTCGCCGCCTTCCTGGGTCTGGCGCTCAACGAAGCCGCCTATATGGCGGAGATCGTCCGAGGCGGAATCAAGAGCGTCGACACCGGGCAGATCGAGGCGGCCGGAGCTCTGGCGATGTCACCGGGACGGACCATGAGGCGGATCGTGCTGCCGCAGGCCATACGCGTGATCGTTCCACCGACGGGAAACGACTTCGTCAACATGCTGAAGACCACTTCACTGGCCTCCGTGGTGACTTATCCAGAGCTGCTCCGGGCGGCGCAGAACATCTCTGCCGTCAACTTGCAAGTGATGGAGACGCTGTTCGCTGCCGCGTTCTGGTACATGGTGATCGTTTCGATCACCAGCGTTGGTCAGTATTTCCTCGAGCGGTCTCTCGAGTCCAGCGTGAGCAGGAAGACCCCCATTGGGCTGCGTGAAATTGCACGAAAGGCGTTCTCGCTTCCCTTCCGGCGGAACATCGAGTATCCGCCCGTGACGGAAGGTTCTGACAGGGAGGTGCGACAGTGAACGGCAAGGAGGAGCCAATCGTCTCGGCCATCGCGGTGAAGAAGTCATTCGGACCGGTAGATGTGCTCAAGAGCATCAACCTGGATGTCTATCGCGGAGAGGTCGTGTGTCTACTGGGCGCCTCCGGCGCCGGCAAGAGCACCTTCCTGCGCTCGATCAATCATCTGGAGACCATCGACGGCGGCGAGATCTGGGTCGACGGGGAACTGATCGGATACGAGCCGCACGGAACGGTCTATCGGGAGCTCACGGGCAAGCAGGTTGCCCGCCAGCGCAAGCCGATCGGCATGGTCTTTCAGAGGTTCAACCTGTTCGCGCACCTGACGGTTCTCGAGAACATCATCGAGGCACCCGTCGGCGTCCTCAAACAGCCGAAGAAGTCAGCGATCAAACGAGCTCAAGATCTGCTGGAGAGCGTGGGACTGGCCGACAAGGCCAAGTCCTATCCGGTGCAACTGTCCGGCGGGCAACAGCAGAGAGTTGCGATCGCCCGCGCATTGGCGATGGATCCCGACGTGATGCTGTTCGACGAACCGACCTCAGCTCTGGATCCCGAGTTGGTCGGCGACGTCCTGAAGGTCATGCTCGATCTCGCCGCCGGGGGGATGACCATGATCGTGGTGACGCATGAGATGTCGTTCGCCCGCCAGGCAGCTGACCGCGTCATCTTCATGCACGGCGGCGAGATCGTCGAGGAAGCCCCACCTGCCGAATTCTTCGACGCTCCGAAGCATGAACGAACCCAGCAGTTCCTCAGCAGCATTCACTGAACTCAGAGCAGTTCGCGACATTCTCGGCACCGCCTGGGAGACTGGACCGAGGAAAGCGGGTGCCGCCCGGACCGTTGGGGCGGCACCCGCGCTCAAACTTCAGGAAGGGCTGGCACGTATGGGAGACGAGAGCATCTCGACCGCGTCGTTCGTATCGCCCACGGCCAGCTTGTCGACGCTGGTTGAACGCACGACACCAGAGGCAAAGCTCGACGATATCGATCGGATGATCCTGGAAGAGTTGCGCCGGGATGCACGGGTCTCCCAGCGCCAGCTCGGGCGTTCCATCGGCATGTCCGCTCCAGCTGTCGGCGAACGGATCGCACGATTGGAGCGAGCTGGTGTGATTCGGGGATACTCGGTCGACATCGACTGGGGTGCAGTGGGCATGCCCATCCTCGCCTACATACCGATGACCGTCACGGCAGGCGTGGACATCCAGATGATCCTCGACGGGCTCCGGCAGGTCCCCGAGCTCGACGGACTCACCCTCGTGACGGGTGGCTACGACCTCATCGCCCGCTTTCGGGTGCGCGACCACCGGCACCTTCAGGAAACACTGCTCGATCGGCTGTTCTCTATCCCCGGCTTGCAGAGATTCGAGACGTTTCTGGCGCTGGGCGAGATCCCAGCACCTGACTTGCTGACGACGATCCTCGCAGAGCGTGACGCACCCCAGGCCACGCCGGAAGACGCCGTCTAGGTCGGGTTCAGTCACGCAGAGCGGGTGGCGGCATCATCAGGTGAACCCACCACGCCCGGGAAGTCTTCGATCGCCCAGGCTTCGACCTCGTCGAGGTGCAGCGCGGCTATTCGCTGCGCAGTCTCCGCATCGCCGGCGAGCATCGCGTCAAGGATCTCCAGATGCCGGGCGGTGGATCCAGCGATCCGGTGGACGCCTGTGGCGCCGAGAACGCGAAGCCAGGTCACCCACGGCTCCACAGCGGATCGAGCTCGCAGCAATCTGGTGTTCCCCGTGGCGGCGATGATCGCGTTGTGCAAGTGACTGTCACTCTCGAAGAATGGCTCGTACACGCCGCGGTCGGCCTCTTTGAGCGCATGAACGGCCTCTGCCCTCAATGCGCGAAGCTCCTCCGGCGCGATAGCCGTGGTCGCGAGCCCCGTTGCCACCCACTCCACCGCCTTTCGGAACTGGCACACCTCGTGGATGTCTTGCACGGTAGGGCGAACGACGAAGCTGCCATAGCGCGCCCTGGTCTCCACCATCTGCTCGAACTCCATCCGCGTCAGCGCGTCGCGTACAGGCGCGCGCGAGACGCCGAACTCCGAAGCGATGGCTCCGGGGTCGATACGCTCACCCGGCTGCAGGACCCCGGTGATGATGCGGTCGGTGAGGATCCGGTAGAGCCGGTCCGAGATCAGTTCTGAAACCATCTCGGTCTCTGCCCGAGGCATGCCCACAGCCATCGCAACCCCCTTCCGCGGCATCCACCGCGCTGTGTCGAGCATACTGACTATTACCGTTGACATCTAGTCGCTAATATATTAGCGTTCAGTAACACGATGTCCCAGAGACCCCAAAGGAGCGGCATGAGCACGTCAACAGTCACTTCGCCGTCGGCGAGACGCACTTCCAGTCTTCGCAAGGTGCTCGTTGCGAGCACACTCGGCACCACGGTCGAGTACTACGACTTCACCCTCTATGCGACCACCTCAGCACTGGTGTTCGGTCCCGTATTCTTCACCGCAGCCGAGCCCATCGTGGGAGTGCTGGCCGGCTTCGCCACGTTCTTCGTCGGATACCTCGCCCGTCCAGTCGGCGGCCTCATCTTCGGGCATTTCGGCGACCGCCTCGGCCGCAAGAACATCCTCGTGATCACGATGCTGATGATGGGTTTGGGCACGTTCGCCATCGGCCTTCTCCCCGGCTACGCGCAGATCGGAGTCTGGGCGCCGATCCTTCTCGTGCTGATCCGCTTGATTCAGGGGCTCGGCATGGGCGGTGAGTATGGCGGCGGTGTCCTGATGGCGCTGGAGTACAGCCCGAAGGCGCGCGAAGGACTCTTCACTTCCATCGTCCACATCGGTACACCCGCGGGCGTCCTCATCCCCACGGCTTTCGTGACGATCCTCGACGCAACCCTTCCGGCCGGGTCCTACCAGGAGTGGGCGTGGCGAATCCCGTTCCTCGCCAGCATTCTTCTCATCGCCGTCGGTGTCTACATTCGACTGAGGGTCACCGAGAGCCCGGAGTTCGTCGCCGCGCGCGAGCAGAAGGAACTCACCAAGGTGCCGTTGGCGGAGGTGCTCCGCAACTACTCCGGACGCCTCGTCCTGTCGATCCTCGCGAAGATCGCAGAGAGCGGTCTCTTCAACGTCTACTACGTCGTCGCCATCGCCCTAGTCACCGTCGAGCAAGGGCAGGATCGCGGCCCGATCCTCACTGCCATCCTCATTGGGGTCGCGGTCGAGATCTTCACCCTGCCGTTGTTCGGCGCCCTCAGCGACAAGATCGGCCGGCGGAAGGTGTACATCGGCGGTGCCATCTTCCAGGTCCTGCTCGCCGTTCCGTTCTTCCTCCTGATCAGCAGCGGCAGCTTCGCAATGCTCACCATCGCAATGGTCCTCGCGTTCGGACTGGGACACGGCTCGATGTACGGAGCACAGGCTGCTCTGTTCGCGAACCTCTACCCGGTTCCGGTCCGGTACACAGGATTGTCAGCCACCCAGCAGATCGGTGCCACCCTCGGTGGCGGGCTCTCTCCCCTACTCGGCTCCGCCCTGATCGCGGCTGTCGGCGGCAGTTGGCACCTGGTCGTCATCTACGTGCTGGTCGTCGCAGCGGTCTCCTCGTTCGCGGCCGCGGGACTCAAGGCCGGCGAATCACACCACGAGGACTCAGTCCAGCCCACCGTCGCGGCCTGATCCCGAACACTCTTCCCATCCCCGAGACAGGAACCCCGTCTCGTCAACATCGGCTGCGCCGATCCAACGAAAGGAAAGTCCATGGCTGCTGACGCCCGTGGAATCGTACCCGCCATGCTCACCGCGTGGGACAGCAACGAACAGTATGACCCCGCCGCGCAGGAGCGCTACATCACTTGGCTGCTCGAGAACGGCGCCGAGGCGGTCTCCGTCGCCGGCAGCACCGGCGAGATGCTCGCGATGGACAACGACGAGCAGATGGCGATCATCGACCATGTGACCCGGTTCGTCGCCGGGCAGGTCCCCGTCCTCGCCAGCGTTGGAAAGTACGGCACCAAGGAGACCCTCAAGCTCGCCCACGCCGCGAAGGCCTCCGGTGCCGACCAGATCATGGTCATCCTGCCGTACTACTACACGCCTTCTCGCGAGGCAGCCATCCGCCACGTCCGCCGCATTCACGACGAGGTCGGGCTGCCGATCTGCCTCTACAACAACCCCAACTTCGCGGGCTACGAACTCACCCCTCGACAGGCGGCGGAGCTGTACAACGACGGCGTGGTGACCTCCATCAAGGCCGCGCACGGCGACCCGTCGCGTGTGGCTGATCTGCGGGCGCTCTCGGACGGGATCACCATCTTCTACGGCCACGACTACTCACCGGTCGGCGGCTTCGCCGCCGGCGCCGATGGGTGGCTGTCGGGACTCCCTGCCGCTTTCCCCCAGCAGTGCCGTGAGCTGCAGACGGCGCTGCGCGACGAGAAGGACCTCGACAAGGGCCGCCAACTGTGGAAGAAGTTCGTCCCGTTCATGGAGTACTTCATGGACCCGGCACGCGCCGCCGAAGCGCACTGGCTGGAGATCTTCAAGTACGCCGTGAAGTACCAGGGCATCGACACCGGCAGCGCCCGCAGCCCGCTCACCGAGCTCAGCGACAAGCACAAGGCGCTCGTCGAGCCGCTGATCGACGCCCTCGTCTCCTGACGCCCCCGCCGGCCCGGCCACCAAAGCCGGGCCGGCGGCCCAACCTTCCTGAGCCAGCACAACCACCACGCGAGGACCTGACCGATGACTCTCCGCAAGATCATCAACGACCCCCACGACTTCGTCGACGAAGTGCTCGACGGCATCGTCCGGGCACACCCCGACTCCTACCAGTTCGCATCCCGCGACCGCAGAGCCGTGATCGCCCCTGCCACTCCCGACAAGGTTGGAATCGTCACCGGGGGCGGGAGCGGTCACCTCCCGCTCTTCCTCGGATACGTCGGCCAGGGGCTGGCGACCGGCGTCGCTGTGGGCAACGTGTTCTCGTCTCCGTCGCCGGCACAGATCCTCGCAACGACGAGAGCTGCAGACAGCGGACGCGGGGTCCTTTACCTGTACGGCAACTATGGCGGCGATGTCTACAACTTCGACCTCGCAGCGGAACAGGCATCTCTCGAAGGCATCCCGACTCGCACCGTCCTCGGCGCCGACGACGTGTTCTCGGCGCCCGCCGACAAAGCTCGCACACGCCGCGGCATCGCAGGTCTGGTGATGGTCTACAAGGTCGCCGGTGCGGCAGCGGCGCGCGGTGATGATCTCGACGACGTCGCCGCAATCGCCCAGCGCGCAGCAGACGCCGTTCGGACCGCCGGCGTCGGGCTCGCGCCCACCATCCTGCCCGCCGCCGGCAGACCGACCTTCGTCCTCGGTGACGGAGAGATGGAGATCGGCGTCGGCATCCATGGGGAGAGAGGAATCGACACCGTGCAGATCCCCACCGCCGCTTCGATCGCGAACACCCTCTTCGGCAGCATCAACGCCGAGCTTCAGCTCGACGGCGACTCACGAGTTGCAGTGCTCATCAACGGGCTCGGTGCGACGCCCTTGGAAGAGCTTTACGTCCTTTACTCGGAGGTAGCGCGGCTCGTCGAAGCGCAGGGCACCCACATCGCCTACAACTTCGTCGGTGAGTATGCCACCAGTCTCGAAATGGCTGGTGCTTCGGTCTCCATCATGAAGCTGGACAGTGAGTTGGAGGACCTCCTCAACGAACCAGCCCGTTCCCCGTTCTATCGGCCGGGAACCTCGATCCCTGAGCCGGTCTCTCGGGCCGAGACGGCGCAGGATGAGCTCTCAGACGATGCTGTTCCGACAGCCGACTTCCCCTCGGCTCTGCGCGGTGCGCTGATCGCCCTGGCGGAAGAGCTCCCCACACATGAGGATGAGCTGCGAGATCTCGACGCGGCACTCGGCGACGGCGACCTGGGACTGACGGTCTCTGCGGGCGTCGCCGCGATCGCCCAGCGGTTGAACGATCTGCCCGAGAACACCGCCTCCAGCGTGCTGCTCCGAGAATCAGCCGTTGCGTTCGCGTCCGCCAACCCATCCACATTTGCGGCTCTCCTCGGTTCTGGGATGCTCGCCGCCTCCGCCGTCGTCGATGACACATCCCAGGTGACCGTTGCGACAGCTGTCGCCATCGGACGGGCGATCGCAGAGGCGATCGCTCAGAAGGGGGGAGCAAAGCTCGGTGACAAGACCCTCCTGGACGTCCTTGTGCCCGCGCTCGATGAGATCGAACGCGGCACGAGCTCGGGCGAGCTCGCCGCTTTCCTCACCAGGCGGGTGGACGAGGTGGCCGACCTCCGCTCGGCTCGCGGCCGCGCAGCGTGGCATCAGGAGCGCAGCATCGGTCTCAAGGATCCGGGCTCAGTGGCAGCCGCATACGCGATCGAAGCTCTCTCCCGGTATTCCGGCGCGTAGAGCGTCGTCGCCAACGCAAATCCTCAAGGAGAACGCATGACCACTCCCACTCAGCAGCTGTCCGCGCAGGGCGTGAGCATCTGGCTCGATGACCTGTCCCGCAAGCGCATCACGACCGGCAACCTCGCCGACCTGATCGTGAACCGCAGTGTCGTGGGCGTGACCACGAACCCGACGATCTTCGCGAACGCCGTCAGCCACGGCGAGGGCTACCAGGACCAGGTCGCCGAGCTCGCCGCGGCCGGCTCGAACGCCGACGACGCGATCTTCCAGATCACGACGACCGACGTCCGCGACGCGTGCGACATCTTCCGCCCCGTCTACGACGCCACCGCCGGGCAGGACGGCCGCGTGTCGATCGAGGTCTCCCCCGACCTCGCGCACCAGACGCAGGCCACGATCGACCAGGCCGCCCAGCTGTGGAGCACGGTGGACCGCCCGAACGCGTACATCAAGATCCCCGCGACCAAGGCAGGCCTGGAAGCGATCACCGCGACCATCGCCGCGGGCATCTCGGTCAACGTCACGCTGATCTTCTCCCTGGCCCGCTACGCGGAGGTCATCGACGCGTACCTGACCGGGCTGGAGAAGGCCAAGGCCGCCGGCCACGACCTGACGCAGATCCACTCGGTGGCCTCGTTCTTCGTCTCGCGCGTGGACACCGAGGTCGACAAGCGCCTGGGCGCCGTGGGCACCGACGCGGCCGCGGCCCTGAAGTCGAAGTCCGGCATCGCCAACGCGCGCCTGGCGTACGAGCTGTACGAGAAGGAGTTCGCGGGCGACCGTGCGAAGGCATTGGCGGATGCCGGGGCCAACACCCAGCGCCCGCTGTGGGCCTCCACCGGGGTCAAGGACCCGTCGCTGCCCGACACGCTCTACGTGACCGAACTGGTCGCACCGGGCACCGTGAACACCATGCCCGAGAAGACGCTCGAGGCCGTCTTCGACCACGGCGTGATCGGCGGCGACGCCATCACCGGCGCCTACGCCGACGCGCACGCGGTCATCGACGGCCTGGCATCGGTGGGCATCGACTTCGACGACGTCACCCAGGTGCTCGAAGACGAAGGCGTCGAGAAGTTCATCACCTCCTGGCACGAACTACAGGACACCGTGGCACAGGCGCTGAGGCGGCCCGAGGAGCAATGAGATCTCGGAGTGTTGTCGCCGCATTGTCGGGACACGTTCCCCAGACATGAAGAAACCCCCGCGATCCCTGTGTTTTCAAGGGTTCGCGGAGGTTTTCAACTGGCGGTGACGGTGGGATTTGAACTCTTCTGCGGATGCGTGAGTTGGACCGATCTGGACGCGCTGGCCTTGATTTCACGCACGTTCGAGAGAACCTCGACGCGAGTTCAGCCCCGTTCGATTTGATGCACCGTCGTACACTTCGATCTATTTCTTCCCACCGTCTTCCCGCAGCACGCGGTGAACAGCCGCTTCGATCGCGGACCAACTAGTCGAACACAAGTTCTTCCGGTCCCTGCATGTGTAACTGTCGGCGGCACACGGGCATCGATACGACTGTGCCCGTTCTCCGAGAAGAGCATGCTCCAGCAGGTCACGCACCTCAAGTGAGGTGGAGGCCAGAGGCAGCACCGGGGCGCCCTATTATCGGCATCATGAGGGTGCCGACGCCGAGCGAGTCTCTGCATCGCTTGGAGCGAGCGCTGAGGGAGCTTGTCCGCATCGCGATCCAACTCCCAAACGGCACAGAGTGGCAGAAGATCGAGGCCAAGCACGGAGACGAGTGGCGACAGCGGCTACAGGCATCGAATGCTCGGCGCCTGTCCCAGGGTGGCCAGCTCACCGATGAGCACAGGCTCCTCGACTTCACAGAACTGTACGAGCTGAACGACTTGGTGAACCGCCACTGGGAGCCGCTCAGCCAGGCGCTTGGTGACAAGAAGCGAACGATGGCACTGCTGCAAGAAGTCGAGAGCTACCGCAACGACATCGCTCACAGCCGTCCGATCTTGCCTCATCAGCGGCTGCTGATGGCCGGTCTTGCAGGTCACATCGAGAACAAGGTGGTGCTGTACGTGAGCTCATCCGACCCAACAGGCGGGTATTACCCGGTCATCACCTCCGTCCGCGACCAGCTCGGAACTGACTTCGCCGGTCTGCCATCGGATCTGCGCATCGTATTTCACTACAGCGAGCTCACGCTCTCACCGGGGGACGAACTCACGATCGAGGTCGACGCGGTCGACCCTCAGAGCCGCCAGATGGAGATCGCAGCAAGCTGGTCCAACACCAATGAGCGCGGGATATTCGTGACCCTCCACTCCGGAGCACCAGTCACTTTGGTCGTCCCGGTCACGGATGCCACGGTTGCCGACGACGCATTTCTGCAAATCCGGATCACAGCGTTGGGGACTCCGTATCACCGAGGCGGGGATCACGATCAGGTCGCTGCGATTTCCTACCGGGTCGTCCCGCCGCGCTGAAAGAGAAGCTCGACTCGGATAGCGCCTGTCCGTCAACAGGGCTCGGGGAAGGACCTTCTCATCAGCGGCACCATCACTTCGGCAGCGACGTGTCCCTGAGGCGCTCCTCGACGTACTCGTCGAACCCGTCTGAGCTCCACCACGTGACGTGATTTTGCGTCTGACTCTGCGTGACGGCGACCGCTTCGACCCGGATCAGTGCTGCCTTCCAACTCTCGGCGGAGGCATCCGGAAGCAGCGCACGACGTGTCTGTTCTGATCTCACGAGCTGATCGACGATGGGGATCGAACGGCTTTGGTTCAAGGTCGCGCACGATGGGAAGAACAACGGACCGTCGCTCTTCTCGAGGTGGGTAACGACGGCGACAGTGCACCAGAGGAAGTCGAACCGGCAGAGTGAGTTCAACAGCTCATCGTTGTCCGGCAGCCCCGCATCCCCCCCCAGACGGCACCTGACCTTTGAGCGTGGGCATGAGGCTTGGATTCTCCAGCGCCAGCGCCCGCGCACGAATGAGCACCATGGCAGCCTCTCGGTTGCCGCCAGACAGCAACCCTGCCCGCGACGCATGAACCAGTGCATGCCGCATCCAGATGACGTAGTAGTCGCTGACTGGCCGATTCACCAACGGCTCGACCGCCCACCACGCATCCTCATCGACGGCGGTCGCGCCGACGAGCAGAAGGCGAAGGAGAATCTCCAGCCCGTATTGCGCCTGCTGTGGTGTCGCGTAGTCGGCGTCGGACGATCCGACCGACTTGAGGTAGAGGCTGTAGAGGAGATCGATCGTGATCTGGAATCCATCGCGCGACTCAGCCATCACCGCCTGTGTTGCGATGATGCAGAGCTTGTCCAGCGCGGCCGCCTGGGACGATCGATCAGGATTGTCCGGTCCCGCCGGCACCCGGAGTGAGCGCAGGAACCGCCGCAGCACCTTGAGGACATCGTCTTTGTCGAAGTACGGCTGCACGGCTTCAGAGAAGGTGACGTCGTCCATCTCGAGCGCAAGAGGCGCGAGCCGCACGCCGGCGGCCGCATCCCCCAACCCCCCCACCAGCTTGGCGACAAGGACGTCGTTGTTCTCGCGCGTTTCGGCGACGATTCTCTCCCGATAGCGGCTCAGCACCTGGTGCCAGTGGGCATCCGTTGCTGTGGCGTTTCGAGTGCCGTCCCGCACATACAGAACCCCTTCGACGAGGACGGTCTTCGTGCGATTTTGCACGGCGTACTCGCCCGCCTTGCTGATCAGCGAGGGCAGCCCGTTGGCGGAAGCCGCAACGTGGATGAGGATGATCCTTCGCCCGTCAACCTCATGAACCTGCGAGGTGACCACGGGAGCAGTCACAACGTACTTCGCCACGAGCTGCCCGAGATTTGCGCTGTCGAACTTCTTCTCGTCAACCGGATTCTGGTTCGTCGCCGGAGCGCCATGCTCATCGACCCCCACGATCACATAGCCTCCCGAACCAGCGTTGGACATCGCGATCAGGTCCTTCACCAGACCCAGCCTCTGGGCGGGGTCGTCGAGATCGAGCATTGTCTTGAAATCCAGCTCTGCGTGCTCAGCACCGAGCGCGAGGAGCTCCTCCAGCTTCTCGCGGGACAAGCGACCATCGACAACCACGGGAGATGACATGCCCTGAGAATACTGTCCGCGGTCCACCAGCTCGCTTCCGTCTGGAGGCCCCGGATGATCATTGATCCGAGCCCCCACCGATGACCGGCCCTGCCGACTCGAAGTCCTCGAGGTCCGCCTGTTCCCCGTCCCGGAAGACATGAATCGCATCCGGCTGACCGATGAGCGGATGGGATGTACACCCACGTGAGCGGCTCCCTAGACTTCGGCAATGACCTACGCATTCCGCATGACGTTTCGGATCCCCGAGGGCAATCGGATTGGTCATGATGGGCCAGTACTGATCTTGCGAGACGGGCCGGCACCCCGCGTTACGATCCAGCCGCGCGCCATGGACCAGACGATCAAGCAGGAACAGCGCTTCACGCTCAAGGGCGAGGGCTATCAAACGGAGGGCGAAGCCGACGAGGATGGCAACCGTTGGATTTCGGCGCTTGCTCTTGGATCCGTTGCGGGGCTCGTTCCCGTCGATCTTGAGGGTCGCAAGCCTCGAGGTCAGTTCTCGCAAGCGTTTCTCGATCAGGTGAGCCTCCCAACCGGCGAAACTGTGGAGCTGCGAAGCGATCAGCCCGGCTTGGAGGTCTTCTCCGAAGACCAGCCAACGTCATGGCTCGGTTTCGAAGGCAACGCTGAGGCAGTCCGCAACGCAGCGACGACAGTCGATGCCGTTCGGCGGGCGTACGACGAAAACCTGCGCCCCGACGAGCGGACGATGCTCGCGATCGATCTCTACAGTGCGGCCGAAAGTACGGGTGACGCTGACGCCCGATTTCTGATGCTCATGTCCGCAGTGGAGGCCATGATCGTGACCGAGAAGCGATCGGACGAACAAGTTGCTGTGCTGAAGGGACTGCGTCAAGAGATCTCGGAGATGACCGACCTGGATCCCGAAGATCGGGACCAGCTGGCTTCTGCCGTGATCGGACTTCGATTCGAGTCGATCAGCGCGGCGGGTCGTCGTCTCGCGGAGTCGCTCGCGCCGCGCACGTATGGCGAGAAATCGGCGGTGGACTTCTTCCGTCGGGCGTACGACGTGAGAAGCAATCTCGTGCACGGCAACCCTGGCAAGAAGCGGCCCTCAATCGACGTCGTACGAGAGCTCACTGGACCGATGATCTTCTTCGTCCACGACCTGATCTTGACCCACGGTGGCGCGAACTGGGCTGACCTGCTCGGCGGGACCGAGGAGCCTCTACCCGCGAGCGACACTTGAGTGTGGTCGTCACGCGTCTGACCAACGGTGATCGCCCGCCCGGCGACCCATCTTGGAGTCAGTCGACAGCGCGGCCGGCGTCGCTCGGCGCGTGTCCAGGCTCCCCCACCGGCGCGGACTCTACGGGCCGCCGTCAACCCGTAGAGTCGCGTCCATGACGGCGCACCACCTCGACGACATCGCGGCCGATGCTCTCCTTAATGGTGAACGCTGGCGGATCCTCAAAGCAGCTCACCACGTGCTCGAATTACCGGGCCTGTACGCCATATACGGCAACGCGACCGCGTGGCTGGACCTCGAGCTCGAACCGGAGCTACACCGCCCGCTGTATGTAGGCAAGACTGAGGAGAGTCTCGTCAAACGGGACCTCGACGACCACTTCGTCGCCGGCCCCACTGGAAAGGCCCGAACCGGCGGGTCGACTGTTCGGCGGTCTTTCGCCGCACTTCTGCGCGACCAGCTGGACCTGCACGCGGTCCCACGGAATCTCGACAATCCGGGGCACTTCAACAAGTACGGACTCTCCCAAGGCGGTGATGAGCGCCTCACTGAATGGATGCACTCGCACCTGGAGCTCGCTGTGTGGTTCAAGCCGGACGGGAGCGCTGAGCGGCTCGTGGATGTCGAGACCGCGGTCATCAAGCGCTTCGCTCCGCCTATCAACATCCAGAAGAACCCCCGCAAACTCGGGCGCTTAAGCCGGGCTCGAAGCGAGATGAAGATCGAAGCACAGCAGTGGCGACCCGAGCACCGATGACGCCTCGATCGGCAGCGACCGCGGGCCGACGATACTATGCGGACCATGTCATCGACGTACGACGAGCAAGCGAATCACCGAATCGAGCGGGAGCTCGAAGCGTACGACACGACGTTTTCCACCTACAAGAAGAACGCTGCTGACCTCGAACAGAGAATTCGGACGGCGCTCGAAGCCGACCCGAGGATTCGTCTGCACGACGTGTCAGCACGTGTGAAGGACCGGAGTAGCCTCGAACGGAAACTCTTGAAGAAGGTCGAGAAGGACCCGATGATGCACATCGAGGATGTGATCGGCGTCCGCATCATCACCTACTTCAGGGACGATGCCCCCCGGGTGGAGGACATCGTTCGCAGGATCCTCGACGTTCACGAAGGCAGCTACGTGAACAAGGCCGACATGCTGAGAGACAGAGAGTTCGGGTATCGATCCATCCAGTTCGTGGTGACGATGCCGTGGGCAACTCGGGAGACGAACGTACCGTCCTCTTGGGGCGTGAATATCCTTGAGCCTTCGCTTTCGCCAGCTGTGGCAGAGATCCAGATCCGGAGCATCCTCGAGCACGCGTGGGCAGAAACTCAACACGATTTGCAATATCACGCTGCGCAGACGCTCTCCAGAGATGTTGACCGCCGCTTTGCTCTCACTGCAGCGCTCGTGGAGAACGTCGATGAGCAGCTCATGGCGATCAGGAACGAAGTCAGTGATGTACGCGACGACGAAGCGACCACACCGGAGGAGCGCGAGGAGGGATACATCCAGAGAATCATCGAGACCGACCGCGCATCTCGAGCACTTGACGAGAAGATCGCGAACGCGCTCGACCTTGAACTGATCAAGGGTCTCAAGCACAGAAGAGAAGTTGGGCGTGCTACGGCCATCGCAAATCTGCACACGTCAAGTCAGATCCGTGAGGCGCTTGCCGAGCAGGGAGGGAAGCTCGGCCTACGGATGGCCATCGTCTGCACAGATGTCGACCACCAGCTCATCCTCCCCGACACACACCACCACACTGACGACCCCATTGCCGCGTTCCCAGGGATCGGCATCTACTGGACCGCCCTCGCTCTCCTCCATCGCGGCCGAGACAAGTACTCGTCTTTCAACTCCGTCGGTGGAGGCAGGCTGGCAGAGTACGTAGAGGTGGGCCGCTACCTCGTGGAGCACCCCAAAGAGTCAGCGCTGAGCATCCGTGAACGCTATCGCCGGCAGGCCTATGAGCACGGCAATCACACCGACCAGGTCCACGAGCTGAACCTCGGGGAGTAACGCGACTGCCACTTCAGCCTCACCCGGTCATCACTCGGCGAAGGCCTCTCGGGGGAGCGAGTCGCTGCGCGCGGCAATCCGAGTCCATGTGGCATGGATTCGTGCTTGCTCAGCTTGGGGGTTCCCATACCACTTGACCATCGCGTCCGCGGTAGACAAGAGCGTCGCCGCAATCACAAAGGCCAGCTCTGTCACGGTTGGCAACGATGCTGACAGTCCTAGCACCTTCTGATCGGACGACGTCAGGACGAACGCGTTGATAGCTGATCGATGCCCATGAGCGGCCGCCGACAGTAGTGAATAGAACTTCGGCCCCGCCTGGTGGGGGATATCGCTGGACACGAGTTCCTCGACGAGCGTCGTTGAAACGATCTTCAAGGGTCGCGACAGCCCAAGTCGCTCAAGCTCGCATTCGAAGTGCCGTCTGCGTTCGCTGGGGTCGACCTCGTCCCCATCTCGGCTGATCAGCGTCTCGCCGTATTTTTCCGGATACCTAAGGTCCCCGTACAGGAGCGAGATCGAACGATGCGCCATCGTCCGGAACGGAAGTCCGTGCATCAACCACCGCGATCGAGAAAGTGATTCGAGCGTGTCTCGGCAGAGCGTCATCAGCGCCGTTGAGAACCCTCGCTCACTCCGCATCAGGGCTGCGAAGGCACGAGCATGATCGCTAGCACTGAGCAGGCCGTACTCGGCTTGCAGGACAGCGTCTGTCAGATGCCGTGTAGCGTTCAATTCGCGAGCTTCACCGAACGCGTGTGCCAGCGTCGACTCATCCAACGGTGTCCGATGATTCGAGCGGAGCACGACGCCATCGCTCGTCTTGGCGGCGTCGAGCACGACTGTCGACAGCATCCTGCGTGTCCTCAGCTCCTGTGGGGATGACATAGCTCACCTACTGACAATCACCGGACGGTTGAAGCGAATTTGGATACCTGACGATTCAAGCGCGCCTGCGCACAAGGCGCCAATTCGGATCGCGCTCGCACCACGTGGAGGGATGAAACTCGACGAGCCGGAAGTAGTTGCCGACGAGATCTCAGGACGTGTGTCACGCATGCTCCCGGAGCTCGCGCGAGGCAACATGGCACCTATTCCACATCAGCCGCGAACAGCCGCCCTCCGTCGAATTTACGTCTCTGATCGAGAACAGGATTCCGACAGAATCTTCCCAAACGCAGATCAGCGCCCCAGAAAAGGGGCGCTGATCAGGCTATTTTGGCGGTGACGGTGGGATTTGAACCCACGGTAGGGGGTTACCCTACACAACTTTTCGAGAGTTGCACCTTCGGCCGCTCGGACACGTCACCGCCGACAAGTGTACGTGAGATTTCGACGCCTCGCGAACCGACGGCTGTGCATCCGCCGACAACTAGTTGCCTCAGGCAACTACATACTTTAGACTGAAGTCATGTCGGCACCGGCATCCACCGTCATCCTGACGGCACTCACGCACCTGATCACCCAGTGGTCGTCCCCCCGGGTGCAGTCGCAGTACGCGGAGGCTGCCGGTGTCCGCATCGAACCCGGCGACATCCCGGTCGTCTACGCACTCGGCATGCAGGGCAACCTCCGTTCCAGCGCCCTCGCCGACCGCCTGCGGCTCACGCGTCCCACGATGAGCAAGCAGCTGCACCGGCTCGGGGCGGCAGGACTCATCGTCCGCCGCCCCGATCCCGAAGACGGACGCGCATCGTTCGTCGGCCTCTCCGACACCGGTCGCGCCGCCTATGACGCACTCGTCGCCCGCGGCATCGCCGCCGTCGAGACCGCGCTCGGCGCCTGGAGCCCCGCCGAGCGCCAACACTTCGCCGACCTCACCCGACGGTTCGTCACGGGCGTCGGCGTCGACATCCCCGATACCTCGCAGAAGGAGGAATGAGCCATGGCTCGCACATACGTCGTCACCGGTTCCGCATCCGGAATCGGCGCCACCACCGCGCAGATCCTGCGCGACAAGGGTGAGAAGGTGATCGGCATCGATCTGCGCAACGCGGACGTCGAGGCCGACCTCTCCACCGCGGAAGGACGGGTGGATGCCGCAGCCAAGGCCATCGAGCTCGCCGGCGGCACCATCGACGCGGTGATCGCCTGCGCCGGCATCTCCGCACCGATCCCCGCGACGATCTCCGTCAACTACTTCGGCGTGGTCGAGCTGCTCGACGCCCTGCTGCCGGCGCTCAAGACGTCCGACGCCCCGCGCGCCGCCGTCGTCTCGTCGATGGCATCGCTGCAGCCCAACTCCCCCGAGATGGTCGAGGCTGCCCTCGCCGGCGACGAGGCCACCGCCCGCGAGATCGCTCAGAAGCTCGCCGACCAGGGCCCGCAGATCGGCTACCTCGTCTACCCGTCGAGCAAGCGCGCGCTCAGCCGCTGGGTGCGCCGCGCCTCGATCTCCGAGGACTACGCCGGCAACGGCATCCCGCTCAACGCGGTCGCACCCGGCACGGTTCTCACACCGATGACCGAGGGCCTGCTGTCGACGCCCGAGGGCGCCAAGATGGTGGATGCCGCGGTCCCGATGCCACTGAACTACCACCAGCCCCCGGAGTCGATCGCGAACCTGCTCATCTGGCTGACGAGCGTCGAGAACACGCACCTGGCCGGCCAGGTCATCTACGACGACGGCGGTGCCGACGCGACCCTGCGCAGCGACGACATCTGGTCGTGGAACGACGCGAAGTGATCTAGACCCTCACCACGCCGCGGCGACCGCCGCGTGCGTGCGCAGAATGCCATCGGTCGTGCCCTCCGGGGCGCGGCCGATGCCGCATTCGGTGGCGACGCCGAACACCGGCGCGTGCTTGAGCGCCACGTCGATGCGGCGCTGCGCACCCTCGGCGCCGTCTTCGCGGTGCACGAGCCCGAGGTAGAGCTCGGTGTCACCGATCTGCAGTCCATCGAGCGGCGCGAAATACGCGTCGTCGTCGCGCTCGATCGGCACCGGCAGGTGAATCCAGTCGATCCGGCGGGTGGATGCCGCAACGAGCATATTCGCGAAGCGGACGAGGTTCGCGGCATCCTTCGGCTCGATGAAATGCTTCTCGGCGACGTCGCCGTAGCAGAGGTGGAAACCCACCTCCACATCGTCGGGCACCCGGCCGGCCTGCTCGGCCGAGCGGGCGGTCAGTCCGCCCCACAGGTCGTCGCCCCACCACGGCTGCGCCGCCGGCTTGTCACGGTACGGCACCTGCTCGATGAGCTGGAACTCGACGGCGTTGTCCCACTGGATCGCGAGGTCCTCGTGCGGAATGGTCGCGAGGATCTCGTCGAGCTCGCGGTACATCGCCGCGCGGTAGACGGGCTCGATCGCCGCGCGCTGCTCCTCGGGGAAGAACGCCCCCACCACGGCCAGCGGCGTCGGCAGCGACACCTGGAAGCGCGTGCCCTGCGGCACCGCGCCCTCGTCGCGAAGCCGGCGGAAGACCGCGTACGACTCCTGCGCGGCCGCGGCGTAGCCGAGCGGCGGGAACTCGATCGTCGCCGGGTCGACCCCGTCGGCCACCCGCACCGGCCGGGCATCGAGCATGCGCAACGGGATGCGCTCGGCGCCCACCCGCTCGATGCCCTCGGCCTGCCCGAGGATGTCCGGTTGGTACATGATCCAGTGGAACCGCGGCCCACATTCCCCATCCGGAATACGCTTGAGCCGGTCGCCGAGAATGCCGGCCGCCTGGCGGATCGTGGTCTCTGCGTCGTCGAAGTTCACGCTGCCGACGAGCAGCGCGCCCTGGGGCTGGGTCATGATCGTGCCTGTCTCTCGAGGGGTGGATGCCGCATCCCACGGTACTCGCCGGGGTTCGCTCTGGCCCGCGGCATCCACCCCCTGCCAGACTGGGCGCATGAGCGTCATCGAGAACTCGAAACTCACCGTGGTCGGAGCAGGCAGCGTCGGGTCGAGCACGGCCTATGCCGCACTGATCCGCGGGTCCGCACGGCATGTCGCGCTGTACGACATCGCGACCGAGCGGGCCGAGGCCGAGGTGCTCGACCTCGCCCACGGCACGCAGTTCACCGGATCGAGCGACATCATCGGCGGCAGCGACCTCTCGGTGGTCGAGGGCTCGCACGTCGTGGTCATCACGGCGGGCGCCAAGCAGAACCCCGGGCAGACCCGCATCGAGCTCGCCGGCGTCAACGCGAACATCCTGAAGTCGATGATGCCGCAGCTGCTCGAGGTCGCCCCGAACGCCATCTACGTCATCGTCACCAACCCGTGCGACGTGCTCACCGTGCTCGCGCAGGAGGCCACCGGGCTCCCGCCCGAGCGCATCTTCGCCTCGGGAACCGTGCTCGACACCTCGCGTCTGCGCTGGCTGCTCGCGCAGCGCGCCGGCGTGTCCACCTCGAGCGTGCACGCGTACATCGTCGGCGAGCACGGCGACACCGAGTTCCCGCTGTGGTCGCACGCGACGATCGGCACCGTCCCGATCCTCGACTGGCAGACCGCCGGGCACCCGCCGATGTCGGTGGAAGAGCTCGACGAGATCGCCGTGGACGTGCGCGATGCCGCGTACAAGGTCATCCAGGGCAAGGGCGCGACCAACTACGCGATCGGCCTGTCGAGCGCGCGGATCGTCGAGGCGATCCTCGGAGACGAGCACGCCGTCATGCCGGTCTCGCCCGTGCTCGACGACTTCCACGGCGTGAGCGGCGTCGCGCTCTCGGTGCCCTCGATCGTGAGCGCGTCGGGTGCGGTGCCGATCCGCGAGACGACGTTCAACGACTCCGAGCTCGAGCTCTTCCACCACTCGGCCGACGCACTGCGCGCCGTCGCCGACGAGCTGCGCTGATCGGCGGCACCCGGCCATTTCGCGGTGAGACTGCAACTGCCCGGTGAGACAGCGGGTACTTCCCTCTCCCTCACGGAGCAGTTGCAGTCTCACCGTCTAACGGTCGGCGAGCCGCGCCCCGGGAGCGGGGTGGATGTCGCAGGCCCGGCATAGCCTGGAGGCATGGCCACCAAGCGTCCCACCGCCTCCCCCTATCGGTGCACGGAGTGCGGGTGGACGACGCTCAAGTGGGTCGGCCGCTGCGGCGAGTGCCAGCAGTGGGGCACGGTCGTCGAAGCGGCCGAGCAGACCGGCCTCGCGGCGCGCAAGGTCTCGGCCGCCGCACCTCGGCGCAGCGCGCAGCCGATCACCATGGTCGACACGACGTCCACGCCGCGGCGCACGAGCGGCCTGGCCGAGTTCGACCGTGTGCTCGGCGGCGGCGTCGTGCCCGGGGCCGCGATCCTGCTGTCGGGCGAACCCGGCGTCGGCAAGTCGACCCTGCTTCTCGAGGTCGCGGCGAAGTCCGCCGGCGCGGGCAAGCGCGTGCTCTACGCGAGCGGTGAGGAGTCGGCGGCGCAGATCCGCCTGCGGGCCGAGCGGACCGGTGCCCTGCACGACGAGCTCTTCCTGGCGAGCGAGACCGACCTGGCCACGATCCTCGGCCACGTCGACGAGGTCGAGCCCGAGCTGCTCATCGTCGACTCGGTGCAGACGGTGTCGTCGTCGCTGTCCGACGGCATGGCGGGGCATCCCAGTCAGGTGCGCGAGGTGGCGGCCACGCTGATCCGGGTCGCGAAGGAGCGGGCCCTGCCCGTCGTGATCGTCGGCCACGTCACGAAAGACGGTTCGATCGCGGGCCCTCGCATCCTCGAGCACCTCGTCGACGTCGTCGCGCACTTCGAGGGCGACCGGCAGACCTCGCTGCGGTTCCTGCGCACGTTGAAGAACCGCTTCGGGCCGACCGACGAGGTGGGATGCTTCGACATGACCGGCAGCGGCATCGAAGAGGTCCCCGACCCGAGCCGGCTGTTCCTGGGCAGCGGCAAGCCGGTCGCCGGCACCTGCATCACGATCGCCCTCGAAGGCCGGCGGGCGATGCCGGTGGAGGTGCAGGCGCTCACGGTTCCGGCATCCGGCCCCAATCCCCGTCGGGTCGTGAGCGGGGTGGATGCTTCGCGCGTGGCCATGATCCTCGCGCTGCTGGAGAAGCGGGCCGGCGTCAACCTCTCCAAGCACGACGTGTACGTGTCGACGGTCGGCGGCGTGCGGCTCATCGAGCCCGGCGCCGACCTCGCCATCGCGATCGCGTGCGCCACCGCGCTGCGCGACCATGCCGTGCGGCACGATGTCGCCGCGATCGGCGAACTGAGCCTGTCGGGCGAGATCCGCCCGGTCACGCAGGCCGCGCAGCGGCGCACCGAAGCGCATCGGCTCGGCTATCGCACGCTCATCGACGAGCACGCGGGCTCGGTCCGCCAGGCTCTGAGCCTGGTCAAGGGCACGGCGACCGTCGCCGTCGACGACGGCGTGCCGGTGTTCTGAGCGCGGGCGACGCGGTCGAGCGCCGCAGTCAGGCGTCGAGCGTCGCAGTCAGGCGTCGAGCGCCGCGATCAGGTCGGCCGGCGAGGCCTGCATCGGATGCGGGCCGGCGATGTCGAAGAACACGGTCGTGATCTCGTCCCCGTGCACCTCGAGGAAGGCGCGCAGCCACTCGGGCGAGTGCAGGCCGACCGCCTTGGGCATCGCCTCGGGCTTGTGCAGCGCGTCGCTGAACAGCAGCAGGGCGATGTCGCCCGTGTTCGGGTCGCGGAACGTCCACACTTCGCCCGAGTCGCGCGGGTCGTCGCGGGCTCCGGGCCGCATCAGCGGCACGACGGTCGGGCCGTGCCGCAGCGCGAACGCGACGGCCGCCATGTCTTGCGTCTGCAGAGCGTCGGCGAGCTGGGTGTTGCGGAACTCGACCTCGGGCTTCTTGCCGCGCTTCTTACCGGATGCCACGGAACCAGCGTAATCGCGCGGGCCCCTGCACGCAGACAGAAAGGGACCCCCTCGAGCCGCTCATTGGGGACTGGACGACTCGAGAGGGTCCGGGACGCCGTGCACGCGGTGACGGTTCGCTGGGGACGAGCCTTGTCGCTGCTGGGGACAGCTCCACCGCGCATATGCGCTCGACGTGTACCTACAGTCTAAGGGACCACGCCACCCCAGCGGTGTCCCCCTTTCGGGGGACAAAGGCTGTTCAGCAGTGAGAATCCGCTAATAAAGCTGGAAGATCGCGTCGTCGATCGAATCGATTCCACCGATCTCCACAGACAGATGATAGCTCGCCCCGCCGCCCGCGGCCTGCGGCCGGTTCTTCGCCTGGCAGGTGGCCACCGAAGATCGGGTGCGATCCCAGACGAGCGGCTGCGAGCTCGACACCTTCTGCCCCGCGTTCAGCACGACGAGCATGTCGCTGGGCTCGCTCTGGCAGTCGGTCGAGCGCCACCAGGTGTCGCTGCCGCTCGTAATCGTGAACACCTGCGCACTGGTGCCGACATTGAGCGTGCACGGCTGGTCGCTCTCGTTCGTCAGCTCGATCGACAGCTTCGGATCCTGTCCCGACGCGTAGCTCGTCTTGTCGGTCACGGCCTGCACCGTCACATCGTTGGGTGTGCACGCTGCCGCCGACGCACCGGGACTCGGCGTCTTCGTCGCATCGGAAGGGGGCGTGGATGCCGCATCCGTCGCCGCATCCGTCGCACCGTCCGTCGCGGTCGGAGTGGACGAGGGCGTACCCGACGACGCATCGCCCGGCTGAGGCGAGGTCGACACGACGGGCAGGACGGGCTGCGCATCCTGTCCCTGCGCGTCCGCCGGCTCGACGGCGGCGCCGCTGCTCCACGGGCGGGCGATCAGCAGCCAGACGACCGCGACGATCGCGATGAGCACGAGCAGCAGCACCAGTCGCCGCCGCCGGTACACCGCGGGCGAATGACGACGTGCTCTGCCGGACGAACTGCTCACCCGGCCAGGGTAAGCGGCGCGGCGGCCGGTCCTCGGCGACGCGCCCGCCGATGCACCGGATTCACAGGTGCTTGAGCATGCGCGTGTTGCCGAGCGTGTTCGGCTTCACGTGCGCGAGATCGAGGAACTCGGCGACACCGGCGTCGGGGCTGCGCAGCAGCTGCGCGTAGACGTCGGGGTCGACCACGTGCTCGCCGATCGGCGCGAACCCGTGGCGTGTGAAGAACGACACCTCGAAGGTGAGGCAGAACAGGCGATCGAGCCCGAGCTCGATCGCGCGCGCTTCGAGCACCTCGACGATGCGCCCGCCGATGCCCTCGTGCAGCCGATCCTCGCGCACGAGCAGCGTGCGGACCTCGCCGATGTCCTTCCAGATGACGTGGAGGGCGCCGCATCCCAGCACCTGCCCCTCCGATTCGGCGACGACGAACTCCTGCACGGCCTCGTACAGCGAGACCATCTCCTTGCCGAGCAGGATGCGCCGAGACACGAGCGGCTCGAGCAGCGCGAACATCGCGGGCACGTCGGAGGTGCGGGCCGGCCGGATGACGATGTCGCTCACGCACAAAAGCCTACGTCGCACGACGCGCGAAGCCTCTCCGACCGGCCGGGTCGGAGGGGCTTCGCCGCAGACGGGAGGGGCTCAACCCTTCCAGACCGTCTTGAGGTTGCAGAACTCGCGGATGCCCGCAGCGGCCAGCTCGCGGCCGACGCCCGAGTCCTTGACGCCGCCGAAGGGCAGTTCGGGGAACGACGCGGTCATGCCGTTGACGAACACCGCGCCGGCGTCGAGCCGGTTGATGAACCACTCCTGCTCGTCCTCGTCGGTGGTCCACACCGACGAGCTCAGGCCGAAGGTGGTGCCGTTGGCGACGGCTGCGGCTTCTTCGCGGCTCTCGACCCGGTAGACGGATGCCACGGGTCCGAAGGCCTCCTCGAGGTACAGCCGCATCTCGGGCGTGATGCCGTCGAGGACGGTGGGCTCGAAGAACCAGCCGTCACGGTCGGGCACGGTGCCGCCGGTGCGGACGGTCGCACCCTTGGCCACGGCATCCGCCACCTGCGACTCGAGCTCGTCGCGGCCCGACTCGGTCGCGACCGGGCCGACGTCGGTCGACTCGTCGAGGGGGTCGCCGACGGTCAGCGCCGCCACCTTCTCGGTGAACAGGCGCACGAACTCGTCGTAGACGTCGGCGTGCACGATGAAGCGCTTGGCGGCGATGCACGACTGGCCGTTGTTCTGGTTGCGCGCGGTGACGCCGACGGTCGTCGCCTTCTCGAGGTCGGCCGACGGCATGACCACGAACGGGTCGGAGCCGCCGAGCTCGAGCACCACGTGCTTCACCTCTGAGCCGGCGATCGACGCGAGCGAGCGGCCGGCAGGCTCCGAGCCGGTCAGGGTCGTGGCCTTGATGCGCGGGTCGCGCAGCACGGATTCGACGCGAGATGCCGGGATCAAGAGGGTCCGGAAGGCACCCGCCGGGAAGCCGGCGCGGTCGAACAGCGTGTCGAGATAGAGGGCCGCCTGCGGAACGTTCGAGGCGTGCTTGAGCAGGCCGACGTTGCCCGCCATCAGCGCGGGGCCGGCGAAGCGCAGCACCTGCCACAGCGGGTAGTTCCACGGCATGACGGCCAGCACGATGCCGATCGGCGCGTAGCGTGTGCCGGCGGCCGACGCATTGACCCGGCTCGGGTCGGACAGCTGCTCGGGCGCGAGGAACTCTTCGGCGTTCTCCGCGTAGAAGCGCAGGCCCTTCGCGCACTTGAGCACCTCGGCGCGGGCCGCGGCGATGGGCCGGCCCATCTCGATGGTGATCAGCCGACCGAGCTCGTCGGCGTCGTCTTCGAGCAGCTGGGCGGCCTTGTTCATCCATTCCGCGCGCTGCGCGAACGTGGTGTCTTTCAGCGTCTCGAACGCGGCCTGCGCCTCGGCGATGCGCCGATCGACCTCCGCCTCGTCGTGCGCCTCGAACGTCTTCTCGACCTGCCCGGTCGTGGGGTTGATCGTCGCGATGGCCATGGGTCTCCTTCGAATACACGCCTGCGCGTCAAGCCTAGGCGCTCGGGCAAGCCCGGCGCCCCCCGATGCGCTGATGGGAGGCATGCGTGCACGGGCGGCACAGCGACGCCGCGATCACCAGTCGATCGTGTGCCCGTCTCCGGGCCGATGGATCATCCCGGGCCGGTGCACCCCGTCGTAGGCGGAGGCCGGCGACACGTCGACCTTCTCGAGGCGCTCGACCAACGGCAGCGCGATGGAGCGCATCCACATCACCGGGATCTTCACGCGATACCCGGAGCTGTCGGCGACCACGAGCATGCCGCTCGGAGTCTGTTCCATCGCGCGGATGTCGGCCAGCGGCATCCTTCGCACACGTCCGAACGACGAACGCCGGGTGAGGGCGGCGGCGTCGATCTGCGCAAACCAGGCGACCCAGACGAGCACCATCGCCATGCCGACGACGATGAAGACGACACCGCCGACCATGTCCGGCACGGCGAGATCGGGGCCGTCCGCCACAGCGCCCTCGATGCCCATCACCACGCCCCCGGCGGCGATCGCCGCGCCGAACGCCGGCAGGATGAGCGGCAGACGCACACGCACCGAGTCGGACGGGGCGTGAGCCGCCGGCGCACGGCGTCGTGCCCGGAGCAGAAGCGCGAAGACGACCAGGCCCACGGCCGCGGACACACCGATCTCGATCCATTCGTGCGATTCCACATGTCCCCCTCACGCGAGAAAGCGGCCCCGTTCCGAGAAACGGGGCCGCTTGATCCGGCGGCTGACTCAGCTGCCGGCGATGATGTCGGGCGTCGCGCCGATCTGCTCGGGCGCACCCACGCCGACCGCGACCTTCTCGCCGCGCGGCGCGTGCTCGAACACGAACTGGCCGTTCTGGGCATCCACCTTCACGTGGTCTCCCGAGTTCAGCTCGCCGTGCAGGATGCGCTCACTGAGCTGGTCCTCGATCTCGCGCTGCATGGCACGGCGCAGCGGGCGGGCGCCCAGCGTCGGGTCGAAGCCGATCTCGATGAGCTTGTCCTTCGCGGCATCCGACAACTCGATGGTCATGTCGCGGTCGAGCAGACGCTCGCCCAGACGCTTGGTGAACAGGCCCACGATCTGGCGCAGCTCGTCCTTGTTCAGCTGCGGGAAGACGATGATGTCGTCCACGCGGTTCAGGAACTCGGGCTTGAAGTGGCGCTTGAGCTCTTCGTCGACCTTGCCCTTCATCCGCTCGTACGAGGTCGTCGAGTCGCCCTCGACCTGGAAGCCGACGGGGCCACCCGCGATCGCCGACGAGCCGAGGTTCGTCGTCATGATGATGACCGTGTTCTTGAAGTCGACGACGCGACCCTGACCATCGGTGAGCCGACCCTCTTCGAGGATCTGCAGCAGCGAGTTGAAGATGTCGGGGTGGGCCTTCTCGATCTCGTCGAAGAGCACGACCGAGAACGGCTTGCGGCGCACCTTCTCGGTGAGCTGGCCGCCCTCTTCGAAGCCGACGAACCCGGGAGGAGCACCGAACAGCCGCGAGACCGTGTGCTTCTCGCCGAACTCGCTCATGTCGAGCGAGATGAGCGCGCCCTCGTCGTCGAACAGGAACTCGGCGAGCGCCTTGGCCAGCTCGGTCTTGCCCACGCCGGTGGGGCCGGCGAAGATGAACGAGCCCGACGGGCGCTTCGGGTCCTTCAGCCCCGCACGCTGGCGGCGGATCGTGCGGGCGAGGGCCGAGATGGCCTCTTCCTGACCGATGACGCGCTCGTGCAGGGCCTTCTCCATGAAGACGAGCCGGCTCGACTCCTCCTCGGTGAGCTTGAAGACGGGGATGCCGGTGGCCTGCGCCAGCACCTCGGCGATGAGTCCCTCGTCCACGACCGCGGTGGTCGCGACGTCACCCGAGCGCCACTGCTTCTCCAGGCGCAGACGCTCGGCGAGCAGCGACTTCTCCTCGTCGCGCAGCGACGCGGCCTTCTCGAAGTCCTGCTCCTCGCTGGCCTGCTCCTTCTTGGTGCGCACGTCGGCGATCTTGTCGTCGAGCTCGCGCAGCTCGGGCGGGCTTGACAGGATCGACAGGCGCAGGCGGGCGCCGGCCTCGTCGATCAGGTCGATGGCCTTGTCAGGCAGGAAGCGATCGGAGATGTAGCGATCCGACAGGTTCGCGGCGGCGACGATCGCGCCGTCGGTGATCTGCACCTTGTGGTGCGCCTCGTACCGGTCGCGCAGACCCTTCAGGATGTTGATCGCGTGCGGCAGCGTCGGCTCGTTGACCTGAACCGGCTGGAAGCGGCGCTCCAGCGCAGCATCCTTCTCGAAGTGCTTCCGGTACTCGTCGAGCGTGGTGGCACCGATCGTCTGCAGCTCGCCGCGCGCGAGGAGCGGCTTCAGAATGGATGCCGCGTCGATCGCGCCCTCGGCGGCACCCGCACCCACCAGGGTGTGGATCTCGTCGATGAACACGATGATGTCGCCGCGGGTGCGGATCTCCTTGGTGACCTTCTTCAGGCGCTCTTCGAAGTCGCCGCGGTAGCGGGAACCGGCGATGAGCGAGCCGAGGTCGAGGGAGTAGAGCTGCTTGTCCTTCAGCGTCTCGGGCACATCGCCCTTCACGATCGCCTGGGCCAGGCCCTCGACGACCGCGGTCTTGCCGACGCCGGGCTCGCCGATGAGGACAGGGTTGTTCTTCGAGCGGCGGGAGAGGATCTGCATGACCCGCTCCGCCTCTTTCTCGCGCCCGATCACCGGGTCGAGCTTGTTGTCGCGGGCGGCCTGGGTGAGGTTGCGGCCGAACTGGTCGAGCACCTGCGACCCGCCCTGCGCGCCCTGCGCAGACTCGTGCGCGGCGCCCGAGACGGCGGCGGGCTCCTTGCCCTGGTAGCCGCTCAGCAGCTGGATGACCTGCTGGCGCACCTTGTTCAGGTCGGCGCCGAGCTTGACGAGCACCTGGGCGGCGACGCCCTCGCCCTCGCGGATGAGCCCGAGCAGGATGTGCTCGGTCCCGATGTAGTTGTGGCCGAGCTGCAGCGCCTCGCGCAGGCTCAGCTCGAGCACCTTCTTGGCGCGCGGCGTGAACGGGATGTGCCCCGTCGGCTGCTGCTGCCCCTGGCCGATGATGTCCTGCACCTGCTCGCGCACCGCGTCGAGCGAGATCCCGAGCGATTCGAGCGCCTTCGCGGCGACGCCCTCCCCCTCGTGGATCAGGCCCAGGAGGATGTGCTCCGTCCCGATGTAGTTGTGGTTGAGCATCTTCGCCTCTTCCTGGGCGAGCACAACCACGCGACGGGCTCGATCGGTGAATCTCTCGAACATCTCTGACTCCTCCGGGCACACACTTCTGGCGCCTTGCTTCGAGCGTAACGAGAGCACGCGGGCCGCGTCGCGCTGTTCGCCGTCGGCATAGCGGTGTGACGGGGTGCGGCGTCGCGGCTCGCGTCGCGTTCGGCAGTCACTTTCTGCAGGTCGTGGGCGGCGCCGCTTGCCGTTCCTGACTGCCGAACACGGCCCGGGTCCGACATCCTTCCGCCCCCTCCTGTTCAGCAGTCACTTTCTGCAGCCGCCTCCGACCGCGGCTTGCCGTTCCTGACTGCTGAACACGGCCCGGGTCCGACATCCTTCCGCCCCTCCTGTTCAGCAGTCACTTTCTGCAGGTCGTGCGCGGCGCGGCTCGCAGTTCCTGACTGCCGATACCGCGGGCGTGGATGCCGCGGGCCGCGGCGCCCCCTTGACCCCCGGCATCCACTTCCCTTATCGTTTGTCGATAACAACGACTATCGATAAGGGGACGTTGTGGGCTCATTCTCGTGGGTGCACCTGCTGGTGCTTCTCGCCGTCGTCGCGATCATCGTGCTGGTCGTCGCGCTCGCGTTGCGCGGCTGGCGGCGGCGCGGCATCGACGCCACCGTCGGGGTGACCCTGTCGGGCGCCGCGATCGTGGCCGCGTTCTCACTGCTGTTCGGTGTCGGAGCCGTGCTCATCGCGCTCACGGCGGACTCGGTGCAGTTCACGATTCCCGTGAACGAGTACTGGCCGCAGCTGCCCGACGGCGTGACCGTCACGACGTCCGCGCACCTGGAGAGCGGTGGTTTCACCACGGCAGACGTCTGGGTCACCGGGGCGAGCCCCGCCGCGCGCGTGTTCTGGGCGCTCGGTCAGGGCATCGGCTATCTCGTGCCGACGGCCGTGGCCGCGCTCATCGCGATCACGTGCTTCCAGCTGCTGCGCGGCGTGCCGTTCGCGCGGATCGTGGTGCGCGCCGCCCTCATCACCGCCGTGGTCGTGCTCGTCGGCGGGGTCGCGGCCGACGTTCTCAGCCAGATCGGCGGCAGCATCGTCTCGCACGAGCTGCTGTCGGTGACCGCGGCGACAGGACTCACCGAGCAACAGGACCTCGACTCTCTCCTGCCGCAGCCGATGACGTCGGTGACGATTCCGCTCTGGCCGATCGGCGTCGGGCTCGGCTTCGCCGCACTGGCCGCGGTGCTCAAGTACGGCGCCGTGCTGCAGCGCGACACGGAGGGGCTGGTGTGACACCGCCCGATGAGGATGAGCTCACCGGCATCCATTGCCGACTCGACGAGCTGCTCGCCGAGCGCGGGATGACGCTGACCCGGCTCAGCGAGCTCGTCGGCGTCTCGATCGTGAATCTGTCGGTGCTCAAGAACGACCGCGCGCGGGCGATCCGCTACTCGACGCTCTCGGCCATCTGCCGCGCGCTCGACTGCGAGGTCGGTGAGCTGCTCGTGCGGGCGGACTGAGCCGCGGCCGTCGAGCCGCGGCATCCCACGCGAACTCCGCCTCCTGTTCAGCAGTCAGCTTCTACAACCTGCCTGGCGCATCTGTCGCCGAAAGCGACTGCTGAACATGTGCCGCGAACTTCGGCAGTCTGTTTCTGCAGCCGACGGGCGGGCACGTTGCAGGAACTGACTGCTGAATGAAGGGCGGTGGATGCCGCGCCTCCGACGGCCGCGTCGAGAAAGCTCCATCCGCCGATGCCGGCGGTCCGCGGCATCCCACCCCTTTCCCCGCCGCTTAGCATCGAAGGGTGACCGAGTTCGTGTTCAATCCGCGGCGCGACACCCCCGACTCCGCGGCCGGCGCCGCACGCCCGCGCGATCTCGTCGACCGCCCGGACATGTTCGGCCGCTGGGGCAAGCCCATGCGCGCCGCGGACGGCATCGACCCGACCGACGCACGGTTCATCTCCGCGAACCTGCAGCACTGGGTCGCCAACGCGATGCGTGAGGAAGTCCTGATGCTCCGCACGAACCTCGCGACGCTGCTGCCGACGCTTCAGACCACGTCGCCCGAGCTCACGCTCGACCGCGTCTCGCGGCTGCAGCACGGCGACGAGCCCATGCGCCTCGACGACCTGCTCGTCTTCGCGCGGCGCTTCGACAGCGTGCGCGACATCCTCGTCTCGGCGTTCGGCGACGCGTCGCGGCCGGCGGTGGCGACCAAACCGCCGCAGGACGGCGGCATGGGCCCGGTCATCACGACCGGGCGCGGGCGCTCCGCGGGCTGAGCGTCAGCGCGCCGCGCGCTCCGCGACCGCGGAACGCACCCGGCGCACGACCGACTGCGGGTCGCCGAACAGTGCAGCCTTCGTCACGCGGACAACGTGCCAGCCCAGACGCGCGAGGCGCTCATAGCGCTCGATGTCCTTCGCCCACTGGGCAGGGTCTTTGAGATGGTGTTCCCCCTCGTACTCGATCGCGATCTTCAGCGCGGGGTACGCCAGGTCGACGCACGCGACGAACGAGCCGTATTCGTCGTTGACCGTCCAGTTCAACTCGGGTTCCGGCATCCCGGCATCGACGATCAGGAGCCGACATCGTGTCTCCGGCCTTGACGCCGAGCGCGACCGCACCTGCGGCAGTGCCGCGCGCAGAGCGTTGACGCCCGCGCGACGTCCCACCGCCACGGCATCGGTGAGTTGCGTCATCGTCGCGAGTGCCGGCGGGTCGTCCTTGAACATCTGCTCGCGGATTGCGGCATCACCCGCGGCGACGAGGTCATACGGGTCGCGCAGCACCGCGGCCAGCTGGGCCCACGTGGTCGAGGGATCGGCGAGCCGCACGCCGAACACCGGATGGGTCACCGTCTTCACAAAGCGCAGGGGCGTCTGATGGCCGCGCACCCCATCGCGCCGTGGATGCCGCGCCGGCGCGCACACGGCCACATCGAACGCGCCGTGATCGCGCACGAGCGGAACCGGCAGCCAGAGCCCCCAGAGGATCGCCGCAGTCACGTGCGAGAAGAACCCGTTCGCAGGCATGACCACCGACAAGTGCAGGGCGCGTTCGACCACGGCATCCCGCGCGCGATCGAAGACCGATCCCGATTCATCGGGATCGTCGTCTTCGGCCGCGCCGACCGCGCGCATCCCGCGGAACGGTCTTCGAAGATCAACGCGCCGCAAGCGCGACGCCGGCACTCCGGCGCGCATCGCGTCGGCGACGGAGAACGTCGGTCCGATTCCTTCAGGAAGATCTGCGAGCATGCCCTCCAGCGTGCTGGGGCGGCGACGGCGATGGATGCCGCGGTGCAAGATCTGTGGATAAGTCAGTCGTAACCCCGGCCTGGGGAGGAACCGATGCGTGGGCGTGGGCGGCGGGCCCGCGGCATCCCGAACTTCAACGGTCACGTTCTGCAAGCTCCACACGCCCGCGCCCGCAGTAATCGACTGCCGAACACCCCGGCAGGCCGTTCAACAGTCAGCTTCTGCAAGCTCGCCCGCGAATCGGCTGCAGATGCTGACTGCCGAACACGGGACGCGAGGTGGATGCCGCAGGCCGGCCGCCGCCCGAAGACGATGGATGCCGCGGGCCGCGGCATCCCGAACTTCAACAGTCACGTTCTGCAGGCGCTCAGCTCCCGCGCCCGCAGTTATCGACTGCTGAACATCTTGGCGGCCGTTCAACCCCCGCAACCCCGCAACCCTCGACCCGCGAGACCCGCGAGACCCCTACTGCAGCGCCGACGTCAGCCGCGCGAGGTTGTCGAGCACCGTCGAGCGCAGCGGCTGCTTCATCCACTCCTCGAGCGTGAGCTCGCGCGACAGGTCGCGATACTGCTGCTCGACATCGCGCATCTCGGCGACGAACTCCTCGCCGCGCACGAGCATCGAGATCTCGAGGTTCAGACCGAACGAGCGCATGTCCATGTTGCTCGACCCGATGATCGCGACCTCGTCGTCGATCGTCATCGACTTCGAGTGGAGGATGTACGGCTCGCGATACAGCCAGATGCGCACGCCCGCGCGCAGCAGCGCCTCGTAGTAGCTGCGCTGCGCGTGGTACACCAGCGCCTGGTCGCCGATCTCGGAGACGAACAGCTCCACCTGCAGCCCGCGGTGGCACGCCGTGGTGATCGCGAGCAGCAGCGCCTCGTCGGGCACGAAGTACGGGCTCACGATGATGAGCTTGCGCTGCGCCGAGTACATCAGCCCGAGGAACAGCCGCAGGTTGTTCTCGAACCGGAAGCCGGGCCCGCTCGGCACGATCTGGCAGTCGAGGTCGCCGCCGCTCTCGCCGATCGCGAACATCTCGTCCTCGGTCTGCAGCGCCTCGTCGGTCTCGCTGTACCAGTCCGACAGGAACACCGCGTTCACCGACCCGACGATGGGCCCGCGCAGCTGCACCATGAGGTCGACCCAGTGCAGCCCGCGCTTGATGTTCTTGCGCAGGTTGTAGGTCGAGTCGGTGATGTTCTGCGATCCCATGAACGCCACGTCGCCGTCGACCACGAGCAGCTTGCGGTGGTTGCGCAGATCGGGCCGCTGGTACTTGCCCTTCAGCGGCTGCACGGGCAGCATGAGCTGCCACCGCGCACCCATCGCCGTCAAGCGCTTCAGCGTCTGCTTGTAGAACGGCTTGCGCCAGTTGGCCCAATGATCCAGCAGCACACGGACCGGGATGCCGCGGGCGCACGCGTCTTCGAGCGCCGCGAAGAACACGTCGGTCGAGGCATCCGTCTGCAGGATGTAGAACTCGACGTGCACGTACTTCTGCGCCCCGCGGATGGCCCCGGCCATCGCATCGATGCTGCCCTGATAGTCCGAGATGAGGTGCGCCTCATTGTCGCCGGCCAGCGGCATGGCACCCAGCCGATGGTTCATCGTCACCAGCGACGTGAACCACTCGGGCGCGCGCGGGCGCAGCGACCCCAGGTCGAGCTGGTTGCTGGCGTCGCGGATGAACTCGTTGATGTCATCCTGCTTGCGGCGCCGCTTGCGCGGCAGGTGCGGCGTGCCGATCAGCAGGAACAGCACCACGCCGATGACGGGGATGAAGTAGATGGCCAGCAGCCACGCCATTGCGGCGGTCGGGCGCCGGTTGCGGGGAACGATGATGATCGCCGCGACGCGGATGATGATGTCGAAGACCAGAACGACGATCGGCCACCACTCGACGATCTGCGCCATCCGCCCTCCCCCGCCCTCTCTTCGGTTCAGCGTATCCGCAAAGCGCCCGCCGTCTGGGACGGCGGGCGTGATGGTCGGGATGCCTCAGTGCGAGGCGACCGGCGGTTTCGGCGGCAGTCCGCGCTTGGCGCGCTCCTCGGCCTCGACCTGGTCGTACATGCGGCGCTCGTTGCGGTCCATGTGGACGATGCCGCGCAGCATGAAGATGAGCAACCCGAGCACGACGATGGTCGGGATGAGCGACCAAGCGGCGGCGACCCAGAAGTTGTCCATGCACCTATCGTACCCGCGTGGAATCAGGGGTCGACCCGCGGTGTGAGACGGCGGAGTGGATGCCGCGGGCCGCGGCATCCCGAACCGTCACTTCACGAGCGGGAAGAGGATCGTCTCGCGGATGCCCAGGCCCGTGATCGCCATCAGCAGGCGGTCGATGCCCATGCCCATGCCGCCCATCGGGGGCATGCCGTGCTCCATGGCGCGCAGGAACTCCTCGTCGATGCGCATGGCCTCGTCGTCGCCGGCGGCGGCGAGCTTGGCCTGTGCGACGAAGCGCTCGCGCTGGATGACCGGGTCGACGAGCTCGGAGTATCCGGTGGCCAGCTCGAACCCGCGCACGTAGAGGTCCCACTTCTCGACGACGCCCGCGATGGAGCGGTGGTCGCGCACGAGCGGGCTCGTGTCGACGGGGAAGTCCATGACGAAGGTGGGGCGGGTCAGGCTCGGCTTGACGAAGTGCTCCCACAGCTCTTCGACCCACTTGCCGTGGGTGGGGTGCGGCGGGGTATCGACGCCGTTCGCGGCGGCGAGCGCCTCGAGCTCGGCGAGGCTGGTCTGCGGGGTGACCTCGACGCCGGCCGCCTCGGAGAGCGAGCCGTACATCGAGATGCGGTCCCACTGTCCGCCGAGGTCGTACTCGGTGCCGTCGGCCCAGGTCACCGTGGTCGACCCCGCGACGGCGATCGCGGCGTTCTGCACGAGCTCCTGCGTGAGGTCGGCGATGCCGTTGTAGTCGCTGTACGCCTGGTAGGCCTCGAGCATCGCGAATTCGGGGCTGTGCGTCGAGTCGGCGCCCTCGTTGCGGAAGTTGCGGTTGATCTCGAACACACGGTCGATGCCGCCGACGGCCGCGCGCTTCAGGTACAGCTCGGGCGCGATGCGCAGGTAGAGGTCGGCGTCGAACGCGTTGGAGTGCGTGACGAACGGGCGGGCCGCGGCTCCGCCGTGCTGGATCTGCAGCATCGGCGTCTCGACCTCGATGAAGTCGTGGTCGGTGAACGTCTGGCGCAGGCTCGCGTTGACCTTCGCACGGGCGCGCACGGTCTGGCGGGCCTGGTCGCGCACGATCAAGTCGAGGAACCGCGAGCGCACGCGGCTCTCTTCGGAGAGCTCGGTGTACAGGTTCGGCAGCGGCAGCAGCGCCTTCGACGCGATCGCCCAGTCGTCGACCATGATCGACAGCTCGCCGCGGCGGCTCGAGATGACCTGGCCGCGCACGTACACGTGGTCGCCGAGGTCGACGAGCTCCTTCCAGCGGGCGAGCGACTCCTCGCCGACGGCGGCGAGCGAGACCATGGCCTGGATGCGGCTGCCGTCCCCCGCCTGCAGCGAGGCGAAGCACAGCTTGCCGGTGTTGCGGCTGAACACGATGCGCCCCGCGACGGCGGCGACGACGCCGGTCTCGGCGCCCGCCTCGAGGTCGCCGAAGCGCTCGCGCAGGGAACCGATGGTGTCGGTGACCGGAACCGTGACCGGATACGCGCCGCCCGCGGCATCCACCCGCTCGGCGATCAGCCGCTCGCGCTTGGCCAGTCGCACCGCCTTCTGCTCGATGACATCGTCTTCGGCGGTGTCTGTGGCAGGCGTGGTGACAGGGGTGTCGGTCATGACGGCGGGGCTCCTCGGAAAGTCGCCGTCCAGTCTATCGGCGCGCCCTCGGGGGTCCCTGCGCGGGTGGCGAGGGGTGGGGGTCGTGGGCCGGGCGCTCCCGTGTGTTCAGCAGTCGCCTTCTGCAGGCGATCGGTGCGACGGCCTGCAGAAGTTGACTGCCGAAACTCGAGCTCTCGGTTCAGCAGTCGCGTTCTGCGGGCGATCGGCACGAGGACGTGCAAAAGCTGACTGCCGAACGGGGCGGGGTGGATGCCGCGGGCCGCTGCGTTCACTAGGCCCAGAGCGCGCGCAGCGAAACGAAGGGCCGGTCGCCGCGCTACGCGCCCGCGGGCACCGCGCGGCGGAAGAGGTAGAACGCGTGGATCGCGCCCTCGGTGACCGTTCCCTGTCCGGTCGCCAGCACGCGGTTCGTCGAGGTCGCCCCGGTCTCGACGAACACGTGGTCGACGTGCTCGAGGTGCCAGCCGACGGCCTCGATCGCGGCGAGCTGGCTGACGCCGCCGTCGCCGTGCCGCATCGAGTTGCTCGACGACCCGAAGCCCGACGGCTGCCCGTTGAGCGCGGCCGTCACGTCCGTGAACTGGAAGAAGCCGTCGCCGTTGGCGTACGCCGTCTCGGCGCGTCCGAGCGGGCTCGCCAGATACGCCGCGCGACGCTGCTGCTCTTGGGCCGCCGCCTGCTCGGCCGCCGCCTGCCGCTGCGCGGCCTCGCGCTGCAGCCGTTCGGCTTCCTTCTGCTCTTCCGTCTTGCCCCAGGCCATCGGCGCCTCCTCGTGGATACCTGCACACGGTACCGGGCGGGCGGTCTGCGGCATCCACTCGGCACGCCGTCATTCGACCGGTGGCTCTCCCCACCTGTTCAGCAGTCAGCATCTGCAGGCGATCGGCGCGAGCGCTTGCAGATACCGACTGCCGAACGGACGGGGCGGATGCCGCGGGCCGCGGCATCCGCCAGGACGCTGAACGAACGCGGCGAGACGCTCAGGGGCCTGACGAGTCCGCCGGCTCGCCCGGGTCGGCGAGCGCCTCGTCGACGGCCGAGTGCACGATCACCGAGAGGAAAGCCCGCGGATTCTCCACTCCGGCCGCCGCGAGCAGCCCGGACGCCTGCCGCACGATCGAGCGCGAGAACTCCGTCGCCGTGGCGATGCCTTCCGCATAGGCGGGACGGTCGGCGTCATCGACGACGACGGGCTCGCAGCCGAGCTCGACGGCCAGCGCCTGCGCGATCGGCAGCACTGCGGCCGGCGCCGTGACGGCGGCGTACGCGTCGGTGAGACGGCGCAGGTCCATCGAGGTTCCGGTGAACGTGATCGCGGGATGGATCGCCAGCGGAATCGCTCCGCGCCCCGCAGCCGGCACCAGCACCTCGAGCCCGTACCCCGGGTCGGTGTGCACCACGAGCTGCCCCATCTGCCACGCGCCCACCTCGGCGAGCCCGGCCACGAGTCCCGGCAGCTCGTCGTGCGGAACCGCGAGGACGACGAGCTCGGCGCGGCGCACGACCTCGGGCGGGTCGAGGAACGGCGCCCCCGGCAGCACCGACTCGACGCGGTCGTCGTCGGATCCGTGGGTGATCCCGACCACCGCGTGCCCGGCACCGGCGAGCGCGGCACCGATCACGGGCCCGACGCGTCCGGCACCGATGACGCCGACGCCCAGGCGTCCGTCGCGGCTCATGCGTCCTCCCCGTCGTCGGTGCGGGATGCCGCCGGCCCGGGCGCTTCGCGCGGAGCTTCGGACGCAGCATCCACCCCGGTCTCGGGCTCGGCGCGTGCGGCATCGTCTGCGGCATCCACCGCGGTGCCCTCTGCGTCCGGCGCGACCTCGCGAGATTCCGTGCGACCTCGCGAGAAATCGTGCGACCTCGCGAGATCCGGCGCGACCTCGCGAGCTTCGGCCGCAGCATCCGGCCCCGGCTCGGCCACGTCGACGACCTCGACGCCCCAGCGGTGGCTGTGATCGCTCGTACCGGCCACGACCGCGGCGGCCTCGGCGTCCGCGAACAGGCGCACCGCGGCATCCCGATCCACGCCGTGAAGCTCGCCCGACACGCGTCCCGGGATCGTGTGCGCATGCACCGACGCGACGCCGAGCGCACGGGCGAGCGGCCCCTGGTGCATGCCCACGCTCTGCAGGCGCGCGAGCGGGAAGATCCCGAGCGTGCGCCGGATCACCCCGCGGCGGAAGAACAGCGCCGCCGGCGTCAGCTCGAACCCGTTGCGCCGCCATGAGAGCAGATGCAGGATCCGCGCGCGCCGGGGCGTGTTCGTGTACGGGTCGTCGGGCTGCGGGCCGAGGATGCCGTGCTCGAACACGAGCGGCCACTCGGCCTCGGGCATCCCGGGCATGAGCAGCCGCAGCACGCGCTCGACGTCGCGCCGGTCGCCGACCGGCAGCACCTCGGCGAACTGATCGTTGCCGTTCTGGTCGGCCCGCTTGCCGGTCATGCGGTTCACGGTGATCGACCACCAGCCGGCCGGACGCCACATCAGCGGCTGGCGCACCTCGATCGCGTGGATGCGCCCGGGCGGCAGCGTCTCGGTCACGGTCGTGAACAGCCCGTACGTGATGCGCACGCCGTCGGGTGTGGGCGCGATCGCATAGCGCAGCGACTTCGTCAGCGACCGCACGAACACCGCCCCGAAGCCGAGGAAGATCGGCACGATCGTGAACAGGATCCACGGCGTGCCGACGATCGCACCGACGATCGCGGCCGCCACGAGCACCAGCAGGGTGATCAGCCGGCCGCTGAAGATCCGCGACAGGATCAGCCGCACCGCGGGGATGTGCACGACCGACGCCGGCTCGGCGACGGGTTCTTCGGCACCCAGGACGAGTCCGGTGAGTGCGTCGGTGACGATGGATGCCGCAGCCTGGGTCTTCGATGCAGGTGCGACTCCGCGTGCCTGCTGCTCGGCCAGGCGCCGCCCGGATGCGAGCCGCAGGATGTCGGCGCGCACGGCCTCGGCGTTCGACGTCGACAGGTACTCGAGCTTGACGTTGGCGTCGGTGCCGGCGCCCACGACCTCGAGCTTCGCCATGCCGCACAGTCGCGCGAGCATCGGGCGGGTGAGGTTGACGCCCTGCACGCGGTCGATCGGCGAGCGCCGGTGGCTGCGGAACAGCACGCCCTGCCGCACCTCGACGTCCTCACCGGTGATGCGGAACGAATGGAACCGCCACGCCAGATAGAACAGGCCGACGAGCACGATCACGACGACGAGCACGGCCAGCAGCGCGAGCGGCACGAGCCCGTGGCGCAGCACGAAGTCGACCGGGTCGCCGGTGTCGCCCTCGAACTCGGGCCCCTCGGGCACCGCCGCCCGCAGGAAGAAGTCGATGATGCGCTCGCGCAGGTTCGAGATGACCAGACCCGCGACGATCACCAGGGCGAGCCCGCCGCGGAACAGCGGCGTCAGCGGATGCATCCGGTGCCATTCGCCGTCCGACAGCGGCGAGCGCGTGTCGGGGCGCGGCACCCCGGCACCGGCGGGCGACGTCTGGCCGGCTGGCGGCAGCGCACCGGCGGGCGACGTCGCACCGGCCGGCGGGGTCGGTCCGACTGGCGGCGTGTGGCCGACCGACGCCGGTTCGCCGGGCGGTTGCGGCGGCACGACGGGGTCGGTCACAGCCCCGTCCTGCGGCTCTCGGCGACGGTCACGAGGGTGTCGCGCAGACTCTCGGCCGCCTCCTGGGTGAGTCCGGGGATGGAGACGCCGGTGGATGCCGCGGCCGTCACGAGCTTCAGTTGGGCGATGCCGAACGCCCGGTCGAGCGGCCCGTGCGTGATGTCGACGAGCTGCATGCGCCCGTAGGGCACCGCGACCGTCCGCTGCCAGAGGATCCCGCGGCGGAACACGAGGTCGTCGGCGCGCAGCTGGTAGCCGAACGAGCGCGCCTGCCGGGGCGTGATGGCGGCCGTCCACGCAGCGCCCAGCGCGACCAGACCCGCAGGGATCCACAGCCAGGTCTCGCCGCTGAGCGCCGTGATGATCGCCGCGGCGGCCAGCACCACGACGAACAGGGCGGTCAGCGAGATGAGCCGCACCCACACATAGGCGCGCGCGAGCTGATGCCAGGTGCCGTCGCCGAGCGGCAGGCGGTTCTCGCTGCGCGGCTCGAGCACGTGGTCGAACGTCTTCGCGTCGAGGACGGCGCGTTCCGCGTCCTCCGACTCGGCGGCCTCGGCTCCCGACTCGGCGGCCTCGGCTCCCGGCTCGGCGGCCTCGGCTCCCGGCTCGGCTGCCTCGGCGGCTCCCGGCTCGGCGCCCGCAGCGCCGCCCCCGCCAACGGCGGGCTCGGCCGCGGCCCCCGCGGGCGCGCCGACCCCCTCAGTGGGCGGCGTAGTGCCCGTCGGCGTCGTCGGCGTCGGCGTCGCCGGCTCCTCCGGCCCCGTTCCCGGCTCCGGGATGCTTGTCATCGTCGTCCTTCCGGATCGTGCACAGATGCTCGGCGATCAGGCCGCCCACCAGCAGCAGCACCGCACAGACCGCGGTGCCGATCAGCGCGCTCAACGAGCCTACCGAGGGCTCAGCGGGACGGGTCAGAAGAAACAGGATGAGCCCCACCGAGACCCCGGTGAAAACGGCGCCCACCAGGCTCGACGCCTTCGCGAGCATCGCGATGCGCACGGCATGGAACGGGTTGACCGGCGCGTCGGCCGTGCCCTGCGTCGCCCGGCGGATCGGCAACGCCAGCAGCACGACGATCACGCCGAGCGCCAGCAGCAGCACCGGCAGCGACAGCTGCGGGGTGAACGTCGGCCGCCCCGCCGAGGTCAGCAGCTGGTCGAACAGGTAGCCGGCGCCCGCGCCGAGGACGGCGGCGACGATGAGCGATGCAGGCCCCGTGCGCTTCATGCACCCAGCCTCTCGCGCAGCACCGACACGGGGCCGAGCCCCGGCAGTTCGGCGTCGGGATCGAGCGCGAGCCAGGGGTCGAGCACGAAGGCGCGTTCGGCCGCCCGCGGGTGCGGCAGGGTCAGATCGGGGTCGGCGCTGCGCACGTCCCCGTAGGCGATGATGTCGAGGTCGAGCGTGCGGTCGCCCCAGCGCTCGGTGCGCACGCGTCCGTGCCGGTTCTCGATGTCGTGCAGGGCGTCCAGCAGCACACGGGGCGCGAGACGGGTCGTGAGCGTGGCCACCGTGTTGAGATAGCGGGGGGCCGCGGCATCCACCCCCTCCGGCTTGACTGCGATCGACTCGATCGGCGCGGCCACACGCACGTCGGCGGTGAGCGGCAGCGCGCGCAGCTCGTCGACGGCCGCCCGCAACGTGGCCTCGCGGTCACCGAGGTTCGCACCCAGCGCGATCACCACCGGCGTCCCGATCGGATGCGGCGTGAACCCCTGGGCGAGGCGGCGGTTCATGCGCGCCTCCGGGTGATGGTCAGCGTCACGTCGTCGAACGGCACGGTGATCGGGGCGTCGGGCTTGTGCACGGTGACGACGACCTCGTGCACGCCGGCGAAGCCCAGCAGTGCGTCGGCGATGCGTGCGGCGAGCGTCTCGATGAGGTCGACGGGTTCGCCCGTGACGAGAGAGGTGACCGCTTCGGCGACCTCCCCGTAGTGCACGGTGTCGAGAAGATCGTCGGATGCCGCGGCCGCCCGCGTATCGGTGCGCAGCGTCACGTCGACCACGAAGATCTGCCCCTCACGCCGCTCGTGCGGAAAGACCCCGTGATACCCGAAGGCCCGCAGCCCGTGCAGCGTGATCTCGTCGAGTGCGTCGGTCATCAACCCCTCCAGGCCTCCCACACCCGCAGCGCGTCGCGGGTCGCCGCCACATCGTGCACGCGCACGCCCCAGACCCCGGCCTGCGCGCCGAGCACGCTGGCCACCGCGGTCGCCAGGTCGCGGCGGCGCTCGGTCGCTTCGCCGGCGTCACCCTCCTCGAGCAGGTCGGCGAGGAATCGCTTGCGGCTCGTGCCGATCAGCACGCGCGGACCGAGGCCGACCAGGGCGTCCAGGCCGCGCAGCATCTCCCAGTTCTGCGCCCCGCGCTTGGCGAAGCCGATGCCCGGGTCGAGGATGATCCGCGCCGGTGGGATGCCCGCGGCGGCCGCCGCGTCGATCCGGTCGACGAGCTCGCTCGCGACATCCTTCGCCACGTCGTCGTACACCGCCTGCGCATACATGTCGTCGGAGTGCCCGCGCCAGTGGCTGATGATGATCTCGGCCTCGAGGTCGGCCGCGACCCGCAGCATGTCGGGGTCGGCGAGTCCGCCGGCGACGTCGTTGATGATGGATGCCCCGGCTTCGACCGATGCGGCGGCCGTGGAGGCGTGCATGGTGTCGACGCTGATCACGGCGCCTGCGGCGGCCAGCTCGCGGATCACCGGCAGCACGCGCCGCTGCTCTTCGGACGGGTCGATGCGGGCGGCGCCGGGGCGCGTGGACTCTCCGCCGATGTCGAGGATGTCGGCGCCGTCGGCACGCAGTGCCAGCCCGTGCTCGATGGCCGCGTCGGTCTGCAGGTAGCGTCCGCCGTCGCTGAACGAGTCGGGCGTGACGTTCACAGCACCCATGATGACGGTCATGCGCTCTCCTTGCCGATCAGGGCGATGATCTCGGCGCGGGCGGCCGGCTCGGTGTATTCGCCGCGCGCGGCGATCGTGACGGTCGACGCGTCGGTCTGCTTGCCGCCGCGCATCGTCACGCACTGGTGCATGGCGTCGAGCACGACCAGAACGCCGCGGCAGTCGAGCGCGCCGGCGATGGTGTCGGCGATCTGCTCGCCCAGCCGCTCCTGCACCTGCGGGCGTGCAGCGAGCACGTCGACGACCTTCGGCAGCGCGCCCAGCCCGACCACCTGCTCGCCGGGCAGGTACGCGATGTGCGCACGGCCCGCGAACGGCAGCAGGTGGTGCTCGCACATGGAGCGGAAGCGGATGTCGCGCAGCATCACCGCGCCGGAAGGTACGGTGTCGGGCGCCGGCCCGTGTGACACCGAGATCGTGCGTGCGAGGGGGGCTGCGGCATCCTCCCCCACTCCCGAGAAGAAGTCGGCGTACGCGTCGGCCACCCGCTGCGGCGTCTGCCGCAGACCCGGCCGTTCGGGCTCTTCGCCGATGGCGACGAGAAGCTCCCGCACGAGCGTGCGGACGCGCTCACGGTCCACGGCCATGGACGCGCTCCTAGGCCGTCGCGGGGCGGGGCGGCAGGCTCGGGCGGCGGCGGTGCGCCTTCTCGGCGGTCTCGGACTCGACGGATGCCGCGACCCCGACATCACCGCGGCGCGGCATCTCGACCGGAGGCAGCGCCGACACCGGGCGCTCATCGCTGGAGAGCCACTGCGGGCGCTCGGGCAGCTTCTTCACGTCGGTGAAGATCTCGGCGATCTCGGTGTGGTCGAGCGTCTCCTTCTCGAGCAGCGCGAGGGCCAGCTTGTCGAGGATGTCGCGGTTGGCGTTGAGCACCTCGTAGGCCTCGTTGTGCGCCTGCTCGAGCAGATCGCGCATCTGCTCGTCGACGGCCTCGGCGAGCGAGTCGGAGAAGTCGCGGCCGTGACCCATGTCGCGGCCCATGAACACCTCGCCCGACGACTGGCCGAGCTTGACCGGGCCGATCGCGCTGGTCATGCCGTACTCGGTGACCATCTTGCGGGCGATGTCGGTGGCCTTCTCGATGTCGTTCGCGGCGCCGCTGGTGGGGTCGTGGAACACGATCTCCTCGGCGACGCGGCCGCCCATCGCCCAGGCGAGCTGGTCCTGCAACTCGTTGCGGGTGATCGAGTACTTGTCTTCGAGCGGCATCACCATCGTGTAGCCGAGGGCCTTGCCGCGGGGCAGGATCGTGATCTTCGTGACCGGGTCGGAGTGGTTCAGCGCCGCGGCGGTGAGGGCGTGGCCGCCCTCGTGGTACGCGGTGATGAGCTTCTCCTTGTCCTTCATCACGCGGGTGCGGCGCTGAGGGCCCGCGATCACGCGGTCGATGGCCTCGTCGAGCGCACGGTTGTCGATCAGCTGCGCGTTCGAGCGGGCGGTCAGCAGGGCCGCCTCGTTCAGGACGTTGGCCAGGTCGGCGCCGGTGAAGCCGGGCGTCTTGCGGGCGACGACCTCGAGGTCGACGCCGTCGGCGAGCGGCTTGCCGCGGCCGTGCACCTGCAGGATCTTCAGGCGACCCTGCATGTCGGGGGCGTCCACGCCGATCTGGCGGTCGAAGCGGCCCGGGCGCAGCAGCGCCGGGTCGAGGATGTCGGGGCGGTTGGTCGCCGCGATGACGATGACGTTGACCTTGGGGTCGAAACCGTCCATCTCGACGAGCATCTGGTTCAGCGTCTGCTCGCGCTCGTCGTGCCCGCCGCCCATGCCGGCGCCGCGGTGGCGGCCGACGGCATCGATCTCATCGATGAAGATGATCGACGGCGAGTTCTCCTTTGCCTGGTTGAACAGGTCGCGCACACGGCTCGCGCCGACGCCGACGAACATCTCGACGAAGTCCGAACCCGAGATCGAGTAGAACGGCACGCCCGCCTCGCCGGCGACGGCGCGCGCGAGCAGGGTCTTGCCGGTTCCGGGAGGGCCGTACAGCAGCACGCCCTTCGGAATGCGGGCGCCTACGGCCTGGAACTTGGCCGGGTCCTTCAAGAAGTCCTTGATCTCATGCAGCTCTTCGATCGCCTCGTCGGCGCCGGCGACATCGGCGAACGTGACGGTGGGCGATTCCTTCGACACGAGTTTCGCGCGCGACTTGCCGAACTGCATGACCTTGCCGCCGCCACCGTTGGCGGATGCCAGCAGGATCCAGAACAGCACGCCCAGCAGCAGCATGGGCAGCATCAGCGAGAGGAAGCTGTCGAACCACGTCGTCTGCGGCACGGCGTCGTTGAACCCGTCCTTGGGCGTCGCGGAGTCGATCGCCTGCACGACCTGGTCGGCGCGCGCCTCGACGTAGTAGAACTGCACCTCGGTCGAGCCCTCGAAGGCCTCGGACAGCGTCATGTCCACGCGCTGGTCGCCGTCGGTGTTGACGACCTTGGTGACGGTGTCGCCCTTGAGCAGCGTCAGGCCCTGCTGGGTGGTGATCTGCTTCGCGCCGCTGAGGCTGGAGATGAGCGAGAAGCCCACGATCAGCAGAACCCCGATCAGCAGGACATACAGCAGCGGGTTGCGGGTGATCTTCTTGAAGTCCATGGTGCGGAGACGGCCTCCGAGCCCTTTCGTCGCTGTCCGCCTCTCGCGGACTGTCGCTTCAGGGTATCGCGCACGGCTTTGCCGGGTCTGTGCATTCGCCCACGGCGTACAGCGCGGGCGCGGCGGGCCGACGAGGCACCAGCGGCCCGGCGTCGGGGCACGGACTGGGCGGCGGCGCCGGCGCCGGCCCGCGGCATCCCGCGTGGCCTCCTCGTGTTCAGCAGTCACCTTCTGCAACCGTCGGCGCATCCGACCGGTAAGAGCTGACTGCCGAACACAGGGAGCGCGGCGCGCGTCGTGTTCGGCAGTCGCTATTTGCAACCGCGCGAGCGCGGCACACGTCAGAACTGACTGTTGAACAAGACGAGTGGATGCTGCGGCCCGCGACTGCCGCGCGAACCGGCGGCTCACCGGGCGCACCCGCCGTCCCGGGCGCGGAAGCCACCTCAGCTGTAGACGTGCGGCGCGAGCACGGCGACGTCGCGCACGTTGCGGTAGCGCTCGTCGTAGTCGAGCCCGTATCCGATGACGAACTCGTTCGGGATGTCGAAGCCGATGTACCTGCAGTCGACGTGGACCTTCGCGGCGTCGGGCTTGCGCAGCAGGGCGAAGACCTCGACCGAGGCCGCTCCGCGCGACTCGAAGTTCTCGAGCAGCCAGCTCAGCGTCAGTCCGGAGTCGATGATGTCCTCGACGATGAGCACGTGCCGGTCGTGCAGGTCGGTGTCGAGGTCCTTGCGGATCTGCACGACACCGCTCGACTTCGTGCCGCTGCCGTAGGACGAGACGGCCATCCAGTCCATCGGCACGACGTACGGCAGGGCCCGGGCGAAGTCGGCCATCACCATGACGGCACCCTTCAGAACGCCCACCAGCAGCAGGTCTTTGCCTTCGTAGTCCGCAGCGACCTGGGCTGCGATCTCGCGCAGCTTCTCCTGGATCTGCTCTTCGGTGACGAGGGTGGTCGTGATCTGGTCGGAGATGTCCGTCGCACGCATACGTCGAGTGTACGCATCGCGCCTCAGCGCGCGGTGAAGACGATCCGCGTCCCGACCCGGCGCGCCGTGCATCCCGGCAGGTCGAGAGGACCCTGTCCCGCCCAGTCGGTCACGAGCCGGGCCACCTCGAGCGTCTGCGCGCGGGTCAGGCTCTGCCCGAACTCGCTGGCCACCACGTGCCGGATGATCCGGTGCCGCAGCGCCGCCGGATTCGCCGCCAGCGCCGGCACCGACACCGAGATGCCGGCCTCGGCGTGCTCCACGATGTCTTCGATCGTCTCGTCGACCATCGCCGCGAACGCCTCGGCGTCTTCGCGCGCCTGTTCCGCCGTGCGGGCCAGCGCCTCGGCGATGCCCGGCCCGAGCTCGGCCTCGAGCACCGGCAGCACGCGCTCGCGCACGCGCACGCGCATATAAGAGGAGTCGGCGTTCTGCGGGTCGTCCCACGGCTCGAGCCCCTGGGCCGCGCAGGCCGCGCGGGTGGTCTCGCGCCGCAGCGCGAGCAACGGCCGCAGCAGCGGAACACCCTGGAGAGTGGATGCCGCGGCCATCCCCTGCAGGCTGCCGGCACCCGATCCGCGGGCAAGGCCCAGCAGCACGGTCTCGGCCTGGTCGTCGAGGGTGTGCGCGACCAGCACCGCCGCGGCGTCGACCTCGCGGGCCACGCGCGCGAGCGCCGCGTAGCGCGCCGTGCGGGCCGCGGCCTCGGGCCCGCCGTCCGTGCCGACATCGACGCGTTCGATGCGGGCGTCGAAGCCGAGCTCTTCGGCCTGGCGGGCCGCGGTCTCGGCGACCTCGGCGGATCCTGCCTGCAGGCCGTGGTCGACGGTCGCGCTGATCAGCGTCATGCCGCGCTTGGGCGCCTCGAACGCGGTCGCGGCGGCCAGGGTGAGCGAATCGGCGCCGCCCGAGAGGGCGACGACGACCGCGCCGGGCCGGATCTCGGCGAGCGCCTGCCGTACGGCCGAGCGCGTCTGCGCGACGGAGGGGTCGAGGCTCGGGCGATGCTCCACCGTCTCACCGTAGCCGGGTTCGCGGAACACTGGTCCCTGAGCGGCCTCGCTGCGCTCGCACAGCGACCGGCCGCGGGGCGGACGCCACCCGACTAGGCTGGTCCGCGGAATTCCCGTCACCGAAGGAGCACAAGCATGGGCGCGTACGACGCCGTCATCGAGATCCCGCGCGGCAGCCGCGTGAAGTACGAGGTCGACCACGAGACCGGCAACGTCCACCTCGACCGCATCCTGTTCACGTCGTTCGGCTACCCCGCCGACTACGGCTTCTTCGACAAGACGCTGGGCGAAGACGGCGACCCGCTCGACGTGCTGGTCCTCCTCGACCAGACGCTGTTCCCCGGCGTGCACGTCACCGTGCGCCCGGTCGGCGTGCTGCACATGACCGATGAGGCCGGCGGCGACGACAAGGTCGTCGCGGTTTTGGCGAAGGACCCGCGCTGGGCCCACATCCAGGACGTCGACGACATCCCCGAGCACACGAAGAAGGAGATCTCGCACTTCTTCGAGCACTACAAGGACCTCGAAGAGGGCAAGTGGGTCAAGGTCGACGAGTGGGCGAGCGCGGCCGAGGCCGAGCGCCTGGTCGACGAGGCCGCCGCGCGCTTCGAGAGCCACTGACACCGAACGAAACAGGGGGTGGATGCCGCGGCATCCACCCCCTGTTTCGTTGCGGAAGAAGTCAGACCGAGATTCCGCGCGCGGCCATGAACGGAATCGGGTTCACGATGCGGCCGTTCACGTACACCTCGAAGTGCAGGTGGCAGCCGAAGGAGTTGCCGGTGTTGCCCTCGCTGGCGATCACCTGACCGGCGCTGACGTGCTGCCCGTAGTTGACGAAGATGCCGCCGTTGCGGATGTGCCCGTAGCCGGTGGCGATGCCGCCGCCGTGGTCGATACGCACGTAGTTTCCGTAGCCGCCGTTGTAGCCGGCATACACGACGGTGCCCGAGTGCGCGGCGTAGATGTTACTGCTGCAGCTGTCGGCGAGGTCGACGCCCTCGTGGAAGCTGCTCGAGCAGTAGCCGCTCGTGCACTGCACCGAGCGGTAGCCGTAGCCTGAGCTCTGCCAGCCGTGGTTGGGGCGCACCCAGCCGGAGCCGCCCCCGCCGCCGCCGCTCGAGGAGCCCCCGCCGGATGAGCTGTTGTTCCGCTTGGCCGCCGCGGCCGCTGCCGCCGCCGCCTTGCGGCGTGCCTCGGCCTCGCGCTTCTTGCGGGCGATCTCTTGCTGGCGACGGACCTCGACGCCCTTCTTGTAGTCGGCGACCGTCTTGCTCGTCTTGTCGTGGAGCGCGGCCAGCTGCGCCTCGAGGTCTTCGAGGTGGGCGTCCTGCGTCTCGACCGCCGACTGGGCGGCCTGCGCGGCATCCTGCGCCTCGACCATCTTCTGCTCGGCGATCTTCTGCAGCTTGTCACGCTCTTCGCGCTGCGCCTTGGCCTGGTCGCTGAGGCTCTGTGCCGAGTCGCGCGCCGAGACGGCCTCGGCGTACACGCTCTGGTTGGCGTCGAGCAGCTTGTCCATCGTGCCCAGGCGCGCGAGCAGGTCGTCGGCGCCCTTCGCCGAGCCGGAGAGGAAGAGCTCGAGCGACGCGTTGTCGCCGCCGGAGCGGTAGAGCTGGGCGGCGACCTGACCGGCCTTGTCTGCGGCCTCGTCGGCCTTCTTCGCCTGTTTGTCGGCCTGCGACTGCAGCTCGTCGGCGCGGCGCGCGGCGTCGAGGTAGTCCTGCTGCGCCTGGAAGTACGCGTCACCGGCGGCTTCGGCCTTCTGCTGCGCAGCCGCTGCCGCCGCCTTCAGATTGGCGATCAGGGTCTCGATCTTGCTGATCTCGGCCGACTTCGCCGATTCGTTGCCCTTGGCGCGCTGCACGTCGTCCCACGAGGGGTAGTCGGCGGCGAACGCCGCCGGAAGGCGGGGTGCTGCGACCACGCCGGCCGCGGCGACGCCGAGGATGCCGATCGCCAGCGCACTGCGCCGCGTCACGGTCTTCAGGTCAGGCCATAGCGCCCGACGTTCGCGCTCCGAAGGTGCGCACCCGCACTCTTCGGAGTCTGTCGATCGGTCGTCGATCACCCGGCTTCCCTCCCCTGTGCGCGCGTCGGGCTACGGCACAGTCGTTTCCACGGTAGCAACAGTTTTCACATTTGCAACAGCATTCACAGCTTCGGGTGTTAACGCCGACCGCGGATACACCCCATCATGCGCGCGTTCCTCCCCGTAGAGAAGGAGGCACGGCGCGGGTCGTTTGATCCCGTTGTGTGATCGCATCGGCCGGTGCGGTTCGGGATACCGCAGCCGGCCGACGCGCATGGCATGCCGCAGCACACCGGGTTCGACCACCCCCCTATTCGGTGGCTGCTTCACACCATCGGCCGTCGCGGCGTGTGGGTTAGGTGCGGATGCGGAGTCGGCGGGCGGACGCGGTTCGGGATGCCGCGGGTCGCGGGCTGGGTCACGGCTCGGGATGGCGCGGCTCAGGATGCTGCGCGCCACGCTTCGCCGCGGCGCGGGCTGCGGCATCCCTCGTCCCCTTCGGTTCGGCCGTCGCTCTCTTCCTGTTCGGCAGTCGCTTTCTGCGGGGCCCGCCTTGCTCGGGCTGCAGATGCTGACTGCCGAACCGACGCCCCCGATTTCGGCCGTCACGTTCTGCGGGTCTGCACGCCGCGCACCCGCAGAAACTGCCTGCTGAACCAGCGCACGCGCGGGCGCCATAGCCCGGACACGCCCGGGACGCGTGAACTCCCCGGTCGGATTGGCGATTCGCGCGGGAATCTCTTATGCTTGAGCGTCGGCAAGCGTGAGACCAAGCCTGCGAGGGCGAGGATTCATCCGGCCCCATCGTTTAGCGGCCTAGGACGCCGCCCTTTCACGGCGGTAGCACGGGTTCGAATCCCGTTGGGGTCACTCTTCCGATACAATTTCACAAGTATGGCCCTGTAGCGCAGCTGGTTAGCGTGCCGCCCTGTCACGGCGGAGGTCGCGGGTTCAAGTCCCGTCAGGGTCGCTCCGAGCGACGGGCCCTTTTCGAAGGGCCTTTCGTTTAGATGCGGCAGGTATGCCGCACGGCTCTGTAGCTCAGTTGGTAGAGCGCACGACTGAAAATCGTGAGGTCACGGGATCGACGCCCGTCGGAGCCACACGGACCATCATTACAATGGCCCCAGAAACCCTCGCCTAGCTTCTACATGGCGGGGGTTTTGCTTTGCCCTCTCGCCGGCGAACGATGCTACGACCGTATCGGCGTGGCGGCACTCGCCGCTACGCCGACGCTGAATCGGACGATGGATGCCGCGGCCCGTTCGGTCGTCACAGATGACGGCTTCACCGACGAAAAGCGGTAATCCGTGACGACCGAACGAGCGGGCGTGGTCTTCAGTCCTCGCAGATGACCAACTCATCCGCGAAAAACGGCAATCCGTGACGACCGAAGCATCGCGGGCGAATAGACGCGCCGCCCCTGCCCACGCCCCGCCCGCCACGACACACTCCGACACGGAGCGCCCCACCGCGCCAAGATGGGCAGATGCCCACCGGCGCAGCATCCACTCGTCTCATCGTTCTGCGCGGGCCGTCGGCGTCGGGCAAGACGACCGCCGCACTCGCCCTGCGGCCCCTGCTCGGGCCGAAGACGGCGCTGATCCACCAGGATTACTTCCGCCGCGAGCTGTTGCACGGCGACGACAAGATCGAGCGCTCAGCCGATGCGGCGGCGATCATCATCGCGACCGCCCGCCAGGCGCTCGGTCGCGGGTACGACGTCATCCTCGACGGGATCTTCACCCTGCGCGACTACGCCGACGCGCTAGAAGACCTTGCGAGCGACCATGCCGGCATCAACCGCGTCTACGCGTTCGACGTCCCGCTCGACGAGACGATCCGGCGGCACGCGGCGCGACCGCTGCGCGCCGAGTTCGGCGAAGACGAGCTGCGCGACTGGTACGACGGATGGCAGCCGCTCCCCCGCCTCGCCGAGACGCGCGTCACCGCTGATGTCACGACCGACGAGCTCGTCGCGATGATCCTGCGCGACCTCGGGGCGTGAAACATCAGGTGCAGAGCGGCTCGCCCAGGTCGATGCTCTCGCCGTCGAGGGTGATCACGCCGACCGCACACAGCCGCGTCTGCGGCGTCGGGCGCACCACGAGCGTCGTGTACGCGCTCTCGACGTTCGGCTCGGTCGCGCTCTGCCGGTCAGGGCCCTGCGCCGCCGTCTCCGGATAGATCGCGACCGTCATCGAGTTGCCCGAGAACTTCTCGTCGTAACGCGTGATGCGCGCCCAGCCTGCGTAGCACTTGTTCGACCAGATGATCTCGATCAGCGTGTTGTGCGCGCGCGACGCCGACGTCGCGACCTCGGCGTCGTTCACACACGGCGTCATCGCAGGGTCGACGCCGTTGTGCACGTTGATCTGCGCGCGCGGGTTGACCGGCGAATCGGTGAGCTCGTGCCGTGCGGCCGCGGCCCCGTCGGCGCGCGCCTGCGACACCGCCGTCGCACTGACGCCCAGACTGACACCGCCCGCGACCAGGATGCCCACCACGAACGCCGCCGCAATCAGCAGAAAGGCCGTCCGCCGGCGCATCGTGCCGACCGGCGCGACGAAAGTGGGGGTGGATGCCGCGACCGCATCTTGTCCGTTGAGAACGAGGGATGCCGCATCCGCCCCGTCCCCTGCGCCCGCAGTCCCCGCGCCGCCCGAACCCGCACCCGCAGAACCCGCGCTCCCCGAACCGACAGCACCCTCAGCACCCGCAGCAGCAGCTCCCGCGCGGGCAAGCTCATCCCGCCGCCGCACCCACGCGGGCGCGTCCGCGCCGAGCGCCCGCACGAGGCGGTCGACCGTGCGGGCCGACGGCAGCTGCCGCCCCGCGAAGGCCTCTGACAGCACGCTCTTGGAGATGCCCGCATCGTTCTGCAGCCGTGCGAGGGTCGGGCTCTCGGCATCCAACCGCAACGCACGCAGATCGGCGGCGAACCGCCCGATCGAGTCAGAGGGCGAGTCGGTGTCCACGTCACGTGCCATCGTTGCGGGGCTCCTGTCGGAAAGAACCTGCCTGAGATCATGAGAACGCGCTCATCCTCGAGCGCGGTCAATTCATACCACAGCACCACAACATCGCCCCGCGGCATCCCCACCCCGTGAGGACCGGTACGAGTTTTCCGGAGATTCCCGTCCGGATGTTTCCGGACCGCGAATGTCGCACTCTGCTGCTTCGATGTCCTGTGGGACGGTCGCACCCGGCTGGGGCGGGGCGGGCCGTTCCTGACTCCGGGGGGGGAGGGGCCCGGGCCGCGGCGATCGCCGGGCCGGGCCCCTGTCTGCGCCGGGTGCACGACCGAAGCCGTGCACCGCGGCGCATCCGGGAGGGACGACGCGTCGCACACATCGACGGCGATGCCGCGCGGGCACCGCATCGGCTGTTCGATCGAGCTTCCGCGGCACCCGCGACATCGCGTCGCCTCGGGTCGATCGGTGAAGGTGCGACAGCCCAACTCCCCAGTTGCTCTTCGTCGCAGATCCTTCGCTGCACGTCCCCAGTACGTGTGCTCCATCACTGTAGCCGAGAAAGGACTCGGCGCCCACACGCCTCATATGAGCACGGCACACGCGCGCCGATGGCCACACCGCGCAAGCCTTGTGCAACTAACCTGTATACAGTCGCAAGTCGTCGCGCATCGAGTCCCCAGCTCGGTCTGTGTGCCGTTCCCCAGACGGCCCCGCGCGTAACGTCTCGTGACGAGTGGGTGCCGCGCCCTCTGTGCGAAGCAGTCTCCGCGGCACCCACGCCTTCGCACTCGATCGGGATTCAAGCGGACGTGTTGAAGACGCCGTGAACCGGACTCCCCAGTCGAACCCGTTCCAGGCGTCTTCTGCGGCAGATCCCCAGTCACTGCCGCTGTCACTCTAGCGTGAAGCTTGTCCCCCATTTGGGGGACAAGCCAAGATGCTGGGTAAACACTCAGCGAACGCACTCTGCCGCCTTCGCAGAGTGGCCTCCGGTCGAGTGCGCCGATAGACTTCGAACTCACTTCCGCAGAGCGAGTGGGGTCGCGCCGGGAGTGGGAATGGGGAGTCCGGTGGTCCGTGGCGTGCGCGCGCGTTGGCTCGTTCTCGGCCTGGCGGCGGCCATAGTCGTCGTGCTCGCCGCCCTCGCCTGGGTCGGCGTGCGAGCCCTGATGGCCAAGAGCGAGATCGACCAGGTCACCGCCCACATCGACGAGCTGCGGCAGGCCGTCGGCGACGGCGATCTCGGCACGCTCGCCAAGGTCGCCGACGAGGTGGCCCCGCACGTGCAGCGGGCCGATGCCCTGACCGGCGACCCGATCTGGCGCGCGACCGAGGTCGTGCCCGTGCTCGGCCCGAACCTCGCCGCGGCGCGCGTCTCGTCGTCGCAGCTCGACGTGCTGGTCAACGACCTCGCGCTGCCCCTGATGAGCGAACTGCCGCACCTGGGTGACGGCAAGGGCGGAATCGACGTCGCCACGCTGCAGAAGGTCGCGAAGACGCTGCAGGGGGTGGATGCCGCGCTGCAGGCCGGCACGCGCGAGTTCGCCGCCCTCGACCTCGACGAGACGATCCCCGCGGTCGGCGACGGCGCCCGGCAGCTGCAGAAGATCAACGATCAGGCCGCGACGATCGTGCACGACACCGCACCGTTCGCGAAGATCGCTCCGGGGCTGCTCGGCGCCGACAAGAAGCGGCACATTCTCATGATCGTGCAGAACAACGCCGAGCTGCGCACCGGGGGCGGCATCAACGGTTCGCTTCTCGATCTGACAGCAGATAGCGGTCGTGTCACTCTGAACAGAGTCGCGAGCGATGTCACATTCCCGCCCACGAAGACGCCGATAGCCGACGTCCCCGAGTCGACCACGACTCTCTATGGAGACGTCGTAGGTCGCTACATCCAGAACACGACGAGCCCCGCCGACTTCACGGTGACTGCCGAGCTCGTGTCCGCTTGGTGGCACAAGTACGCCGGCACAAAGCCCGACCTCGTCGTTTCAATCGACGCATTTGTACTGCGGGCGATTATCAAGGCCACCGGCCCGATTGATGCCGGCAACATCACCCTCACCGCCGACAACGCGGTCAAGAACATCTTGGTCACCCCCTACCTCACACTGGACGCTGAACAACAGGACGCCTACTTCACGAAGATCGCCAAGGCCGTCTTCGCCAAGGCGACAGGCGCCGCTGAGAATCCTGCTGCGTTCGTCACGGCTCTGCAGACACCGCTCGCTCAGGGCCGGATCTCCGCGTGGAGCAGGGCACAAGATGAGGAGGCGGTTCTAGGAGCCGGCATGCTCGGCGGCCCAGCCGCACGACACCGGGCGGCCGGCAAGCATGCGTACGCGGTATATCTCAGTGATGCGACCGGCAGCAAGATGGACCGATTCCTCGCGACCACGATCACGACCGGCAGCGTCCTATGCCGATCCGATGGCCACCAAGACGTCACAATCACCGTCACTCTCAAGAACAACGCGCCCGCAGACGCCGCGACCCGATACTCCGGATGGGTGACGGGCGGTGGCGTCCATGGAACACCGCCCGGTCAGATCCGGACGATAGTCGTAGTTTCCGCCCCGGCAAACGGCTCAGTCGCCGCGGTAACCGCAGACGGAAAGACGATCCATGCCCCCGCCGTTGTCGAGGCGGGTTTCCCCACGACGACCGCGACGGTACTCCTCAAGCCCGGCGAGGCGAAGTCGGTGGAGTTCCGTTTCATCGCCGGTGCGACCGGAGACGTCAGGCCCGTGATCGTCCACACACCGATGATGCAGAGCCCCGAGATCGCCAGGGACTCACCGAAGTGTCAGTGACCGATCTCCGCTGCCGATAACCCCTTGGCTGTATGCCCAGCAGAGTGTAGGGTGGCAAACATATTGCGGCAGTGGGATGCTGCAACACGATCTGCGTTGGGACGCAGGTCATAACTGGGGAAATCGGGTGACCGCGGTCACTCAGGCATTACTGGGGAGCGAATGTCTATTGGGGACGCGCGCAAGCGCGTGCGCATCTGGGGGTGCGCAAAGTGACTGCCGTCGACGTGCAATCCGTTACGGCCATCGAGAAGGCGACGACACACGCGGCGTTCGGGGTGTCGTCCGTCACCTTGTTCGAATCGAAGCCACAGGGCGGGCGAGCGCGCATCACGCCGTTCCCACTGGCGACCACCTCACTTCACGAGCAGGCCGCGCAGGCGGCGGCTCCCCGCCTGCAGCCGTCGCTCGAACGCCGACGTCTGTGGGAACGTCGCCTGCGCCGCCGTTTGACGATCACCGATGCCGCGATCGTCGCCCTGGTGACCTCGTTCGCCACTCTCGCCAGCAATTGGTTCGACCCTCAGACTGCGACTCTGAGTGCGCTCGCGGGAGTCGGCGCGATGACCGCGTCTATTTGGTTTGCGGTCCTCTCGCTCTTTGGAACCCGCTCCTCAGGGGTACTCGGCTCGGGTGCAACAGAATATAAGCGGGTGGCACATGCGACCGGGCTTGCATTCGGCATCGTCGCGATGAGCTTCGTGATCTTCCAGTGGCACGGCGTACGCATGCAGTTACTGGTGGCGCTTCCCTTGGGGCTAGTGGTGGCGCTGGCCGGGCGCTGGATGTGGCGGCGCTGGTTGATCCGTCGCCGCGCACACGGAAACTATGCGGCGCGTACCCTGGTGACAGGTTCGCGTGACGACGTTGAATACGTGATTCGCCAGCTCTTGCACGACCCATGCCGCGCGTTTTCGATTGTCGGCGCCGCTCTCGCAGATGGCTCCGCCGAGTCCCTTGTTGTCGACGGACGTTCATTCCCCGTTGTAGGAACCACAGTGACAGTCGCTCGTCGGGCGCGCGATCTCGAGGCCGATTCCGTCGTCGTGGCCAGCCAGCCGGACGGCGACCCACAGTTCATCAAGCGCCTCTCGTGGGAGTTGGAGGGCACGGCATCCGAGCTGATCCTGTCCAGCCGGCTGGCCGACGTCGCCGGGCCGCGTATCTCGCTGCGTCCAGTCGATGGTGTTCCACTCATCCAGGTGAAGATTCCCGAATTCGAGGGCGCACGCCATGCACTCAAGAGAATGATGGACCTCGCAGTGGCGACCCTCGCACTTATCCCGATCGTGATCGTCGGCCTGCCGCTGGCGCTGCTGATCAAGCTTGAGGACCGGGGCCCGATCTTCTTCCGCCAGACGCGGATCGGCCGCGACGGCACAGAGTTCAAGATCCTCAAGTTCCGCACCATGGTCGTCGACGCCGAAGCACGGCTCGCCGAGCTACAGTCTGCGAACGAGGGTTCTGGGCCGCTGTTCAAGCTGAAGCGCGACCCCCGCGTCACGCGTATCGGCGCGGTGCTCCGCAAGTTCTCGCTCGACGAGCTGCCGCAATTCTGGAACGTCCTCACCGGCGACATGAGCGTGGTGGGACCGCGACCGCCTCTGCCGACCGAAGTAGAGGAGTACGACCGCGACGTCTCGCGCCGACTGTTCATCAAGCCCGGGATCACTGGTCTTTGGCAGGTCAGCGGACGGAGTGATCTGTCCTGGGAAGAGAGCATTCGTCTTGACTTGCGGTATGTGGAGAACTGGTCCGTGATGACCGACCTGATGATAATGTGGCGCACCGCGAGAGCCATGGTGGCGCCGAATGGGGCATACTAAGGCGCGATGACGCCCGTACCAGTACCCTCTCGGGAGGAGAACCCCGCTGCGCAGACCCGCATACCTCTGCGGATTGCGATGATCGGCACCCGCGGCGTGCCTGCCGCATATGGTGGATTCGAGACCGCTATTGAAGAAGTCGGGCGACGTCTGGTGGCGCGTGGTCACAGGCTCGTGGTCTATACCCGGGGCGCCGAAGTGAAGGCGCCTTTTTACTTGGGAATGCGAACGGTCCACCTCCCGGCCCTCCCGATCAAGCAGCTCGAGACGCTGACCCACACGGCACTGTCAACGGCACATGCGGTCGTCAAGGCACGGCCTGACGTCGCGTTCGTCTTCAACGCCGCGAACGCTCCATTCCTTCCGTTGCTGCGCGCTCGTGGCATTCCCGTTGCGCTGCACATGGACGGGCTGGAGTGGAAGCGCTCAAAGTGGGGCCCGCGCGGCCGCGCGTACTATCGCTGGGCCGAGCAGTTCGGTGTCCGTGCAGCGGACGCCCTCATCGCTGACGCACCCGGGATCGCTGAGTACTACCAGCACCAGTTCGGCATGCCCACCTCGCTCATTCGCTACGGCGCCCCGGTGCTTCGCGATGCCGACGCTACCGGCATCCGTGAGTACGGGTTCGAGCCCTGGGGGTATCACCTCGTCGTGGCCCGGTTCGAGCCGGAGAACCACGTGCTGGAGATCGTCGAGGGATATACGGGCGGCGATGCGAAGCTGCCTCTCGTCGTAATCGGTTCAGCTCCGTACAGCGCCGACTATACGAAGCGCATCACACGTCTAGCGGCGGCTGACCCGCGCATTCACCTCCTCGGCGGGGTGTACGACCAAGACCTCCTCGATGCCTTCTACGCCCACGCTCTCACTTATGTCCACGGTCACTCGGTCGGGGGCACGAATCCCTCGCTGCTTCGCGCCATGGGTGCTGGCACGGCCGTGATCGCCTACGACGTGCACTTTAACCGTGAGGTGCTAGCGGGACACGGTTGGTTCTTTAAGAAGTCTGCGGACCTTCCAGCTGCGTTCCACTCGGCCGAAGCAGATTCAGCCAACATCGCCAGCGTCGGAAGGGCGTTGCGCGAACGTGCGGTTGCTGCATTCCGCTGGGACGACGTGGCCGCCGACTACGAGCGCTTGGCTTTGTCGTTGCGCCAGGGAGCATCGACCCACCAATATGGACGAAAGGCACGACGAACTGATGCGGAGTTCAAGGGCACTCCTCACCACGTTTCAGACTCTTGATCAGCTTCGTTGTCTGATGAAAGTTGCGATCCGCTGCTGCAACATCTGAGTGTCATCCCGCACCCGTTCGAGTACGGCGCTGTGCCGATAAGGTCGAGAATGGTGAACGTCAGGAGTATCCATCGGGTTCACCCTCTCACCCCACAGGAATCGCGGCGACCGAGGCGGCACGACGGAGCCTCTACGGGAATTCAGGATCGCGGCGTAACCTGCCAGCAGAGAGGCAACGTCAATCTTCTGCGAAGACTCAACGCGAGAATTAGCCTCGCCAAGAGCTAGCGCTTCTCTCAAGGTAAAGGTGTACGGCCGCGATGACGGCAGCACACGGGCAAGATTGGAACGCTCTTCCCTCGATGCAGTGACCACGAGATCAGCGGCCTTCAGATCTGCTGCAGTCACGGCGGCAGACAGATGGCGGTCGGCAAGATGAGACACTCGCGGCACCGTGATCAGGGACCGCCCCCGCGAACACATTGAACTCTGTCGTGTGACGTTCGTCCCGCGGCTATCAATCGACCAACGATCGACATCATCGAGGCAGCTTGAGAACGTGAACTCCATCAGCGGCGAACGGCATACATTGGCGGTGCAGACAAATAGCAGACGATAGCTCACACGCGATCCCTCGGAATCCTTCCCTAAAGAGAGGTTAGTCCAGCCCGGGCGCTGGCGGCTTTTCTGGCACACTTGAGACAGGGCCCGCCCATCAGCGCAACAGGCGGATCGCCGAAAGGAGCGTCGTTCGTGGTCACATCTCGCACCGTGGTCGTCGCCCACCCCGGGATGGAATTGTACGGTTCAGACCGCGTACTGCTGGACAGCGTCATCGCGTTCCTGGACGATGGCCGACGCGTCATCGTATCAGCACCAGCAGAGGGTCCTCTGGCCGAGCGATTACGCGCCGCTGGAGCAGAAGTCACAATCGCTCCCCAGTTCGTGCTACGCAAGCGTCTCATCAAGCCGCGAGCTTGGCCGGAGTTCTTTCTCACGGCATGGAAAGGCTTCCGAGCTAGCTGGCGGCTACTCCGTCAGGAGAACCCCGCCGTCGTCTACGTCAGTACAATCACCCTTCCGCTGTGGCCCGTTCTCGCCCGATTGCGGGGCGCTCGCGTTGTGCTCCACGTGCATGAAGGTGAAGCATCTGCGTCCAGGATTATCAAAAAGGCTCTGTACACGCCCGCATTATTCGCCCACCAAGTGATCGTCAACAGCGCGTTCAGCCGAGAAGTTATGGCTTCGACGTACAAGCGACTGACTTCGCGCTCTGTCGTCCTTCTTAATGCGGTGTCGGGGCCCACCGTTGTCACGCCACTTCGCGAGCAACTCATACCTGGACCTAGACTCCTTTACGTGGGCCGGCTATCCCCTCGCAAGGGCCCTGATCTCGTCATCGATGCATTGCGGATCCTCGACTCCCGGGGGGTTGCCGCATCTCTCGCAATCGTGGGTTCGACGTTCGAAGGGTATGAATGGTTCGAGGAAAGTCTCCATGAGGCCATCGCTCGGGCCGGCCTAGAGCGTCGTGTCAAAATGTACGGCTTCCGCGCCGACGTGTGGAGCTTCGTTGAGAGTTGCGACATCTTTGTCGTTCCATCCAGATATGACGAGCCATTCGGCAATACTGCCATCGAGGGAGCGCTCGGCGAGCGTCCTGTGATCGTGAGTGACACTTCTGGACTTAGGGAAGCGACTGCGGGAGTCGGAACCGTATATCGCGTGGCGCCGAATTCAGCTGCCGCCCTCGCCGACGCGGTGGAAGCCATCTCAGCCCGGTGGCATGAGATGCGCGAAGGTGTATCAGCAACTCGCAACACGATGGCGCAACGCCACTCCACCAGCCGCTATCAGGAAACTCTCACACGGCTGGTGTTTAACGATAGCCACTGGCACATGCAATGACGCCAGGTGTCATGCGAGATCCCACGACATTAATGGACTCAGCCGCGGCGACGATCTCCAGCGTATCCGCGACGATGCTTGCGCATCGCTTCGCGGCTCTCACGCTCTCCGTCGCGATTCGGCGCGTAGTAGTAGTTGGAGTAGCTGCGGCGCGGGCGTCGGATCTTGTTGAGGAGCACCCCAGCGACTTGAGCCCGCACCGCGGCAAGGGCCGACAGCGAGCGAGCCAATTGGGCCTCTTGGACCCGATATGCTTCCGCAACGATGACTGTCGTGTCCATCAATGGCGTGATGATGGTCGCGTCTGACACAGACATGAGGGGCGCAGTGTCGACGATCATGATGTCGTATTCGCTCCGCAGTTCCGTCAGTAGCTCCCGCATCTTTCTTGAAGCCAGTAGCTCAGCGGGATTCGGTGGAATCTCTCCCGCAGGCAAGACAAACACCCGTGAGTCGCCCCATTGCAATCGAGCCTCCTCGAAGTTTGCAGCGCCCACGAGCATCGTTGTAAGGCCCACAGCGTTCTCGAGCCCAAGAGAACTGGCCACCATGGGCCGTCTGAGGTCGGCATCGACCAGGAGAACGCTCGCACCCGCTTCCGCGTAGGTTAGTGCAAGATTCACGGCTGTCGTCGTCTTACCTTCACCCGGAATTGAGGAAGTCACAGCAATAGCGTTGATATCGTGTCCTACAGCGGCGAACACGAGACTTGATCTCACGCTGCGATACGCCTCCGCATTCGGACCGTTAGTCTCGGCGACCATCGTCGGCACGCCGCCACGGCTCTTTGATGTTGGAACAGACCCGAGGACGGGTAGGTCCGTAACCCGCCGGAGGACTTCTTCATTTCGGACCCGGGTGTCGAGCAGCGCCCATGCTGTTATTGCTAGTCCCGCAATGAGCAAGCCCGCGAAGGCTCCAAGAAGAGCATCTCGTTGCTTGTTCGGAGAGGATTGGTATATGGCGGGCTCCGCAGGCTGTATTACGCGCGCCACGACGGTTGCGTTCCCAGCGTCGTCCTTTGGCGCGACTACGTCGACCGCCTTGGAAAGACTTTTCGAGATACTATTAGCCATATCCGCGGCAAACTGACGATCGCTGGACGCCGCGGTCACATCGAGCGTCACGGTGTCCTGCGGTATGGCTACCGACGTCATGCTGCGGATCTGAGAATTCGTCAAGTTCACATCGAGTTGTTCTCGCACTTCGTCGAGCACCATCGATGACATCGCTAACTGGGCGAACGACAGCATTTGGTTCTGGGTATAGGCGGAGCCCTGGTTAATGTCGGAGCCACTCGTGGCCGATCGCATGGAGAAGTAGGAGGAGGCGGTCGACTCGAAGATTGGCGTCTGAAGACTTGAGTATCCGAACGACAGTACGGCGCCGACGAATGCGGTCGCCAAGAGAATCCACCACCCGCGGATGAGACGCCCAATGATTCGAGAAGGAGCGACCTGCGGCTTCACATCCATGGACTTAACCAACCCCCAAGAGCTTCCAGCGCCGCCATTCGACTGACCGTCCACTCAGAATAGCGAAGAACCTTCCAACGACCGGTGGGCGATCGACGCCGTGTCCGCCCCAGCTGTCGCAGGACGACGCCGCTCGAGAGCATAAGTCGCTACTGCGAGACCTGCAACAAACCACACAAACGCGGCGTACTGCGTGATGAGCGCGACCGTTGCGAACGCGGGAATCTGTGCTAGGAGTGCAACGTTTGCGGCCGAGGGAGCTCGGCAGACTCCCACTACCAATGAAATGATCAAGACGATCGTGACAGCGAGCGGTACGAGTCCAAACTGGAGACCTAAGAGGATCAGCGCGCTGTCAATGGACCGGAACTGCCCCCAATACTCGACACCGGTCGCCAACACCTGGTGGTCGGGTGATATACCGACGAACACCATGGAGTTCAACAAGGAGACGAGATCTACACGGTAGTCGGCGCTTCCCTCCGCTTCGGCGCCCGCCTCACCGAAGATCCGGAGCAACACCGGAAAGATTCCTGCGAGGGCAACCACGAGAACACCGACAACGATCCATCGCAGAGCCGAGCCAGCCTGCTTGCGAAGCAGAAAGACTGCCAGCACGAGTGTGAGTGCGTATCCAAGAATTCCCAACCTGCTGAACGTCAAGACGGTCGCCGACCCGATCACCACAAGCACGACGGCGCGCAACCAAGTTGGCCACTTTGTGATGACCACAAAGCTGGTCGATATCGCAAGCGCACCGCCAAGCGCAATCGAGTTACCAAAACCGGCCTCCACACGCATGAGCCCTGCGCGCTCTCTTAGCCCGCCCCATACTGACGACTGCGCCCCGGGTATCGACAAGAACAAGTTAACCCCAGTCACGAATTCTCCGATTGCCAAGACCGCCACGATCAACGCTGCCGCGCTTATGCATGCCGCGATCCACGATTCCGGAACCCGTTGGAGTATCACTCGCCCCCAGATATAGGGAATAATCCACATGAACAAGATCTGTCGAAGATGACCACTCTCTGAGTGGCCCAGCACGCGCGCGAGCAGCAAGGTAGCAACGAAGACCACGATTACGGTATCGATGCTCGTCCACCGAGCGTCTCTCCACCCTCCCGCGACGACGGCAAGCGCCGTCACCGCAGTTATGGCCGAGACAGTCACGCCGAACGCATTCACCTGAACCCAGATCGGCACGAAGAACATGGCAATCGTCCAGACCAACACTCCGGCTCTTGGCCTGGCACGGAGCACCAGAACCAGCGCCACCGCAAGCGACATCGCCGCAGCAACGATGGCTACTGTCTGCACAGGGTTCGAGCCCACGCCGATCCTCTCGTTGGCACCTCGATCCTAATCGGAACGACCCGCAGCAAGAGCCTCGCGCGGCCACCTCGCCAACGGCGTTTCTCGACAAACACGCCATTGGAGTAGACTTCCCCGGAGGGAGATGGGGCTCCCGGATCTGGGGGAATCCTCATGATGGATGTCATGTCGATCACGCACACTTCACCTGAACTCGCCTCCCCTTGCTGAGAGGCCGCAGATGTCAATGCTTCCTCAGGCCGCAGGCACGCGAATGCAGTGGATGGATGGCGTGCGGGGCACCGCCATCCTCTTGTTGCTCTTGTGGCACTCGAGCGCTGTCCCTGAGATGTATGGGGTGCAGATCCCCGACTATCTCCGTACGATCAATGCCTTCTTTCTCCCCTACCGCATGCCAACGCTCATGCTTCTGTCCGGGATGCTGCTCACAAGGTCACTTGATAAGCCTCTGCCAAAGTACTATGCAGGTAAATTCGCGATGATTCTTTGGCCTTACCTCGTCTGGGTCCTCATCGCGAAGGGAGTCTTCCTCAACATCGAAGGGATGCCCTGGTGGCACTGGCGTGCTTGGTACGCCACGTCCTATCTTTGGTTTCTCTTCTTTATCGGGGTCTACTACTTCTTCGCTCCCCTTTTCAAACATCTCCCATCCTGGATCCCTATTGGTCTTGCCGGTGCCATTGGCGTTCTGTTACCGTATGGATCCGTCGAGCAGCGCATGGGATACTACGCGATCTTCTTCTTCGCAGGCAGCGCCCTCTCTCGCTACCCTGAAGTATTGCGCAAGCTGACCACTCGACGCTTAGCTTTCACATTCGGTTTCGTCGCAGTTCTCTTTGGCGTTGCTGCAGCACTGTGGACCGCGCAACTTCAATTCCTGGTGTGGGGTGCACCTCTCAGCATCGCCGGCGGGCTCGCGCTCATGTCGCTCTACAGCAAGTTGAGCCAGGGCGGCAAATTCATGCGCACAATGCAATTTCTCGGTCGATCATCGTTGATCTTCTACGTCAGCCATTTCCCACTGATGACCCTCATCTCGCGGACCCCTCTCGCTGATTTCAGCCCGGTCTTGGTCACGCTAGCTAACCTGGTGGCTGCGGTGGCCATAGGAACGGTGCTTGCACTCCTCAAGCACCAGGTACCGATTAAGTGGTTCTTTCAAGCACCCGATACCCTTTCGAAAGCGATTGCAGCACTCCTCGGTATCGGCCGTCGTCGACAGCCGGCCTGACGCGCGCCCCGGTTAGCCCAGTTCGCGACCGCACCGAATAGGATCGTCTGAGGGCTGGGGACGCCCGGAAGGGGGAGCCTTGCGCATACTTGTGGCTTGGGCGAGCGATTTGTCACCGAATCTCGGGGTGCGTGCCCTTGGTAGGGGGTCTGTGGATCTCCTGAAGTCAGTGTGGCCCGATGCCACATTCGATTTCCTCGACTTCGGAAACAAGCCGGCTCAGGTCCCGCTTGGACACCCTCGGTCGCTTCTCAAAGCACGCGTGATGGCACGCGGCGGCATGATGGACTGGCTCAAGCAGTTCGATCTGCTGTGGGATACACGGTCAGGTGATAGCTTTGCCGACATCTATGGCACCAACCGTCACGCCAAAATGTCCCTCCTCCATGAGTTTGCGACCGAGGCAGGGGTCACTGCAGTCCTCGCACCGCAGACGATCGGGCCGTTCCAGCACACGACAGCGAGGGTGCTCGCGAAACGAAATCTGCGTCGCTCACGACTCGTCTTTGCCCGTGATCCCGTCAGCGCCAAGGCTTCCGCTCGGCTAGGCCGCAAGGTGGACCGGATGGCGACCGATCTCGTCTTCGGGATCCATCAGCCAACTGCGCCATGTGAGCGCGATGTTCTCGTGAACGTCTCTGGCCTCCTCTGGCGCGCAAACGATCACGTCGACCTCACTAAATACCGTGAGAGCGTCCGGTCAATCATCGCCGGGTTGCTCTCCGACGGTAGGGATGTCACCCTCCTCCCTCACGTCCTCGATTCCCTTGACCCGGACAACGATGTACCCACGTGCCGGGAACTTGAGCGAGAGTTCGACGGTGCCGTCGGTGTCCTAGTACCCAAAGGCTTGGAAGACGTTCGTGACGCCGTCGCCGGCGCGAACGTTGTGATCGGCGCGCGAATGCACGCATGTCTCAACGCGCTGTCCACAAGCACGCCAGCGATCGCCATGGCTTACTCGCGCAAATTCGAACCACTGATGAAAGCCATCGACTGGCCCCATGTCATCTCTGTGACGGAGGCTGAGGACCCCGGCGCCGACGTGCTGCAGATCATCCGAAACTGCCACGACCTTAAGTCACGCGCGCAAATCACTCGCTCGCGTGCGAGCGAGTTGCTTGCAGGCATTCCCCAGCTCCTGGGCGGCGCACTATGACCGAGCTCCGCGGCCTCGTTGAAGACGTCCTTCGCAGAGACGCATGTTCCGGGTGCGGACTGTGCGCACTCCTTGATAGGGGTATACGCATGCGTCTGGATGACAACGGGTACATGAGACCCGAGAGTTCAGGCCCACCGAAAGAGATCACTGGGGCAGCTACCGTGTTTCGTCGGGCATGCCCCGGCGTACAGGTACGCGCCCCGCGGGTCCCCGGAGGCACCCGCGATCACCTCCTTGGCGACTACGTTGAGGCATGGGAGGCTTGGGCGATCGACCCTAGTGTGCGGTATGCCGGTAGTAGCGGCGGCGTCTTGACAGCGTTGAACGCATGGCTCCTTGAAAGTGGTCGAGCCTCCCGCGTGACAGGTGTCGCTGCCTCCCACGAGGATCCGCGCCGAAGCGTTCCAGTGACAATGACAACACGTGAAGAGGCGATCCGATCGACGGGTTCGCGATATGCACCGGTCGCGGCGTTGGACAACCCCGATGTGTTGAACACTCAAACAGCCGTCACCGGCAAGCCTTGCGAAGTCGCAGCGCTCCGAGCCGCCTCATGCGATCTCGACCTCGAACCGCCAATTCTCTTGTCGTTCTTCTGCGCAGGGACACCAAGCCAGCATGCGACACAAACGCTGCTCGAGACTCACGGACTAGACCCCGGGCGACGGATTGATGACCTCTGGTATCGAGGTCGCGGCTGGCCGGGGAAGTTCACCGCACGGAGTGGGCACGACTCGGTTGAGGTCCCCTACGAGGAGTCATGGGGAGAGATTCTTGGGCCTAGGACGCAATGGCGCTGCAAGATCTGCGTTGACGCCGTGGGTCAGTCAGCAGACGTCGTCGCTGCCGATTCATGGACAACAGATGCGCACGGGTATCCAGCCTTTGACGACCAAGACGGCGTGAGCGCAGTGATAGCGCGTACTGAGCGTGGCAGGGAGGCCGTTTTGTCCGCGGCAGCCGCGGGTGTGATTGCGTTGCGCCCACTCGCGATGTCTCAGTTGCACGCAGCACAACCACTCCAGACCAATCGGCGGCGCCAACTTCTCGCAAGATTGCTGGGCTCCTGGCTGGCGGGCCGAAGACCTCCGCGGTATATTTGCTTCCGCTTGGTGCGTCTGGCCCTCATCAGTCCCGTTGCGTTCGCTCGGGTTGCTCGCGGAACCTATCGGCGCGTGAAATCCGCCCGGAGAGACACGTGACCTCTTCCTCACTGGCCCACTCCGCCGCACGAGGCGCACTTTTCACCTTCGTTGCGCAGGCGGCCAAGATCCTCCTTCAGCTTCTGTCCGTCGTCGTCCTCTCACGTATGCTCACACCGCACGACTACGGCCTCCTGGCGATTGTGCTTGTGGTCGTGGGAATCGGCGAACTCTTCCGCGATTTCGGTCTGACGTCTGCATCGATCCAGGCGCCGGTGTTAACGGATGGGCAACGAGACAATCTCTTCTGGGTGAACACCGGGATCGGTCTGATCCTCGCGGTCACCATGTTCTTTCTCGCGGGTCCGATCGAAATACTCACGGGCGAAGCACAAATCGCCGGCGTAATACGCGCTCTGGCCGCGCTCTTTCTCCTCAATGGGCTCGCAACGCAGCACCGTGCCAACCTCTCCCGAGACCTGAAGTTTCGCTCTCTCGCGGTGATCGACATCACTGCCGCCGGGATAGCGCTGCTGGTCGCGATCATAGCCGCGTTCTTGGGAGCGAATTATTGGGCGCTCGTGGCGCAGCAGCTCACGAGTAGCGTGATCATTTTGGCCGGTGTGACCATCGCGGGTCACTGGTTTCCCCGCCGATACTCGCGACAATATTCCATTCGAGAATTGTTAAACTTTGGATGGAATATCGTTGCAACAAACTTGTTGGTCTACGCGGGATCACAGATCGACACTATTCTTGTTGGACTCAAGTTTGGCACAACCTCGCTCGGCCTCTATAACCGCGCTTACCAACTCGTCATGACGCCGTTGGGTCAGGTCCGCAGCCCTATGAAGGGTGTCGCGTTGCCCGTGCTCTCCCGTGTTCAACAAGACCGCGGGCGCTTCGACAGCTACGTCACATCTGCGCAGTTGATGCTGGGTTATAGCCTGGGAATTCCGCTGGCCCTTGTTACAGCCCTTGCTGGTCCAATTGTCAAGATCATGCTTGGGCCACGTTGGCTCGCAGCAGCTCCGATCCTTTCGCTCTTCTCGATCGCCGGGCTGTTGACTACGATAGCTTTCGTCGGATACTGGGTCTACCTCTCCAGAGGCCTCGGTCGATCCCTCTTCTTCTATACGATCGTCACCACCGCGATCAAGATTCTCTGCATCATCATCGGTTCATTCTTCGGCGTTGTAGGCGTCGCAATCGGATTCGTCATAGCGCCAGCGCTCTCGTGGCCACTGTCGCTCTTTTGGCTCTCTCGCGTGACGCCAATGCCGACCGCCAAGCTCTATGCCGGAGCTGGTCGGATTCTGCTCGCCACAGCATGTGTTGGACTCGTGGCATGGGAAGCTTCTCAGTTCGTGATCAGTGTGGGGCCCTGGGCGATGCTTGCTGTAGGCGTCGCTGCCGGACTCGTGACGGCCGCGGTGGCACTCTTCCTCCCCGTCTATCGCCGCGACTCCCGAAATCTAGTCGCGTTTGTTCGGCTCATGTTCAAGCGCAGTCCATCCACTGCTTGACGGGATAGCGGAAGATACAGCATGGAACCGATAACACTCATTACGGTGACGTACAGGGGCGAAGATGCCCTCCTAAGTTTGCAGGCACGATCCCTTGCTCTTTATGCGAGTCCAAGAGTCGTCGAGCAGGTGATCGTTATCGACAATGACGAGACGCGCCTGTCTGGCCGCCGCCTCACTGACCTTCTCAACGTATACGACTGGCTACGAAGCCGGGTCACCGTCATCCATTCGGGATCGATCACCTCCACGCGGGCTGGGTCCGGCTGGGTGAACCAGCAGATCCTCAAACTCTTGATCGCCAATTACGTGAAGACGCCCTGGTACGTTGTCTTAGATGCCAAGAATCACGCCATTCGGCCGTTGTCGCTCAGCGACTTTCTATCGCCCGACGGTCGGGCACGCGGTGGATTTCAGAGCTATGCGGTCCACCCGCTCAAGGCGCGACTGCTGACCACCCTGCGTTACATGGGGCTAGACGAAACACCGGCCGATTACTACCCACCCACCTCAACTCCGTTTGTTTTCAAAACCGAGATCGCGCGAGAAATCGCTAATTCGCACGGCTTTGAAGCTCAATTCGTGAAGAACGATTTAACTGAGTTCTTTCTGTATTCTGCGTGGATACTCCAACGAGATGGCGACTGGTCGCGAGTGTTCGATGGAAATGCAATTCAGTGCCCGGTAGTGTGGGGTGGCTCAGCGAACGCCAGTGGCGTCGAGGAAGCGATCAGACTCGCTGCAGACTTCGACGCCCCTTTCTTTGGCGTGCACCGTCGCGCATTGCAACGACTTCGACCATCTGACTATAGGCTCCTCGCTCAGCATTGGGTTTCCTGGGGCCTCATGCGCTCTTTGCACGAGGCACAGCAATTCAGGCTACGATTCTTTCGCGAGCAGACTGCGTCCCTGGTCCTTCGACGGCTCTACCGACGCTGATGCGCCTCCGATAGTCCGACCAACTTCCGAGTTCCGTCAGCCTTCAGTTGGGTCGATGACGGCGAGGTTGTCGAGTGAGATGACGATGGGGCCGTTGCTGGCGCTGCTCGAGAGATAGGTCAGTACCCCGACAGCCCCCGCAGACTGGAGAGTCGTTGTCGCGTCTGTCGCGCTGACGAGCCATCCCGACGGCTCATCCGTGCCCGAGGGCCAGACATTTGCCTTGAGGGTCGTACTTCCACCAGCCGTCGACGTGACCAAGTGGAGATCCAGCGTCCCACCTGCTGTCAACGTGAACTTGGAGATATTCGCAGTGGACAGCAACGTCTCAGTGTTGCTGACAACCTTTGCGACACTCACAGCGACAGTTCCCGTCGACGTCACACGCGCCTTCAACCTGTACTCGTTGTCGCCGGACTTATGCACATCGAGGTTGAAGTGGAGACTGCCCGCATCCGGCACCGCCGCAAAGCTCACCTGCGCTGTCGCATCAACATCCTGAACAGAAACCGTCGACAAGGAGGTTGAGATCGTCTTTCCTGAACCCAACGAAATCTTCCCGACGCCGTCAGCAACAGACAGCCCGTTCGCCGAGCTCCAATCGCCACCAACGGTCGCCGTGCCCCACCCAGACGTCACGGTCCGGTCGAAGTCATCACGAACCGCGAACGCCTTGTCTGCGATAGCGACGTCATGAGACACCGTCGCCGTAGCATTGAGACTATCCGTCAACGTCAACGTGATCGTGTACGTCCCCGCCGAAGCGTACGTGTGCGAGGCAGTCTTCCCCGTCCCCACGTCCGACCCGTCGCCCCAATCCCATGCATAAGCCAGGTCCGCACCATCCGAAGCCTTAGACGACGACGCGTCCACCTGCACAGACAACGCCCCCGGTGCCGCTGAGAAAGACGCCTCAGGATCCGAATGACTGACCGTCACATCCTTCGTCACCGCAGCACTACTCGCACCTCGAGAATCAGTCACGACGAGGGTGACGGTCCTCTTGCCCGCAACCGCGTAGGTGTGCGATGGCGCAGCCTTCGTCGAGGTATCTCCATCACCGAAGTCCCATGCGTACCCCGCCAGGGTCGCGCCGTCCGACGTCTGCGACCCGGAGGCGTCGAATTGCACAGTTAGGCCTGAAGCGCTCGCAGCAATGTTTGCAATCGGCGCACTATGAGGACTCGAATCCACATCGGTCACGGCGAGGTTGTCGAGTGAGATGACGATGGGGCCGTTGCTGGCGCTGCTCGAGAGATAGGTCAGTACCCCGACAGCCCCCGCAGACTGGAGAGTCGTTGTCGCGTCTGTCGCGCTGACGAGCCATCCCGACGGCTCATCCGTGCCCGAGGGCCAGACATTTGCCTTGAGGGTCGTACTTCCACCAGCCGTCGACGTGACCAAGTGGAGATCCAGCGTCCCACCTGCTGTCAACGTGAACTTGGAGATATTCGCAGTGGACAGCAACGTCTCAGTGTTGCTGACAACCTTTGCGACACTCACAGCGACAGTTCCCGTCGACGTCACACGCGCCTTCAACCTGTACTCGTTGTCGCCGGACTTATGCACATCGAGGTTGAAGTGGAGACTGCCCGCATCCGGCACCGCCGCAAAGCTCACCTGCGCTGTCGCATCAACATCCTGAACAGAAACCGTCGACAAGGAGGTTGAGATCGTCTTTCCTGAACCCAACGAAATCTTCCCGACGCCGTCAGCAACAGACAGCCCGTTCGCCGAGCTCCAATCGCCACCAACGGTCGCCGTGCCCCACCCAGACGTCACGGTCCGGTCGAAGTCATCACGAACCGCGAACGCCTTGTCTGCGATAGCGACGTCATGAGACACCGTCGCCGTAGCATTGAGACTATCCGTCAACGTCAACGTGATCGTGTACGTCCCCGCCGAAGCGTACGTGTGCGAGGCAGTCTTCCCCGTCCCCACGTCCGACCCGTCGCCCCAATCCCATGCATAAGCCAGGTCCGCACCATCCGAAGCCTTAGACGACGACGCGTCCACCTGCACAGACAACGCCCCCGGTGCCGCTGAGAAAGACGCCTCAGGATCCGAATGACTGACCGTCACATCCTTCGTCACCGCAGCACTACTCGCACCGTCACTGTCCGTGACCGTAAGCGTTATGGTGTATTTTCCGGCGTTCGAGTAGGCATGCGTCGACGACGATTCGGTCGATTGCTCCCCATCCCCAAAGTCCCAGCTGTATCCGGTGACCGTCGCCCCGTCCGACGCTGCCGAAGCGGACGCGTCGACCGCCACCGACAGGCCCGACACATCAGCAGTGAACGAGGCCACTGGAGCCACATGTGGCTCGGTCGCGGTAACAGTGTGAGTAGTCGAACTCACGAGTCCCAAGCTGTCGGTAATCGTCAGGGTCACTGTGTACGTCCCCGCAGCACTATATGTGTGTGAAGCCGTCTCCGCTGTGGCCGTCGCACCATCGCCGAAGTTCCAGGCGTAGTTGGTTATCGTTCGTCCGGCCGGCGCCGTGGACCCGGACCCATCCACGCTCCAGGCCAAATCCGAGCCGTCCACAGTGAAGTCCGCAGTCGGGCTCCCCACGTCTTTCGCCACAGCGTAATGCGACGACACCTGATCCGCGGTCAGCACGGAGGGATACACGGCAAACTCGTCGAGAGTTCCGTTGAACCAATACGACGAGGGCACATTCGTCCAGCCGCTCAAGTTGTCACCACCGAGCCGCCAGTATCCGGTGTAGCTCTGCGCAGTGGTCACACTTGCATCTGAGGCGACGAGCTGGCCGTCCACATAGAGTTGCATTCCGTCTGTGGCGCTCTGCTCCGCGACGACGTAGTGCCACGATCCGTCGTTGTATGCAGCGGAGCTTTGCACCGTCTTGACCGACCCTGGATACACACCGAACACCAAACGACCATCATTCGTCATGTACACGTGCCGGTCGTAGCTTGAAGATGTCCCGGTCGATGAGCTGCCGTAGCCCACCAGTTTGCCGCCTGACGTCGTTGTCGTCTTGAACCACAGTTCCACGGCAAAGCTGCTGCCGACACTAGCTGTGCTTGTGGTGCTTCCATAGCCAGTTGTTTGACCGCTGAACTTCGCCGATGCATCCGTCTCACCGAGGAGCGCAGCATCCGCGCTGTCGCTCACTCCAGCTGCCCACGTCGCGTCATTTGTGCCGGCCCAGTCACTGCCACCGATCGAGGCATCGCCACCGAGCCGCCAATACAGCGACGCCCCGTCACCCAAGACCTCATCCGCGTATGCGGAGGCGGCCGCACTGCTGACTGTCACCGTCACACTGGCGCTCTTTGCGGTGTTGCCGTCACCATCCTTCGCAATCACATAGAAGGTGTGGGAAGAGCCCGGCGTGAGTCCCTTCGCAGTCAGGGTTTGGGTAGGCCTGTTCCAAAATGTCGCCTGCGACGTCTCAGTTGCAGACGCCTTGCTGGCTCCCTGCTCCCACAGTTCATAAGTGAGGTTGAGATCGTCGCGATCCCAGTTCGCGGGAATCTGGATGCGGGCTGTCCCAGCGCTGACCGATCTCGCCGTGGGCACCCAGTCGTCTCCGGACACACGTGGCGCCTGCTTCGGCCCTCCTGGAGGATTCACTGCGAATCGTGCGATGCCCTGGCTGCGCTGACCGTTGACATAGGGGAATTCCCCTCCAATGACTACATACTTGCCGTTACCGGTGACGTCCCAACCCGCTTGTCCCGACCCGGAGGCGGTCCCGGTCGTCCAGTCCGGATACCAGTTGACGGCCGCTGGCGCAGGGTATCCGCTCCAATCTGCGTAGATCGAACTCACATACGGCGATCGAGTGAGTGTGCCCTTCGCAGCGGATGTGTAGACGGTGGCGTTGCGCATCGTGCCAGTCCCCTGCGCCAAACCGCCCGCCGTCGTGCATTCATGCTCATGTCCGGTGCTGTACACGTTGGTGCCGTCCGAGTAGACCCCGTAATGATCTCCGTGGCAGTCAGCGATCCAGCGGATCGCGCCATCTTCCCCCTCGGCGGCAAACAGCCCCTCGAGGTTTCCCTCAGTCACGGTGGCGTACACCCACCCCGTTCCAAAGACGGCACCCGTCGAGTCAGTGGTGAGTCCAAAGATCCCGGCTTTGCCCTTTCCGCTGCCTGTTCCCCATCCGTTCTTGACTGTCGCAGTGACGGCCCAGGGCAATACGCTGCCCGTTGTCATGTCTAAGGCGGCAAGCCCGCGCTGAGTAGCGCCATTCACTGTTGAGAACCGCCCACCAATGATGATCTTGTCCCCTTGTGGATTCAATACCATGGCATCCACTTGGAGGTCCGTCGTTGGCGCCCAGCCAAGGAGGGCCCCGGACGACGTCACAGCTGCCAGGTTGTTTCGAAGCACACCCTTCGCTGCTCCGATAAGCCCGCCGACGTACACCGTGTCTCCCGTCGCCACGATCGCGTTCACGTAGGAACCGCCGATAGCGGGCTTGAAGTCGTTAAGCAGTGCGCCCGTAGTGGTATCAAACGCTGCCAGGTTGTACCTAACCTGCCCATCCACAGAGGTGAACGAGCCACCGACATAGAGCCGACTGCCATCCGGTGAAAGCGCGAGAGCCTTGACCGTGCCGTTGATCGTCGGGGCAAACGACGTTGCGACACCGGTATCGATGTTGTACGCGAGCAGATTGCTCCGCGGCATAAGATCCGTCCCCGCGGCGGCCCCAGCCGGTCGTGCATTGGAGAAGCTGCCGCCAGCGTACACAGTGTCGCCGTTGATAACCTGCGCCCAAACAATGCCGGAGTCAATCTGCACAGTCGGGATGGGATCTGCTGTCACCGTCTTGTCATTGCGCTGCTCGATGGGAGCAGGACCACCAGCAGCAGCCGAGGGCAGCGCCGTTCCCACAACGATGCCCACGGTGACCACTGCGGCAGTCCCAAGCATCGCAATTGTGCGACGAAGAATTCCTGCGCTCACAATGACTCCTACTTGTTCTTGTCGACGAAGAGCGCAACCGGCGCTCCTGCGACATACTCGACTGTCACGGAAAGGCTCTTCCGCTGCTCCGCGGGTAGCCGAAAAACGTACGTGCCGGTCGCGGAATCACCAGCGGCCAGAGAGCCGGAGAAAGGGTCGTAGGGGTCCGACGTGGTGGGCTGTCCATATGCCCCATGCGAGCCAGTCACACTGATCATGGCGGCACTCAGGTTAATGCCCTTCGCCCCACCGTTGGTAACTCTCAACGTAATCGCGACTGCCGGCCCCGCGATCTCCCCCGGCGTCGTCGCTTTGACCGTCAGATCGCGGACCTTTGCCACGGCAACCGCCACTCCGTCGCCGACATCTGCCGATTCCCTGAGCGAGGCCTTCACTGTCGGAGCAGGGTCTGCGGGCGCAATCGTCTCGTCGACAGATCCGCCGCCGGGAGCAGGAATGGTGGCAGTCGGAAGTGGCCCTGTGTTCTGCCCACCTACATCCGCTTCTGTATGCGTGACGGAGCATCCCGTGAGCAACCCAGCCAAAACCACAAGTGTTCCCAGCGGCCATGTTGCGCGAGCAATCACGACTTTCGCCGACCGTCCACCCACGGCCTGTCTCCCCAGATCATTTGCCGCGCCAGCGGCAGTCCCCGTTTGTCCCGCGTCTACGACACCGAGCCGCTCCCACAGCGGCACGCTGGGACTTTCGCAGATCGTACCACGCCGCATTCGGTCAAGTCGACGTCCTTCGTTCGGGTTCCACCCTGGTCGCCTACCTCTTTGGGCGGAGCGGGTCACGCGTTACATGGAGGATTTCGCCCGGCGAAAGGATCTGATCATCCGACGAGCCCGAAGTCTCCAGTCGCAGCCGAGGACCCGCCAGAGCCTGCGCGACTTCCGGAAAGCTGGAGAAATACGGGCCGATCAAGTGCCCTGCCGACGCAAGCAGATACAAGTCGACAACGGATGATCTCAATCCGGGGCCAGTGTTGTACCCGCCTTTGTCATCGAGCGCTACCGAACCAGGGATCGCATCAAGGACGGTCAGCTGGGCTTGGGGAGTATCTGCAGATACGAAGAAACGGATCCCTGGCCGTTCTTCACGTATCCGACGCATGCGCTCGAGGTACCAATCGATCGGCGACCGCTCCAGTGTCTTGGAGTTCGAGATGACGTGCGCGCGAACCATGACCCCGATATACGGCTCACCCGCGAGATGCCGCGAGTAGAAGGACGTGACGCGTTCAGCAAGTGGTGGCGTGAGCCCCAGCTGCTGAAGTCGTTCTCCCCACGGGACCGCACCCGCCGGCAGGCGAAGCGCATGGGGTGTGCGAATCTGCCACACCCGCTTGTCGGCAGCCGCCGACAGCCAGGTAAGGTCTGGCTCTCGCTGATATGGGTATCGCACACGAAGCGCTTGCGCCACTCCACCGGGTAACCGGTCGGCGTCAAACTCCCACAGGTCAGTCAACCGGGATCCGAACTGAGAACCCGTCGGCCACGTGTAGTGAAAGCGTCGACCGGCCCAGTCCGCAAGTGATTGGGCACCGAGAGTGACACGTAGCCGGTTTCCCAGACCGTGATACTTGCCGATCACTGCGACGACATGCTCACCGCGAAACACGATACGTACCCCTTGCCGCTCGGCGGTGACGCTTCATATAGCGCCATCCGGAAACCGTGCCGCGCACGATTGGCCAAAACGTCCGGAGAGGGTTGATGAGCTGGCGCTTTCCACCTCGCATCAAGACACTCCATGCAATGGGAGCGGTCTGCCTCAGCCATTGGTTCTGACGTCCTCGGTCAAGATGCTGCGCCGCGAAGACAAGTCGATTTCTCACGTTATAGAAGTAGTACTCCGGAGATTTCGTCTGCCCCCGACGGGACCGAATCTGTGTACCGCCCGCACTGTGCACAGCCGAGACGCTGTCATTCACGTGAAGCCGGCCACCGCTGGCTACTACACGAACGGAGAGATCGATGTCCTCCCAGTAGAGGAAGTAGTCGTCATCAAAGCCTCCGACTCGCGCCCACAGATCGGCGTGAACGGCCAGGCACGCCCCACTCAGCCATTCGGAGGACTCGTCAAAGCGATTCCGTGGGTCCAAACGGCGAACGGCACCCGTCGCCATGTCGAGCTCCATGGCAGAGGAGAAATGGCCACCGTCTGGACGGTTGACGAGGGGTGACACCATGACCGAATGGTCAGCCGCGACGTCTTCTGCGAGTGCTACAACGCCGTCGCCCTCGATGTACGCGTCTGGATTCAGAAGGATGAACACGTCAGCGCCCAGGTCTCGAGCAGCGCGCGCGGCGACGTTCATCCCCGCTCCAAAGCCGAGATTTCCCGGCGGAGTCAACATCTCCCAGCCATTTGCAACACACGCCCTCCTCATTGCGAGACGTTCATCGTGCGTTGTGAAGTTGTCAACAATGACAACAGTCGTGCCGGACGGAAGTCGCGTGCGCGCGAGGTTCTCCTCGATGAGGTGGTGAGAACCGTAATTGACGATGAGGAGTGCGGGGGGCGCATCAGGCATGGATGTCAGCTCCTCCCGCCACAAGGGCAGTGAGCACTCTCTGGACTCACGGCCTATTGCGGCATGCTGCTGTCAGCGCAGACGTTCCGCGCTGACAGCAGTATGCCGGAGAATCGACCCTCGATTCTCACGAACCAAGTGGTGTCATTCGAGAACCGTGTACGTTGCCATCGATTGCTGGGTCGCACTCCAAGTGTTTCCGCTGAGACCAGGCTTGTTCGCGACCGGAGCGATCACCGCACACCCTGAGAAGACACGCTCTGGGCCGAAAGTATTCCCTGAGACGGCGGGGTGCACAGCAGTCGGGGTACGAGCGATGTTCACCGTGCATCCCCCGCCCTGCAGGAAGTTGTTGGTGATTTGGATGCTCCCAAGGGCGGTCTTCGACGTGTCCTGCGTGATCTGCACCGCAGCGTTGTGCGCATCCTCAAGGCGATTGCCGTTGATGACAATGTTCGAGCCTGCCTGAATCTGGATGGAGTCATCGTGCGACGGGGTCCCGTTGCGGAGCGGATCTGCCTCGTAGTGCAGATTTCCATGCAACCAGGAATTCCGGACGGTCACATTCGAGCCAATAACACGAACCGCGTCCACGACGCCGTGCACGTTGACGCCGTCCACAACAAAGTTGCTGCCATAGATCCCGTTCCACCAGGAGTCGGGATAGGCTGCGACCAGTTCGGAGTCGATCACGCTGAACGAGGAACCCGTGGCGACGTTATTGATCAGTCCAATGTGAGACGGAGTCTTGCCTCCGACGATCTTGCTGTTCTTGATGACGGCGCCTGATGCTTTGACAGTGATGGTGCCATGCACCTCAAGCCCACTGATCACTGTGTTGGGCTTGGTGATGACGATGTCGCCTTCGTGCCTGGTCAACACTGTGCCTGCCGGAACGCCCGCGCTCGAACCCGAGATCTGATTGCCGGGAGCAACCGACGAAGTCCCGTTACTGGACGCGCTGGTGGAGCCGGATGTACTCGAAGACTCGAGTGACACCGCCGTGGAGGGGTTTGAACTGCTCGTGTAAAGAGCGAAGTCGGCTTTCCCTTTCGCCCGGATTCGGAGAGTCGAGGAATCCGTGACAGAAATCTTCTGACTCGCTGACGAACCCACCTTCACGGTCCCGGTGAGGGCCACCTTCGTTGATCCTCCAACCTTGAGCGTGAGGGCAATGGGTGTGCCGGCTTTGACCGACGAGGTCAGCGCCCGCGTGCCGGTCAACGCCGTGGCGGTCTTGCCGGCGTTGGAAACCCGCTTGACTGTCACCTGCACTTTGCCCGTCGGGTACACACGAGTCTGCAACGCGTACGCCGCACCATTCGCCGACCGCACGCGGAGACTTGCGTACACTCCGGTACCCGACTTAGGCACCGCCGGCAGCTTGTATGTGACTGCAGCTGTCCCGTCCGCGCGGGCTTTGTTGTCCAGAGTCTTCACAATCGTCTTGCCTGGGGCGACGTTCAACAAAGTCGCTGGGCCGGTCACGGTGGCCGCGCTCGCGGTCGTCGTCTGTACGAGACCGACGGTCGCAACCACAACTCCGATCAATGCAAGTGCGCCAACAACGAGACGCACACGGGTTCCACCAAAAGTACTGAATTTAAAAATCAAAGCAACGAGTCCAAGAGCAATAAAAAACGGCAACGCGAGGGCATATATGACCACCGCATCACCGCACTGGGGCATACTCATAGTAAACCCTGATTCTTGGAAGACCATGCGTGTCGCTTACCTTCTCATTAGACTCTCACGGTATGCTCCGGCGCGTAACCTTGGCGAGCCCTGTCGGGTGTTCCTCGCCCAGCTTCGCCTCGCTACGCTCGCGCCAGTCAAACTCGGGTCGCAATGGGGACAAGTTGGCTAGCCTTGGCAAGGTTGAGGCTGCCACTACTGGGGGTGAGATGGCGACCATCCGAGTGCTCGAGTCATTCGCTGAGCCAAGATCTACGACAAATCCGTACATCACGCAACTGGCGACGGCGTTGAAGGCCGAGCCCCGCCTCGAGGTTGCGTTCTTCAGTTGGCGAAGGGCGCTGGTGGGCCCCTACGACGTCTTCCATGCGCATTGGCCGGACGCACTCCTGGCGGGTAGAAACCCGCTGACCCGCCTCGCCAAACGGCTCGCTGCCGCCCTGCTGCTGCTTCGTCTCATCGTGCGGAGAACTCCCGTTGTCCGCACGATGCATAACGTGACACCCCACGAGAAGTCTCGGGCAGCCGGGTGGTTCGACCACGCGCTCATGCGTCGCACCCGTATCCGCATCCTCCTCAACGATGCTCACAGCAGCGATAGCGACACATACGTCATTCCACACGGCGACTACCGCGACTGGTACGCGAAGTTCCCCCGCGCCGAACTCATCCCCGGACGTATCGGATTTGCCGGGCTCATCCGGCCGTACAAAGGCGTCGAAGATCTTGTCCGCGCATTCCGATCACTCAGCGAGGACGACGAGACGGTCAGTCTCAGCATCGTCGGCATGCCCCGCACCGAGAAGCTGCGAAGCAACATCGAGGAAGGTGTTGCTAAGACCCCCAGGACTTCAGTCACATTCGCCTACGTGACCGACGAAGATCTGGTGAACGCACTCACTGAGGCGGAACTCGTCGCCCTCCCTTATCACCACATGACGAACTCGGGGGCGGCGCTGGCCGCGCTCTCCCTCGATCGCCATGTCCTACTGCCCAGGGTCCCCGCGGCGGAGACCCTCCAGGCTGAGGTCGGCGCCACCTGGGTCACACTGTTCGACGGACCGCTCCTGCCAGAGCATCTAGGTTCCGCACTGCGCGCTGCGAAAGCTGTGCCCGCGGGTGCGAAGGTGGCGTTCCACGATCGCGACTGGAAGGATGCCGGCACCCGTCACTGGCACGCCTTCTCGGCGGCGCTCGGTCACGACGAGACCACACCATGACACACCACCAGCATCAACTCGGAGCCGATGGATGACCCCACCACAGTTGCCCAGCGATCTCGTCAGAGCACGGATCGCGATTCCGACCTACAAACGTCCAGTCCTCTTGGAGCGCGTTCTCACCGAGGTCTTACGTCAGGTCGCCGCGATCAATGGCGACCGCACAGATGCCCAGGTGTCGGTGCAGGTGATCGACAACGATCCGAGGGGATCGGCATCGTCGATCTGCGAGGCACACGCGGTCTCCTACGTCATCGAACCGGCTCCGGGGATCGCCGCGGTGCGCAACCGCTCTCTGCGCGACTCGGTCGACCAGGATGTCATCATCTTCATCGACGACGACGAGATTCCTGCCCAGGGATGGCTCGAAGCACTCATCGCGCGTTTCATGGAGTCCGGCGCGGATGCCGTCGCGGGCAAAGTCGTCACACCGTTCCCGGACGGGGTGGACAAGTGGCTGCGGGTCAGTGGAGCCTTCATTCGTCCGAAGCGCGCCGACGGGCAGCTGATCAATGAAGCCGCGACGAACAACCTACTCCTCGACCTTCGAACCGTCCGCGCTCACGGACTCACCTTCGATGAGCGGTTCGGGTTGACCGGCGGAAGCGACAGTCTCTTCACCCGACAATTCAGCGCACGGGGCGCGAGAATCGTCTGGGCCGAACACGCGTTGGTCATGGAACAGGAAGACCCCGCACGGCTGACGCGCGAGTGGGTTCTCCGACGTACATACCGATTGGGCAATACGAAGACCAGAGTCAATGTCGTGCTCGCCGATTCTCCGATGGCACGCGTACGAGCACGTGCGCGGATGATGGCGCACGGTGTCGCTAGAATCGCGAGCGGCGGGCTGCTCATAGTCTGGGGACGCGTGACGGGCTCGCTGTCCCGCCGCGGCCATGGTGAACGGCGCGCCGCGCGCGGACGAGGCATGGTCGCGGGCGTTTTCGGCCACGTGCACAACGAGTATGGTCTGCGCAGAGCAGCAGAGGCGCACTCAGACTCCGAGTAACGAGACAAGTCACCATCGTTCGATGAAGATCAGCCGTGAAGGCCACGGCCCCCAGCCGTACCGTCGTCAACATTCCGCAGATCTTGGGGGTATCTGAATGAGATCCAAACCAACACCTGGTAGAACGACTCCATCAACTCATCCGCCATCGACACGGACCGCAGGAGAGACTGGCCGAGTCAAAGACCTCGTACTTCGGACAGGCAGCGAGGCTTTCCGACTCATCGGATCACTCACTGCGGCTTGGCGACCGCTTCCGGACTTCCTCTTGATCGGCACGAAGCGCGGTGGGACCACATCCTTTTATTACGATCTGTTGAAGGTGCCGCAGATCGTCCCGATGTTTCCGTCTGCGAAGCACCTGCCGAAAGCGAACGAGACCAAGGGCGTTCACTTCTTCGATTCCAACTACCACCGAGGTCTGCGGTGGTACAGGTCTTACATGCCCACACGCGGTGCACGTGACCGCGCTGCACGACGACTTGGCATGCCGGTGTTGGTGGGCGAAGCCTCGCCGTACTATCTCTTCCACCCGCTAGCCGCGCAACGCGCCCATGAGGCGATGCCCGACGCGAAGATCGTCCTGCTCCTGCGTGATCCCGTACAGCGCACGTACTCCCATTGGAAGGAACGTCGGCGGAGCAACGCTGAGCCACTCTCCTTCGAGGACGCGCTCGCTGCGGAACCGGAACGGCTGAAGGGCGAAGAAGAGAAACTGGCCAACGACCCGCGCTACTACAGCTACGCGCATGAGCAGCAGTCGTACTTTTCGCAGAGTCTCTACGCTAAGTCTCTGCGTCGTTGGGCGGACCTCTTCGGGATGTCGAACATTCTCGTCATCACAAGCGAGGAGTATTACGCGAATCAGCCCGCCATGATTGCGCAAACGGCGGAGTTCCTGGGACTCGACGTAGAGAGCGTTGCCGCTGACGCACGTATGAACGCGGCTATTGGAGAGCCTCTCTCGCCCGAGCTCGAATCGCGACTGAGAAGGGAGTTCGCGGCGGACCGACACGAGCTCGAGGCCATGGTAGGGCGCTCCCTCCCATGGCCGTGACGAACCACGTCGATACCCGGAGCGTACGGTTTCCCGCTACCGGGCACATCTGGGTTCCCTGCGCCGATCGACGTTCCGCTTCGGCAGGCCTGTCGATGCATTCTCCCTGCAAGACGTCCAAGGTGTGGGCTCAACGCGCACTATATGCCGCCGTGCGAGTGTTTGGCCCTGCAGTCATACCAGGGGATCGTGCCCCATGGACCGATGTCATCGATGAATCGCTCTGGCGCGAGCTCAGCAACGAGTGGGAGCCGTTGATCGGAGACATCGATGCCGCCGCCTTATACACGCGGCCCCAAAGTGAGCGGCACGGCTGGTCGGCACTTCTCTTTCGCCGCGGAATCGCGATCGCGTTTGCGCGCGTAGACCCCGATTGGACTCGCATCCGCAGCGAGTTTGAAGTGCTCAACCTCGTCCATGCAGCGAAGCCTCGGACGTTTCAAGTCGTGCGGCCCATTGGAGCCGGCCAGGCTGGTTCACGATCTTGGATGCTCAGCACTTCAGTGCCGAACTATCCTCTCGGGGCCGTTCGAAAGCGGGCCACGCGCTCACGCGTCGCGACGGAGATCTCCGAGATCCTCTCCGTACGTCTCCCTCGGCCGGACGGAGTGCCCGCACACTGGACACCGGCACACGGTGACTTCTCACCATGGAATACCCGGACGCAGCTGTCCGGTGTCGTCCGAGTCATTGATTGGGAAGACGCCGGTTATGCGCCGCCCGGACTGGATGATCTCTATGGGGATGTCACGGCCTTCGCAACGTTCGGTGGCGAGCGGCCACGTCCCACCATTCCTGAGACCCGGGCCTGGCTTCGTCAGCGTCTCGAACGAAGAGTTTCAGAACAGCCATCGGCGAGCCGAGACCAGACCAGACTCATGGAAATCCTGGACGATGTCCCCGTCAGCTGACCAACCTCGGCCCCACTGTGTCCGCTCCGCCAGGGCCGCACTGCGCCCCGCCTCAGGTCCCTGAGTGCGTCTACAGCTCGCCCGGCGTCGCGGCCTGGGCGTCGATCTCCTCGACGACCTCGCGCACGCGCGAGCGGGCGCCGGCCTTGCGCGGCGCGTAGACGACGAGCGAGTGGAACATGAACCGCACCACGAACGCCACGATCAGCGTCAGGCCCGCGGCGATCACGCTCGAGATGTGCCACGTGTTCACCATCAGCGCGATCACCGGGATGCGCACCACGGCCTCGACGTTGTTGAACGCGAACGACTTGACGAACCGCGACCAGACACCCGCGGCATCCGACCGCATGTCTTGGAAGACGAACCGCTCCTGCAGCAGGAAGTTGCCGATGATCGTCACCTCGGCACCGATGATCGCCGCGGGGACGTAGTTCATCCCGAGCTGGATCAGCGCCCACATGATCACCAGGTTCGCCACCGCACCGAACGCACCGATCAGCGCGAACAGCGACATCTTGCCGAACCGCAGCCCGGTCAGCTGCACCAGGAAGTTCATACCCTGCCGCACCGACGCCTTCGACTCCCCCGCATACCGGTCGGCGAAGTCGAACGGGATCTCCACGACCCGCAGGCTCTTGCGCGCCAAGATCTCGAGCAGGATCTTGAACCCGCGCGGCTTCAGCCCCTCGAGGTCGATGACCGTGCGATCGACCAGGAAGAACCCCGTCATCGGGTCGGACACCCCGCGCAGCCGGATCGGGAACATCGCCCGCGTCAGCAGTGTCGACAGCTTCGACACCCATACCCGCGTGCGATCAGCCAGCCCGTGCGCCGACCCGCTGCCCACATACCGCGACGCCACGACGACATCGGCATCGCCGACGCCGAAACGTCCGAACAGCGCCGGGATGTCTTCGGGGGGATGCTGCAGATCGCCGTCCATGACCAGGCACACGTCCGACGCCGCGGCCTTCATGCCCTCGACGACCGCGCCGCCCAGCCCCCCGGTGGGCGTATCGCGGTGGATCAACCGGACAGGAAGAGCGCTGGATGCCGCGACCTCCGCGATCACGGCGGGCGTGGCATCCACGCTGTCGTCGACGAAGATGATCTCGGTCTCGATCCCGCGCACCGCATCGGAGATCCGACGCACGAGCTCCGCCACATTGGGCGCCTCGTTGAAGGTCGGGACGATGATCGACAGCTGCATGGGTCTTCCGGTTCGATGGCCGCGGCTCGCGCGGTTGTTCCATCGTCGCACGCCGACCTGGACGAAGTCCGGGGTGTGGGCGAGTGCATAGGAGGCGCGTGAGGTTCGTTGAGCGAGCGCGCCCGGCGGGCGCTGCGCCTACGGCACCACCACCGCGCGCTCCGGGCCCCGGTACGCCCACGCGTCGGCCACCTGCGCGAGGCCGAACGCCCGCACCGGCACCACGACCTCGCCGTCGGCGACGCGCTGCATGAAGCCGGGCAGCTGCTGCATGATCTCCGCGACCGGCGTCGAGCCCGCCCCCGCACCGCGCACGACGATGTTGCGGCTGCGCAGCAGCGCGCCGGGCAGCGCGGCCGTGGGGCCCGCCATCGTGCCGATCTGCACGTAGGCGATGTCTGCGGTGTCGTCGTGCAGCCCGCGGCGCGAGAGCGCCTGCCAGACCAGCTCGGCGGGCTCGCCCCACGCGAAGTCGAGGACGATGCTGGGCTCTGTGCCGTCGAGGGCGCGCGCGATCGCGTCGGACCCGTCGGCGAGCGCGACCGGCACTCCCCCGAGCGCACTGACCTCGGCGAGCCGCTCGGGGTCGCGCCCGACGCCGACGACACGGTCCGCACCGAGCGCGAGCGCGTTCTGCACGGCGATGCGGCCGGCCATGCCCGTGGCGCCGACGATGAGCACGGTCCCCAGGGCGTCGACCTCACGGGTGCGCGCGGTCAGCGGCAGCCACGAGCTCATGCCGGGGTTCATACCGCCGGCCACGGCGACCGGGTCGGCGCCCTCGGGCAGCGGGACCCCGAACTGCGCCGCAACACGCTCGGCCATCGTGCCCCACGGCGCACGGATGAACCCCGTGTACCGTGCGACGCCGTCATCGCCGATCGCGACGCCGTCGACGCCCGGCACGAGCGGGTAGGTCCCCTCGCTGCCGTAGTGGCGCCCGCTCGCCATCCCCCGGACGACGGGATGGATGCCGGCGCCGACGACCCGCATGATCTGCTCGCCCTCAGCGGGCTCGGGTTCGGCGAAGTCGTCGTAGTGCGGCGCCGCTCCCGCAGCGTCGATGATCGCGGCCTTCATGATGTCTCCTTAACGTTGTTAAATGATGTCGCCATCATCCCTTAACACCGTTAAGCTGTCAAGCATGGCGAAAGGCATCACCCGCGACGCGATCGTCGACGCCGCACTGGCCGTGCTCGACGACGTCGGGATGGACGGCCTGACCGTGCGTGCCGTCGCCGAGCGCCTCGACGTGAAGGCGCCGGCGCTCTATTGGCACGTGCGCGACAAGAAGGCGCTGCTCGACGAAATGGGCACACGCGTGTGGACCGAGATCGGGCGCGCGGTGCCGGTGCTGGGGGGCGCGGCTGCGACCGTGACCTCTGCCGATGCGGGCGGCGCGGACACCGCGACCGGCGACGCTCCTGGGGATAAGGACGCTGCCGACGCGGGCCGGGCGGCCGCGGCATCCACCCCCTCCGTCGACGGCTGGCGCGACGCCCTCGAGCAGTACGCGCAGGCCACCCGCCGCGGACTGCTCGCCCACCGCGACGGCGCCCGCGCGTTCAGCGGCACGGCTCTCACCGACGCGTCGATGCTGCGCGGGCAGGAAGCCGGACTCGCCTGGATGGAGACCCAGGGCTTCACCGTCGAGGCGACGACCGACGCCGTCGCGCTCCTGACCTCGTTCACCGTCGGCAGCTGCATCGAAGAGCAGGAGCGCGCGCAGGCCCCCGCCGGAACCTACGATCTCGAGAAGCGGGATGCCGCGGTGGACGCCGCGTCGCACCCCCGCGTCGCCGCATCCGGCCGGTACGGCTACGGCGGATCGGCCGACGAGCGCTTCGCCGCACAGCTGGCCATCGTGCTCGACGGGATCGCGTCTCTGCGCTCAGCGTCTCCCCTGCTGTGACCTGGGAGAATGGAGGCATGACTTCCTCCATCAAGATGTTCGGCGCCGAGTGGTGCCGCGACTGCCGCCGTACCAAGAAGCAGCTCGACGAGCTCGGCATCGAGTACGAGTACATCGACCTCGTCGCCGACCCGTCCGCCGCGGACGTCGCCGAAGAGATCTCGGGCCGCAAGAACATCCCCGTGGTCGTGTATCCCGACTCGTCGCATCAGGTCGAGCCGTCGAACGCCGACGTCGAGGCCAAGCTGCGCGAGCTGTCGCTGATCTGACGCCGGTCGGGGCGTTTCGACTCGCTCCGCCCGCTCATCGCCCCTCGGTCGCGCCCAGCCCCTTCTCGAAGCGCGCGATCGCGGCCTTGAGCGTCGTCGCCGTCTCGGCGACGCGCGGAGCCATGCGCTCGGCCGGGCCCGAGATGCTGACGGCTCCGATGACGGCGCCGCGCGGGTCGCGCACCGGCGCGCTCACCGCGATCAGCCCCTCTTCGCTCTCCGAGCGGTTGACCGCCCAGCCCTGCGCGGCGACGACCTCGAGCTCCTTCATGAGCTGCTTGCGACTGTGCAGCGCCGCGTCGGTGCCGCCCGCACGCCAGTCGAAGTCGCCGGGATACAGCGCGAGCAGGTCGTCGTGCGGCATGGCCGCGAGCATGACCTTTCCCGCCGACGTGACGTGCGCGGGCAGCCGACTGCCCACCCGTGACGCGGCGCGGATGACATAGGTGCCCTCGGCGACCGCCGCGAACACGACCTCGTCGCGATCGCGCACGAGCAGATGCGTGGTCTCGCGCGTCTCGCCGGCGAGCTGGGCGAGCACCGGTCCGATCTCGGCGCGCAGATCGCCGACGCCGATGACGGCCATGCCCAGCTCGACGAGAGCCGGCCCCGGCCCGTACGACCGGTCGGCGTCGTTGCGCCGCAGCATGCCCGACTGCACGAGCGTCGAGACGATGCGATGCGCCGTCGACCGCGCGACGCCGAGCTCGGCGGCCACATCGGTGACGCGCAGCGCGGAGCGCTGACGCAGCATGAGCAGGGCGTGCACGGCGTTGTCGACCGAGTCGATGGCGTACTCGTACGCGCCTTCTGCCATATGCGGACGCCCCCGTTTCGTGCGGGCTCCCATCCTAGCGACGGGCGCGTCACCGACGGGCGCGTCACCGACGGCGGTCACGCCGCGACCGCGACCGTGCGCCGCAGCGCAGCGAGCGCCTCGCCGAGGGCGTCGGCGCCGCGTCCCGCCGCATACACGTACCCGTCGGGGCGCACCAGCGCCCAGGTCGCGTCGGCGGCCGACAGCCAGCTCGCGAACCGATCGTCGTCGGGGGTGAGGATGCCGGCGCCCTCGCCCTCGGCGAGCACCGCCGTCACCAGGCCCAGGGCGTCGATGGCGCCCTGCCCGGCGGCGTCGAGCCCGGCGAGGTCGGCGCCGTCGACGGTGAGCACCGTGAACGCCGGGCCGAGCACGTCGTCGAGCAGCCTGCCGCCCACGCGCGGCTGCACCGCGATCGTGCCGGCGAGTGGTCCACGCAGGTAGAGCGAGCCCGCGAGCGGCTGGAACGGCGGCGGGCTCTGCGTCTGCGCCTCGAGCTCGGCGTCGCGCACCCTGGCCCGCTCGGGGTCGGTCTCGCACACCATCTGCCCGACCCGCACCGACTCGGCGATGTAGGCGAGCACATGGGGGCGCCGTGTCTCGGTGTACGCGTCGAGGAAGCCCTCGTCGGCCCGGCCGGTGAGCACCAGATCGAGGATCCAGGCCAGGCTCGCGGCATCCCGCAGTCCGCTCACCATGCCCTGCCCCATGAACGGCGGCATGAGGTGGGCCGCGTCTCCGGCCAGCAGCACCCGGCCCGCGCGGAAGGTCTCGGCCACCAGCGACCCGAAGGTGTAGGCGGTCGAGCGCAGCAGCGTCGAGGTCGCGGGGTCCACCCACTGCGACAGCTTGGGCCAGACGTTCTCCGGCAGCGACGCCTCGGCGGGGTCGGCGCCGTCGACGATCATGAACTCCCAGCGGTAGTGCCGGCCGCCCAGCCAGGCCATGTGCCGCGGCTGCGCGGGGTCGAGCACCTGCCCGGTGTCGGGCACGTTCAGCGCGGGCGCGCCCTCGGCGATCTCGACGTCGACGACCACCCAGGTCGCCTCGAAGCCGAGGTCCTCGCGGCCGATGCCGGCCTGCGTGCGCACGAGGCTGTTGGCCCCGTCGGCGCCGATGACATACCGGGCCCGCACTTCCTCGCCGTCGTCGCCGACGGTGAGCACGACGCCGTCGGACTCCTCGCGCACGGTGTGCACGGCCGTGGCCTGCCGCACCGCGACGCCCGGCGTCGCCTTGGCCGCGGCGTCGAAGAGGCCCTCCACATCGGGCTGATAGAAGTGGTACGACGGCTCCCAGCCGCTCGGGGTCTCCCACACGCGCGGCAGGTCGGAGATGACGCTGAGGTCGCTGCGCAGCATCAGGTACTCGCGCGCCGGCACGATGGCCGCGGCGACCTCATCGGCGATGCCCATCGCCTGCAGGATGCGCATGCCCTCGTGGTCGATGTGGCACGCGCGCGGCAGCGGATACAGCCCCGGCTGCTTGTCGAACACGACGACCGAGCGGCCGCGGCGCCCGAGCAGGGTCGCCAGGGCCTGCCCGACCGGGCCGTACCCGACGATCGCGACGTCGTACCGGGTGCTCATCAGGCGTCCTGCCGCCGGAAGGGCAGAGGCTCGTCGGCCGCGACGATCGTCGAGCGCTGGGTGCCCAGGCCCTCGATCTCGACGACGACCTCGTCACCGGGCTTGAGCCACGGGTACTCCTCGGACGAGTGCGTGCGGCTCAGCTCGAGGATGCACCCCGTGCCGCACGTGCCCGATCCGATGACGTCGCCCGGGCGCACCTCGGTGCCGCGGCTCGCGTACGAGACCATCTCGCCGAACGAGAAGTAGACGTCCTTCCAGTTCGCGCGCGAGTACTCGCGGCCGTTGACCGACAGGGTCAGCGTGCGGTCGAAACCGGTGGCCGTGCGGTAGGGCTCGAGCTCGTCCTTCGTGACGAACCAGGGGCCGAGCGAGGTCGAGGTGTCTTTGCCCTTGACCGGGCCCATCGACAGCTTCATCTCCTCGTGCTGGATGTCGCGACCGCTCCAGTCGTTGAGGATCGCGTAGCCGATCACGGCGTCCTCGCCCTCTTCGGCGGTGAGGTTGCGCCCGCCCTTGCCGACGATGGCGGCGACCTCGAGTTCGAAGTCGAAGTTCGAGGCGCCGGGGGTGGCGGGCACGTCGCCCTCGCCGCGGAACGCGTAGGGGTTCGAGAAGTAGAACACCGGGATCTGGTACCAGAGCGGGTCCATCTCCAGCCCCCGCCACTTGCGGCCGGCCTTGACGTGCTGCTCGAACGCGTAGAAGTCACGGAACGTGGGCGGGGTCGCCAGCGGCGAGAGATGGCGGACGGATGCGGCATCCACCGCCTCCCCGCCGTTCAGCGCCTTCTCGCCCGCCGCGCGCAGTTCCTGCTCGCCGGCCTGGATCAGGGGCAGCAGGTCGTCCTGTCCGTCGACGACGCGGTACTGGTCGCCGTCGACGACGCCGAGCTTCACGGTGCCATTCTGGTCGAATCGCACGAATTTCATGGGTCTCTCCTTGTCGATGCGTTCTTGTCGCGCCGGGTCAGCGCCGGGCGAGGTCGGTGGGTGCGAGGCCGTGTGAGCGGAAGCCGTCGGGAACGTACGAGTTCCACTGGTTCCACCAGACCTCGCCGTCCTCCCAGACGACGGGCTCGCGGTCGTCGTTGTAGATCTGCTCCATGTCGGCGTACAGCTCGACGACGTTGCCCGAGTGCTCGAGGTAGTAGCAGGCGATGTTGTTGCCGGCGCCGTGGCGCACCGGCCCCCACAACAGCTCGCGGCCGAGGGCGTGCATGCGGTCGCCGATCTTGGTGAGGTCGGTGACGTCCTGCACCTGCCACGCGTGGTGGTGCAGCGTGCCGCGACCCTTGAGCACCGCGATGCCGTGATGCTCGGTGTTGCACCGCAGGAAGTAGCCGGCAGAGCCCCCGGTGCCGATGACGTCGGACACGCGGAAGTCCAGCACCCGCTGCAGGAAGTCGACCATCCCGTGGTGATCCTGCGGGTGGAAGTTGAAGTGCCCGTACCGCTGCGGCCCGAAGCCCTTCGCCGGCGCCTTCTCGCGGCCCAGGCCGATCGAGATCTCGAAGGCGAAGCCCTCGGGGCCGACGAAGGTGAAGCCGTCCTCGACGCCGTCGCGCGCCGGCTTCTCGCTCACGATGCGGAAGCCCTCGTGCTCGACCCGCTTGCGGATCTCCTTGAGCGCATCGCCGTTCCCAGCGATCAGCCCGAGCGACTCGACGCCGTCGATGTCGGACTCGATGTAGCTGAGCTCATGATGCACGTCTGCGGCGGCGAGGTACGAGACGCCGCCGTCGCGGTGCGTCTCACGCAGACCGAGGATCTGCTGCGCGTCCTGGACGGACTGCGCGAAGTCCGAGGTGCGGATCGCAACCGGACCCATTTCAGAGATGACGCCCCACGACATGGTGTGTCTCCGTTCTTCACGTCAGTGTGTGTTCTGCTTAGCAGATCGTGTTCTGCACACTAATACGATGTGGGATGCCGCGCAAGCCCGAAATTCTCAGGAACAAACTCTTGCGGTGTTCTGGCTGACGGCATATTGTTTCTGGCTATGCGTTCCGTTACCTGATGCGTGTTCTGCTAGATAGAACATTGCGAGAGAACCTTACGGGGCGCACCGAGACAAAGGAGTCACCATGACGGACCACCAGCTGGCCGGGCTCACGCCCACCGGCACGATCTCCCAGCCGGCCGACCGGCGCCGCGTCGTGTTCGCCACCATCGTCGGAACGACCGTGGAGTGGTACGACTACTTCCTGTACGCGGCGACCGCGGGGCTCGTCTTCACCGACCTCGTCTTCGCGCCCGCCGGCAAGGAGTTCGCCGCCACGCTCGCCTTCCTCACGGTGGGGATCAGCTTCCTCTTCCGCCCGCTCGGCGCGTTCCTCGCGGGGCACTTCGGCGACAAGTACGGGCGCCGGGTCGTCCTGATGGTGACGCTGGTGCTGATGGGCGCCGCCACCGCGCTCATCGGTCTGCTGCCCACCTACGCGGCGATCGGCATGGCCTCACCGATCCTGCTCATCACGCTGCGCATCCTGCAGGGCGTATCCGCGGGCGGCGAATGGGGCGGCGCGGCGCTGCTGGCCGTCGAGCACGCGCCGAAGTCGCGCCGCGGCGCGTTCGGCGCGGCGCCCCAGATCGGCGTGCCGCTGGGTCTGCTGCTCTCGTCGGGCGTGCTGGCGATCATGACGTGGATCGCCCCGGGCGACGCCTTCATGACGTGGGGCTGGCGCATCCCGTTCCTGCTGTCGATCTTCCTCGTGGTGCTCGGCTACTGGGTGCGCCGCCGCGTCGAAGAGAGCCCGGTGTTCACCGAGCTCGCCGAGCGCAAGGAAGAGGCCAAGGCCCCGATCGCCCAGCTGTTCCGCCGGCACGCGATCGTCGTGATCGTGGCGGCGTTCGTGCTCGTGGCCAACCAGTCCGTCGGCTACATGACCACCGGCGGATTCATCCAGCGCTATGCGACGAACCCCGACGGACCGCTGGGTCTGCCGGTCGGCGAGGTGCTCTGGGCCGTCACCGCCTCGGCCGTCACCTGGCTGCTGTTCACCCTGCTGGGCGGCTTCCTCTCCGACAAGATCGGACGGCGGCGACGGTTCATCATCGGGTGGATCCTGCTGCTCGCCGCCGTCGCCGTCGCCGTCGCCTTCCCGCTCGTGAACACGGGCAACGTCGGGCTGCTCTTCCTCGGCCTCGCACTGCTGACCGTCGGCCTCGGCCTCACGTACGGGCCACTGTCGGCGCTGTTCGCCGAGACGTTCCCCGCCTCGGTGCGCTTCTCGGGCGTCTCGATCGCGTACGCGATCGGCGCGATCCTCGGCGGAGCGTTCGCCCCGACGATCGCCGAGGGCCTCGTGCAGGCGACCGGGACGACGTGGGCCGTGACGGGATACCTCGCCATCACCGTGCTGCTGTCGCTGACGGCATCCCTGCTCATCCGCGACCGGACGGGCATTCCCCTCGGTCACGACAATGAGGCCGCGCAGAACGAGCGCATCCTCTACGGCCGGCGCTGACGGCGAGCGGACACCGCTGATGGAGACCCGGATGCCGCGGCTGACGCCCGACGCGATGACCGACGCGCAGCGCGCCGTGTACGACGCGATCACGGGCGGCGACCGCGGCACCGGGCCCCAGCACTTCCCCCTCACCGCGGCCGACGGCGCGCTGAACGGGCCGTTCGCGGCGTTCCTGCTCTCGCCGCCGGTCGGCGACGCGCTGCAGCAGCTGGGCGCGGCCGTGCGCTATCGCACCGCGCTGACCGACCGGCAGCGCGAGGTGGCGATCCTGCTGGTGGCCGCCCGGTGGCGCAGCGACTTCGAGCGCGCCTCGCACGAGGCCGTCGGGCGCGCCGCCGGGCTCGACGAGCGCGAGCTCGACGCGCTGCGCGTCGAGAACCCCTCGGCCTTCACCGGCGCGGAGCGGGTCGTCGCGCACACCGTCATCGCGCTGCTCGACGGCGACCTCGACGATGCGGCGTGGGCGGCAGCCGTCTCGGCGCTGGACCGCCCGGTCGTCTTCGAGCTGACCACGCTGGTCGGCTACTACGCGACGCTCGCGCTGCAGCTGCGGGTGTTCCGTGTGCCCGCCGGCGTGTGAGCGGGAGCGCCCTCCCGCTCGCTGCATGTGCAGAGCATGCAACTATACTGAGCACATGACGATGATCCAGATCCGCAATGTGCCCGAGGACGTGCACCGGCGCCTCAAGGCGCGAGCGGCGATGGAGGGCGTCTCGCTTTCCGACCTCGCCCTCGCCGAACTCGAGCGCTCTCTGCAGCGGCCGACGCGCCGCGAGCTTCTCGACCTCGTGGCATCGCGCGAGCCTGTGATCGACGGGCCCGGATCGGCCGAGCTCGTCGAGTCTGTGCGCGCGGCTCGATGATCGTCCTCGACGCCTCTGCTGCGGTCGAGTGGCTCCTGGGACGTCCCGGCGCGGCACAGGTGTCAGCGCAGATCGCCGACCCCGATGTGTCCATCCACGCACCGGCGATCCTCGGCGTGGAGGTCGCGTCGGCACTGCGCGGTCTGTCCCTCGGCCACCATCTGAGCGCCGACCGCGGCGCCCTTGCCCTCGCCGACCTTGCGGCCGCCGACGTCGACCTGCACGATCCCACCCCACTGCTTCCCCGCGCCTGGCAGTTGCGCCACAACCTCTCGGCGTATGACGCCGCGTATGTCGCGCTCGCCGAGGTGCTGGGGGCGACGCTCGTCACCGCCGACACACGCATCGCCCGCGCATCGGGAGTGGACTGCCGCGTCGTCGTCGTGACTGCGTGAATGTGACGCGCCGGGCGCGACGGTTGCGCTCATGCCTGGCACGATCGGTGCGCCGGGCGCGGCGGTTGCGATCGCGGCAGGCGCGCTCGGTGCGGCAGATGCGCCTCTGACACTCTCACAGACGTATGAGGTTTTGAGAGGGTATCGGTCGGCGTCGCTAACGGGCCTGCGCTCGCTCAGAGACCCGGGGCGACCTAGGCTGGACGACGTGGACGAAGGCGTCGAACGCAACACGAGGACCATCGAAGACACGGTCATCACGGACTTCGAAGACCGGATGACCTACAGCGGATACCTGCAGCTGGGCACGCTGCTGGACGCGCAGCATCCCCTCAGCTCTCCCGAGCACCATGACGAGCTGCTGTTCATCATCCAGCACCAGACCACCGAGCTGTGGCTGAAGCTGATCCTGCACGAGCTGGGTGCGGCGTGCGCGCACCTGCGCGCCGACGAGCTCGGCCACGCGCTGAAGTGCATCGCGCGGGTCAAGCACATCCAGAAGACGACCACCGACCAATGGTCGGTGCTGGCGACGCTCACCCCCACCGAGTACGCGCAGTTCCGCGGCATCCTGGGCAACGCCAGCGGGTTCCAGTCGGCGCAGTACCGCGCCGTCGAGTTCACGCTGGGCAACAAGCACGCCGGGATGCTGCGGGTGTTCGAGTCCGATCCCGAGAACCTCGCGCTGGTGCAGGCCGCGCTCGAGGCGCCGAGTCTCTACGACGAGTTCCTGCGGCTGCTCGCCCGCGCCGGGCACCCGGTGCCGGCGGACGTGCTCGCGCGCGACGTGACGAAGGCGTGGGAGTTCACGCCCGAGCTGGTCCCCGTGTTCGCCGCGATCTACGCCGACACCGACGCGCACTGGGCCGAGTACGAGACGTGCGAGGAGCTCGTCGACCTCGAGGACAATTTCCAGCTGTGGCGCTTCCGGCATCTGAAGACCGTGGAGCGCATCATCGGATACAAGCGGGGCACCGGCGGGTCCAGCGGCGTGAGCTTCCTCAAGCGCGCGCTCGACCTGACGTTCTTCCCCGAGCTGTACGCAGTGCGCACCGAGATCGGGGGATGACCACCATGCCGCACGTCGATCCGGAGCGCCTCGCCGCGCTCCTCGGCCCGCGGGCCCGCACCTGCCGCCGGGCCCTGACCGGTCAGGAGGGCATCGCCCTCCCCGCCTTCATGGACCACCACCTGCACCTGCACCTGGTCAACGAGCACGCGCTGCCCGCACGCGGCATCGCCGCCGCGCTCGATCTCGGCGGCGACCCCGCGTACTTCGCGCGCCGCCCGAAACGGGGTATTCCGCAGGTGGCATATGCCGGCGCGTTTCTGACGGTGCCGGGCGGCTACCCGACGTTCCAGCCGTGGGCACCGGCGCAGATCGTGCACATGGTGACCTCGCCGTCGGCCGATCCGGGAGTGCCGGGCGGCGCCCGCACCAGCGTGGACGAGATGGCGGATGCCGGAGCCAGCGTCATCAAGGTCGCGCTGAACTCCGCGGCCGGGCCCGTCTTCGACCGCGGCACACTCGACGCGGTCATCGCGGCGGCGCACGCGCGCGCGCTGCCGGTGGTCGCGCATGTGGAGGGCGACGGGATGACGGCGCTGGCGGTGGATGCCGGGGCCGACACCATCGCGCACGTGCCGTTCACCGAGCGGGTCGACGACGAGCTGATCGCCCGGGCGGTCGAGGCAGGGCAGCGCTGGATCTCGACGATCACCATCAACGAGGACCCGTCGATCGCCGCCGAGAACCTCGGCCGCTTCGCCGCGGCCGGCGGTGCGGTGCTCTACGGCACGGACCTGGGCAACGGGCCGCGCGGCGCGGGCCTGCTCGTCGAAGAGCTGCATGCACTGCACGAGGCCGGGGTCGCCGGCCCCGCGCTCATCGCGGCGCTGACCGACCCGTGGCCGCTGCCGCATCCCGAGACGGCGGTCGCCACGTTCGTGGCGGGCCCGCCGCCTGCCGACGAGGCGGCGATCCCGGAGTGGCTGGGCGCGGCGACCGTCGTGCCGGCCGAGGAGCTGACGCCGCATGAGCCCTGAGTCGCTCGACCGCGGCTGGGCACAGGCCCGGGCCGAGGCATCCGCCCTCGACGACGCCGACCCGCTGCGCGATCGACGCGCGCTGTTCGTCGGAGCCGAGACGTCCCTCGTCTACTTCGACGGCAACTCGCTGGGCCGCCCGCTGCGCGCCACGGCGGACGCGGTCGGCGCGTTCGTGCGCGACGAGTGGGGCGGACGGCTCATCCGCGGGTGGGACGAGCGCTGGATGGATGCGCCGTTCGCCCTCGGCGACCTGCTCGGGCGCGTCGCGCTGGGTGCGGCGCCGGGGCAGACGATCATCGGCGACTCGACGACCGTGCTGCTGTACAAGCTGCTGCGCGCGGCGTTCGACCATGCGCGCGCGGCCGACCCGGCACGAGTGGAGATCGTGGTCGACCGCGACAACTTCCCCACCGACCGGTTCTTGGTCGAAGGCATCGCCGCCGAGCGCGGCGGTCGCGTGCGATGGATCGAGGCGCCGCTCGACGGCGGGGTGACCGCTGAGCTCCTCGCGCCGGTGCTCGGGCCGCAGACCGCCGTGGTGCTGCTCAGCCACGTCGCATACCGATCGGGGCATATGGCGGATGCCGCGGCGCTGACCGCGCTCGTGCACGACGCCGGGGCGCTCATCGTGTGGGACCTCTGCCACTCCGCAGGCTCGGTGCCCGTGCGCGCCGACGCATGGGACTTCGACCTCGCCGTGGGTTGCACGTACAAGTACCTCAACGGCGGGCCGGGCTCGCCCGCGTTCGCGTACGTCGCGACGCGGTGGCAGGACGTGCTGGCCCAGCCGATCCAGGGCTGGATGGGCGCCGCCGACGTGTTCGCGATGGGCCCGGCGTACGCCCCGGCCGCGGGAATGCGCCGCTTCCTGTCGGGCACGCCCTCGATCACCGGCATGCTCGCGCTGCGCGACATGCTGCCGCTGCTCGACGAGGTCGGCATCGACGCGGTGCGTGCGAAGTCGGTGGCCCTGACCTCGTTCGCCGTGCGTCTCGCCGACACGCTGCTGCCTTCTGTGGCGGTGGCATCGCCGCGGGATGCCGCGGCCCGCGGCGGCCACGTCACGCTGACGCACCCCGCGATGCGCGAGGTCACGGCACGGCTGTGGGAGCGCGACGTGATCCCCGACTACCGCGACCCGGGCGGACTGCGCATCGGGCTCTCGCCGCTGTCGACGTCGTTCGCCGAGGTCGTCGAGGGGATGGCGGCCGTGGGCGCGGCGCTCGAGACCCTCTGACGCTCAGGGGCCCGAGAACCCGACATACACTGACGGCATGAGCAACGACGCTCCCGACGCCGCTGCACCCGAAACGAGCGCGCCCGAGCGCGCTCCCCGGCTGCGTCCGCATGTGATCACCCGTTACGCCATCGGCTCGATCGGCACGGGCGGGTTCGCGACCCTGCCCGGCCTCGTGCTGACCTACTACCTGACCGACTCGCTCGGCGTGGCCGCCCTCGTGGCCGGCATCGTCATCACAGCGGCGAAGGTGTGGGACGTCATCATCGACCCGATCGTCGGCGCCCTCAGCGACCGCGACCGGGCCCGGCACGGCACGCGCCGCCGCCTGATGCTCATCGGCGCCTGCACGATCTGGATCTTCTTCGCCCTCACGTTCGCGACGCCGCCGGCGCTCGGCCCGGTGTTCGGCGCGATCTGGGTGCTCGTCGCGTTCCTGCTGACCGCGACATCCTTCAGCCTGTTCCAGGTGCCGTACATCGCCCTGCCCGCCGAGCTCACCCCGGGCTACGACGAGCGCACCCGGCTGCTCACCTGGCGGGTCGTGGTGCTGACACTCGCGATCCTGCTGTTCGGCGCCGGCGGACCCGCCCTGCGCCGCGTCACCGGCGACCCCGTCACGGGATATCTGCTGATGGGCGTGGTCGCCGGGATCGTTCTGGCGGGCGGGATGCTGGTCGCCACGACGGTCGCGAAGCACGCGGCGCCCCGGTCGCCCGGCGAGGAGCGCGGCGACGACGATCCCCTCTCCCCGAGCGAGGAGCGCAGCGACGAGACGAGGGGCCGGCTCAGCATCCGCACGCACTACGCGGAGGGCATCGGAACCCTGCGGCGCAGCGCCCCGTTCCGCACACTGCTGTCGACGTACCTGCTGCAGGCGCTGGCGACCGGGCTCATGCTCGCCGGCGCGCAGTACGTCGCGACCTGGGTGCTGCACTCCGAAGCGGCAGTCGAGCTGCTGTTCGCGGCGCTCATCGCACCGGCGTTCCTCGCCGCGCCGGCCTGGGGCGCGATCGCGAATCGCCTCGGCAAGGAGCGCACCTTCGCGATCGCCAGTGTCGTCTTCGCCCTCGCGGCGCTCTCGCTGTTCGGCCTGCAGTTCGCGCCCGGTGCGTGGGCCTACGCACCGGTCGCCGTCGCCGGCATCGCCTACGCGGGCATGCAGTCGCTGCCCATGGCGATGCTGCCCGACGTCATCTCGCACGACGAGCGCACGAACGGTCCCGGCCGCGCCGGAACCTTCAGCGGCGTCTGGACCGCCGGCGAGACCATCGGCATGGCGCTCGGCGCGACGGTGCTGTCGATCATCCTGGCGATCACCGGATACATCTCGTCGACGAACGATGTGTCGGTGACGCAGCCGGATGCCGCGGTCACCGGCATCGTCGCGAGCTTCAGCCTCGTGCCCGCCGTGCTCATCTTGCTGAGCCTGATCGCGCTCGGACGGTACCGGCTGCGCCGCGACGACATCGACTCCGGGTCGCACCGGCGCTGACACCGGATCCCACGCCTAGACTGAGAAACCCCGCCCGAAGGAGAGCGACGTGCCGTCAGCCGACACCAGCCCCGACCAGTCGCCCGACGAGGCCGTCAGCGCCGCGTCGACCCCGACGTCCGCGCCTACCGACACGGCTGTGTCGGCCCCTCCTGGGGATAAGGACACAGCCACAGGCGCGTCGACCCCGACTCCTGCGGCCACAGACCCGGCGTTGTCTGTCCCTCCTGGGGATAAGGACACAGCAGAAGGTGTCCTTATCCCCAGGAGGGCCGCGAAGAGCACCGCCGGAACGCCCGCCGAGGCGACCAACTCTGCGGCCGCAAAACCGAAGACGGCTGCGAAGTCCGGGCCCAAGCCGGCTCCGAAGGCGAAAGCCCCGGCGAAGGCTCCGGCGAAGGCGAAGCCCGCACCAAAAGCGAAGCCCGCACCGAAGGCCAAGGCCGCGGCATCCCCCGTCCTTCCGGACGAGATCCGCGCGGCGCTCGACCAGGCGATCGGCGCCGTGCAGACCGGCGCCCGCGCGTGGGGCCTGCTCACGCTCGACCAGCGCGCGCGGCTGTTCGAGCGCGTGCGCGCCGCGGTCGTTGCGTGCTCCGAGGAATGGGCGACGGCGGCCGCACACTCGAAGGGGCTCGACGAGTCCAACCCGCTGTTCGGCGAGGAGTGGCTCGCCGGACCCTACGCGGTGCTCGAGGCCATCGACGGCTACATCGCGACGCTGCGGCGGCTCGAGTCCGGCACGAGCCCGCTGAACGGCGTGCGGATGGATGCCGCGCCCGGCGACCGGGTGCGGGCGCACGTCTTCCCGGCCGAGGGGATGGACCGCATCCTGCTCTCGGGCTTCACCGGAGAGGTCTGGTTCGCACCGGGTGTCAGCGGCGCGCAGGCGCGCAGCGACGCGGGGCTGGGGCAGCGGCATCCCGACGATTCCGCCACCGTGGGGCTCGTGCTGGGCGCCGGCAACATCACGGCGATCCCGGTGCTCGACGTGTTCTACGAGCTGCTGGCGGCGAACCGCGTCAGCGTGCTGAAGGTCAATCCGACGCAGGACGCTCTCGTGCCCATCTACGAGCGGGCGCTGGCGCCGCTGATCGAGCCCGGCTTCCTGCGCATCGTGCGCGGCGCCGGCGACGTCGGCGCCTACCTGACCGGGCACGAGGCCTTCAGCCACGTGCACATCACCGGGGCGGCGACCACGTTCGACGCCATCGTCTGGGGCACGGGCGCCGAGGCCGCCCGGCGTCGCGAGGCCTCCGACCCGAAGCTCACGACCCCCATCACCGCCGAGCTCGGCGGCGTCTCGCCGATCATCGTGGTGCCCGGCCGCTGGTCGAAGGCCGATCTGGCGTACCAGGCGTCGCACATCGTCACGATGCGCCTGCACAACAGCGGGCACAACTGCATCGCCGGTCAAGTCGTGATCATGAGCCGCGACTGGGCGCAGCGCGCTGAGTTCTTGCAGGCACTGCGCGCCGCGTATGCGGACGCCCCGCAGCGACCCGTCTGGTACCCGAACAGCAAGGGCAAGCTGGCCGCGGCATCCACCGCCTATCCCGATGCCGAGTGGACGGCGGAACACACCCGCGCGCTCGTCGAGATCGGCGCCGGCGACGACGCGACCGCCCTGGAGACGACCGAGTACTTCTCCCCCGTGCTCGGCGTGGTCGAACTGCCCGGCAACGGGCAGGAGTTCCTCGACGCGGCCGTCGCGCACGCCAACGACCGGCTCGCCGGAACGCTCGGCGCCAACGTGCTGATCGACCCCGACACCGAGCACGCGCTGGGCGACGGCTTCGAACGCGCGATCGCCGACCTGCGCTACGGCGGCATCGCGATCAACGCCTGGACCGGCATCGTCTTCGCCACGCCGGTGCTGTCGTGGGGCGCGTTCCCCGGCGCGACGCTCGAGGACGTCTCCAGCGGCATCGGCATCGTGCACAACACGTCGCTGCTCGACCACGTCGAGCGCTCGATCATGCGCGGGCCGTTCCGGCCGTTCCCGCGGTCGCTGGGCGGACGCAACCGCTTCTCGGTGCTGCCCAAGCCGCCGTGGTTCGTCGACGCGCGCACCGGCACCGCGGTGAGCGAGGGCCTCACCCGGTGGGACATGAACCACAGCGTGCCGGGACTGGTGGCCACCCTCACGAAGGCGATGCGTTCGTGAGCCGTCCCCTCCACGCCGACTACATCGTCGTCGGCGCGGGATCGGCCGGTGCCGCGCTGGCCGCACGTCTGAGCGAGGACCCGCACACAGACGTGCTGCTGCTCGAGGCCGGCGGACCCGACAAGGCGCTCGAGCTGCACGTGCCGGCCGCGTTCTCGAAGCTGTTCCGCGGGCCGTACGACTGGAACTACGACACCGTGCCGCAGGAACACCTCGAGGGCCGCACGGTCTACTGGCCGCGCGGAAAGACCCTCGGCGGGTCGTCGTCGCTGAACGCCATGATGTGGATCCGGGGCTTCGCCGCCGACTACGACGCGTGGGGGGATGCCGCGGGCCCCCGCTGGTCGTGGGAGGGCCTGGCCCCCTACTTCCGCCGCGTCGAGAACACGCAGGACGCCGCCGATGAGACCCAGGGCACCGCGGGCCCGCAGCACGTCGAGCATCAGCGCGATCCGCGCCCGCACACGGCCGCCTTCCTGAACGCCGCGCGGGAGGCCGGCTACCCGGTCACGCCGGCGAACCTGCCCGACGCGCAGGGCTTCTCGCAGACGATGGTCACGCACGACCGGGGCGCGCGGGCCTCGACCGCCGACGCGTATCTGCGGTCGGCATCCCGCCGACGCAACCTGCGCGTGATCACCAACGCCCTCGTGCGGCGCGTGACGTTCGACGGCACCCGCACCACCGGCGTCTACGTCGAGATCGACGGCGTGACCCGGCATGCGGTCGCGCGGCGCGAGGTGATCCTCTGCGGCGGAGCCGTGAACACGCCCCAGCTGCTGCAACTGAGCGGCATCGGTCCCGCCGATCACCTGCAGGATCGCGGCATCCACCCGTTCGTCGACGCTCCCGAAGTCGGCGCGAACCTGCAGGACCATCTCGTGGCCGGGCTCGCGCCCGCCGCCCAGGGCGGCACCCTCTACAACGCCGAGAAGCCGATCGAGCTCGTGCGCTACCTCACGCAGCGCCGCGGCATGCTCACCTCGAACGTTGCCGAGGCCTACGGATTCGTGCGCACCGACGGCGGCGACGGACTGCCCGACATCGAGATCATCTTCGCCGCGGCCCCGTACGTCGGCGAAGGCCTCGTGCCGCTGCCGGGCGAAGGCATCACGGTCGGGGCGATCCTGCTGCAGCCGCGCAGTCGCGGCACGGTGCGGCTGGCCTCGGCCGATCCGGCCGACAAGCCGCTCATCGACCCCGGGTATCTGTCGGACCCGGCCGACGCCGAGACGCTGCGCGCGGGCCTGGAGGTCTGCGAGCGGCTCATCGACACCGCAGCGCTGCGCGCCGTCACGACCGGCGCCTGGGTGCAGCCGGCCGGCGGCGAGCGCATGAGCGCCGCCGAGCGCGCCGAGCTGTCGCTGCGCCGCTATTCGCACACGCTGTACCACCCGGTCGGCACGGCGCGGATGGGGGCGGATGCCGCATCCGTCGTCGACCCCGAGCTGCGCGTGCGCGGGATCGAGGGACTGCGCGTGGCCGACGCGTCGGTGATGCCGCAGATCATCCGCGGGCACACGAACGCGCCCGCGATCGTGATCGGCGAGGTCGCGGCGGACCTGATCCGGGGGCTGTCGGCGCGCTGAGCTCGTTCAGAACTCAGCCATTCCGCGCCTCGAATGCTCCAGAAGGGCCGCTGCGCGGCATCCACCCACCGGATTCAATGAGTTCGGAACACCGCCGCCGGCAGACGCGCCCCGCCGTCTAGGCTCAGAGCATGGCGCAGACACCTGTCACCGTGACCATCACCGGCGCGGGCGGCCAGATCGGCTATGCCCTGCTCTTCCGCATCGCGGCGGGCGACCTGCTCGGCCCCGACCGCGAGGTGCGGCTGCGGCTGCTCGAGATCCCGCAGGGGCTGAGATCGGCCGAGGGCGCGGCGCTCGAGCTGCAGGACGGCGCCTTCCCCCTGCTGCGCGGCGTCGAGGTCACCGACGACCCGGCGATCGGCTTCGACGGATGCGACATCGCGCTGCTGGTCGGGTCACGGCCGCGCGGGCCAGGCATGGAGCGCGCCGACCTGCTGGCCGCGAACGCCGGGATCTTCGGGCCGCAGGGCGCGGCGATCCAGGAGCATGCCTCCCCGGGCGTGCGGGTCGTGGTCGTCGGCAACCCGGCGAACACGAACGCCCTCATCGCGCGCGCGTCGGCGCCCGAGCTGCCCGACGACCGGTTCACCGCGCTCACCCGCCTCGACCACAACCGTGCCGTCGGCCAGCTCGCCGCGGCACTCGATGCGAGCGCCGGCGCGATCCGCGATGTGGCGATCTGGGGCAACCACTCCGCCTCGCAGTTCCCCGACATCGCGCACGCGACGGTCGACGGGGCGCCCGTTGTCGAGGCCCTCGCCGCGCGCTTCGGCGGCGCCGAGAACGCCGCCCGCTGGCTCGACGACGAGTTCGTGCCCCGGGTCGCGAAGCGCGGTGCCGAGATCATCGAGGTGCGCGGGTCGTCGTCGGTCGCCTCGGCTGCGAACGCGACGATCGACCACGTGCGGGATTGGATGCTCGGCCGCCCCGCCGACGCCGGCTGGACGTCGGCCGCCGTCGTCTCACACGGCGAGTACGGCGTGCCCGAGGGTCTGGTGTCGTCGTTCCCAGTCACCAGCGACGGCTCGGGCTACCGCATCGTCGAGGGACTGGACGTGAACGCCCGGGCACGCACGCGCATCGACGCGTCGGTCGCCGAGCTGCTCGCCGAGCGCGACGCAGTGGCAGAGCTGCTCTAGCCGGGCGCGCGCGAGCCCGCCCGTCAGGAAGCGCCGGCGAAGCGGTCGGTCGCGGCGCGCAGCGCCCGCGCGATGCCGGGCTCGCTCGCGGCGTGACCCGCGTCATCCACCACGACGAACTCGGCCTCCGGCCAGGCACGGTGCAGCTCCCACGCGGTCATCATCGGGGTGCACACGTCGTAGCGGCCCTGGACGATGACGGCCGGGATGCCGCGCAGCGGCGTCACCCCGTCGATGAGCTGACGGTCGCCGAACCATCCGCGGTTGAGGAAGTAGTGGTTCTCGATGCGCGCGAACGCGACGGCGTGGTCGGGCTCGATCGCCTCGGCCACCTTCTCCTCGTCGGGCAGCAGCGAGATCGTCTCGGCCTCCCAGCGCGACCACGCCACCGCGGCCGGCACGTGCACGGCGGGGTCGGGGTCGGCCAGCCGCCGGTGGTACGCCTCGATCATGCGCGAGCGCTCGAGCACCGGGATCGGGGCGATGAATTCCTCCCACCGGTCGGGGAACAGTGCCGACGCCCCGCCCTCGTAGAACCACTCGAGCTCATGCCGCTGCAGCGTGAAGACGCCGCGCAGCACGATCTCGCTCACCGACGACGGATGCGCCTGCGCGTATGCGAGCGCGAGCGCGCTGCCCCACGACCCGCCGAAGACGAGCCACCGGTCGATGCCGAGGTTCTTGCGCAGCAGCTCGAGGTCGGCCACGAGATGCCACGTGGTGTTGTGCCGCAGGTCCGCGTCGGGTGCGGACACATGCGGCGTCGATCGGCCGCAGCCGCGCTGGTCGAGCAGGATGATGCGGTAGCGCTCCGGATCGAAGAAGCGCCGATGCCAGGCCGACGTGCCGGCGCCCGGGCCGCCGTGCAGGAAGACGACGGGCTTTCCCTCGGGATTCCCGCTCTGCTCCCAGTACACGCGATGCCCGTCGCCGACCAGCAGCATCCCGCTGTCGTACGGTTCGATGTCCGGATACAGGACATCGTCCAGTCGTTTCGGACCGCTCACATTTCCCCCCGACGTTCAGAGTTTCCGTTGAACGCCATGCGATAACGTTATCGCGAGCGCACCGCCGGAGCGAGGATGCCGACGCGCGCATACGCGTGATCGGTGGATATTCCTCCGGCGGTTCCTGCCCCGAGACGCGCCTCGCGCACGCCCCGCCCACACCCGCCGTCGCGAGGAGGACACGATGGAAGACCCCCTGATGCTCGGACTCATCATCGCGGTCGCCGGCGTGATCGTCATCGTGGTGATCAACACGCTCGCACAGCGACTGGGCGTGGCCGGTCCCCTGCTGCTGGTCGCCGTGGGCCTCGTCATCTCGGCGCTGCCGTTCGTCGACATCCCGCCGATCCCACCGGAATGGATCCTCGTCGGCGTGCTGCCGCCCCTGCTGTACTCGGCGGCCGTGAAGCTTCCCGCGATCGAGTTCCGACGGGACTTCTCGCCGATCGCCGGAATGGCCGTCATCCTCGTGCTGGTCAGCGCCCTCGTGCTCGGCGTGTTCTTCTGGCTCGTCATCCCGAGCGTGACCCTGCCGGTGGGCATCGCCCTGGGCGCCATCCTGTCGCCGACGGATGCCGTGGCCACCTCGATCGCGAAGCGGCTCGGCATCTCGCCACGCGTCGTCACGATGCTCGAGGGCGAGAGCCTGCTGAACGACGCGACCGCCCTCGTGCTGCTGCGCACCGCAGTTGCCGCCATCGCCGGCGGCTTCTCGGTGTGGGGTGCGATCGGCACCTTCGCCTGGGGTGTGATCGCCGCCCTCATCGTGGGCGCCGTCGTCGGCTGGGTCGTGCTGCTGCTGCGCGAGTGGATCGGCGGCGCCGCCGCCAACACGGCGATCAGCTTCTGCGCTCCCTTCCTCGCGTACCTGCCGACCGAGCACCTGGGTGGTTCGGGCCTGGTGGCCGCGGTCGTCGCGGGCATCGTGGCAGGCCAGGGCGCCCGCCGCCGCCTGCTGCCCGAGCAGCGGCTGAGCGACAACCTCAACTGGCGCACGATCGAGCAGGTGCTCGAGGGCGCGGTGTTCCTGGTGATGGGGCTCGAGCTGCGCGACATCCTCGAGCAGACCATCGCCGACGTGGGCTCGTTCGGGCTGGCCGTCTGGCAGGGGCTCTGGCTGGCGCTGGTCGCCCTCGCGATCGTGCTGCTCGTGCGCACCGCGTACGTGTCGATCGTCGTGTGGGGGCAATCGCGACGTGCGGGGCGCATCGACCGCGGCCGGCTCGAGCACTTCAGCGAACGACTCGACGCCATCGAGGACGGCAGCGTGCCCTTCCCGGAGGGACCGGGGATGCCGTCGGACTCGGCCCGCCAGCAGCGACGCATGGAGTCGATGCGCAGTCGCGTCGACCGGATGCTCGCCGACTTCGACTACTACCAGGCGCAGCCGGTGGGCTGGCGCAACGGGACGATCCTGGTGTGGGCGGGCATGCGCGGTGTCGTCACGCTCGCGGCCGCCCAGACCCTGCCGCGCGAGGGCATCGAGCACCGTGCGCTGCTCGTGTTCATCGCGTTCCTGGTCGCGCTGATCAGCCTCATGCTGCAGGGGTTCACGCTGCCGTGGGTCGTGCGCATCCTCGGGCTCGCGAACACCGGCGAGGAGTCCCCGCTGGCCGGCGAGAAGGCGCGCCTCGACGCGGATCTGCGGGCCGCGAGCGCGCAGGCGCTGAGCTCGACCGAGCTGCGCAAGCACGACGGCACCCCGTTCACCCCGCGGCTGACCGAGCGCATGCGCGAGCAGATGAGCGCGCCGCCCGACGACGACCGCTCGTCGTACGCCCGCGAGATGCTCGAGCTGCGGCTCATCTCGATCACCGCCATGCGCCGGTCGCTGGCGACCCTCTCGCACGGCGGCACGTACAGCTCGGCGACCCTGCGGCACGCCCTGGCCGAGCTCGACGCCGACGAGATGAGCCTGCGTCTGCGACTCGAAGACGAGTGAGAGACCGCGAGTGTCGGTGGTTCGGGTGAGAATAGAGGGATGAACGAGAGCACGCCTGGTCCGGAGCACGTCGCTGCTGAGTGCCCGGAGTGCTTCGAGCAGCTGCAGAACGACCACGACTGGTGGCAGGCGCGCCCGAACGGATCGCGCCTGGTCGGCGTCGTCGTCGCCCGCGACGACATGCCGTCGATCAAAGAGCAGCGTGACGACCTGACGCGTTTCGGCGTGCCGATCGAGGGGTTCCGGCATCCGGCCCCCGAAACCCTCGAGAGCTGGGAAGAGCGCCTCGTCCGCCTGTTCGGCACGCTGCAGAACGGCGATGTCGTGGTCGTCGCGAGCATCCACGCGCTCGGCCGCTCGCGCGATGAGGAGAGCCGCACGCTCGCCGAGCTGCGCCGCCGCGGCGTGATGGTCAAGGTGCTCGGCCACAACAGCCGGCACCTCTCCGACGCCGCGCGCTGAGTATCGCGCGTTTCGACTCGCCCACGGCTCGCGGGGCGACCGGGCGGGCTCAGCCCGTCACGCCCTCCTCGGGCGGGATCGCGAAGTTGTCGGAGAACACGCCGTCGGGGTCGACTCGCGCCTTGACCGCCCGCAGTCGCGCGAGGTGCGCGGGCGGGAACGCCTCGCCGATGCGCTCGGGCCGCAGCGTCGAGTCGAAGCTCAGGTAGACGCCGCGGGAGTGCGCCGCGAGCTCGCCCCAGTGCGCGTCGAGCCGCACCGGATCGGCGCCGAACGCGACGGCAGAGAACGCGGCCTGCCGGTGCGCATAAGCGGTGGCATCGTCGGGCACGTCGGCCACCGCACCCCCGACCGACCGGAGCTGGAAGAAGTAAGAGTCGCCGGCATCCAGCATCCCCTCGATGATGGATGCCGCCTCCGGCGTGATCTCGTCGAGCTGCGCCGAGCGCGCCAGGGGCTCGCCCGCGCCGTGCTGCGGACCGATGTCGGCGTTCGTCATGACCTGCGCGTACGAGGTCAGCTGCACCTGCTGGTCGAGCAGCGGCCCGAGCTGTGCGAACGGCTGCAGCAGCGCGACGATGTCGTCGGGCTCGGACCGGTCGACCATGGCCATGACGTGCGCGACCTGCGGTTGCCGGGGGCGGCGCGGCCCCATGATGAGGAAGCTCGTGACCTCGCGGGGCGCCGCCTGCACGATCCGCCCCCAGTTCACGAGGAAGTCGGCGGTGTCGGACGCGTCGAACACCAGCCGCGCGAACCCGAGCGGGCCGACCTCGTCGACCTCGAACTCGAACGACGTCGCGATGCCCATGTTCGCTCCCGCGCCGCGCATCGCCCAGAAGAGCGCGGCGTCGGTCGCGGCATCCACCCGCTCGATCGTGCCGTCGGCGAGCACGACCTCGACCGCGCGCACGTGGTCGATCGTCAGTCCGTGCTCGCGGGCGAGCCAGCCGATGCCGCCCGCGGTGGCCAGGCCGCCGACGCCGACGGCGCCGTAGTCGCCCGAGCTGAGCGCCCAGCCGTGCTCGGCGAGGACGGCGGCGACCTCCATCCAGCGGGCGCCGGGGCCGATGCGCACCAGGCGCCGGGCCTTGTCGATGACCTCGATGTCGTTCAGACGCCGCAGGTCGATGACGATGCCGCCGTCGTTCGTGGAGCGGCCGGAGATGCCATGGCCCCCGCTGCGCACGGCGAGCGGGAGATCGGGATGCCGCCGCGCGAACGCGAGCGCGGCCGCCACCTGCGACGGCGAGTCGGGCTGCAGGACGATGCCGGGCTCGCCGCCGCGCATGTATGTCGACTGCACGTCGGCGTAGTCGAAGTCGCCGGGCTCGACGGCGTGCAGGCCGGCGGGAACGTCGTCGTAGGCGATGCCGGTGCGGCGTGCGGCGAGCGCTGAGGCCGAGCGCGTCGTTGCCGGCGTCGTGCCACGGTCGGCCCGTTCGTGGGCGACGAGCTCGCGCACGGCGGGGGCGATCTCCTCGCCGAACGCCTGGACCGAGCCCGGATCGTCGGCGGCGAGGATGAACGTGCCGATGCCGTCGTCGAGGGTCAGCTGCGCGAGCTGCTCGATCCAGCCGCGAACATCGCCGGACGGTCCGCCGATGTTCAGCAGCCGGCGGATCTCGTGTGGATCGCGCCCGACACCGGCGGCGGCATCGTCGATGCGCGCGTTGCCGGCGGCGAGGTCGCCGGGCTTCAGGTAGCCGTGCGAGGGCAGCCAGCCGTCGGCGAGCCGCCCGGTGAGCGCGAGCATCCGCGGCTTGTACGCACCGAGCCAGATCGGGATGTCGTGCGCCGGCCGCGGGCCGCGCTTCGCCCCGCGCGCCGAGTAGTAGGCGCCCTCATCGAAGACACCGCCGCGGGCCGCGGCATCCCACGTCTGCCGGATCAGTCCGATAGCCTCTTCGAGCGCCGACACGGCCTGGCCGGGGGTCAGCCGGCGCCCGCCCATGGCCTCGATGGCGTCCCAGAACGCGCCCGAGCCCAGGCCGAGGTCGAGGCGTCCGCCGCTGAGCAGGTCGAGGCTGGCCGCCGCGCGTGCGAGCACGAGCGGCGGACGCAGCGGCAGGTTCAGCACGTTGGGGGCGAGATGGATGCTCTCGGTCTGCGCCGCCGCGTACGACAGCAGCGTCCACGTGTCGAGGAACGCCGGCTGGTACGGGTGGTCCTGGAAGGTCACGAGATCGAGACCCGACGCCTCGGCGTGGCGCGCGAGCGCGACCGGCGCCTGCGGCTGCGCGTTCGCGGGGGTGATGAAGACGCCGAAGCGCAGCGGGTGTCCGTAGTCCAAGGTGTTCCTCCGCAGGCGGCAACCCAGGGCGGAGTGGATGTATTCCCGTGCATGGAGTCCCCGGGCCGCTTGCGGTTGCGGGGCGCTGGGCGACGCGACGGCCGGCCGGAGGCTCCTGGGTCGTGCAGTGGCAAGACGAGGGGCCGGACACTCCTGGGGATAAGGACGGCCCGGCTGCTCAGCGAGCCGTGCGGTGGCGAGACGAAGGGCCGGTACTCCCGCGCCCCGCCCGATGCCCGTAGGCTGACGACGATGAGCACCGTGAGCGTCGTCGTCCCGTCGCTGAACGATGCCGACATGCTGCGCGAGTGCCTGCGGCACCTGGCCGCGCAGACGCGGGCGCCCGACGAGATCATCGTCGTCGACAACGGCTCGACCGACGACACCGTCGCCGTCGCGGTCGCGGCAGGAGCACGCGTCGTGTCGGAGCCGCGCCGCGGCGTGCTGCGTGCGACGGCCGCCGGGTTCGATGCCGCGACCGGCGACGTGATCGGGAGGCTGGATGCCGATTCCCGCCCCGATCCGCACTGGACCGCCCGTGTCGCTGCGCGCTTCGACGCCGACGCCGAGCTGGCCGGCCTCACCGGAACCGGAGAGTTCTACGGCGCCGGACGCTTCTGGCGATGGGTCGGCGGGCATGTCTACCTCGGCGGATACTTCTGGTTCATCGGCATCATGGCCGGGCAGCAGCCCGTGTTCGGGTCGAACTTCGCGCTGCGCCGCACGGTGTGGGAGCGCATCCGCGACCGGGTGCATCTCGACGACCCGCACGTGCACGACGACCTCGAGATCACGATGACGCTCGACGCCGACATGCGCGTGGAGTACGACGCCGAGCTGCACGTGGGCGTGTCGGCGCGGCCGTTCCAGAACGTGGCGGGGTTCAAGCGCCGGGCGTCGTGGGCGTTCCACGACATCGCGCTGAACTGGGGCGAGATCGGCTGGTGGGAGCGCCGACGTCGCCGCCGCTGGGCGCTGCGGGCCCGCCGGCGCTCGCGTTCGGTCGTCACGAATGACGGCTCTGGCGCGGAGAGACGGTAGTCCGCGACGACCGAACCTGGGGGTGGATGCCGCGGGCCGCGCGGAAGGCGCGGAAGGCGCGGGCCGCGGCATCCACCCCTCGTTCAACAGTCAGTATCCGCGAGCGTCGGAGCGCGCGGCCTGCAGATACCGACTGCTGAACAAGTGGCTCTCCCGTTCGGCAGTCAGTTTCGGCGACTTCGCCTGCGTCAGGGCTGCAGAAGCTGACTGCCGAACAAACAGGACCGGGCGAGGACGTTGGCCGGGGCCCGGCACGGCGTTCACGCCGCGCACGCGCGGGCCGCGGCATCCGCCCCGCGTCAGCGGCCGGCGGCGAAGAAGTCGGTCATGGCCTCCGCGAGCTGGTGCGGCGCGGTCTCGCAGGGGCTGTGTCCGGCGTCGAGGATGACGAGCCGTCCGCCGAGCCGCTCGGCGAACGCGCGATGCGCGTCGAGCGGCCAGACGTCGTGCCGTCCGGCGACGACGAGGGCCGGGATGCCGCCGGCCCGCACCGCCGGCGCGACGTCGGGCGTGTGCTTCATGAGGCCGAAGATGTCGACCACGCTGTCGACGCGCGTCTTGTCGAACCGTGTGGTCACGAACACGGCGCGGTCGAGCGGCGCCCGGTGCAGGTTGTGCCGCAGCACCCAGACGAACAGGCGTCCGAGAGCGGGCGGCGGCAGCACACCGCTGATCGGCCCGAGCACCTTGAACGCGCGCAGCGCCTGGCCCGCCACCGGCGTCGTCGACAGCAGTGTGAGGCTGCGCACGAGCTCGGGGTGGGTGCCGGCGACGGCGGCGGCGACGGTTCCGGCGAAGGAGTATCCGAGCAGGTGCGCGGGCGCGCCCGCGGCCAGCACCGCCCGCAGATCGTCTTCGAACAGCGCCATCGTGTAGTGCGCGCCAGGCGCTGGGCCGGCGGCGCACGACTCGTACTGGCCCGCCATGTCGAAGGATTCGACACGGAATCCGGATGCCGCGAGCAGCGGCATCACGCGCACGAAGTCCTCCTTCGACCCGGTCATGCCGGGCATGAGCACGACCCGCTCGCCGTCGACCGGCCCCAGCGCGATGCGCGAGAGCGCGCCGCTGGGCGCCGCGAACTCATCGCGCTCGACGCCGGCGGGCAGCACGCTCCAGTCGATCGGCTGCATGTCGGCGTCGCGCGCGGCGGCGACACGCAGCCGGGCGTCGAGGTCGTCCTCGCTGCCGATGGTCACGTCTGCATCCTGCCATCTCGACCGTTCCGCCGCCCGACGGGGCGGGTGTGTCGCGGGCCGGGCCCGCGGCATCCCGACTCGACCGGGCCGGGGCCGCGGCATCCGCCCCTCCCCTGTTCAGCTCGCAGGAGGAAGCGCCGCCACACCCCCACGACACGCCCGGGATCGCGAAACCGTCCTGCGAGGTGAACGCGTCACCCGGTGCTCAGGTGCCCGTCATGCAGCTGCAGCACCCGGTCGGCACGGGCGAGCATCGCCGGGTCGTGCGTCGCGACGACGGCGGCGGTGCCGCGCTCGTGCACGAGGTTCGCGATCAGGGCCATGATCTGCGCTCCGGTCTCGGAGTCGAGCTGGCCGGTCGGCTCATCGGCCAGCAGCACGGACGGCTCGGTCACCAGCGCCCGCGCGATGGCCACACGCTGCTGCTGCCCGCCCGACAGCTCGGACGGACGCTGCGCGGCATGATCGGCGAGCCCCACGGCGGCGAGCGCGTCGGCGACGCGGCGCGTGCGATCGGCGGGATCGGCGCGGCGGATCCGCAGCGGCACCTCGACGTTCTCGGCAGCCGACAGGATCGGCACCAGCCCGAACCCCTGGAAGATGCTCGCGACCTCGGTGCCCAGCATCGAGGAGCCCTCTGATCCGTACAGGTCGACGCCCGCGATCTCCACATGCCCCGCGTCGGGCGCATCGAGCCCGCCGAGCATGGTCAGCAGCGAGCTCTTGCCCGCGCCCGACCGCCCCCGGATCGCGACGAGCTCGCCCGCCGCGACCTCGAGGTCGATTGCGTCGACGGCGGTCAGCGCGCTCGCGGGCGTGCGGTAGGTGCGGGTGAGCCCGGTGGCGCGCAGCGCGGTCATGACGGGTCCTCGGTTTCGGAATCGGGGGTGGATGCCGGGGGCCGGGGTGTCTGCGCGGCATCCGGTCCTTCGTCACGTTGCGCCCGCCGGGCGACCGGGGCGTCCTTATCCCCAGGAGGGACCTGAGCAGGCGCCCCGCTCCCGGGCCGCACCTCGATGCGGTCGGGCTCGAGCGAGAGCCGCACCCGGTCGCGCAGCTCGAGCGCCGAGACGTACTCCGCGGGCAGCTGCATGCGCCCGGCGCGGTCGAGCACGGCGTACTCGGCGGCGACGCGCACCTTCCGTCCGGCCTCGTCGGTGTGCGTCGCACGCAGCGTCTCGGTCGAGGTCCGCCCGTCGCGGATGCGCACGGTGCGGTCGACGTGCTCGGCGACGGCGGCGTCGTGGGTGACGATGAGCGTCGTCGCACCGTGCTCGCGGTTGACCTGCTCCATCGCCGCCAGCACCTCGGCGCTGGTGGCCTCGTCGAGCTCGCCGGTCGGCTCGTCGGCGAGCAGCACGCGCGGCCCGTTGGCCAGCGCGACGGCGATCGCCACGCGCTGCTTCTGCCCGCCCGACAGCTGCGCGGGCCGCTGATCGGCGACCTGCGCCACGCCGAGCTGGTCGAGCAGCGCATCCACCCGCTCCCTCCGCTCGCCGCGCGGAATGACGCCGGCGACGTCCTGTGCCATCGCGACGTTCTCGCGGCCCGAGAGGTACGGCAGCAGGTTGCGCCCGGACTGCTGCCAGACGAACCCCACGACGCCGCGCCGGTAGTCGAGTCGCTCGCGTCCGCGCATGGCGACCAGGTCGTGCCCGGCGACCCGGGCGCGCCCGGCGCTGGGCGTGTCGGACCCCGACAGGATGTTCAGCAGGGTCGACTTGCCCGAGCCCGACGCTCCGATCAGCGCCACCATCTCGCCGGGTTGCACGACCAGGTCGAGGCCCTGCAGCGCCTGCACCTCGACGCCCTGCGCCGTGTAGATGCGCACGAGTCCCTCACACACGATGTCGGGTTCGTCGCTCATGTCTCGATCTCCTCATCGATGCGCCGCAGCGCGATCATCGCGGTCATCCGCGCCGCCACGGCCGCGGCGACGGTCACCGCGATCACGGCGATGAGCAGGTAGCCACCCACCGTCAGCCACGCCAGCCACGGCGGCGCGGTGATCGGCACCGTCGCGGACCCGCCCACGAATCGCGCCAGGTCGACCGCCGGCAGCAGCAGCGGCGGCAGCGCGAAGCCCGCGGCGACCCCGATCGGCAGGGCGAGCAGCAGCGGCGGGGCGACCTCCCACGCGACCAGCGGCAGCTCGCGCCCGCGCGGGTATCCCATCGCCCCCAGCAGCCCGAGCATGCGCCCGCGCACGGGGGCGCCCCGCAGCAGTGTCATCGTCACGGCGAGCACCAGCAGCAGCGTCACGACCGCCAGCGCCGCGACGAGCGACACCCGCACCGCCTGCATCGCGGGGTCGGCGGTCGTCTGCGCGGCGATGTCGGCGGGGTCGATGACCTGGGCGTCGTCACCCAGCAGGGAGCGGAGGGACGCCGCGACCTGCTGCACGTCGGCACCGTCGGCGACGTCGATCAGCACCGTGTCGATGCCCGGCGCGGGCCCGAGAAGGCGCGTGAGATCGTCGCGGCTCACGACCAGCCACCGCCCCTCGGGTGCGAACGCGACGCGCGCGGTGTGCGCGGCCGCCTGCACCTCGACGCCGTGCACCGTCAGCGTGCCGCCGTCGAGCATGTCGGCGAGCGCATCCGAGACCACGGCCGGCACCGGCCCGTCGCCCGCGCCCCCGTCCGCACCAGAGCCCGCCCCCGCACCAGAGCCCCCCGCACCAGAGCCCGCCCCCGCACCGGAGCCCCCCGCACCGGAGGCCGACCCCGCACCGGAGCCTGCCCCCGCACCAGCACCCAGTTCCGCCGGCAGCGGCAGCGCACCGACGACACCCCGTTGCACCGCGGCGAGCTCGCCGGGGTCGACGCCGAAGACCGTGACGGTCACCCAGCGGCCTTTCGCGTGCGCGGGGAGCGAGGCTCCGCCGGTGACGGCGGCCGCGGCATCCACCCCCGTCACCTGCCGCATCGCAGACACCTGATCGTCGTCGAGCGCCGACCCGCTCACGCGCAGGTCGGCGCCCGTCTGCGCACGGGCCGACTGCGTGATCCCCGAGCCGATCGTGGCTATCGCGACCCCCGCGAACAGCGCCGTCGCGACGCACACGAGCGCGGCGAGCACGGTCGCGATCGGCAGCGTGCGGCCCCGGCGGGCGCGCGCGGGACCCACGAGCGCCATCACGCCGCGTCCGCGTGCGACGAGCGCCTCGACGCCGGTGAGCGTCGGCGGCATCAGCCGCAGCACGACGACGCACGCGATGGCGAAGACCGCCAGAGGAACGGCGAGCAGCACCGGCGTCAGTCCCATACCGACCGGTCGGTTCAACGAAACCGCGATCACGGCGACCGCGATCGCGACGATCGCGGCCTCGACGATGAGCCGGCGCCGGCGCGTCGGCCGGTCGGCGACGCCGAGATCGCGCCGCGCGGTCCGGGCGGCGGCGTTGAGCGCGGCCGAGGGCACCGCGATCACCGGCGTCAGCGCGACGATGACCGGAACGAGGGCGGATGCCGCACCCGCCCACCCGATGACGATCGCGGCGAGCACGGCACCCGCTGCGGCGCCGAGCGCACCCAGCACGAGCCCTTCGGCGCCGAGCAGCACGGTCAGCAGCCGCAGCGATGCCCCTCGTGCACGGGCGGCGCGCACGGTACCGACCCGGCGCGACGCCAGCATCCGCCCCGCCATCGCCACCGCGACGACGGCGACGCCGAGAGGTCCGACCGCCGCGAGCGTCGCGACGGCGGCCATCGCGTCGCCGCGCGCAGCGCCGGCCTGCAGCACCTGCGGGGCCGAGCTGCGGAACGTGAGCCCCTGCTCGAACATGCCGGGCCCGCGCACGGAGAATGCCTGCGGAGACGCCGAGAATCCGCGCAGCTGCGCCGCCAGCTCGGCCGCCTGCGCGCCGGTCACGCGGTGGTCGAGCAGCGGCATCCACACCGTCGTCGACGACGCCCCGGCCCACACGTCGATCGCCCCGAGCATGTCGGCCGACGCGTACGCGGTGGCCAGATGCACCGGTTCGCCGCCGCCCTGATCGGCCGACGGGTGCAGCCCCGTCGGGCGCTGCACCCACGCCGGATCCTCGGGATCGACCGCGTCGTACAGCCCGACGAGCCGCACGGTCATCGGCAGGTCGGTGAAGTCGAGCACGCGCTTCTGATCCAGCGGCCAGTCGAGCGCCTGCGACGCCTCTCGCGACAGCACGACCTCGACGACCGGATGCGCGGCGGTCGCGATCTCGGTGGTCCGCGGCATCCTCCCCCTCACGATGCGGATGCGGCCCTCGAGACCCGGATCGAGCGCGACCTCGACCCGGTTCGACGGAGCGGGTACGTGCGGGGTCGGCACCGACGCCTGCCCGTCGAGCACGACGACCACGCCGGGATCGCCCAGCACCGTGCGCAGCGGCAGCGGGAGATCGCGATGGATGCCCGCGACGGTGTCATCGGCGAGGCTCCACGGGTCGCCTCCGACGGTGGAGTCGGGGGATGCCGCCCCCTTCAGCGTCGCCGTCGGGTCGAGCGCGGCGCGGGGCAGGGCGCTCAGCTGCTTCTGCACGGTCGCGGTGCGCGCGTCGTCGAGCAGGGCCGGCACCGCGGCGCCCACGAACGCGATGACGGCGGTGAGCACCACCACGATGAGCGAGACGGCCGGGCTCGTGGCCGCCGAGCGCAGGGCGAGCGAGAGCCCGCGCCGCCCGGTCACGTCACTCCTCCGACCGTCAGCGCGGCGGTCAGCGCCGGCCCCAGCCACAGCGCGACCGCGAGCCCGCCGGCAGCACCCAGCACGAGCGCGAACGCCGCGACGGCGGTGAGCTCGATCGCCGCGGTCGCGTGCTGCCGCGCGGCGGTGAAGCCGAACGAGCGCAGCGGGACGGCCTCGTCGCGGCGCGCGCGCACGACACCCGCCGACACGGCCGCGAACGCGAGCGCCGCCAGGAGCGCGACGAGTCCGATGCCGGCCGCGACGAGTACCAGCACCGGATCGATGACGGCGGCACTGCCGATGGACGCCGCGGTCACGATCTGCACCGGACGCTCGGCGACCGCCCGCAGCGCCGCCGAGGTCGCCGCGACATCGGCGGTGTGCGCCCACAGCTCGCCCGGCGCCGGCACCGATCCGCCCTGCGCGAGCGCACGGTCGACCAGGCCGTTCAGATCGACGGCGACACCGGCGGTCGACCCGATGCCGGCGAGCCCCTCGCGCACGGCCGCGACCCGTCCGTCGACCGCGCGGGCGATCGTGCCGAGCCGGATCGAGATGCCGTCACCCGGGTGCAGTGCGAGCCGGTCGGCCAGCGTGCGGGTCACGACGACCGGCAGCGGCGCATCGAGCCCCTCGCCGACGACCGTGCGCGAGGTGGGCGCGCTGTCAGAGACGACGACCGCGACCGGAGCGCCGACCTCGGCACCCCCGCTGCGCACGGTGACCTGCACGCCGACCCCCGGCTGCACGTCGGCGGCGCTCGCCTCGACCGCGAGCAGGGCGTCGCCGACGGCGACATCGGTGGTCAGGCGGTGGGGCGTGCCGTCGATCGGCACGGCGCCCAGCGGCACCCGGCGCGCGACGCCCGCAGCGTCGACGACCCAGGCCGCGAGGGTCACGGCGGCGTGCGGATGCAGCGCCTTGTCGGTGCCGGCGGCCGCGGCATCCACCTCGAGGTCTCCGTCGAGCGCGAGCGGCGTCGCTCCCTTCAGCCGTGCGGTCGGGATGCCGGTGGCCGCGGCGAGCTCGTCGGGCACGAGCGCGACCAGCTGCGCGTCGGTCTGGCCGACGGTGACCGGGGCGCGCAGCGCGGCGAACACGTCGGCACCGGATCCGTCGGCAGCGGATCCGTCACCGGCGAGCGCCTCGACGGCGGATGGCGAGACCGCCGGACTCGCGCCGTCGACGATCGGCGACACGTCGTACACGCCGCGCACATCGGCGCCCACCACCTGGGCGACCTGCGCGTGCACGGCGTCGTGACTGCGCACCGCGCTGACCGCGGCGAATGTGATCGCGCCCGCGGCGAGCGCCAGGCTGAGCACGCCCGCGACCACGGTCGACGCCTGCCGAGCGATGCGCCGCAGCGCGAGGACGGCGGCCAGTCCCCGTACCGGGCGCGCGAGCCGCTCGCCGACCGCGGCGGCCGGTCCCGCGAGCAGCGCGATGACCAGGGCGGCGACGATGACCACGAGAGCCGGAGCGGCGGCGGCCGCGGCATCCACCCGCCCGTCGAAGGCGAGACCCGCGCTCTGCAGCTGCCATGCCGACAGCCCGGCGACGACGGCGGCGAACAGGGCGGCCACCGCCGTGGCCGCGAGTCCCCGTCGGCTGACGTCGCCCCGGGCCTCCGGCTCGGCGAGCGCGGCGGAGGCGCCCACCGCGACGACGAGCACGAGCGCCGCGACGGCCACAGCGGCCGCCCAGGCGAGCGCGTGGCCGAGCGTGCTGCCCGCGAGCAGACCGATGCCGGTCGCGACGACCGCCGCACCGGCGCAGACCACGGCGGTGACCTCGGTGTCTTCGCGCACGACCTGGCGGGTCGAGGCTCCCCGGGCCGTCAGCAGCCGGATGTCACCCGCGCGCGCCGCGCCGCGCGCACGGGCGAGAACGCCGAGCACGAGAGCGCCCATCACGAGCAGCAGCGCGACGGGCACGGACAGCACGCCGCGCGCGACAGCGGCCGCGCCGCCCGCGCGGGCGAGCGTGGCATCCCACCCTCCGCTGGTGCGCACGCCGACGCCCTCGAGATCGTCGAACGCCGTCGCCAGCCGCCCGATGCCGGTGCGGTAGCCGGCGACCTCTCCCGCCGCGACCGGCCCGGCGGCACTGATGGTCCAGTCGGCGCGGGCGCCGCGGCCGTGCGCGGCGATGAAGCCGGACGAGACCAGCACCGGCCCGACATCGCCGTCCTCGCGGCCGGATGCGACGGACGGATGCCCCGCCCACGCGACGGCGGCCGGGTCGTTCGCGCGCCAGGTTCCGGAGATGGTGACGGGCGCGCCGCCGATCTCGGCGGGGTTCAGGTCGCCGGCGGCGGCGGCAACGGCGACCTCTGCGCCGGAGTCGGCATCGGCATCGGCATCGGCGTTGGCATCGGCGCCGGCGCGCGGCCATGCGCCGGAGTCGAGTGTCGCGACCGTTGCGATGTGGGGGTCGGCCAGCAGCAGCACCTCGCCCTGCGGACTGGGGGCCGTCGACCAGGTGGTGCGGCGCACGGCCACGGCGGTGCCCGCGAAGGCCGCGTCGATGGCGTCGGAGATCGCGGCGTCGGACGCCCCCGCCGGCGCGTCGACCACCATGCTCTGCGCGATCGGATCGGCATCGGCGACGATGCGCGCGGTGCCCGCGTCGATCGTGCGGTCGGCGATCGCGGTGGTGGCAGCGAGCGCCCCTCCGAACACCGCGACGACGATGCCGATGACGGCCGACTGCCCGGCATGCTGCGCGGCTCGTCGTGCGGCGAACAGCATGCACATCCTCCGTCGGGTGAGTCCGATCCAGGCTAACCGCGCGGGCGGGCCGTGGCCAGAGGGGGTCTCAGCCGCAGGGCTCAGCCGGAGGGGCTCAGTCTCTCAGCCCGCGAGGATGCGCTGCTTCTGCGCCTCGAACTCCGCGTCGGTGAGCACCCCGGCGTCGCGCAGCTGGCCCAGCTGGGTGAGCTGCTCGATCATCGAGGCCGTCGATGTGGCGCCGGGAGCGGGAGCCGGCGGGGCCGCGGGCGCGGCAGCCGGCGGGGCGGCAGGCGCGGGCGCGGCCGGCGGCACCGGCGCGGCGGGCGGAGCAGCGGGGGCCTGAGCCTGCGCCTGCGCGACGGCCGCGGCATCCTGCGCCGCCCACTGCTGCTGCTGCCGGCGGTGGGTCGCCCCGATCACACGGGTGGCGACGGCGGCACGTGCCGCGGTGCGGAAGAGGCTCATGACTCGGCTCCTTCTTCGACGGCCGACGAGAGGTCGTCGATGGCGACGCCTCCGCTGAACAGTTCGCTCGCGCCGACGGCCGCCCACGCATCGGCGACGGGTGCCAGGGAGCGGTCCTCGTAGACCACGGCGATAGCGAAGCCGCCCTCCTCGAGGGAAGCTGCGATCTCCGCGCGATCGTCGTCGTCGAGCACGCCCGATTCGGCGCCCGCGAACGGGGCGGCGGCGTCCGCGCCGACCAGCGACGACAGCTCGAGGCGGACGCCGGCACCCGCGGCATCCTTCCCCACGCACTCCAGGTCGAGCACCTCGAGAGCGCCCGCGGCGACGCGCTCGAGCAGGGCGCTCAGGCCACCGGAGGCGTCGGATCCGGCGGGGAACGCGAACACGACGTAGTCGACGGGTCCGGCGAATGCTTCGGTGGCCATGGGCCGTCCTCTCTGGAAACAGTTGCGCTGAGCTTACTGCCGCACCTCAGCCGGCGCGCCAGCAGCCGACGAGGTGGTCGTCGACCATGCCGGTGGCCTGCATCAGCGCGTACATCGTCGTGGGCCCCACGAACCGGAAGCCGCGCCGGCGCAGCTCCTTGCTCAGCGCCGTGGATTCGGGGGTGGATGCCGGGATCTCGGCGAACGCGACGGGCCGCGCGCGGGGGCCGGTCGGGGCGAACGACCACATCAGCTCGTCGAACGCGCCGCCGGGCATGTCGGCGACGAGCCGCGCGTTGCCGATCGTCGCCAGGATCTTCGCCCGGTTGCGGATGATGCCGGTATCGGCCAGGAGCCGCTCGACATCGCCGTCGCCGAACGCCGCGACCGTCGCCGGATCGAAGCCGGCGAACACCTCGCGGAACCGCGGCCGCTTGCGCAGGATCGTGATCCAGCTCAGGCCCGATTGGAAGCCCTCGAGCGACATCTTCTCGAACAGGGCACCGTCGCCGTGCTGCGGCATCCCCCACTCTTCGTCGTGGTACCGGCGATACTCGGCGTCCATGCCGGGCCACACGCAGCGGGCGCGCCCGTCGGCGTCGATCTCGAGGTCGGGGTTCACCCGTTCAGCCTATGCGCGGGGTGCGACACGGTCGCCTCCGCGGCGTGCGCCTCGCTCACCCGCGGTTCAACAGTCACGTTCTGCAGGCCACCGCGTCGCTCGACCGCAGATGCCGACTGCCGAAATCTCACACGCCTGTTCAGCAGTCAGTTCCGACGGCCGTCGCGGCATGTGCGCTGCAAAAACTGACTGCTGAACGGAGCGGGCGACCACCTCCACCCCCCCCCCCCCCCGCCCGCTACTTCTTCTGCTTGCGCAGCGCCTTCTCGCTGGTCGGCGCCTTGCCCGAGGCCGCGAGGTCGGCATAGTAGGCGCGGGCCTCGTCCTGCCGGGCCTTCTCGCCGCCCAGCGCGATGGGCGCGCGCACGTGCTCGGCCTCGAAGCCGAAGGCGTCGACGAGGTCCTGCGCGTGCGGACGCAGCCGGGCGCACAGCCGGTCGATGTACCGGGTGACGGATGCCGCGCGCTGGGCCGACAGGCGTCCGTTGATCAGGTACCAGGCCAGGTGCTTCTCGATGAGCCACAGACCGAACAGGTCACGCATCCACGTCAGCACCTGCCGGGTGCCGGCGTCGTCAACACCGGCGACACCCTCGGCGAAGGCCTCCCACTGCAGCAGTTCGCCGTGCGCGCGGGCGGCCTCGATGAGCTCGGCCTGGTGCTCGTTGAACAGCGCGGCCGCGTCGGCGGGAGACAGTTTGGATGCCGGGCGCAGCGCGGTCGCCACGTCGGTGACCATCTGCTCGACGCGGCCGGCCAGCAGCTCGTGCTGCTGCTCGGCACGCAGCCCGAGCTCGACCGAGCGGGCGGTCGAGCCGAAGTCGGCGACCGACTGGCCGAGCCGGCGCAGCCCCGCACCGTGGAAGATCTTGCCCGCGGTCTGCCCGACTGCGTAGCGCGCCAGGGCCGCGGCATCCTTCCCCTTGAACTGCTTCGCGAAGTCGCTGAGCAGCCGCTTGCCGACCAGCTGCAGCAGGATGTTGTTGTCGCCCTCGAAGGTGGCGTACACGTCGAGGTCCTGGTGCAGACCGACCAGTCGGTTCTCGGCCATGAACCCGGCGCCGCCGCAGGCCTCGCGGCACTCCTGCACGGTGTCGAGGGCGTTCCAGGTCGAGAGCGGCTTGAGCGCCGCGGCGAGGGTCTCGAGGTCCTGCCGCTCGTCGGGGGTGTCGTTCGTGCCGCCGAAGACGCCGTCGAACTTCTGCAGCAGCTTGTCGTGCGAGAAGAACTGCGCGTACGTCTGCGCGAGGCGCGGCAGCAGGCGCCGCTGGTGCTTTCCGTAATCGAGCAGCACGACCTCGTCGGTGCCGGTGCCCGAATCGAACTGGCGGCGCTGATTCGCGTACGTGATGGCGATGTACTCGGCCAGGGCTGCGCCGGTGGTGGATGCCCCGTCCAGCGACACCCGGCCCTGAACGAGCGCGCCCAGCATGGTGAAGAAGCGGCGTCCGGGGCTGGGGATCTCGCTCGAGTACGAGCCGTCGGCGGCGACGTCACCGTAGCGGTTGAGCAGGTTCTCGCGCGGGATGCGCACATGGTCGAACGCGAGACGTCCGTTGTCGATGCCGTTCAGGCCGCCCTTGACGCCGTCGTCCTCGCTGCTCACGCCCGGCAGGTTCTGCCCGTTCTCGTCGCGGATCGGCACGAAGAAGCAGTGCACGCCGTAGTTGACGCCGCCGGTGATCAGCTGCGCGAACACGGTCGCCGCACGTCCGTGCAGCGCCGCGTTGCCGAGGAACTCCTTCGTCGCCGCGCGGAACGGGGTGTTCACGACGAACTCCTCGGTCTCGACGTCGTAGGTCGCGGTGGTGCCGATGGCCGCGACATCCGACCCGTGTCCCATCTCGGTCATCGCGAACGCGCCCGGCAGCGTCAGCGTGCGCACGTCGTCGAGCCACTTCTCGTGGTGCTTCGCCGTGCCCAGCTGCTGGATCGCCGAGCCGAACAGTCCCCACTGCACGCCGGCCTTGATCTGCATGCTGGGGTCGGCGAGCACGAGCTCTTCGAACGAGGCGAGGTTGCCGCCGTTGTCGTTCTGCCCGCCCTGCGCGACCGGGTAGGCGCGGCCCGCGGCACCCGCCGCGACGAAGCGGTGCAGCTGGCCCAGCACACGCTCGCGGTGCTCGGACATCGGCTGCCCCGGGATCTGCCAGAACTCCTCGTCCTTGATCATCTCGCGCGACTCGCGGCGCGCGTCGGCCCAGGTGCCCAGCAGCAGGTCGGTGACCGCCGCGATGTCGATGCGCGGTTCGGATGCGTCGGCACGCTGCGCCTCGGCGGCGCTGTGCGGTGCGGTCGGGGCGCCGCCGGCGGGGTGGCGCTTGTGGACGGAGGGCTTCTTCGTGCGGACGACGTCGACCATGGGAGACCTTTCCGGAGGGAACAGTGACACGGTAGGTCTTCCACAACGCACCTTCAAACAGGTTGAGGGATGCCACAACCCGGTGCGGCCGCGCGAGGCGCCGGGGTTGTGGCATCCACACACTCGCCGCCCGCGCTCCACGGTGAGCGCGCGGCGGGTGAGCGCGCGGCGGGTGAGCCCGCGCCCCCTCAAGACCGTGAGAGTGCAACTGACGGACGAGAGAGCGGTTATTTCCCTCTCCCTCGTCCATCAGTTGTACTCTCACCGATCCGGGGGCTGGGCGCTGGCCGATCCGGGGGCTGTGCGCTGATCGGGTTGAGGGCCGGGCGCTGATCGGGCAGCGGGCGGGAGTGTCGGAGCCCCGGGGCAGGATCGGGGCATGGACGTCACACTGCAGCCGTGGGCTGAGGGCGATCTGCCGCTGCTCGAACGCGCGAACACGCCGGAGATGACGCGCTACATCGGCGGACCCGAACCGCCCGAGAAGCTCGTCGAGCGCAACGAGCGGTACCTGCGCCTCTCGGCGTCGGGCGAGGCCGAGATGTACCGCATCGAGGTCGACGGCGAGCCGGCGGGCGGCATCGGCTTCTGGGTCGTCGACCACGAGGGCACGCCCGCGTACGAGACCGGATGGAACACGCTGCCCGAGTTCCAGGGGCGCGGAGTCGCACGCGAAGCGCTGCGGCAGTTGATTCCTCGGGTCGTCGCGCGAGGCGACCGCGCGCTGCTCGTGGCGTATCCCGGGCAGGACAATCCGGGCTCGAACGCGTTGTGCCGCGGCGCGGGTTTCAGGCTCACGGGGTCGGGATCCATGCCATGGCGCGGCGGCGAGCTCGCGTACAACGTGTGGGAGCTCGCTCTCTCGGCGCCGTGATGTCGCGGGCTGCGGCATCCAGACGCGCCCGGGTCATCGGCCTGCGAGGGCCCTTCCCACGAAAAGGAAGGCGTGTACGAGACATATTGGACTAAAATGGGCGTCGACGGACTTATTCACATCGAAAAGACCAAATTGATCATGCCAGCCCAGAATTTCACACCAGAGGTTCCGATGAGCGTCTTCAAGGCGAACCCGTCTGCGTTCGCCGAGACCGGCGCCATCGTGACCGTGCACAATCGCCCGCGCCTGCGGGTCGTGCCGTTGCCGGACGACGAACCCGAGCAGTTGGCGGCGATCAAGACGCGTCTGCGCCTGCTGAGCGCGTTGCTCCCCGCTGAGGTCACCGCGGAAGAACGACGCGCCCTCGCCGCTGATCGCGACGCCGACCGGCTGGACGACGCACGGTGAGAGCCATGATCGACACCAGCGTGCTGATCGGCGCGCTACCCGACCAGATCGTGGATGCGATCGAGGACCACGGAGCCTCCCACATCGTGCGCGGCGAGTTGCTTCGCGGTGCAGAGCGCTTCGCCCTGCAGCCGGACGGACGCGAACTGGCGCGCGTGCGGGCCCAGCTGGTCTCCGCCCTCGACGAGTTGCGCGCATTCTGGCGACCGTTCGACGGCGCGGCGTCCACTGCCTACGCGTCGCTGACCGCGACGCCACCGAGCGCGGCGCGGTCCAAGGACGCACTCATCGCGGCGCACGCAGTCAGCCTCGGTGTGCCCTTGATCACCGCCGACCGCGGCTTCACCCGATTCACGGGTCTCGAGATCATCTTCGCGGAGTGATCGGCCCCTACCCCGCTCGGCTCGCACCCCCACCCCTGCCTCAACCGCGAGAGAACACCTGACCGCTGAGAGAACGGATATTCCCCGCACTCTCGGCCGGGAGTTGTTCTCTCACCGAGTCGAGCAGGTTCGGAGTGCTGCGGCATCCACCCGTCATCCGAAGGTCTCGGCGACGAGCTCGCCGAACAGACCCTCGGCGTCGACCGTCGCACCGCGGCGAGCGAACCAGTCGCAGACGTTGACGCAGTCGCGATGCAGCATGTCGAAGCCTTGCGGGTTGGCCGCGAGATCGACGACCTGCGGCAGGTCGATGACGACGACGCGTCCGCGATGCACGAGGAGGTTGTATGCGGAGAGGTCGCCGTGCGCGAAGCCGGCGCGTGCGAGAACCCGCATGATCTCGACGACCTGCGCGAACAGGCCGTCGAGCTCGGTGCCGCGCGCGTGCGACTGCGCCAGCCGGGGAGCGGCGACCGTGCCGTCGCCGATGAACTCCATGAGCACCTCGGTTCCGGTCACCTGTACGGGATAGGGCACCGGCACGCCGAGCTGCCAGAGCTGCGAGAGTGCCTCGAACTCCGCGTACGACCACTGCGCCGCGGCGACAGCACGGCCGTGCGTCGACTTCTTCGCGAGGGCGCGGGCGTCGCGCGTGTTGCGCGTGCGGCGGCCTTCGGTATAGGCCGCCGAGCGTTGGAAGGTGCGGTGGTCATCGTCGCGGTAGCGCTTCGCCGCGAGCACGACCGCGGTCGACGGGTCGTCGGGCACGGCGCGCTCGATCAGGAAGACATCGCCCTCCTTGCCCGTCTTGAGGATGCCGAGCTCGGTGTCGACGGCGCCGGCCGACGTCACGACCCAGGCGGGTCTCGGCTCGGGGCCGCGTTCGGTGGGGAGTGCTTCGGGCCAGGTGGTCCAGCGCTGCCCGTCGCCGAGCGACACGTCGGCGAAGGTGAGATCGAGGTCGTCGAAAGAAGAAGTCACAGGTGGTTGCTCCAAGAGGCGGAGGCCACCGCGGGTGGCCTCTAGGGATGAAGGTCGGCGAAGGGCGCGACGAAGGCGGTGTCCATGTTCACGGCTCCTTCCCTCACATCCCGGGCGCTTCCCGGTGCCGACGAGCTTACTGCAGCCGTGGCGTCGGGAACAGTGCGGGATGCCGCGGCCCGCGGCATCCCGCCCGCCCGATCACCGCGAGAATCTGGCACTGTTGCGCACTGCGGCGCCGGAGAGTGCGCAACGGCGACAGATCCGCCCAGGGGGAGCTCGCCCCGCCCCTCAGAACAGCCCGGTGATGCGGCCGTCGGCGTCGACGTCGATGGATGCCGCAGCCGGCCGCGCCGGCAGGCCGGGCATGGTCATCATGTTGCCGCAGATCATGACGATGAACCGCGCACCGGCGGCCAGGCGCACCTCGCGCACGTTGACGGTGTGGCCCTCAGGCGCGCCCAGCGCCGTCGGGTCGGTCGAGAAGGAGTACTGCGTCTTCGCGACACACACCGGCAGGTCGCCGTATCCGTCGTCCTGCAGCCGCTGGATCTGCGCGCGCACGGCCGCGTCGGCCGTGATGTCCGCCGCGCCGTAGACGCGGGTCGCGAGGGCGGTCATCTTGTCCCACAGCGTCGCCTCGAGCGGATACGTGTACGTGGGCTCGACCGGCTCGGGCGGGCAGGCGTCGATCACCGCGCGGGCGAGGTCTTCGGCTCCCGCTCCCCCGTCGGCGAAGTGCGTCGCGACCGACATCCGCACGCCGAGCCGGTCGCACGCGGCGCGCAGAGCGGCGACCTCGGACTCACTGTCTTCCGCGCGGTGGTTGACCGCGACCACGGCGGGCAGAGAGAGCACATCCCGCACGATGTGCAGGTGCCGCTCGAGGTTCACGACCCCGCGCTCAAGGGCGGCGACGTCTTCGCGAGGCAGGTCCGCGACATCCACCCCTCCCTGATATTTGAGCGAGCGCACCGTCACGACCACGACGGCCATCGAGGGGCGCAGCCCGGTCGTGCGGCACAGGATGTCGACGAACTTCTCGCCGCCGAGATCGGCCCCGAAGCCCGCCTCGGTGATGACGTAATCGGCCAGGCGCAGCGCCGAACTCGTCGCGAGGTACGAGTTGCATCCGTGCGCGATGTTGGCGAACGGCCCGCCGTGCACGAAGGCGGGCGTGTGCTCCATCGTCTGCACGAGGTTCGGGGCCAGCGCGTCGCGTAGCAGGGCGGTCATGGCTCCGTGCGCGTCGAGATCGCGGGCGCGCACCGGGGTGCGATCGCGCGTCTGCGCGACGACGATGTCGCCGAGGCGCTGCTTGAGGTCGTCGAGGCTCGTCGCGAGGCAGAAGATCGCCATGACCTCGCTGGCCACGACGATGTCGAACCCCGACTCGCGCGGATAGCCGTTGCCCGGCCCGCCGAGTCCGACCACGATGTCGCGCAGCGCCCGATCGTTGACGTCGAGCGCACGACGCCAGGTGATGCGCCGCACGTCGATGCCCAGCGGGTTGCCGTGGTGGATGTGGTTGTCGACGAGCGCGGCCAGCAGGTTCGCCGCCGCCGCGATGGCCGCGAAATCGCCGGTGAAGTGCAGGTTGATGTCTTCCATGGGCACGACCTGGGCGTATCCGCCGCCGCACGCGCCGCCCTTCATACCGAACACCGGGCCCTGCGCCGGCTCGCGCAGGCAGATCATCGCCTTCTCGCCGAGCCGGGTCAGCGCGTCGCCGAGCCCGACGACGGTCGTGCTCTTGCCTTCGCCGGCCGGCGTGGGCGACGTGCCGGTCATGAGGATGAGCCGCCCCTGCGAGCGGGCGGCAAGTGTGCGTAGGTAGGGCAGGGCGATCTTCGCCTTGGTCGTGCCGTACGGGATGACGGCGTCGGGCGGGATCCCGAGCCCCTCCGCGATCTCGCCGATCGGACGCAGCTGCGCCGCCTGTGCGATCTCGATGTTGCTCAGGCCCATGGTCGACCCCCTCGTCGAGCCGCTTCGTGGGCGGCCTGCGCCCAGCCTAGGCAGTCGCGGGGAGCTGTGGGAGGGGGTGGATGCCGCGACCCGGTGCGACCTCGCGAGATTCGGTGCGACCTCGCGAGATTCGGTGCGACCTCGCGAGATTCGGTGCGACCTCGCGAGATTCGGTGCGACCTCGCGAGAATCGGAGCGACCTCGCGAGAAACCGTGCGACCTCGCGGGAGGGGCGATGCCGAGGGGGCGGGGGAGGCGCGGCTCAGAACAGGTGGGCGTAGCCCATCTCGACGAGGTTGTCGTGGGAGATGCGCAGAGACTCGAGGACGTCGCGGCCGTAGAGCTGGTCCTGCTCGACGAGCAGATACTCCGCATCGCTGTCGAGCGACGTCTCGATGATCGCCGGGAAGTCGAGGTTGCCCTCGCCCACCTCGCCGAACTGCACGACGCCCGTGAACGCCTCCATGAAGCCCTTGTGGTCGCCGGCTTCCAGCGAGGCGAACGCGTCTTCCGGCATCCTGCCGATGCGATAGTCCTTCAGGTGCACCATGCGCACGCGATCGCTGTACTGCCGGATGACGCTGACGGGGTCTTTGCCCCCGCGCTGGATCCAGTGCACGTCGAGTTCGAGACCCACATGCGGCGAGCGCTCCGCAATGATGTCCAGCAGCAGCCGCCCGTCGTACTTCGCGAACTCGATGTGGTGGTTGTGGTAGTACAGCCCGATGCCGTCGTCGGCCAGCCGCTTCGCGTACTCCTCGACGTCGTCGCAGAAGGCGAGCACCCGGTCGAGCGACCGCATGGCGTCGAACGGCAGCATCCCGATCCGCAGCATCCGCGCGCCGAGCCGATGCGCGTCGGCGACGAGCTTGTCGTAGTCGTCGACAAGCGCATCGACGGCCACCCCGCCGCCGCCGCGCAGGTTCGTCGAGAGCGAGGCGATGTCCATGCCGAGCTCATCACGGGCGGCCTCGAGCTGCTCGACGTTCTCGGCGCTCATCGGGATCTGCGAGATCTCCACCGCGTGGTAGCCGAGCTCGGTGATCGCACGCAGCGTCTCGTACGCTCCGCGCTGCACGAAGCTCCCCTTGAGCATCATCGCCTGAACGCCGATCTTGGCCACGTGTGTCTCCTTCGTCATGCTTCGTCATGCGCGCCCTGTCATCGGGACGACATCGTCAGTCTGCCAGGATTCACATCGTTTGGCAACCGTATGCCGTAGACATCACTCAGAGCCGAATCATGCCGAACATTACAGGGCAAAGACAGGATGACAATCGCTTGCCAAATCGATCGAAAGACCGTAGCATCGACATCGTGGGTCGACGGCCGACCCGCGAAAGGTGGTGCAGGCGATGACGAGCCCGGCTGCGACGTGGACGCTCTCCGGCTTCGGCGACGAGATCGACCCCGACCCGCGCATCCAGATCGCGGTGCTGCAGGCACTCGGGGCGGCTCACATCGAGGTGCGCAGCGCCTGGGGCGTGAACGTCGTCGACCTCGATGCAGACCGGACCGCACAGCTCGCCGGACTCCTCGACGGCGCGGGCATGGGCGTCTCGGCCGTCGCATCGCCCATCGGCAAGGTCGACGTGTCCGAGCCCGTGGAGCACGAGGTCGCACGGCTGCGCCGCGTCATTCACGTCGCGCACGCTCTCCGTGCGCGCTACATCCGCGTCTTCTCGTTCTTCCGCGGTGAGGGCATCCCCGTCGAGGCGATCCGCGACGACGTCCTGACCCGCATGCGCGCGCTCGCCGACGAAGCCGAGCGCGCGGATGTGGTCCTTCTGCACGAGAACGAGAAGGACATCTACGGCGACACCCCGCAGCGCGTCGCCGACATCGTCGAGTCGGTCGGCTCACCGGCGCTCCGCGTCGCCTGGGACAGTGCCAACTTCGTTCAGGTGGGGGTCGCCCGGCCGCACGATGAGGGCTACCCGCTGCTGCGCGAGCACCTCGAGTACCTGCAGGTGAAGGATGCCGTGGCCCGCACCGGTGCGGTCGTGCCGGCCGGTCAGGGCGACGGCCAGGTCGCCGCGACGATCGCGGCGCTGCGCGACGACGGATACACCGGCTTCGCCTCGCTCGAACCGCACCTCGACGAGGCCTTCACCCTCGGCGGATTCTCCGGACCCGTCGCCTTCGGGCAGGCCGCGCGCGCCTTCGCGCGGCTGCTCGCCGATGCGGATGTCGCGACCCGATGACCGTCCGCGCAGCCGTCATCGGGTGCGGCGATGTCTCCACGGTCCACCTGGACGCGATCGCGGGCCTGGCCGACGCCGAGCTCGTCGCCGTCTGCGACACCGATGAGGAGAGGGTGGATGCCGCATCCCGCCGCCACGGCGTCGCCGGGTTCACCGACCACCTCGAGCTGATCGACCGCGTGCGCCCCGACGTCGTGCACGTCTGCACGCCGCACGCCAGCCATGCGCAGATCGCGATCGACGCGCTGGAGCGCGACGTGCACACCATCATCGAGAAGCCCGTGGCCCGCGATCCGCACCAGGCCGCCGGGCTCGTGTCGGTCGCCGAGCGCTCGGCGGCGAAGAGCGCCGTCTGCTTCCAGAACCGGTACAACGCGCCGGTCACCGCCGCCCGCGAGCTGCTGCGCTCGGGCCGGGTCGGTCGGGTGCTCGGAGCCTCGGGCTCGGTGATCTGGCACCGCACACCCGAGTACTACGCCGCGGCGCCGTGGCGCGGCACCTGGGCCGGGGGCGGCGGCGGGCTGCTCATGAACCAGGCCATCCACACGCTCGATCTGCTGCGCTGGCTCGTCGGGCCCGTCGTCTCGGTCGCCGGATCGGCCGCGCGCCACGCTCTGCCGATCGAGGTCGAAGACACCGCCGAGATGACGCTCACGCACCGCCGCGGCGTGCGCAGCGTCTTCTACGCGACCGTCGCACACGCCGCCAACGAACCGGTCACCGTCGACATCGTCGCCGAGAACGCCCACCTGCACCTGCAGGGCGATCTCGAGATCGTCTTCGCGGACGGCAGCGTCGAACACGTCGCAGACGAACTCACCGCTACGGGCGAGCGCGCCTACTGGGGCGTCTCGCACGCCCGCCTCATCGCCGACTTCTACCGTCGCCTGCCCGATCCCGAGCCCTTCTGGATCAGCCCGGCCGTCGGCGCCGAGATCGTCGGGATGATCCACGACGTCTACGCGACGTCGTTCCCCGAGGCCGCGGCATCCCTCACCCCCGACAGCGCACTGAAACGGAGCACCATCGCATGACCACCTCCCCCGTCCGCCTCGGCATCATCGGCCTGGGCGCCCAAGGCTCCATGTACGCGAAGCTGCTCACCGACGGCGCGATCCCGAACATGACGCTCGGTGCGATCGCCGACGTCGATGACGCCAAGAAGCAGAAGGCCGCCGAGCTGTATCCCGAGGTGCCGTTCTTCGACGACCACCTGTCGCTGATCGAGTCCGGAACCGTCGACGCCGTCGTCACCACCGTCCCCCACTATTTGCATCCGCAGATGGGGATCGACGCGCTCAGCCGCGGCATCCATGCCCTCGTCGAGAAGCCGGCCGGCGTCTACACCGCGCAGGTGCGCGAACTGCTCGACTACGCCGCGTCGAAGCCCGAACTGAGCTTCGCGATCATGTTCAACCAGCGGAACAACCCGCTCTACCGCCGGCTGAAGGAGATCGTCGACGCCGGCGAGATCGGCGCGATCCGGCGGACGAACTGGATCATCACCACCTGGTGGCGGCCGCAGGGCTACTACGACCAGAGCGCCTGGCGCGCCACCTGGGGCGGCGAGGGCGGCGGCGTGCTCGTCAACCAGGCACCGCACCAGCTCGATCTCTGGCAGTGGATCTGCGGCGTGCCGAAGTCGGTCTACGCGAAGGTCGCGTACGGATTCCGTCGCGACATCGCCGTCGAGGACGAGGTCACGGCGGTCGTCGACTACGGCGACGGCGCGACCGGCACCTTCATCACGGCCACCCACGATCTCGTCGGCACCGACCGGTTCGAGATCCTCGGCGAGCAGGGCAAGATCGTCGTCGAGGGCAGCAAGACCGCGACCGTCACCCGGCTCATCAAGCCCGAGCGCGAGCTCAGCGACGCGATGAAGGCGGAGGACGTGGTGAAGCTGTTCATGGGAGAGATCGACCCGGCCGAGCTGTACACGACCGAGACCATCGAGTTCGACTCGGCCTGGGGACAGCAGCACGCGGGCGTGCTGGAGAACTTCGCGGCCAACATCATCGACGGCACGCCGCTGCTCGCCCCGGGCGCCGACGGCATCAACGGGGTGCGGCTGGCCAATGCCATCCACCTGTCCAGCTGGACCGGGCGCGAGGTGCCCCTCGACTTCGACGAGGACGAGTACCTGCGCGAGCTGAACGCGCGGATCCGCGCCGAGGGCCAGTTCGCCGAGCAGCACTGAGTCACGAGGAGCGCATCATGGAGCAGCCCGCACTGGAGTCGCGTCACGCGGCGATCATCGAGGTCGACGGGTTGCGCTTCCGCGACCTCGACGGCGACGGCCGGCTCACGCCGTACGAAGACTGGCGGCTCACGCCCCGCGAGCGTGCGGAGGACCTGCGCGACCGTCTCGACCTCGCCCAGAAGGCCGGCCTGATGATCATCGGCTCCCACTACATGGCCGGGTCGGCGTGGGTGGGCGATGACGGCGGGTTCCCCACGGGGCGCCCGTCGTTCAGCGCGGCGCCGCGGCTCGACCCGACCGGCACCCACCTGCGTGAGGAGGACGGCTACTCCACGCGGCAGCCGATCACCGGCGCACCGCTGGATCGCCCCAAGCTCTATGCGTCGAGTGCGCGCGGTGCGATCGCAGAACGTCACCAGCGCCGGCTCATCGTGCGCGACAACGCGCCGGCACGCGAGCTGGCGGTGTGGGCGAACGCGCTGCAGGAGCTGGCCGAGCAGACCGCCTTCGGCATTCCCGCCGTGCTCGCCTCCAACCCCCGCAACCACGTCACGGCCGGTGCGACGCTCGGCGTCGGCGAGGGCGGCGGCGTGTTCTCGGAGTGGCCCGGTGAGCTCGGCCTCGCCGCGATCGGCGATGAGCGGCTCGTCGGCCGCTTCGCCCAGATCGCGCGCCGCGAGTGGCGGGCCACGGGACTGCACAAGATGTACGGCTACATGGCCGACGTGCCCAGCGAACCGCGGTGGAGCCGTTTCAACGGCACGCTGGGAGAAGACCCGCAGGTCGTCTCACGTCTCATCGCGACCCTCGTGCGCGGTTTCCAGGGCGAGGCCCTCGGTGCGGACTCGATCGCCCTCACCGTCAAGCACTTCCCCGGGGGCGGCGTGCGCACCGAGGGTCACGACCCGCACTTCCCCTGGGGGCAGGACAACGACTACCCCACCCCGGGCAGCCTCGAGAAGTACCAGCTGCCGCCGTTCCGTGCGGCCGTCGAGGCCGGCGTCTCGTCGATCATGCCGTACTACTCGAAGCCCGTGAACACCTCGGCCGACGAACTTCCCGCAGACCTGCACGGCGACGACGCGCAGTTCGAGGAGGTCGCCTTCGCGTACAACTCCGCGTTCCTGCGAGGGCTGCTGCGCGACCGTCTCGGCTTCACCGGCCACGTCAACAGCGACTCGGGCGTGCTCGAGGGAATGGCGTACGGCGTCGAGCAGCTGACGCCCGCGGAGCGCGTCGCGAAGGCCGTGCGCGCCGGCACCGACGTGTTCAGCGACGTCACCGACCCGTCCGACGTGATCGCGGCGGTGCGCACCGGCGCCCTCGCCGAGAGCGAGCTCGACCGGTCGATCACCCTGCTGCTCGAGGAGATGTTCGCGCTCGGCCTGTTCGAGAACCCCTACGTCGACCCCGACACGGCGACCGCTGTGGCCGCCGACGCGGACACCCGCGCGGAGGCCGAGGCCGCCCAGCGGCGCAGCGTGACCCTGCTGCGCAACGCATCGACCGCCGATCGCGGTGCGCCTCTGCTGCCGCTGGCGCCCGATCGCCGCGTGTACGTCGAGGTCTTCGCCCGCGAAGAGGCGGCCGCGCTCACGCAGTCGCTGCGGCACGCCCTCGCCACCCATGTCACGGTGGTCGACGACCCCTCCGAGGCCGACACCGCGGTGGTCTGGGTGCGCCCGATCATCTCGCTGTTCGGCGGTGATGATGTCGCCGACCGGCCGCTGAGCGTCACGCTCGCCGATCGCGGCATCGACGTCGAGCGCATCCGGGCGATCGAGAGGGCCGTGCCCACGGCGCTCGTGGTGAACTTCCTGAATCCGTGGGTGATCTCCGACGTCGAGCCCGACGCCGCCGCGGTCGTCGCGACGTACGACGTGTCGCCGGCGAACCTGGCCGACGTGCTGGCGGGATCTGACGCGCCGGGCGGACGTCTGCCGCTCACGGTGCCGCGCAGCCCCGAGGCCGTCGCCGGCTCGCCCCGCGACGTGCCGGGCATGTTCTGCGGCCCCGATTACCCGTATGTGGATGCCGCGGGCTCGGTGTACACGGTCGGCTTCGGTCTCTCGTACTGAGGCGCCGGGCGGCTTCGGTCTGTCGTACTGATCCGTCGGTCTGCCCTCGGGCGCGGCGTCGTCCGCCGAGGGCACCCGCACGCGGTGCGGGCTGCGCGCCGCGCGGGCCGCAGCGGCAGCCGCCCCGGCGGGCCGCGGGCCGCGGGCCGCGGCATCCATCCCAGTCCCGGCACAAAGCGCCGAAACAGGGGAATCCCGCCGAGACCGCGGGCGACGCCCTGGGTCTCGGCGGGAATCCCCGGCCTCGCGGTGCCCGCGAACTCAGCGCGAGGCGGCGAGCTCCTGACGCTCTTCGCGCCGGAGCGCCTGGGCGTCCGGGTCCGGGACCGGAGACGCCAGGAGCAGCCGCTGCGTGTACGGGTGCTCCGGACGCTCGGTCACCTGTCGTGCATCGCCGTACTCGACGATCTCGCCGTGATAGAGCACCGCCACACGGTGGCTCAGATGCCGTACGACGTCGAGATCGTGCGAGATGAACAGGTAGGAGACCCCGGTCTCGCGTTGAATCTGCAGCAGCAGGTCGAGCACGGTCGCCTGCGTCGTCAGGTCGAGGGCCGAGACCGGCTCGTCGCACACGATGAGCTTCGGTGAGAGTGCGAGGGCCCGCGCGATGGCGACGCGCTGGCGCTGGCCGCCGGAGAACTCGCGCGGCTGACGCTGCAGGGCGTCGGAGGGCAGGTTCACGTGGTCGAGCAGCTCTTTCACGCGCGCCCGCGACTGCTTCGCGCCGATGCCCTGCACGCCGAGCGGTTCGGCGAGGATGTCGCCGATCTGCATGGCGGGGTTCAGCGACGTGTAGGGGTCTTGGAAGACCACCTGCAGATCGCGCCCGAGCTTCTGCCGCTGCCGGCGGTTCGCATGGCTGATGTCGGCGCCGTCGAACGTGATCGTGCCGTCGGTGACGGGCGCGAGACCGAGGACGGCGCGTCCGAGCGTCGTCTTGCCCGATCCCGACTCTCCGACGAGGCCCACGGTCTCACCGGCGCCGATCTCGAGCGACACGCCCTTCAGCACCCGGAAGGGCTTCGCCCGGAACCCCTTGGCCGGGTACTCGACGACGAGGTCGCGCACCCGGAGCAGCTCGCTGGTCATGATCCCTCTCCCCCCTCGGGAACGGTCAGCATCGTCATCGGCTCCTTGCCGACGAGCATCGATCCGAGCAGCCGCTTCGTGTACGGCTCTTCGGTGTAGTGCAGCACCTCGCGAAGCTCGCCGCCCTCGACGATGCGCCCCTGCTGCATGACGATGACCCGGTCGCAGAGGTCGGCGACGACGCCGAAGTTGTGCGTCACGAGGATGACGCCCACGCCGAGCCGCTTCTGCAGATCGCGCAGCAGATCGAGGACATCCGCCTGCACCGTGACATCGAGCGCGGTCGTCGGCTCGTCGGCGATGATCAGGTCGGGCTCGCAGCTGATCGCACCCGCGATCAGCACGCGCTGCGCCATGCCGCCCGACACCTCGTGCGGATACGCCCGGAACGTGCGCTCCGGGTCGGTGATGCCGACGTCGCGCAGCAGCTGCAGGGCGCGTCGCCTGGCCTCGGCCTTGGAGATGCCCAGCGTGCGCACCATCGGTGCCACCAGCTGCGAGCCGATCCGGTAGGCCGGGTCGAGGTTCGACATGGGCTCCTGGGGAATGTACGAGATGCGCTTGCCGCGCAGCTTCGCGAGCCGCGACTGACTCACCGTGGTCTCACCCGGAGCGACCGTGTACTGGCCGTCGAACTCGATGCTGCCGCCGAGGATCCGCGCTTCGGCCGGCAGCAGACCGAGGATCGAGAAGGCCGTCTGCGACTTGCCCGAGCCGGACTCGCCGACGATCCCGAGCACTTCGCCGCGATCGACGGTGAACGACACGTCGTTGACGACGCGCTTGATCGCCCCGCCGCGCTGCGGGTAGCCGACGGCGAGGTTCTCCACCGCCAGCAGGTGCTCCTCATCGGAGTCGGCGGGGATCACGACGCGGTTGGTGGACGCCAGCGCGATCGTGGGCACCGCCTTCGACCGGGGCACCTTCTCGCGGTCCTCGAGGGCATCGCGGATCGCGTTGCCCAGCAGCACGAGCGCCCCGATGGTGATGCCGATCGCGGCCACGGGCCACACCAGCAGCATCGGCGCGAGGTACACATTCGTGAACCCCTCGCTGACCATCACACCCCAGGTCGCCACCGCGGGATCGCCGAGTCCGAGGAACTCCAGTCCGGATTGGATGCTGATCGCGATGCCGCACACGATCGCGGTCTGGATGATGATCGGGGCGCGGACCACGGCGAAGATGTGCCGCGAGATGATGCGGGCGTCGCTCAGTCCCGACACGCGCGCCGCGTCGACGTACAGCTCGTTGCGCACGGACTGGACCGCGGTGCGGGTCAGTCGGAAATAGCCGGGGCTGATGAGGATGCCGAACGCGATCATCGAGATCCAGACGCTCGGCCCGAACGCGGCGCGGATGGTCAGCAGCAGGATGATGCCGGGCACCGCCATGAACATGTTCACGATCCAGCCGGCGACCGAGTCGAACCAGCCCGAGTAGTACCCTGCGATCAGACCGGACGGCAGTCCGAGCGCGATGGCGACCGCCGCACACAGCAGGGCGGCCAGCAGCGTCGTCTGGGTGGCCAGCACGAGCCGGCTGAAGGTGTCGCGACCGGCGCTGTCGGTCCCCAGGATGTTCGTCGCATCGGGACCGGCCAGCGTCTTGGCGATGTCGGCGTGATTCGCATCGAACGGGGCGATCCACTGCGCACACACCGCGACGACCAGCAGGACCGCGAGGATGATGAGGGCGGTCAGGCCGAGCGGGTTGCGCAGCACGCGCTTGACCACGTGCGTGCGCGATACCTGGTCGGGCGCGGGAGCCTCGACTTCGAAGGCGGTTTCCTGACTCATGAGACACGCACCTTGGGGTTCAGCCACCCGTTCGCGAGATCCACGAGCAGGTTGACGATGATGACGATGACGACGGTGTAGACGACCACACCCATGACGAGCGGGGTGTCGCCGAGCGTCGTCGACTGCACGGCGAGCGCGCCCATGCCCGGGAGGGCGAAGATCTGCTCGATGATGACGACCCCGCCGAGCATGCCGATGAAGTGCAGGCTGAGCACCGTCAGCCCCGCCGGCGCGGCGCTGCGCATGACGTGTTTGAAGAGGATGACCGGCTCGGGGGTGCCACGGCTGCGCAGAGTGCGCACGTAGTCGCGCTCGAGCTCGCCGATGACGGCGCTGCGGATCTGCTGCGCGGTGCTGGTGAGCCCGTTGATGACGAGCGCGATGACGGGCAGGGCGAGCGAGGCGATCCACGCGGCGCCGCCGGCGCCCGGCGCGATGCTGCCCGTGGCGGGGAACCAGCCGAGACCGATCGCGAAGACGGTGACGAGGATGATGGCGAAGACGAACTCGGGGATCGCCTGCCCGACGACCGCGCCGGTCTGCAGCAGCCGGTCGACCCCGCCGCGCTTGACCGCCGCGGCGATGCCGAATCCGGAGGCGAGGATCGCGATCCCGATCGTGGCCGTGACGATGAGCGCGAGCGTCACCGGGAGCCGGCTGAGCAGCGACTGGGTGACGGGCTCGTTCGTGAACCAGGAGGTGCCGAGGTCGCCGTGCAGTGCGCCGCCGAACCAGTTCAGCATGCGCACGATGAGCGGCTGGTCGAGCCCCAGCTCGTGCTCCTTCGCCGCGATCTGGTCGGAGGTGGCGAACTCACCGAGGATGTTCTGCGCGATGTTCGACCCCGAGTAGTACAGGAGGAAGAACGTGACGCAGCAGAGCGCGACGAGGACGGTCACCCCCGATACGAGGCGCCGGATGATGAAGATGAGCATGATGTCAATCCGTGGGGTGGGGGTGCGGGGGAGCCGTGCTCCCCCGCACCGTGGTCAGGATGCCGGCGAGTAGTTGTAGAGGTTCGGCACGGCCTGCTGGATCTGCACCTCGACCTTGACCTTCTTGGCGTTGGTGAAGTACTGCTGGTTCACGCGGAACCAGGGCGCGAACCACGCGTTGTCGGTCACGTACTGATTGACCTTCTTGGCGAGCTCGCCGGCCTTGTCGCCGCCGGTCTGCACGGCGTCGATGTCGGCCTGCAGCTCGTCGCTCGTGGTGTGGAACGGGTTGTACGCGGCATCCGTCGTGATCATCTGCCGGATCGCCACCCACGGCTCGCCCTGGAAGATCTGGAACCACGCGAGCGGGAACTTGCCGGCGATGATGTCGCTCACGTAGCTCGTCTGCGGGACCGAGCTCAGCTTGATCGTGATGCCGACGTCGGCGAGCTGCTGCTTGACCACGGCCATGATGCTCTCGGTGCCGGGCAGAAGGGGCACGTTCATCGAGAAGCCGTCGGGGTAACCCGCCTCGCTGAGCAGCTGCTTGGCCTTCGCCGGGTCGTACGGGTAGGCGTCGTCGAGCGCCGGGATGTAGGCATCGTTCGACTTCCCGAACACCTGCGAGGTGACCTCGCCCTCACCGCCCATGACCTCTTTGAGCATGGTCTTGCGGTCGAACGCGTAGTTGATGGCCTGGCGCACCTTGACGTCCTTGAGCGCCGGCACGATCTTGCCGTCACGATCGAACAGCAGCAGACCCGACCAGTCGTTGGTCCACTTGGTCTGGGTGAGCCCCGCCTGCTCCGCCTTCGGAGCCGTCTTGGGATCGAGCAGCACGGCGTCGACCTGGCCCGACACGATGGCGTTCAACCGCGCGGTGACGTCGGGGAGGATCTTGACGACGACCTTGTCGTACTTCTGCAGATCCTTGTTCCAGTACTTCGGGTTCTTCGTGAACGTGAACTGCGAACCGTTGACGCTCGCCGCCTTGTCGAGCACGTAGGGGCCGCTGCCGACCGGATCGGTCTTGATGGCCTCGGTGCCGAGCGCCTTCGGGCTGCCCATGAAGCCTGCGGCCTGGCTCAGGTAGTAGAGCATGGCCGGGTCCGCCTCGGTGAGGTCGACGCGGACCGTGTCGTCGTCGACGACCTGGACGTCCTTGATGGACTTCGCCTCGTTGGCGTCGGGGCCGTTCGCGGACTTGAAGTGGTCGAGGTTCGCCTTGGCCGCCGCTGCGTCGAACTTCGCCCCGTCGGTGAAGGTGACGTCGTCGCGCAGGTCGAGGGTCAGCTGCGTCTGGTCGTCGTTGTACTCCCACTTGGTGGCGAGCATCGGCGCCAGCGTACCGTCGGGCTCACGCAGGATCAGCGTGTCGTAGGCCGCCTGATACGTCGGCATGAGATGCCCGAGGTGGGCCTGGGCGGGGTCGAACGAGGTGACATTGCTCAGCGAGCCGAGTGTCAGGGTCTTCCCCGCGGTCGTGCCGCCGGTCGCGGCGCCACCGCCGCCGGCGCAACCGGCGAGCGCGACGGTCGCCGCTGTCAGGACGGCGATACCCGCCGCCAGTGGACGAAACTTCATCGTGTCTTCTCCTTCGGGTGCTCCACGCTGAGTGTCAATCGGTTGCCAGCCAGTCCCGGAAACCCACTCGACATCGGCAACTATAGGGCACCCGTCACCGCATGGCAACCGATTGTCAAAATCGTTACCTTTGTGACCGGTCCCACGGCGCGGGCCCCGTCACTCCCGGGGCGTGGGCGCCGTCACTCCCGGGGCGCGGACCGCGTCACTCCCGGGGCGCGGGCCGCATCACTCCCGGGGCGTGGAACATGCGCGGCGGCGAGCGCCGGCGCGCGGAATGCGCCCGGCGCCGACACGACGCCGCGCAGATGTCAGACGGCGGCAGAGCCCGTCGAGCCGCGCACGATCAGGCGGGTCGGCAGCGGCTCGAGATCGCAGTCCGCGTCGTCCTCCGCGAGCAGCCGCTCGACGGCCTGCCGCCCGGCGGCCATCAGATCGGTCCCCACCGTGGTGAGCGTGGGCGAGATCAGCTCGCTGCCGAAGATGTCGTCGAAGCCCACGACGCTCAGTCGATCGGGGACCGGGATGCCGGCGGCCGCGGCCTCCTGCATGAGCCCGAGGGCCATCAGGTCGTTGTACGCGATCACGGCCGTCACCCGTGATGCGCTCACGCGCCGCAGCGCCTCGCGCCCGCCGGTGATCGTGGGCGCATTCGGGCCGATCTCGACGATCGCCATGTCGCGCGCCTCGGCCGCCGCCAGGATGCTCGACCAGCGACGTGCGCTGATCCACGACGTGTCGGGACCGGCGAGGAACGCGACCGAGCGGTGCCCGAGCGATGCCAGGTGGTCGATCAGCTCGACCACGCCGGCGTCGATGTCGGGGAGCACGCTGTCGACGCCGTCGACGGCACGATTGATGAGGATGACGGGCTTGCGGTCGGCGAGTTCGGTGATGCGTCCCGCGGCCAGGCGCGTGGTGGCCAGCACGAGCGCATCGACGCTCGGCAGCAGTCGCTCGATCGCCTCGGCCTCGTTCTCGCCCGACTCCTGCGACTCGGCGATGACCAGGGTGTAGCCCGCCTCGGCGGCGGCATGCTCCGCGCCGCGCACGATGCCGAACACGACCGGGTTGGTGATGTCGGCCAGCACCAGACCGATCATCTTCGTCTTGCCGGTCTGCAGGGCGCGCGCCATCGGGTTGACGCGGAAGTCAAGTCGCTCGGCGGCCGCACGCACCTTCGCGGCGGTCGCGGCGCTGATCCGCCCCGGCTTGCCGAGCGCACGCGAGACGGTGGAGGGGTTGACGCCGGCGAGCTCGGCGATGTCGTAGATGGTCGGCGCTCCCCCGCGCGCGTGGATGCGCGCGAGGATCGCCTCGGCCGGGTCGTCGCCCGTCGTCGTCTGCGTGCTCATCGGATCCGTTCCACCGCCTCGTCGACCAGGGCGTCGACCGGCTCGGCGAAGTCCAGGGTGAACCCCGCCTCGTCCGAGCTTAGGTCTTCGAGTGTGTCGAGCTGCGACTGCAGCAGGCTCGCCGGCATGAAGTGCCCCTCCCGGTCGGCGATGCGGTCTTCGAGCACCGCGCGATCGCCGGTCAGATGCACGAACACGGTCTCGGGCGCCGCCTGTCGCAGCCGGTCCCGATAGGCGCGCTTCAGCGCCGAACAGGCGATGACGACGGGCCCTCCGGCGAGGCGTGCAGCCACGGCATCCAGCCACGGCCACCGGTCCGCGTCATCCAGCGGGATCCCCGCCGACATCTTGTCGACGTTGGCCTGCGGGTGCAGATCGTCGGCGTCGACGTAGGCGACTCCGAGCCGGTCGGCGAGCTGCTCGCCGACCGCGCTCTTGCCCGATGCCGACACGCCCATCACGACGAGGGGCGGTAGGGCGTCACCAGTCATGCACGGTCCCGTCGGCGAGTCGGTTGTAGGGCAGATAAGCCTGCTCGTAAGGGTACTTGCCCGCCTCGTCGGTGTTCAGCTCCACCCCCAGGCCGGGCTTGTCGCCGGGGTGCAGCATCCCGTTCTCCCACGTGAACGACTGCTCGAAGACCTGGTTCGTCTTCTCGCCGTGCTGCATGTACTCCTGGATGCCGAAGTTGTGGATGGCGAGGCCCAGGTGCATGGCGGCGGCCATGCCCACCGGCGACACGTCGGTCGGCCCGTGCATGCCCGACTTGATCTGGTACATCGCGGCGTAGTCGAGCGTCTTCTTCAGCGGCGAGATGCCGCCCATGTGCGTGACGGCGCCGCGCACGTAGTCGATGAGCTGGTCGCGGATGATGTCCTTGAAGTCCCACACCGTGTTGAAGATCTCGCCGATCGCCAGCGGCGTGGTCGTGTGCTGACGCACCAGCCGCAGGGCCTCCTGGTTCTCGGCGGGAGTGCAGTCCTCGAGCCAGAACAGGTCGTACGGCTCGAGCGACTTTCCGAGCTTGGCGGCCTGGATCGGCGTCATCCGGTGGTGGCCGTCGTGCAGCAGCGGGATCTCGGGCCCGAACTCGTTGCGGACCGCCTCGAACACGCCCGGCACGTGCCGCAGGTACGCGCGGGTGTCCCAGTCCTCTTCCACCGGCTTCGCCCCACGGCGCGCCGGCTCGTGGTCGTAGCGCACGCCGGGCTCGCCCTGGTCGGCACCCTGCGAGGCGATCCCGTAGATCGCCTTCAGGCCCGGCACACCGGTCTGCACCCGGATCGCCCGGTACCCCTTCTCGAGATGCTCGCGGATCGAGTCGAACAGCTCGGGGATCTCCTTGCCCGACGCGTGCCCGTAGGTGAGCAGCCCGCGCCGGCTCGCACCGCCCAGCAGCTGGTACACCGGCATGCCGGCGGCCTTGCCCTTGATGTCCCACAGCGCCATGTCGACCGAGGCGATCGCCGCCATCGTGACGGGCCCGCGACGCCAGTACGCCGAGCGGTACAGGAACTGCCAGGTGTCTTCGATGCGCGACGCGTCCGTGCCGATCAGCAGCGGCACGACGTGCTCGGTGAGATAGGTCACCACCGCCAGCTCGCGGCCGTTCAGCGTCGCGTCGCCGATGCCGGTCAGACCGTCGTCGGTCGTGAGCTTGAGCGTCACGAAGTTGCGGTCGGGACTGCTGACGATGACCTCTGCCTTGTCGATGATCATGGGATTCCTCCTGGGTTGTCTCGTCTACTTCTTGCTGCGATGCGCGAGGGCGCCCGGCCGGGCCTTGCCCGTGCGGAAGGCCGCCGTGGACAGTGCCACGTCCTCCTGCACGGTCGCAGGATCGATGTCTTCCACCGCTGCCGCGCCGGCGAGGGCGAGGGATGCCGCGACCGGGCCGTCCTCGGCCGTGGCGGCCTCGCGACGCTCGCGGATCTCGGCCACGATCCGGGCGTGCACCTTGTCGGTGAGGGGATAGGCCAGCATCACGAGCGCGGCGGCGGCGACGCACACCGCGGGCAATGCTGCCGCCCCGGCGCGGATACCCCAGTCCGCGCCGGGACTCTGGGTCGACGCGCCGGCGACATAGCCGCCGATGCCGATCGCGTAGGCGGCGACGGCGCCGCCGACGGCCTGACCGGTCTTGCGCGTGAACGAGAAGAGTGCGTAGGTGATGCCTTCGGCGCGCACGCCCGTCTTCCACTCGCCGTACTCGACGGTGTCGGCCTCGATGGCCCAGACGAGCATGTTCACGAGCAGAACGCCGAGCATCGCCACGAGCAGGGCGCCGAAGGCGACGGCGCCGTTCGGCGCGAACGCGGCCACCGCGAGTCCCACCACGCCGACACCGGCAGAGGCGATGTATGCGGTGCGCTTGCCGAAGCGACGCACGATCGCAGGGACGAAGGGCGAGATCGCGAACACCGCGACCAGCTGGGCACCCGACAGATACGGCACGAGGTACAGACTGTCGAAGACATCGCGCATGAGGTAGATCTGCGCGGTCGACATCGAGATCATGCCGGTCAGGAACAGCACCGAGCTGACGCACAGCAGCAGCAGCGGCTTGTTGCCCTTCAGCGTCGCGAACGACTGGCGCATGGTGACGTGCGGCACGGCGCGGTGCACGCGCTCCTTCGTCGAGAACGCCGTGAACAGGTACAGGGCGAGCCCGATGAACACGAACGAGATCGTCACCGTCGTGAACACGCCCTGCAGGTCGGCCTTGGTCCCCAGCAGGGGCGAGATGAAGATGCCGAGGGCCGATCCGGTCACGACCGCACCGATGCTGCGCGCCGTCGCGAGCTTCGCCCGCCCGCTCGGGCTCTGCGTCATCGCCGCGGCGAGCGAGCCGTAGGGGATGTTCACGAGCGAGTAGGCGATGTTCAGCAGGCCGTAGGTGAGATAGGCGTAGACGATCATCCCGGTCTGGCCGATCTGCGGCACGTGGAAGGTCGCCACGAGCAGGAGCAGCAGCGGCAGCGAGCCGAAGATGAGGAACGGCCGGAACTTGCCCCAGCGCCGGGTGTTGACCCTGTCGACGAGCCGGCCCACGGCGATGTCGGCGAACGCGTCGACGATCCGCAGCACCAGGAAGATCGTGCCCACCGTCGCCGCGGCGATGCCGGCCACGTCGGTGTAGTAGATCAGCAGGAACATGGTCGCCGTCGTGAAGGCGAGGTTGTTCGCGGCATCCCCGGCTCCGTAGCCGATGATGCTGTGCCGTGGGAGCCTGTGCTCCGCCGGGACGGTTGCGGTCATGGTGACGCCTCCTTGCGCTCGCGTGCGGGATGCCGCGATCAGTCGTTCGCGCGCGGGGCTGTCCAGCGCGCACGAAGGGCGTGCGCGACGGCCTTGGGCCTGCGATCGCGCGTGAAGACGCCCTTCTTGTTCCCGTCGACCCGGAAGAAGCCGGACGACGTCTGGAAATCGGCGAAGTTCCACACCTGCTCGCCGATCATCGTCGGGATGCGGTCGAAGACCCGGTGGTACACGTCGAGCAGCCGCACCTGGTACTCCTCGGTCCACGGCTGGTCCCACACCGAGTGGAAGCCGGCGATCGTGTCGGCGCCGTACTCGGTCATGATCATGGGCTTGCCGTACTTCTCCGCCCACGCCCGCAGCTCGCGCTCGAGGTTCGCCTCGGCCGATGCGAGGTCGCCGCCGTCGACGTACCAGCCGTAGTAGCGGTTCAGGCACAGCACGTCGGCGTACTTCGAGACCCGGCACACCTCCGGCGGGGCGAGCATCACGTTCACGAACGTGACCGGACGCGACGGGTCGAGTTCCCGGGCGAGCGAGAACAGCGGAGCGAAGTACTCGTCGGTCCCCTCCGACATCGAGTCGGGCTCATTCGCGATCGACCACATGACCACGCTCGGGTGGTTCTTGTCACGGGCGATGAGTCCGCGGATCTCCCGCTTGTGGGCCTCCTGCAGCCCGGGGCCGAACTGATCCTGGAACCGCGTGCCGTCGGTTCCGACGATGCCGATGCCGCCGCCGATGGCCTTGTTCAGCCCGACCGCGGGGGTCTCGTCGATGACGACGATGCCGTGGCGGTCGGCGTAGTCCATGACCTCCTCGGCGTACGGATAGTGCGAGGTGCGGAACGAGTTCGCGCCGATCCAGTGCATGAGTTCGAAATCGTGCACGAGGTACGCGTCGTCGTGTCCCTTGCCGCGCACCGCGGAGTCTTCGTGCTTGCCGAAGCCGGTGAAGTGGAACGGCTCTCCGTTGATGAGGAAGCGGCCGCCGTCGACGGCGACGGTGCGGATGCCGACGGTCTGCGGATACTCGTCGACCACCGCATCCGCGACGACGGCCTCGGCGACGAGCGTGTACAGATAGGCAGCCCCGGGCCGCCACAGGGTCGCGTCGGGCACGCGGAGGGTGCCGGCGGCACCGTCCGCGGCGGCGACCTCGACCCCGCTCTCGTCGAGAAGGCGCACGCGCACGGCGGCGTTGCCCACCACATCGACGCGATAGTCCACGATGCCGTCGGCACCGTCGATGCCGGTGACGACGGTGACGTCGTCGACGTGCACCGCGGGGCGGCTCGCGAGCCACACCGACCGGGCGAGGCCCGCGTAGTTGTAGAAGTCGTGCAGGTAGGTCTGGCTGCGGCGGCCGTCGGGCCGCTCGACGATCTCCCCCGGCGGGATCGTCTCCGGCGTCAGCTCGTTGCTCACGCCGATCGTCAGGCGGAACTCGGCGCCGGGTGAGACGACGTCGGTGACATCGATCTCGAACGGCAGGTACCCGCCTTCGTGGGCGGCGACCCGATGGTCGTCGACGTACACGACGCCCGCGTGGGTCGCGGCATCCACCCGCACGACCACGCGCTCGCCGGCCCAGCCGCGCGGAACGCGCACGGTGCGCTGGTACCAGACCCAGCCGACGTGGTCACGGATCTCGGGATCGGTGAACAGGTCGTTGTAGCTGGCGGGCACGGGCGCCTCGCGCGTGGTCGCGAGCGGTGCCGTCCACGGCTCGGGCACGGCGTCGTCGTCGACGGCGAACGCCCACAGGCCGTCGAGGGAGACGAGCTCGCGGGTGGCGGTGATCTTCGGTTTGAGCATGACGTGCGTCCTCACACGGTGGCCCGGGCGCGCACCCGGGCGATGAATTCGGAATCGAGGTCCGCCCCGACGAGGTGCAGCAGCGCCGCGACGGGATCGGGGGTGGATGCCGCGGCCCGGACGTCCTCGGCCTCACGGTCGGGGGCGGGGATGCCGGCCACGGCGGCGGCGATCCAGCTCGCGAGCGCGTCGGCGCAGGCCGCGGCATCCTCTCCCCGCTCGTGCAGCCGCGCGGCGATCGGCACGATGCGGTACCGGATCTTGGTCGTGGTCTCGGCGGCGATCTGGTCGAGCCGGTGCACGATGCGCGGGTTGGCGAAGCGCTCGGCCAGCTGCGCGCGGTAGTCGACGGTCTCGACGTCGTCGGGCAGGCAGGTGACGGCCTCGGCCCAGAACGCCTCGACGAGCGCGTGGCAGGCGTCGTCGGCGAATGCGTCGGCGACGGTGGCGTGCCCGCGGTCGGGGCCGGCGACCGCGAGGATCGTGTGCGCGCCGTTGAGCAGCCAGAGCTTGCGGTCCTCCCAGGGGCCGATGTCGTCGACGAAGCGGGCACCGACGGCGTGCCAGGCGGGACGTCCGGCGGGGAAGTCGCCCTCGAGCACCCAGTCGGCGAACGGCTCGGTCACGACCGTGGCGCGGTCGTGCCAGCCGGCCTCGACCACGGCGTCGACCTCACCGGTGTGGGCCGGCGTGATGCGGTCGACGCTGGTGCTCACGAACGACACGTTCTCGTCGACCCACTGGGCGAGGGCGCCGTCGACCTCGTGCGCGAGCGCGGTGAGGGCGCGCCGGGTGACGGAGCCGTTGGCCGGGACGTTGTCGCACGAGACGACGGCGACAGGCCCGGCGCCGGCGGCGCGGCGGGCCGCGAGGCCGAGCAGAAGGCGCCCGAGCGGAGTGACGGGACCCCTTGTTGCCGTCACCCCGTCGGGGGTCTGGGGTGTCTCAGGGGCTGCGGCTTCGCGCGCGCCTGTGTCGGCCGCGCTGGCCGCACCTGCCCCGCCCTCGCCCGGGGCGAGGGGATCTGCCGAGCCGAGGGCCGAATCGCTCGATTCGGCCCTCGCGTGGTCCATTCCCCTCGCCTGAGGCGAGGGGCGCACGCTCGCCGAGCGCAGAGCCTCGACGTCGGCGCGCACATCGGCGTCATCTCGGTCGAGGGCGCCGTCGGCGCCGAGGCGGTAGCCGGCCTCCGTGATGGTGAGGGTGACGACACCCACGTCCGGGTCGGCGAGCAGCTCGGTCAGCCGCGCGAGATCGGCGCCGTCGCGCGCCTCGCTGATGCTCGAGATGACCTCGACGGCATCACCCGCCGCGCCGCGGGCGACGAGGGCGTAGAGGCCGTCCTGCGCGGCGAGGGTCTCGGCCGCACGCGGCGAGCGACCGGTGAAGGCGGCGATGCCCCAGCCGTCGCCGGCGCGCTGGGTGTACCAGGCCTGGTGCGCGCGGTGGAAGGCGCCGAGCCCGAGGTGCACGATGCGCACCGGGGCGGGCTCGGACGGGATGCCGGCCGCGGCGAGGTGCGCGCGGTTCAGGTCCACGGCGGCGGGGTGCGCGATGGTGCGGGATGCCGCGGCCCGGGTGGTCGGAACGCTCACAGCTTGAACACCCCCCGCGGGATCGCGTCGACGAGGTCGCGCGCGATGCGGCGCGCGGTGGGCCGGCTGACGCGACCCTCGACGACGAGGCGGGCCAGGAACGCGGCATCCAGCCGTCGTGAGGTGTCGTGCCGCGCCGGGATCGACAGGAACGCCCGGGTGTCGTCGATGAAGCCGCTGGAACGGTAGAAGCCGGCGGTCTCGGTCACGGCCGAACGCCAGCGGAGGATGGCATCGGGCGCGTCGAGGAACCACCACGGCGCCCCGATGTAGAGGCTCGGGTAGAAGCCGGCCAGCGGGGCGATCTCACGCGAGAAGCTCGTCTCATCGACGGTGAACAGCACGAGGTGCAGGTTCTTCTCGGTGCCGAAGGCCTCGAGCAGGGGGCGCAGGTTCTCGGTGTACTCGGTGCGGACGGGGATGTCGTGCCCGGTGTCGGGGCCGAAGGCGTCGAAGGTCGGGCGGTGGTGGTTGCGCCGCACGCCGGGGTGCACGGTCATCACGAGGCCGTCGTCGACGCTCATCTTCGCCATCTGGAAGAGCATGTGCCCACGGAACTCGCGGGCGGCACGGGCATCGAGCTTGTCGGCGAGCGCGTGGGCGAACAGGTCCTGCGCGGCGGCCGGATCGAGGTCGGTCGTGTAGGGCTCGAGCACTCCGTGGTCGGCCGAGACGGCCCCGTGCGCGAGGAAGTGCGCGCGGCGGTCACGCAGCGCCTGCACGTATCCGGCGAAGGTCGCGGGGCGCCCGGTGGTCTCGACGAGGCGCGTGACCCGGTCGGCGAAGCCGGCGGCCTCAGGGTCGAGGTACGCATCGGGACGGAAGGTGGGCAGCACGCGACCGCGGAAGTCGGGGTCGGATGCCAGTGCCGCGTGCGCGGCGAGGTCGTCGAGCGGGTCGTCGGTGGTGGCCAGCACCTCGATGCCGAACCGGTCGAACAGCGCGCGCGGACGGAAGTCGCGGTCCTGGATGCGCGCCGCGATCGTGTCGTACAGCGCGTCGGCGTTGTCGGCGCCGGGCTCGTCGACGATGCCGAACAGCGTGCGCAGCTCGTACTCGAGCCAGTACGCCGACGCCGTGCCGGCGAAGCGGTGCCAGTTCTCGGCGAGATGGCGCCAGATGCGGCGCGGGTCGGCGTTCGCGGTGGGGCCGACGCCGAGCTCGTCCAGCGGAACGCCCGAGGCGAACAGCAGCCGGGTGACGTAGTGGTCCTTCGTGATCAGCAGCTCGGCCGGGTCGGCGAACGCCTCGTCGCGCAGCAGAATGCCCGGGTCGACATGCCCGTGCGGGGAGAGGATCGGCGCGTCGGCGACCTCTGCGTACAGCTCGAGGGCGACGTCGCGGGTCTCCTCATCCGCTGGCAGGAGCGCGGCATCACGGGTCTGCGTCGTTGCGTGCATGGTTCCATGATGCGCCGGTTCTGCGCTTTTGTCAATCGATTGCCATCCACTTTCCAGAATGGACCGCATTTGCGAAGAAGACCGTGCACAACCGATTGCATGGTGCGGCGACATCGGTGAGCGCACAGTCCCATCGGTCGCGCCGCTGTGTCCGTAGAGTGGACGTGATCTGCCCATCGACGGAAGCGAGCACCCCATGCGCCGCCGCGTTCTGACCGGCATCATCGCCGCCGCGCTGCTCCTGACCGGTTGCAGCGCCTCCCCCGACCCGGATCGCAGCACGGCCTCACCGTCGCCGACCGGGCTCGGCGCCGAAGACATCGTGGGCGACGTGTCCGTCACGGTGGGGCCGGCGACGCTGACCGCGGAGGTCCATCCGCTCGTGCGCACCGACGACGGGCTGGTCCTCACGATGGACCTCACCTCCGACCTCGCCCCCGCCGACGACGTCGAGGACTACGAGATCACCGCCGTCTGGTCGTCGAGCTCTCGGGCGCAGGTGCCGACGCTCGCCGGGCTGCGCCTCCTCGACCTCGCCCATGACCGGGTGGCGCCGCCCGCCGTCACCGCCGATGGCGATTCCGTCTTCGTGCTGGGCGAGCTTCCGGCGGCAGCGGCGAGCGCGTCGCCGGCGGCGACCTCCTCGCCGGCCGCGAGCCCGGTCCGGCGCATCCAGGTGCTGTACGGCGACCCCGGCTCCGATGCCGAGAGCCTGCAGCTGCTCGTCCCGCAGGGCGGCGTGGTCAGCGGCATCCCGGTCATCGATGCCGAGCCCCCGGCCGCCCCGATCATCGACGACTCACCGGTCATCGACGACGGCTCCCAGTCGTCGCTCGCCGGCGCCGCGTCCGCACCGGTGTACCCACTCACGTCGTTCCAGGCCGACACCGCCACGCAGACCCGGCAGGAGCAAAATGCGGAGAAGGTGCACATCTCCCTGGGCTCGGATGTGCTGTTCGCGACCGACTCCGCCCGGCTCACCGCCGCCGCGAAGACGGTCATCGCCGACGCCGCGACGGAGCTCGCCACCCGCGAACCGGGCACGGTGCGGGTGGTCGGCTACACCGACAGCGTCGACACCGACGCGTACAACCTCGCGCTGTCGAAGAAGCGGGCGCAGGCCGTCGCCGACGCGCTGAAGGACCTCATCGACACCGACGACTACCCGCTCGAGATCTCGGGCCGCGGCGAGGCGGACCCGGTGGCCTCGAACGACACCGCCGCCGGGCGCGCCGCGAACCGGCGCGTGGAGCTGACCCTCGACACCGCGGCGAAGACCGAGACGACGACGGATGCCGCGGCCGTGCCGCCGATCGACGGACCCACCGCCACCGGGGCCGAGGGGCTCGACATCGACGGCGGCCGTCCGTACCACGTCGCCGCGCCGAGCGCCCGGATGATCGACGGCCACCCGGTCGTCACGATCACGATCACCGCCACCGACGATGCGGTCGACAGCGCATTCGGCCCCGCCCTGTTCGAGGGGTCGTTCGCGGGTCCCGCGGGGCTCGATCGGCTGCGGTCGATGGCCGGCGTCGCGCTCATGAACGGATCGGTGGCGACGGTTCCGGGCCTGCACGAGGCTGCGGGGGCCGACCCCGGCACGCTCCTGCCCCTGACCGACCTGTCGACCTTCAAGCGGCTCGACGGCGGCGACACGCGCACCACCGAGATCGTCTACCCGGCCATGGCCACCGGCGACACGGTCACGCTTCAGCTTCTGGACACCTTCGGGGCCGGATCGGCCTTCCAGCTGACCGACATCCCGGTCACGGCCGAGGGCGACTGAGCACGCGCATCGCCCTGTCGGGCCCGGCGCCTCAGCCGTGTTCGGCGATGACCGCGAGCACGGCGTCGCCGTAGGCCTCGCGCTTCTTGGCCCCGATGCCCGTGATGCCGTCGAGATCCTCGGGCGAGCCCGGCCGGTGCTCGGCGAGGGCACGCAGCGTCGCATCGCCGAAGACGATGTATGCGGGCACGCCCTGCTCGCGTGCGACGGATCCGCGCCAGGTGCGCAGCGCCTCGAACAGCTCGAGGTCGGCGGGCTGCAGCGACTCGGCAGCGGCGGCCTTGCGCGCACGCCCGCTCGACCGTGATCCGCCGCGCCCGAGCACGTCGCGCCGCAGCGGCACGTCGGCCTCACCGCGCAGCACCGGACCCGCGGCCTCGCCGAGCGCGAGGGTGCCGTACTCCCCTTTCGCGACGAGGATGCCGCGGGCCAGCAGCTGTCGCACGACGCTGCGCCAGTCCTGATCGGAGAGGTCGGCGCCGATCCCGTAGGTGGCGAGCTTGTCGTGCCCGAACCGCACGATGCGCTCGGTCGACGCCCCGCGCAGGATGTCGATGAGATGCCCCGCCCCGTATGCCTGCCCGCGCTCACGCTGCAGGCGCACGATGGTCGAGAGCAGCTTCTGGGCGGGCACGAGGCCGTCCCACGTGTCGGGCTTCTGCAGGCACGTGTCGCAGTTGCCGCACGGCTCGGAGGGCTGACCGAAGTATCCGAGCAGGTTCTGGCGGCGGCATCCCACCGTCTCGCACAGCGCCAGCATGGCGTCGAGATGCTGCCCGAGGCGCATCTTGAAGGTGCGGTCGCCCTCCGACGCGTCGATGAGACGGCGCTGCTGCACGACGTCGCCCAGGCCATAGGCCATCCAGGCGACCGACGGCTCGCCGTCGCGGCCGGCGCGGCCGGTCTCCTGGTAGTAGCCCTCGACCGACTTGGGCAGGTCGATGTGCGCGACGAAGCGCACGTCGGGCTTGTCGATGCCCATGCCGAACGCGATCGTGGCGACCATGACGACGCCGTCCTCGCGCAGGAACCGCGACTGATGCCGGGCGCGCATCCCGGCATCCAGACCCGCGTGGTACGGCAGCGCGTCGATGCCCTGGCCGCGCAGATGCTCGGCGGTCGCCTCGACGCTCTTGCGGCTCAGCGCGTAGACGATGCCGGCCGATCCCTCGGGCTGGGTGCGGATGAACTGCACCAGCTGCTTGCGCACATCGACCTTCGGCTCGATGCGGTACTGGATGTTCGGCCGGTCGAAGCTGGCGACGAAGTGCTTCGCGTTCGGCAGGTGCAGGCGCTCGGTCAGCTCGCGGTGCGTCTCGCGGGTCGCGGTGGCGGTCAGCGCCATGCGCGGCACGCCGGGGAAGCGCTCGCCCAGATCACCGAGCGCGAGGTAGTCGGGGCGGAAGTCGTGGCCCCACTGCGACACGCAGTGCGCCTCGTCGATCGCGATGACGCTGAGCTCTCCGCGCTGCAGCAGCGCCGTCGTCTGCGCGAGGTTGAGACGCTCGGGCGCCACATACAGCAGGTCGAGCTCACCGGCGAGGTAGGCCTGCTCGACCGCGGCCCGCTCGGGTGGCGTCTGCGTCGAGTTGAGGTAGGCGGCGCGCACGCCGTTGGCGATCAACGCGTCGACCTGGTCGTGCATGAGCGCGATGAGAGGGCTCACGACCAGGCCCGTGCCCTCGCGCACGAGCGCGGGCACCTGGTAGGTGACCGACTTGCCGCCGCCGGTCGGCATGAGCACGACGGCGTCGCCCCCGGCGATGACCTGCGCGACGATCTCGGCCTGGTCACCGCGGAACGCGTCGTACCCGTAGACCTCGTGCAGCACGTGCAGCGGGTCGGCTCCGGTGAAGTCGCGGCGCGGCGCGAAGGTTCGGGATGCCGCGGGTCCGGCCGCGCGCGACGGCCCTGCGTCTTGCTTCGCTCGCTCAGAGACCTCTGCCGGCGGCATCCACCCGTCGTCCTCCGGCGGGGGCGCCCACTCGTCGGGCGGTGCGTCGGCATCGCTCCAGACGATGTCTGCGTACGGGTCGCCGGCGGGAGTGCTCACCCCTTCAACGTTAGCGGCGCCCGCCGACACCGATGTCGGCACCCGCCCCTACACTCGCGGCATGCCTGTTTTCGATCACCTGGGAATCACCGTCGACGACCTCGACCGCAGCCGCGCACAGTTCGATCCGATCATGACGGCGCTCGGCTACGACCGCAGCGATTACGACCGCGGCACCTCGTGGACGCGCGACGGCGAGACCGAGCTGCTCCTGTATCGCGCTCGCGAGGCCGGCACCGGACCGCACGTGCACGGCCGGGTCGGCTGGCAGCATCTCGCGTTCGACATCGCCTCACGCGCCGAGGTCGACCGGCTGCACGAGATCGCGATGGATGCCGGGTGGACGGCGGTGCGCGAGCCCAAGGAGTACCCGCGCTTCACCGAGCGCTACTACGCGTCGTTCGTCGAGGACGACAACGGCATCCGCCTCGAGTTCATGTACAACCCGCCGCGGGCACGCGAAGAGCACCCCTAGACTCGCCCGCATGCTCATCTTCGATCACCTGGGACTGTCCGTGGCCGACGTCGATCGCGCGCGGGAACAGTTCGACCCCATCATGAGGGCGCTGGGCTTCGACCGCTTCGACCGCGAGAACGACGTGAGCTGGTCTCGGGACGGCGAACCGGAGTTCATCCTTCTGCCCGCGCGCGAGCCCGACAGCGGCCCGCACGTGCACGGCCGGGTGGGCTGGCAACATCTCGCCTTCGAGGTCGGATCGCGCGCCGAGGTCGACCGCCTGCACGCGATAGCGACCGATGCCGGCTGGACCGTCGTACGCGACCCCAAGCTCTACCCGCGCTTCACCGACCGCTACTACGCGTCGTTCGTCGAGGACGACAACGGCATCCGCCTCGAGTTCATGAACAACCCGCCGCGGTCAGCCGAGTAGCGTGCGGGCGGTGTCAGCCTCGATGTCGCGGGTCGGCCAGCGGTGCGCCGCCGGCTGCGCGCGCCGCGCCTCGACGGGCAGGGCGCGCGCCCTCAGTCCACGAGCCGGGCGTCGTGCGTGAACTCGACGAGCAGCCACAGCTGCAGCGGCAGCTCTGCGAGTCCCTCCGTCACGCCCCGGCGCACGCGGTCTTCGCCGTCGATGTCGCCGGCGCCCTCCGGCAGCACGAACGCCAGCTCCACCATGATCGTGTTGCCCAGCCGCCCGAGCCGCGAGCGCGGCACGGGAAGTCCCTCGCGCCGCCGCACCTCGTCGACGACCGCGTCGATCTGCGCGACCACGGCGGCATCGGGGCGCGGCGTCTGCAGTTCGCGCACCCCGCGACGCACCAGCGAGATCGGCACCACCGCCAGCGCGATGCCGCTCACGAGCACGAGCACCGAGTCGGCGAACGGCGTCACGTCGTACCACCCCGCCCGCTCGAGCAGCAGAACCGCGATGCCGCCGACCACGATCACGACGCTGCTGCCGATCGACGACAGCCATCCGGCGGCTTCCGCGATGATCAGCGACTGTCCATGGGCCATGCGACGCAGCATCCACCACGCTCCCGTGCACACGATCGTGCCGAACGCGCCGTACAGCGCGAGCGACAGGCCCGAGACGTCGGAACCTCCCTCGAGGATCACCCGCACCGCCTCGACCATCGCGTAGAGAAGGCCCGCGAACATCACGAGCGCCTGCGCGAGCACGAACAGCGGGATCAGCGCGTCACGCCCGAACGGGAAGCGCCGCGTCGGAGCCTCCGACGCCACCTTCGAGACGACCAGTCCCGCCCACGTGGCCAGCAGGCTCACCGGCGTGAAAATCGCGTCGAGCAGCATGACCTGCGACCCGGTGATCAGACCCCAGACGATCGCGACCAGCGCGAACCCGCACGACACGATGATCGAGAGGCGCAGAGCGCGCCGCTCTCGCTGCCGGGCCAGCGCGACGCCGGAATCGCTCACAACGCTCATCCTGCCGGTGATCGGCCGCGCGCGCGAGCGCCGCGCGCCATGAGACCCGGGTATCGTCGTGCGCATGCAATGCCGGTGATCAGCGTCCGACCCTTCGATCGAACGGATGCCGCGGCATCCGAGAAAGGCATTGCCATGTCCGCACTTCCTCTGCTCGGCCAGACGGCCCTGGTCACCGGCGTCTCGCGCCGTCGAGGCATCGGCTTCGCGATCGCGGCCGAGTTCGCCCGTCTCGGCGCGAGCGTGTTCTTCCACCACTTCGCCCCGCACGACGCGGATCAGCCGTGGGGAGGCGACGACCTCGCCGCGCTCCGTGCAGAGCTGAGCGGGATGCTGCAGCCCGGCGCCCGGCTCGGCGACGCCTCCGCCGACCTGCGTGACGCCGACACGATCGGGCCGCTCGTCGCCGGCGCGCACGAGCTGACCGGGCGCCTCGACATCCTCGTCTGCAACCACGCGCGCAGCGGCGGCGACGGCTCGCTGCTCGACCAGACCGCGGCATCCCTCGACGCCTTCTGGGAGACGAACACGCGCTCGACGCTGCTGCTCACGCGCGCGTTCGCGGCGCGGCACGCGCGGCCCGAGGCCGGCGCTGCCGCGCGCCCCGGCGAGCGCGCAGGGCGCGCCGAGCCGTTCGCCACACCGACCGGACGCATCTTCTGGATGACCTCGGGCCAGCAGGACGGGCCGATGCCCGGAGAGGTCGCCTACGCCGCGAGCAAGGCGGCGCTGGCCGGCGTCACCAAGACGGTCGCCGCCGACCTGCTGGACCTCGGAATCATCCTCAACACGATCAATCCCGGACCCGTGAACACCGGCTACCTCGACCCCGAGACGACCGACCGGCCGCTCGACGAGATCGCGGCGTGGATGCGCGCGACGCCGTTCGGGCGCTACGGCGAACCGGCCGACCCGGCCCGGCTCATCGGCTGGCTCGCGACGCCGGCGGGCGCGTGGGTGGTCGGGCAGGTCCTGACGACGGACGGCGGTCTGTCGCTGAGGTGACGGGGCGGGATGCGAGCTGCGCCGCGGCGCGGTTCGACGGGCCTGCGAGTCGCAGCGCGCGGCTCGCGCGACGTTCCGCGGTATCGAAATGTTTCGATGAGGCGCCGGGCGCGGCATCCTGATTCCCTCACCACTTGATACGTCTGGGTTATCAACTGGTGAGGGCCCCGACACCCCCTCCCGATTCGCTCACCAGTTGATGTTCCTCAGACATCAACTGGTGAGGGAATCGGCACGCCCCTCCTCGGACGGACCGTCGCTCTGTCGCGCGGGGCGACCTGAGCCGCGCCCATGGTTGCGGTACGCGCGGCGCACCCTGTGGATAACTCCGACGCGTTGTCCGTGACCCTCGTTATCGTGCTCGGCATGTGCCCGCAACACCATCCATGCCTTGCGAGAGGAACGCCCTCATGTCACCCACCCCCACACCCCAGCAGAGCGCCTGGCTCGATCAAGACGACGCGCGCATCGCCGACAAGGTCCGCCGCCACGGCGTCTGCCTGCAGCTCATCGGCATAGGAACATGCTCCGCTCCCGGCTGCACCTGCTCGGCCGAGTCAGAACGACCGTTCGCCTACACGATCGGGCTGTTCGGCATCGCCCATCCCGAGCTCGTCATCGTCGGCGTCGGGATGCCGCTGGTCTCGTCCGTCCTCAACTCCGCCGCGCGACTCGTGCTCGACGGCGCTCACCTCACCCCGGGCGAGAATCTCGAGCTTCCCTGCTGGGACAGGCAGATCCTCATCGAGGAGGTACCGAACCCCGGCGACATCGCCTTCGGCGCCAACCGGCATTACCAGCGCCCGGCCGAGGCATCGGTGCCCCTGCTTCAATTGACCTACACCGACCGACGCGGGCGTTTCCCGTGGGATCCGAGGTACACCGGAGCGCGCCGCCGCCAACCGCGGCCCGGCGAATGGGACGCGCACTGAGGCCGGCCTTAGAGCCGCACGACCTCGGTCACGCGTACGACGGCGGCGCCGACCTCGGCCGACTCTTCGAGGTCGACGACCGCGCGGATGCGCCAGTCGTGGTCGCCCTCCGGGTCGTCGATCGTCTGCTCGACGCGCCACGTCCCCGACGCCGCGTCGGACTCATCGATCTCGCACAGCCGGGGCGAGCGCGCGGGCCCGCCGACGCCCATCGCATCATGCTCGGCGAAGTACTCATCCAAGACCGCCGGCCATGAGACGTCGGGGTCGAGCTCGACGAGCTCGTCGTCGCGCTGCAGGGCGGCCAGCTGCACGCGCCGGAACAGCTCGTTGCGCACGAGCACCGTGAACGCACGGTGGTTCGCGACGACCGACGGCGGCGCGGGCGGCACCACGGCCTCGTCCGGCCCCGACGCCGAAGGATGCACCAGCTGCTCCCACTCGTCGACGAGGCTCGAGTCGACCTGACGCACCAGCTCGCCCAACCACTCGATCACATCGAGCAGCTCGGACGTGCGGGCCTCCCGCGGCACGGTCTGCCGAATGGCCCGGTACGCGTCCGAAAGGTAGCGCAGTACGAGTCCCTCGCTGCGGGCGAGCTGGTAGAACGACACGAACTCGGAGAACGACATCGCGCGCTCGAACATGTCGCGCACGACCGACTTGGGCGAGAGGTCGAAGTCGCGCACCCACGGCTGACTCGACGCGAACACCTCGAACGACTGGTGCAGCAGCTCGTCGAGCGGCTTCGGATACGTGACCTCCTCCAGCGCATCCATGCGCTGGTCGTAGTCGAGCCCGTCGGCCTTCATCGCGGCCACGGCTTCGCCGCGCGCCTTGTACTCCTGCTGCGAGAGGATGGCGCGCGGATCGTCGAGCGTCGCCTCGATGACGCTCACGACGTCGAGCGCGTAGTGCCCCGACCCCGCCGAGTCCTGCTCGTCCGACGGATCGAGCAACTCAATCGCGGCGAGCGCGAACGGGGACAGCGGCTGGTTCAGCGCGAAGTTCGGCTGCAGGTCGACGGTGAGGTGGATGCCGTCATCCGGCCCGACCTCGACGATCCCGGCATCCCGCAGCGTGCGGAAGATCGCCAGTGCCCGCCGCGCGAGCGCGAACTGCTGCGCACGGGTCTGGTGGTTGTCGAACACGAGCGAGCGGACGTGCGCGAACACGTCCCCGCCGCGCGCGATCACGTTGATGAGCATGGCCGCCGACAGCTGCAACTGCGGCACGAGCGCCTCGGGCGCGGCATCCACCAGCCGTTCGAACGAGCCCTTGCCCCAGTTGACGGCACCCGTCGGAGCCTTCTTGCGCACGATCTTCTTGCGCTTGGCCGGATTGTCGGCGGCCTTCGCGAGGGCCGCGGCGTTCTCGATCTCCCACTCCGGCGCCATCACCACCACGTTGCCGTAGGGGTCGTACCCCGCACGCCCCGCGCGCCCGGCGACCTGGTGGAACTCGCGGGCGGACAGCTGCCGCATCCGCGTGCCGTCGAACTTGGCGAGCTCGGTGACCACGACCGTGCGGATCGGCACGTTGATGCCGACGCCGAGAGTGTCGGTGCCGCAGATGACGCGCAGCAGTCCGCGCTGCGCGAGCGTCTCGACGAGGCGCCGGTACCGCGGCAGCATGCCGGCATGGTGGATGCCGATGCCGGCGCGCACGAGTCGCGACAGGGTCTTGCCGAACCCGGTCGAGAAGCGGAAGTCGCCGAGTGCCTCGGCGATCTGGTCCCGCTGCTCGCGCGAGGCGATCTTCATGCTCGACAGCGCCTGCGCGCGCTCGACGGCGGCCGCCTGCGAGAAGTGCACGATGTAGACCGGCACCTCGCGGTCGCCGAGCAGCAGCTCGAGCACCTCGTGCACCGGCCGGATCTCGTACGAGAAGTGCAGCGGCACCGGACGCTCGACGCCGGTGACCTGCGCGACCGGGCGCCCGGTGCGGCGCTCGAGGTCGTCGGCAAGCGTCGTGACGTCGCCCAGGGTCGCCGACATCAGCAGGAACTGCGCGTGCGGCATGAGCAGCAGCGGCACCTGCCACGCCCACCCGCGATCGGGGTCGCCGTAGAAGTGGAACTCGTCCATGACGACCTGGTCCACGGGCGTAGAGTCGCCGTGCCGCAGCGCCATGTTCGCGAGGATCTCGGCCGTGCAGCACACGATGGGCGCGTCGGGGTTGACCGACGAGTCGCCGGTGACCATGCCGACGTTCTCGGCGCCGAAGATCTCGACGAGCGCGAAGAACTTCTCGCTCACGAGCGCCTTGATGGGGGCCGTGTAGAAGGAACGACGGCCGGATGCCACGGCCGCCGCGTGCGCCGCGATCGCGACGAGCGACTTGCCCGTCCCGGTGGGCGTCGACAGGATGACGTGCGCGCCCGACACCAGCTCGATCACCGCCTCGTCCTGCGCGGGGTACAGGACCAGGCCCCGCTCGCCCGCCCAGGCGACGAACCCGTCGTAGACGGCGTCGTCGTCGGCACCGCGCACGCGGTCGAGCAGAGAGGGAGTCACCCCTCGAGTCTGCCTCACATGTGCGTCCCCACCGGGGCGAGTACCCTGGAAGACGCGACTGGCGTGGCCGGATTCACCGGCAGGGAGCGCAGCAAGACCGGCATCGCCCGCCTGGGTGCCCATCGAAACCGACGTCGACGCACGGCGTCGACCGACCTGGAGCACGCGCATGCGCTACGGAATGAACCCGCACCAGTCCGCCGAGGTCACCGGTGGCCCTACGATCCGCAACGGGGCCCCGTCGATGATCAACTACCTCGACGCCCTGAACGCCTACGCGCTGGTGCGCGAGGCCGATGACGTCACGGGTCGGCCGGCCGCGGCATCCTTCAAGCATGTCTCCCCCGCGGGTGCCGCCATCGCCGGCCCCGTGGACGACACCGCGCGCGAGACCTGGAACCTCGAGGGCGCCGACGGCCTGCTCTCCGCCTACGTGCGGGCGCGCGACGCGGACCCCAAGTCGTCGTTCGGCGACGTGATCGCGCTGTCGCGTCCGGTCGATGCGGCCACCGCCGAGTTCCTGCGCACGATGATCTGCGACGCGCTCATCGCCCCCGGGTTCGAGGAGGGCACCCTCGAGGTGCTCAGCGCCAAGCGCGGCGGAAAGTTCCTCGTCTTCGAGGTCGACCCCGCCGTCGAGCTGCCAGCCCGCGAGCGCCGCGACGTGATGGGCGCCACCCTGGTGCAGGATCGGGATGCCGCAGACCTGGCGGCCACTCTGCCCGACAACCTCGAGCCGCGCGTGCGCGAAGACGCCCTGATCGGCATGGCCGCGGCGCGCTACACGCAGTCGAACTCGGTCGTGTTCGTCAAGGACGGCGCGGCGATCGGCATCGGCGCGGGGCAGCAGAACCGTGTCGACTGCGTGCGCCTGGCCGGGTCGAAGGCGCGGGTGTGGTGGCTGCGCCGGCACCCGCTCGTGCGCGACCTGCCGACCGTGAACGGGATGAAGCGCCAGGACCGCCTGAACTGGCAGATCCGCTTCGCGGGCCACGAGATGACCCACCTGCAGCTCGAGGAGTTCGGGCGCCTGTTCGGCGAGCAGGCCAAGGCCGCGTACGACGAGCCGCTGTGGCGCGACGCGTGGGTCGGCGAGCTGAGCGGCGTGACCATGGTGTCGGACGGGTTCCTGCCCTTCCGCGACAACGTCGACCACGCCGCCGAGTTCGGCGTGACCACGATCGTCGAGCCGGGCGGGTCGACGCGCTCCGACGAGGTCGAGGAAGCCTGCATCCAGCTGGGCATCGCCCGCGTGCAGACGGGGCTGCGCCTCTTCCACCACTGACCCGCGCACGACGCCTCGGCACGCCGGCACACCCCTGGCGGAACACCCGTCGCCCTCCGTACGTTGGAGCCAGCGACGAGAGGAGCCTCCGATGGCCGAGACGAGCGTCGAGCGCGACGACGAGAACGCCCGCTACACGATCGCCGTGGACGGCGAGCTGGCCGGTTTCACCGAGATCCATCCCGACGCCGACGGGCGCCTACGCCTGCCGCACACGGTGATCATCCCGTCGTATCGCGGGCAGGGACTCGCGGGAACGCTCGTCGGCGGCGCTCTCGCCGACATCGCCGCGCGCGGCGAGACGGTCGTGCCGCTGTGCCCGGTCGTGCAGAAGTATCTGCGCGAGAACACGGTCGAGGGCCTGCGCGTGGAGTGGCCGGATGCCTGACCCGGCGCCGACCGTGACCTTCAACGACGCGCGCAGCCGCTATGAGATCGACCTCGACGGCGTGCTCGGCGGCTACGCCGTCGTCGAGCCGATCGCGCCGGGGATCGTGCGATTCCCCGAGACGGTGATCGACCCGGCGTTCCGCGAGAAGGGCCTCGGCACCCGGCTGATCGAGGAGGCGCTGCGGGATGCCGCGGCCCGCGGCCAGACGGTCGTGCCGCTGTGTCCGTTCGTCCGGAGTTTCCTCCGCGATCACGAGGTACCGGGGCTGCGGCTCCAGTGGCCTCCGGGCATCGACCCGGTCTGAGGTTCGCCTCACCCGCGCCGATAGAATGACTCGATGCCCGCCCGCGCCGTCCTGTCGACCCGCACACTGCTCGTGTGCGCGGCGATCGGCGTCGCCACCGGCATCCTCGGCGGCATCGCGGGGTGGGTCACGCCCGTCATCGTCGTGACGCTGCCGATCGTGTACGGCTTCGTGCTCGGCGTGCACGTGCTCCCCGGCATCATCGCGCAAGAGGTCCTGCGCCTGCCCTGGGTCGCCCTGCTCACGCACGTTCTCGCGGCCCTCGTCGCCAGCGCCGCGGCTCCGCAGTGGGCAGCGCGGTTCCTCGGCACCGCGCTGTTGTTCGGCGGCATCCAAGAGCTCGTGGCCGCCGTCACCCGCTACCGCGAGTGGCGCGCGTGGCGCTTCTTCGTCTCCGCCGTGATCATCGGCGTCATCGTCGCGGTCGTCGTCTGGATGGTCGTCGACCTCGCCACCTTCCCGCTCTGGGCGCAGATCTCCTACCTCGTGTGCGCGGTGCTCGGCCCCGTCGCCTGGACGGCGCTGGGCCTTCTCGTCGGGACGAAGCTGCGCCAGGCCGGCATCGGACGCCGCACGGGCCGGCGCTGACATGCCGCTCCTGCGCGTGCAGGACCTCGCCGTGCGCCACGACGGCGAGACCGTGTTCGCACCCGCCGGCGCGTCGTTCACCGTGCGGCCGGGCGAGGTCGTGCTGCTGCTCGGCCCGAGCGGATCGGGCAAGTCCACCCTCGCCCTGACGCTGAACGGCCTCATCCCCCACGACATCGAGGCCGAGGTGAGCGGCAGCGTGACGGTCGACGGCATGGATGCGGCATCCACCCCCATCGCCCGCCTCGCCACCCGGATCGGCATGGTGTTCCAGGACCCCGACGCGCAGCTGGTCACCGGCACGGTGCTCGACGAGGTCGCGTTCGGACCCGAGAACCTGCGACTGCCGGTGAGCGAGGTGCTGCAGCGCAGCGAAGACGCACTGCGGCGCGTCGGCCTGTGGGAGCACCGTGCCGACAGCCCCGACGCCCTCTCGGGCGGCGGACGGCAGCGCCTCGCGATCGCCGCGGCGCTGGCGCTGGGCTCGCCGCTGCTCGTACTCGACGAGCCCACCGCGAACCTCGATCCGCGCGGCGTCGACGAGGTCTTCGTGACCCTCGCCGAGATCGTGAAGACGGGCGACTGTGCGGTCGTGCTCATCGAGCACAACCTCGATCAGACGATCGGCTTCGTCGATCGGGTGGTGGTGATGGATGCCGCGGGCCGCACGATCGCCGATGGCCCTGCCGCCGACATCCTGCGCACCCGCGCCGCCGAGCTGCACGCGCTGGGTGTCTGGCTGCCGACGGCGGCCTTGGCCGCTCTTCGGCTGCGCCGGGCCGGGTACGCGCTCGACCCGCTGCCACTGACGCCGGCCGAGCTGCGCGCGGCGCTCGAGGGCGAGCGCCGGCCCCCGGGCGTTTCGACTCGCTTCGCTCACGGGGCGACCGGTGTCGATATACCTCCGCTCGCCCCGCGAGCGGCGCAGCCGCGAGTCGCAACACCCCGACAGCCGCATGTCGTTTCGACTCGCTTCGCTCGCGGGGCGACCGCGACCGGAGCAGTGACCGCCCGCCACCTCACCCTGCACCGCGGCACGACCGAGGTGCTGCGCGACGTGAGCCTCGACATCCGTCCCGGCGAGTTCGTCGCCGTGGTCGGCCCGAACGGCGCCGGCAAGACGAGCCTGCTGCAGGCACTCGCCGGTGTCGTGCGCGCTCCCCGCGGCACGGTGTCGGTCGGCGGCGTCGATCTCCGGCGCATCCGCGATCTGACGAGCCGCATCGGCTTCGTCTTCCAGAACCCCGAGCACCAGTTCGTCACGCACACCGTCCGAGACGAACTCGCCTACGGGCTGCGGCACCTTCCCGCCGACGAGACCGACGCGCGCATCGACGACGTGCTGCGCCGCTTCGGCCTCGAAGACCGTGCCGATGTGCACCCGTTCCTGCTGTCGGGCGGGCAGAAGCGGCGCCTCTCGGTGGGCACCGCGCTCGTCGCGGGCGCCCCGGTGCTCGCCCTCGACGAGCCGACCTTCGGGCAGGACCGCGCCCGCGCCGATGAGCTGCTCGGCCTGCTCACCGACCTCAACCGCGACGGCACCACGATCATCATCGTCACGCACGACATGCAGCTCGTCGCCGAGCACGCGAGCCGCACGATCCTGCTCGACGAGGGGCGCGTGCTCGCCGACGGGCCGACCCCCACCGTCTTCGCCGATGATGCGCTCATCGCGCGCACCGGACTGCGGCCCCCGCCGCTGCGCGCCGCGCTGCGGGGGCTGGCGCGGCATCCCGAACTCGACGGCGTCGTGCGCCTGTCCGACCTGCCCGGAGCGCACGCATGAGTGCATCCGCCGCGCAGCCGGCCTCCACACACTTCCTGCACGGGCTGAACCCGCTCGCCAAGCTGCTCGCACCGCTGCCGGCGATGCTGCTGCTGATCTTCGTGCGTGATCTCGCGACACCGCTGGCCTTTCTCGTGCTGGCCTACGCCGTGCTGCTCGTGGGCGCACGCCTGACCGTGCGCACGGCGGTCATGCTGCTGCTCGTCGTTCCCGCACTCATCGTGATCATGACCGTCGGCTTCTCCCTGTGGACCGATCCCGCCGGCATCGCGCACGATGTCGTCGTGCTGCGCATCGGCGGATGGACGCTGTACGGCGCGGCGGTGCTGATCGGACTCGCGACCGGCCTGCGCCTGGCCGCGATCGTCGCGCTGGCACTCATCGCGGGGCTGACCACGACCGGGCAGGACCTCGCCCGCTCCCTCGTGCAGCAGCTGCGCGTGCCGTACCGGGTGGGCTACACGGCGATCGCGGCGTTCCGGTTCGTGCCGCGCTTCCGGCGCGAGCTCGAGGTGATCCGGCAGGCGCATCGCGTGCGCGGGCAGGCACGCGGCCCGCTGGCCGCGCTCGGCCGCGGCTTCGGCTATATGGTGCCGCTGCTGGCGGGGGCCATCCGGCACGCCGAGCGCGTCGCCCTGGCGATGGATGCCCGCGCCTTCGGCGCGTACCCCGACCGCACCGAACGCCACGAGGTGCCGTTCCGTGCCCGCGACACGGTGTTCGTCGTGCTCCTGCTCGCCGCGTCGGCGGCGCTGTTCGCCGTGTTCTGGCCCTGGGGGCTCTGAGCCCGCGGATCAACCGAGCCGCGGCATCCCGAGCCGCGGCATCTGCTCTCGCCTGTTCGGTTCTCCGCAAGAACGGAACGACCAACCCCCGACACGCCGAGCGGCACGCCCGGGAACGCGAAGACATGCTGAGTTCTGAACACGATGCGCCGGCGGGATGCCGCGCCGCCGCCGCTCACACCCCCTCGCGCCGTCCGCGGCTCGTCGTGTGGACGGGCCCCATGCCCGCGCGCGGCGCGGCTTCCGGCCCGCCGACCGCCAAGCCGCCCTGCGACATCGCGGCCGCGACGGTATCGCCCCGCAGCGGGAAGTGGCAGGCCACCCGGTGCACGACACGGCCCGCGGCATCCACCCCCGCCGTCTCCGGTCCGGCGTCCTGCGCCGATCCGCCGCCGACCCGCAGCACCGGCTCGACCTGCGCGCAGATCTCCTGCGCGGCGGGGCACCGGGTGCGGAAGCGGCAGCCGCTGGGCGGATCCATCGCGCTCGGCAGCTCGCCGCTCACGCCCAGCTTGGCCTTCGCGCGCTCGGCGACCGGATCGGCCACCGGGATCGCGTCGATCAGCCCGCGCGTGTAGTGGTGCTGCGGCGCCGCGTAGACCTCGGCCGCCGGACCGATCTCGACCACCTTGCCCAGGTACATGACGGCGATCACGTCGGACAGATAGCGCACCACCGAGAGGTCGTGGCTGATGAACAGGTAGGTCAGCTCGCGCTCGCGCTGCAGCTGCTTCATGAGGTTGAGCACCTGCGCCTGCACCGATACGTCGAGCGCCGAGACCGGCTCGTCGGCGACGATGAGCGCCGGCTGCAGCGCGAGTGCGCGGGCCAGGCCGATCCGCTGCCGCTGCCCGCCGGAGAACTCGTGCGGGTAGCGGTCGGCGGCGTGCCGGGGCAGCCCGACGTCCTCGAGCAGCTCGTCGACGCGCCGGTCGCGGTCGTGCGCGGTGCCCACGTGCTGGATCTCGAGCGGCTCACGCAGGATCGCCCGCACCCGCATGCGGGGGTCCAGCGAGGCGTACGCGTCCTGGAACATGAACTGCACGTTGCGCCGGTCTTCGCGCAGGTCGCGGCGATGCCGGTGGGCGAGCGGGCGCCCGCGGAAAAGGATGCGTCCCGCCGTCGGCAGGTCGAGCCCCACCACGAGCCGCCCGAGCGTCGTCTTTCCGCAACCCGACTCGCCGACCAGGCCCAGCGTCTGCCCGCGCGCGATCTCGAGCGTCGCGCCGGCGACGGCGCTGACCGTGCCGACCCGGGTGCGCAGCAGCCCGCCGCGGGTGACCGGGAAGTCCTTGACCAGCCCATCGAGCGCGAGCAGCGGGGCGCCGTCGGCGGGGATGAACCGGGTGGGCGCAACCCAGTCGCGCTCGTCGAGGGATGCCGCGGCCGCCGCCTCGCGCGGGGCGGGAGATGCCGCGTCCGCGGTGTCGCGGGAGGCGGGGGATGCCGCGGGCAGCCCCTGCTGCGCGGGCATCGGCTCGTCGCGCGGCACGAAGCAGGCGAACCCGTGCGTGGGGTCGCCGTCGTCGGCGGGCTCCAGGAGCGGCAGCTCGGTGCGGCACTGCTCGGTCGCGAAGCGGCAGCGCGGCGCGAACGGACACGCGGTCGCCCGCTCGGTCAGCTCGGGCGGCAGCCCGGGGATCGAGTACAGCCGCTCGCCGGTGTCGGCGGCGCGCTCGGGCAGCGCCTCGAACAGCGCCTCGGTGTAGCGGTGGCGCGGCCGCTCGAACAGGGTGTGCGTCTCGGCGGTCTCGGCGACCCGGCCCGCGTACATCACGACGACGCGGTCGGCACGGCCGGCGATCACTCCGAGGTCGTGCGTGATGAGGATCACGGCCATCCCGAGCTCTTCGCGCAGCGCGTCGATGAGCTCGAGGATCTGCTTCTGCACGGTCACGTCGAGCGCGGTCGTCGGCTCGTCGGCGATGAGCAGCTTGGGGTGGCAGATGAGCGCCATCGCGATCATCACGCGCTGCCGCTGCCCGCCCGACAGCTGGTGCGGATAGCTGTCGACGCGCTGCTCGGGGTGCGGAATGCCCACCAGGCGCAGCATCTCGAGCACCGGCTCGCGCGCCTGCGCGCGGCTGAGCCCACGGTGCAGCAGCAGGGGCTCGGCGACCTGCTCGCCGATCGTCTGCACGGGGTTCAGGCTCGTCATCGGGTCCTGGAAGATCATGCCGATGTCGCCGCCGCGCACCGCGCGCATGCGCTTCTCGGGCAGCGCGACGAGGTCCATCCCGTCGAAGAGCACCCGACCGCCGGTGATGTGCCCGCCCGGCGGCAGCAGCCGCTCGATCGACATCGCGGTCATGGTCTTGCCGCATCCCGACTCGCCGACGAGTCCCACGGTCTGACCCGCCTCGACGGTGAACGACACGTCGTCGAGCGCGTGCACCACGGTCTTGCTCAGGCGGATGTCGGTCGACAGGCCCGCGACTTCGAGAAGCGCCATCTCCCACCCCGTTCAGCGGCGCTGCAGCCGCACCTCGACCGCGTCGCGCAGCCCGTCGCCGACGAGGTTGACGGCGACCACGACGACGATGATGGCCAGCCCCGCCGGGTAGATGAGCCACCAGTAGTTCAAGAACACGTACTGCGTGCCGTTGCTGAGCATGCCGCCCCAGTCGGTCGCCGGCGGGGAGATGCCGAGGCCCAGGTATCCGAGGTAGGCGACGAGCAGGATCGCGTCGGCCACCTGGAACGTCGCATTCACGATGACCGTGCCGATCACGTTGGGCATGATGTGCCGGCTGACGCTGCGCCACGACGAGCCGCCCATCACCCGCACCGCCTGCACATACTCGCGCACCCGCAGCGTCAGCGACTCGCCGCGCACGAGCCGTGCGGGCACGAGCCAGGCGGTCAGCCCGATGACGAAGATCATCACCGGCAGCGACGGCCGCACGATCGTCACGAGGAACAGCAGCAGGAACAGGATCGGGATCGCGAGGATCGCGTCCACGATGCGCATCATGACCCCGTCGACCCAGCCGCCGAAGAAGCCCGCGACCGCACCCCACACCGTGCCGACGATCGTCGCGATCGCGGCGGCGGCGAGCCCGACGATGAGCGAGGTCTGCCCGCCCACCATGAGCCGACCCAGCACGTCGTACCCCGAACCGTCGGTGCCGAGTGGATGCCCGGGCCCCGGCGGCAGGTTCGCGAGGGTGAGGTCGACGGTGACCTGGTCGGTGCGGTAGATCAGGGGGCCGACGAAGCAGAACAGGATCGCCAGCGCGACCACGACGATCCCCACGATCGCGAGGCGGTTCTGGATGAAGACCTCGAAGCCGAGCCGGAACAGGCTCTTCGCAGGGCCACCGCGCGACACCGCGGGAGTGCCGGGGGTGGATGCCGCGGGCCCGGCGGCCGGGGCATCCACCCCTCCCGCGATCTGGCCGCCCGGCTGCACGCTCACAGCGTCACCCGTGGATCGATCACGGCCAGCCCGACGTCGGCCAGCAGGTTGCCGATGACCGTCGCGAACGCCGTGACGATCACCACCCCCAGCTCCACCGGGTAGTCGGACTGCTGGGCCGCCTGCCAGAACAGCAGCCCCATGCCGGGGAAGTTGAAGATCGACTCTGTCACGAGGGCGCCGGCGAACAGCGCCGGCAGCGACAGCCCGAGCAGCGTGATGATCGGGATCAGGGCGTTGCGCAGCACATGCCGCCACAGCACGCGTGACGGCGAGGCGCCCTTCGCCCGCGCGGTGCGCACGTAGTCCTGGCTGACGTTGTCGAGCACCGACGAGCGCATGTAGCGCGAGAACCCCGCGATCGACAGCAGCGCCAGCGTCACGATCGGCAGGATCATGGCCGGGAACTGCTGGAAGATCGGCACGACGCCGTTCGACTGGGGCGCCTCGGGCGGCAGCCACCCCAGCCACGATGAGAACACCTCGATGAGGATCAGTCCGAGGAAGAAGGTCGGCGCCGCATAGAAGATGAACGAGAGTCCCGTCGCGATGTAGTCGAAGAGGCGGTTGCGGCGCACGGCCTGCCAGATGCCCACGGGCACCGCGACGATCACCGTCAGCACGAGCGAGAGCGCGGCGAGGATGATCGTCTTGGGCAGTCGCTCGGCCAGAAGCGACCCGACCGACTGGTTGAGCACGTACGAGAACCCGAAGTTCCCGGTGAACCAACCGGCCACGCTCGTCGCGTACTGCACGATCAGGGGGCGGTCGAGGCCGTTGTCGCTGTTGAACTGCGCGATCTGCAACGGTGTGGCACGCGGGCCGAGGATGGCCCGCGCCGGCCCGCCGGGCAGCGAGTGCAGCAGGATGAACACGATCACCGTGACCACGAGCACGACGAGCACGGACTGCAGCAGGCGGCGGACGATGTACCCGACCATCGGCTTCGCCTCCCTGACCTGCCCGTGCTCGTCGCGGCCCTGCCGCGAGCGGTTCTACCCTCGCGTCAGTAGTGCCAGTCCTCCGGCTTGATCGAGCCGTATGGGTTGTTGGCCGTGTAGCCCTTCAGCCCGTTGGCGATCTCGGTCAGCGAGTAGGTGTAGTTGGGCTGGTAGATGACCGGCACGTTCTTGGCCATGAAGTCCTCGTACGCCTGCATTACGGCCGTGCCGCTCTGCGTGTTGGTGGCGGCGATCAGCTTGTCGAGCGTGGCGTTGGAGTAGCTGCCCGAGTTCGACCCGGCGCCCGTCGCGAACAGCAGCTCACCGGTCGGGTAGTAGTCGGGCGCGTACACCCAGCCGCCGCCCCAGTTGCCCATCTCCCACGTGCAGGTCTTGCCGCTGCAGGGGACGGCCGTCGAGGTGACGGAGTTGAACGGCTCGGGCTTCAGGTTGAGCGTGATGCCCACCTGCGCGGCGTTCGACTTCAGCGACGCCATCGCGGTGTCGATGGTGGCGTTGCCGCTGGCATACGGCAGCGAGAACGTCAGCGCCTCGCCGGCCGTGATGCCCGCGCCGCACTCACCGGCCCCGGTGCCCGGCTTCACGCAGGTGGACGTGCCCTTCGGCACGACCTTCCATCCGTTGTCGGTCAGGTACTTCGTCGCGTTGTCGATGCTGAACGGATACGGGTTGCTCTTCTCGGTCTGTGACACCAGCGGGCTGTCGGGGAACAGCGGGACGGGCCCGGTGGTCTCGACGCCGTAGTTCTTCGCAGTCGAGCTGATGATGCCCTTCTGATCGACGACCGACTGGAGCGCCTGGCGGAAGTACAGCTGCTGGAAGATCGGCCCCACGGTGGGGTTGTTGTAGTTGATCGGGAAGTAGTTGAACCCGTACAGGAACCACGGCAGCAGCGTGTAGTTCTCACTCAGCGGATTGGGTCCGGCCGCGTCCGGCGCCGTGGAGGCCGACTTGGCCTTCGCGATGTCCTGCGTGGGGATGTAGCCCACGTCGATGGTCGACCCGCTGCGCAGAACGTTGAACTCCGCGGAGTCGGTGGTGAACGGCACCATCTTGAACTCCTTGACCTGCGCCTTCTGCGGACCCGAGTAGTCGGCGTTCGGCACGAACGTCACGTGCCCGTCGGAGCTGAAGCTCGACAGCTTCCACGGCCCGTCGACGACCGACCAGATCTTGCTGGTCGCATACGACGGCAGGTCCTTCGACTGCGCGTTCAGGTACGCGTACACGGCCTTGCAGCCGCTGACGTCGGTCGCGCAGTCACCCTTGGTGGTGGCGCTGGTCATGTCCCACGCCATCGGCATCGGCGTGATCTGGCTGAGCTGGTTCATCAGGAACCACTCCTGGCTGTACGCCTTGTCGGTGGTCAGGACGACCGTGGACGAGTCCTTCGCCGTCGCCGTGACGATGTTGTCGGGGAACTGGCCCGGCGAGTACGCGGCGTAGTTGGCCTTCTCGGCCTTGTCCATGTTGATCCAGAAGATCACGTCCTGGGCGGTGACGCTCTCGCCGTTCGACCACTTGTACGGGTTGAGCGAGATCGTGACCGTCTTGCCTCCGTCGCTGAACACCGGCTTCTTCGCGAGGCTCAGCGAGTAGTCGACGCCGGTCTTGCCGTTGTCGCCGTACCAGTAGAGCGTGCGGTACATCATCAGCTGCATGTCGGAGTTGGTGACCGAGAAGTCTGCGATCGGCGAGAACGGCCAGATCCAGTTCGGGGTGGTCGCCGGGGGCAGCGCCCACGAGATCGTGTCGGACGCCTTGCCGGGCGCATTGGCGTTCGCGGCGGGCGTCGAGCCCGAAGACGACGACGCCGCGCACCCCACGAGAGACAGGGATGCCGCGGCGATCAGGACCCCGGGCAAGAGGAACCGGCGCATCGCGCCGGAGGAATGACGAATCATGCTGAGCCTCCCGGCTTGAGCTCGCGCGACCGCACTCCGGGTTCCGGCGGCGTTGCGCGGGACTTCCTCCCCTCAGTAAGCGCCGCGCAATGACAAAGACCGCCGTGACCGCACTGAGAGTCTGCTGAGCCGCGGCGGACCCGCGGCATCCCGCCCCTACTCGCGGGCGAGGGCGTCGAGCTTGCCCTGCGCGATCTTCAGCGTGACCGGCACCGCCTGCACGGGAATCCCCAGCGCGACCGCGATGGTGCTGTCGGGATGCCTCGCCCGGCGCAGCCGCAGGGCGACCGCCGATTCGGCGGGCAGCTCTGCGATCAGCGCCGCGTCGGGTGCGGAAGCGGACGGCGCCGCGGTGGCCGGATCCCCAGCATCCCCCGCACCGCGACCGCCTCCTTGAGCGGCGCGCCGTCCGTCCCGTCCCGTCCCCCGCTCGGAGCCCCGGGCCGCGTCGCCATCGTCTGCCGACATCGCACCCTCCCTGGTTCCCGCCGTGGCGTGCCGTCGTTCCCCACCGCGCGGCCACCGGTGTTCGCATCCACGGTAGGTCGCCGCGCCGCCGAATGCCTCAGTAGTCGACCACTGGTTTTCCGGTGACGCGCTCCAGCGCCCGCGCCAACTCGTCGCGATGCTGCACGCCGAGCTTGCCGAACACCTGGTACAGATGCGATTCGACCGTGCGCACCGATACGACGAGCCGCTCGGCGATGGCCGCGTTCGTCAAGCCGCGGGCGGCGAGCAGCGCCACGTCGCGCTCGCGCCGGCTGAGCTGCTTCGCGCCGACGACCTCGGCCACGGGAGTGGCACCGCACTGCTGCTGCAGACGCGCCGCCCGCGCGCGCTGGCGCGCGGCCGCGGCGTCCGCCCCCTCCGCCGTCAGCAGTCGCGCGGCGTCGGCCGCCGCCGCGAGCGCCTTCAGTCGCAGTCCGCGCTCTTCGAGCTGCTCACTCGCCCGCGCGAGGCGGACGGGGTCGGATGCCGCGCCCCCGGCCACGACCTCGCATAGCAGCGGCACCAGATCGGACTCCGCCTGCTCCGCCAATGCCTTCAGCTGTGGCAGCACTGCGGCGTCGTCGATGCCGAACTGCGCGGCCAGGTGCAGCAGCTGGGCGCGGTACACGGCGAACTCGGCGAGGTCCGGTCCGTTCGCCGCCGCGAGCGCGAGGTCCGCCGCGGCGCTCAGCTCTCCCCCGGCCGCCCGTACCCGCACCTCGGCGAGCGCGAGGTCGAACCGCGAGCGCGCCGGCACCGGATCACGGTGCAGCGCGCGGGCCTCGGCGAGTGCCGCGCGGGCGTCGGGCAGGCGCCCTGACAGCGCTTCGGCCTGCGCCAGCATCGACAGGGCCCAGGGCAGCGCTCCGTCGAGGTCGGTGCGGCGCAGCAGGTCGACCGCTTCGCGCAGGGTCTGAACGGCCACCGCGACACGCCCCTGCAGCAGCTGCGCCTTGCCGGCGACGAGGGCGCAGAGCCCCACGGTGGTGTGCTCGTGGCCGGCGACCATCATGCGGTAGATGTCCTCGGCGACCGCGGCCGCGCTGTCGGCGTGGCCCTCGAGGGTGCGGCACATGAGCTCCTGCAGCCCCGCGTAGTCGCCGGCGCGCTGCGCCTCGGGGACCCCTGCGTCGCGCAGTCCGTACAGCAGCTGGTGCGTGCGCCGGGCGCTGCGCGTCAGCCCGCTCAGCGCTTCGGCTTCGCCGAGGGAGGATGCCGCGAGCACCGCCGCGTAATCGGGCGGCGCGTCGTCGGCGAGGATCGCCCGGGTCAGTGCGATCGCCTCGGCGAGCCGCCCATCGTCGACGAGGATGTTCGCCCGCAGTGCGCGGGCCAGGCGCCGGTCGGCGTCGGTGGCCGTGGGTGCACTCTCGGTGCGCACGAGCAGGCGCTCGGCGTCGCCGCTGCGTCCGAGCCCCTGGTGCAGCACGACGATGCTCGCGTCCAGCCATTCGCGGCGCAGCGCCGGCGACCCGTGCGCGAGCACCTCGGGTTCGGCGCGCTCCAGCTCGGCGGCGGCCTCGGCGAAGCGCATCCGGCGGATCCAGGCGGTCGCCAGCACCACGCGCGCCTCGGCCTCGGGCGCGAACCCCGCCGCCACCGCCGCCTCAGCCAGGTGCCCGGCGCGCTCGGCATCGAACGCCGCCAGGGCGAGGCGCGCCGCCGCGAGAAGGTCCGCCGCGGGCGCGGGCGCGCCGGCGTCGAGCCGCCAGGTGGTGCGGCGCAGCAGGTCGTCGCCGGGCGCGAGCCGCTCGGCCGCGTCCACGACCGCGCGCAGCGCCGTGCGGGTGGCCGCCCTGCCCTGCTCCGCGAGCAGGACGTCGCCGAAGAGCGGATGCTCGAGTCGGCACACGCCGTCGTCGATCCGCACGAGTCCCTGCGACTCCAGCCGGCAGAGCGCGTCGGATCCGGCGGCGTCTTCCGCGACGTCCTCGGCGAGCGCGATCGGCAACGGCTCGCCGACGGCCAGGCGCGTCAGCGCGGTGCGCTCGTCGGCCGAGAGCTCGCCCAGGCGCCGGCCGACGGCATCCACCAGCCGATCCCCGACGACCACCGTCCCGTCCCATGTCCAGACGCCGTCGCTCTCGCGCAGCGCACCCGACTCGGTGGCGGCGCGCACCAGCTCGCGCAGGTAGAGCGCGTTGCCGGCCGAGATCTGCGCGAGGCGATGCACCGTGACGGCGGTGACGTGCCCGCCCAGGGCGGCGCGCAGCAGCAGCCCCGTCTCGTGCGCCGACAGCGGCTGCAGGTCGACACGGGCGGCCAAGCCGTCGGCCCACAGCGTTGTGATGGGATCCGGCACGGCGGTGCCGCGGCGCGCCGTGACCAGCGGTGTGATCGCGCCGGTCAGCGCGAGGTGAAGCACGAGCGCGGCGCTGCCTTCGTCGAGAAGGTGCGCGTCGTCCACGACGAGCAGGGGCCGAGGGCCAGCCGGCAGCGCCTGCGCGACCGCGCGATAGTGCGCCGCGGCATCGCCCTCGGGCACGACGTCGGGGGTGAGATGCGCGACCGCCGCGTACGGCGTGCGTCCGGTCGCGCGCGTGCCGACCGTGCGCAGGACCGGGATGCCGCGGGTCCGCGCCGCGTCGGCCACGGCACGCGCGAGCCGGGTCTTGCCCACCCCGGCAGCAGCGACGATGACCGCACCGGCCGGCGCATCGGGGTCGTCACGGCCCGCCTCGACGACGGCGGTGAGCATGTCGAGCTCGGCATCGCGGGCGACGAAGGGCCACTCCCGCTCGGGGTCGTCGGCCATGCGCTCCCCTTTCGCACTCCGCACCCGATGCTAGCGACGTGCGGGCACGCTGTGGGGTGGGCGGCGTCAGCGCGCGGTGGCCCCGACCGAGCGGACGAGCACCGCTGTGACGACATCACACAGACTGACGGATGCCGCGGCCCCGAGCGTTGCATGAGCGCGGGGCCGCGGCATCCCGAACCGTCGGCTACTTGCGACCGACCAACTGGCGCGACACGATGTCGCGCATGATCTCGTTCGTGCCACCGTAGATGCGGTGCACACGGGCGTCGGTCCACGCACGGGCGATCGGGTATTCCAGCATGTAGCCGTACCCGCCGTGCAGCTGCACACCGAGGTCGAGAAGCTCCCACTCGCGCTCGGTCGCCCAGAACTTGACCTTCGCGGCCTCTTCGGCGCTGAGCTTGCGGTCCTTGTAGAGCATCATCGCGCGGTCGACGTAGGTCCACATCACGTCGACCGTCGTGGCCATGTCGGCCAGCGAGAAGCGCGTGTTCTGGAAGTCGGCGACCGGCTGCCCGAACGCGTCGCGGCTCAGCGTGTAGTCGAGCGTCCACTTGAACGCGGCTTCGCCGGCGGCCGCCGCGGCGACGCCGATCGACAGGCGCTCGAGCGGCAGGTTCATCATCAGCTGGATGAAGCCCTTGCCCTCGGCACCGCCGATGAGGTTCTCGTCGGGCACGAACACGTCGGTGAAGCTGAGCTCAGCGGTGTCCCACCCGTGGAAGCCGACCTTGTTGAGCTTCTTGCCGTGCTCGAAGCCCTCCATGCCGTCCTCGATGAGCACGAGGCTGAACGCGTCGGGGCGGTTGCCCTCGCCGGTCTTGACGAACGTGACGACGACATCGGCGGTCTTGCCGCTCGAGATGAACGTCTTCGCCCCGTTGACGATGTAGCCGCCGTCGACCTTCTTCGCGGTGGTCTTGATGCCGCGCAGGTCGGATCCGGCACCGGGCTCGGTCATCGCGAGCGCGCCGAGGATCTCACCGGTCGCCATCCTCGGCAGCCACTTCTGCTTCTGCTCGGGCGTGCCCATGTGCACCAGGTACGGCACGGCCAGGTCGTCCTGGATGCCGAAGGCGCCGGCCAGCGAGCCGTTGCCGGACTGGATGGTCTCCTCAAGCACGATCGAGCGGAAGCGGTAGTCCTGCAGCATCCCGGCGCCGCCGAACTCCTCCGGAACGGACAGGCCGATGATGCCGGCCTCGCCCGCGGCGAGCATGGTCTCACGGTCGATCTCGCCGTCTCTGTCCCACTGCTCGCGCTTGTCGTTGGTCGCGTAGCGCTTGAGGAACTCCTTGACGACGTCGCGGAACGCCTCGTGGTCTTCGTCGTAGATCTCCCGTTCCATGGCGGGCGGAACCTCTCTCTTCGTCGAGCTCGCGACGCGGATTCGCTGTCGCGGCACCTTGATCCTACGCGGCATCCAGTCTCACGACCTATGGCATTCAGTGCCGCCTACAAGGAAAGACGGGATGCCGCGGCAGGCGTTGCCGGACTGCACAAGAGAGCATTCTCACGGCCCGAGCGGCGTCGCGCGAGTGCTCAGTCGGCGTAGTCGGGAGAGGCCGGCAGCCCGAAGAACTGCTCGAGGGTGCGATAGCCGCCGTCGTGGTAGGCCCCGGCGAGGTCGCGGCCGATGTAGCGCAGGTGCCAGGGCTCGGGCTCGTAGCCGGTGACGTCGGTCTCGCCCTTCTCATAGCGGACGATCCAGCCGTACTTCCACGCGTTCTTGACGATCCAGTCGCCCTGCGGGCTGCCGGCGACGTCGTCGAGCGTGGCGCACGAGCCGTCGGTGCACGGCACGACGTCGGCGGCCAAGCCCGTCTGGTGCTCGCTGTAGCCGGGGCGCGCGCTGACGGCGTCGGCGCCCTTCGTGCCGCGGTCGGCCTTCTGCGTGCCGTAGTTGCCGATCTGCGTCTTGTACGAGCGGTAGCCGCTGTTCAGGGCGATCTGCCCGGCGCCGGCCTTGCGCGCGGCCTTGTCGAGCGCCGTGAGGGCATCGGCGGCATCGCTGCGCAGGCCGCTGCCGTCCAGGCTCTCCATGCCGCTCGGCTGCTGACGCGGCGAGGGGGCGTAGTCCTTCGGGTCGAGGGCGTGCGTCTTGTCGACGACGACCCACACGTGCGTCGGGTCGGTGAGCGGAACGCACGGCGCCTGACCGTCGGCCACCGCGTCGCGGAACTGCTCGGCGCCGCCCGCCGCGCGGATCGCCGCGGCGTCGTCGCCGTTCTTCAGCGCACGGGTGAAGTCGTCGGTGTCGCACAGGGCGATGGAGGCGAGCGATTGGTCGAACGACGGCACGGTCTCGTCGCGCGCGGCTGTCGGCGTCGTGGTGGGCTCCATCGTCGGATCGACCATGCGCGGCCCGACCTTCGAGCCGGTGATGTCGGCGACGAGCGTGCTCTCCGCCGTCACCGACACGTTCTGCTCGGGCAGCTGCGAGAGCGCGAACGCCGATCCGCCGCCGGCGAGCACGAGCGCCGACGCGGCCGCGAGGCTGATCCGCGCGGTGACGCCGACGCGCGGCTTGCGCGCGTGACGCGCGTGCGCGTGCTCGGTGGTCAAGGGGCGCGGCACCGGGCGCAGTCCGCCCTCGGGCAGCGGCGGTGGCGGCGGCTTGAAGATCGGCGGGTGCGAGGGCCCGTCTTCGTCGGGCTCGATGACCGGGATCGGCAGCGTCTGGACGGTGGCGGTGTCGGCGCGATCGGCGACCGTGGATGCGTCCACGTCGATCGTGGAGCTGGCGGCGGCCGCGGCATCCATCGCCTCGTCCTGCACCGGCCGCGCGGTGCTCCGGGCCCGCTGCTCGGCGTCGGCCCGAGCGCGCGCCTCACGGAGCGCACGCCGCGTGAGGGGGGCGTGCACCACGAGGGGATCGTGCGGGTCGGGGGCCGTCACCTGATCTATTCTGCCCCTTCGATTCGCTCCAGGTCGAGAGCGCTCCCAGGATTCGACACTCCCCTCTTCACTGTTGACATTCTCTCGTAGATCTGTTCCCATGGTGTGATGCGATGGCAGGGGCAGGATGTGGGGGCGACGGATGCCGCGGCCCTGCCCGGCATGGAACGGCTGAGCGGCTTCGTCCGGTCGGTGACGACGCCCGAGTTCGCGGGCGTGACGTTCCACGAGGTGATGAGCAAGAGCGCGCTGAACCGCGTGCCGGGATCGTCGGCGATGCCGTTCGACTGGACCGTGAACCCGTATCGGGGGTGCAGTCATGCTTGCAGTTATTGTTTCGCCCGCGGCACGCACGAGTACCTCGACCTGGACGCCGGGCACGACTTTGACTCGCAGGTGGTCGTGAAGGTGAACGTCGCCGAGGTGCTGCGCCGCGAGCTCTCGCGCGGAACGTGGGGGCGCGAACCCGTGGCGCTGGGCACCAACACCGATCCGTATCAGCGCGCGGAGGGACGCTACGGGCTCATGCCCGGCATCATCGAGGCCCTCACCGAATCGGCCACGCCGTTCTCGGTCCTCACGAAGGGCACGCTGCTGCGCCGGGATCTGCCGCTGCTGGTGGAGGCGGCATCCCACGTCCCCGTCTCGCTCGCGATGTCGATCGCCATGTTCGATGACGCGCTGCAGCACTCGGTCGAACCCGGTACGCCGTCGACGGCGGCGCGGCTGCAGACCGTGCGCGCGGCGACCGATGCGGGATTCGCGGTGACGGTGTTCCTCATGCCGATCCTGCCGCATCTGACCGATTCGATCCCGATGCTCGACGACGCGCTGGCCCGCATCAAGGCCGCCGGCGCGGTGCGCGTGGTGTTCGGGGCGCTGCATCTGCGGCCGGGAGCGAAGGGGTGGTTCCTGCAGTGGCTTGAGCGGCAGCATCCCGAGCTCCTGTCGTCGTATCGCGGACTGTATCCGGGCGTCTCGGCGTATGCGCCGAAGGGATATCGCGCTTGGCTCGGCAAGCGTGTGCGTCCACTGCTGCGCGTGCACGGCCTCGACGGCCGGCTCGAAGACGATCAGCCGAGGCGCGCGGTGGCCGGACCGGTCATGACGACGTCGCTCGCCGGGGCACGGAGTGCGGCTTCGCGGAGCGCGGCTTCGACAAGGGGTGTGGCGTCGCCGAGGGGTGCGGCTTTGCCGAGACGAGTGGATGCCGCGGCCGACCGACTGTTCTGAGGGCCGGTTTCCGTCACGCGGCAGTGAGAGCCGCCTGCCAGACCCCAGCGTGCTGTTCCAGGTATCGCGCGACGGCCCGCCAGTGCGCGCCGTGGCCCTCTGTATACATCGAACCCCAGGGTTCGCGGCCGTCGTGATGCGCACGCTCGAGCATGTCGTGCATCGCCCACGCGCGACCTGCGAGCGCCGAAGTCAGTTGGGCGCGAAGCATGGCGTCCGCCCCATAGCCGCTGACGAAGGCACGCAGCCTCTGCGCCGCCGCCGTGGGGTCCTCGGTGACGTCGTTGAGCGTGAACGCCTGGGCGGAATAGGCGAGGTCCCACACGCGAGTGCTGGCGGCGGAGCCGTCCCAGTCGATGAATACCCAACGGTCACCGATGACAAGGTTCCACGGAGTCAGGTCGCCGTGGCAGACCAAATTCGGATCGGCCACGGGAAGGAGCGCCGGGCCCAGACCGAGCTCTTCGGGATCGAGCCCGACACTCGCGTCGTGGATCGCGCGGATCATCGCGCCCACCCGGGTGAGCTCGTCTCGATTCAGAGGGGGCGAGTCCATCGCAAGAGTCCCGCGGACGTACTCGGTGACCATACGGCCCTGGTCATCTCGGCCGCGCGGCTCGGGAAGGTCGATGCCCCGCGCGCGCAGCGCGCGCATGTATGCGGCGACGCCCGCCGAGTTCTCCGTCCACGGCTTTCTGACGGTTGAGCCGACTCGAACCACGCCCACACTCGCATTGCCGCCCGACAGCGGGATCTCCGGCTGCATCTCCTCAGAGTAGTGACCGGTCTCACTGCTGAGGTCGATTCACGAAGTGCATGTCGGAGATGGCTGCAACGATGTGATGCACCGGGCGACGGTCGCGATGGATGCCGCACGCAATACGCGCATGGTCGTCCGCACCTCTCCGCTGAATCGGATAAATATTTGCTTCTGCTTCGTTATCAATGGTTGCAATATCGTTTATATCTGCTACTATGGATGTATATCGCAGGTCCGCGATTCGTGAAGTAGCACTGAGACCGAGATCATCACGCGGGGTCGACTCATCTGTCGGTTCCTTTCGTTCAGACGCCGCGGGCACGCCCATCGTCATTGGCGTTCGTCTGGAGCTTGTTCTCGTGTCTTCTGTTCCGCAGTCCCCTGATCCGGTAGAGCCGGAGCCGGGTGACCCGCGCGCTCCTGAGCCTGAGCTCGGTCACGGGCCCGCGCCCGCCGGCGACTTCACGGCTGGTCCCGACGCGTTGTCGGGCCCGGTCACGCGTTCGGGGTTGTGGGGCACGCTGGATGCTCTCGTGTCGGATCTGGTCGATACGCGTCAGCAGATCGCCGCGCTGCAGGCGCATGAGTCGGAGCTGCTCGCGCAGGCGGTCGATGTCGTGATCGAGCGGGAACGCGATCGGCGCGAGCGTGGCCTGCGGGTCACCCATGATCTGCCGTTGCGGGAGATCTCCGCCGAGCTGGCCGCGGCGATGCGGCTGTCCGACCGTTCGGTGCAGTCGCGGATGGGGACCGCGTCGCTGCTGGTTCAGATGTTCCCCGAGACCCACACCGCGCTGGGCAAGGGGGAGATCGATCTCGCGCACGCGCATACGATCGTGGACGCGGGCACCCTGATCGCCGACGCCGACAAGCGGGCCGACTATGAGCACCGGGCGTTGGTCGCCGCAGCAAGTGAGACTCCGTACCGGCTGAGCAAGATCGTGAAGGTCCTCGCCGCCCGGATCGACCCCGACAGTGTGGCCGCGGAGATCGAACGCTCCAAAGAAGAACGGTTCGTGCAGCTGATCGATCTGCCCCACGGGCGCGGACGGATCGTGTTCGAGGGCCCCGCCGTGCTCGCCCACGCGATCTACGACCGGCTCACCGCCGCCGCCCACACCCTCACCCGCACCACGAGAAAGAAGACGCCCGCCACGGCGACGGACACGGGCGCGAGTGACGCGGGCGACACGGGCGTGGGCGCGAGCGACACCGGCACCGCAGACGGCAACGTAGCCGGCGGCGAGGTCACCACGGGTGATCCGACCTGCGACACGAACGCGGCCGGCACGAGCACGGGCGACGCGAGCACCGCCGACGCGAGCACCGCCGACGCAAGCACTGCCGACGCGGGCACTGCCGACGCGAGCGACGCAGACGCGAGCGACGCAGACGCGAGCGGCGCGGACGCGGGCACCGCGGAGTCGGGCACCGCTGACGCGGGCGAGACGGGCACGGCGGCGACCGAGGGTGACGGCGAGCCGTGGTTCACGCTGATCACCGGGCCCCACGCCGACGCCTGCACCAGCGACGATCCCACCGCTGACGAGGACAGTGACCCGCGCACCATGGATCAGAAGCGTGCCGACATCCTCGCCGACATCCTCCTCACCGGTGCCCCCACCGGCCACGGCGACGCCCTGGACGCGATCAAGGCGACCGTGCAGATCACCATCCCCGCCCTCACCCTCCTCGGCCACTCCAAACAACCCGCCCTCCTCGCCGGCCACGGACCCATCGACCTGGCAACCGCCAAACACCTCGCCGCCGGCGCCCCCGGCTGGGACAGAGTCCTCACCCACCCCTCCACCGGCGAACCGGTCGCCGTCGACCGGTACCGGCCCACCGCCGAACTCAAACGCTTCCTGCACGTCAGAGACGAACACTGCCGCTTCCCCGGCTGCACCAGACCCCCCTGGACCTGCGACCAAGACCACACGATCGACGCCGCCCTGGGCGGACCCACCAGCAAAGAGAACCTCGGCGACTCCTGCCGACCCCACCACATCGTCAAACACCACACCCTCTGGCGCGTGAAACAACTCGGCCACGGCATCCTCCAATGGACCAGCCCCACCGGACGCCACTACACCGACACCCCCATCGGCACCCTCACCTTCATCCCCGACCCCATCACCACCCACACCACCGAACAACCGCCCTTCTGAGAATCGACATGACACACACTCGCGCTGTCACCGCCAACGCAAGAGCGGCCATCCCGAAGGATGGCCGCCCCAGCGTACTGCGACTCAGCGTGCTGCGAATCAGAGTGCTACGACTCCGTTGCAGATCAGCGCTGCCACGGACCCCACTGATGACCGGGCTTCTGATTGCGCGTCCACCACTGCGCTGTGTAGGTCACGCCCTTGTAGGTGACCTGGTCGCCGCGCTCGTACACGCGGTCGGCAGCCCAGGCCTGCACCGTCGACGGATCCACGCCGCACGCCGTGAGCGTGCTCCACGGCCCGACGTTCGACGCACCCGGCTCCTGCGCCCTGCCCTTCGCGTACCAGAGCGCCTGATACACGTGGCCGCGGAGGTACACCTGGTCGCCCGTGTCGTACTTGGTCTGGGCGTTCCACGCGGTCGCCGTCGCGTTCGGCGTGCGCGCGCACGAGGTCAGCGCATCCCCGGCGACCGGCCCACCGTCAGCCTTGCGCATCACCGCGGCCGACGCGGCCGACAGGTCGCCGTCGAGATCCTGACTCAGCTCCCAGAAGTCGACGCCGCCCAGTCCTTGACGAATCGCCCACTTGGTCTTCTCCGCCACAGAGAACGTGTCATCGAACGACCAGAACTCGTCCGCTGCGGCGTCATAGCCCCACGTCGCGTTGTAGTGCCCGTTCGCGGCATAGTCGTGATGGATCTCCAGGTTGCGCGCCTTCAACTGGTCATACGACTGCTGTCCGATTCCGGTGGCGGGCGTCCACGGCTCGGCCGCGGCATCCTTCCACCCCTGCCCATAGGCGGGAACGCCGAGGTTCAACTGCGCAGGGTCCACTCCGGCGTCCTTGTACGACGCGACGATCGTGTCCAGCCCCAGCCCCCAGTTCTGCGCCGGGTCGCCGTAGATGTTCGCCTGATGACCGGTGGTCGCCGACCACGTGCCCCACAGGTCGTATCCCTGAAGGTTCCCGTAGTCGAGGTACTGGAAGAGCTCGGGCACGTTCCATCCGCCCGCCGTGATCACCGTCGGGCTGGCGGGCAGGAACGCCGACAGCTCATAGTCCCGCCCGGTCTTGCCCGACAGCTTGTCGAGCTGCGTCCGCAGTTCCTTCACGAACGCGAGCATGTTCGCGGCATCGTTCTCCGGGTCGACGGAGTTGCCGACTTCCTGCGCCCAGTCGGGGGCGCCCGGCCACTCCCAGTCGATGTCGAAGCCGTCGAAGATGCCGGCGGCCGAACCGTTGCCACCGCGGCCGTCGATCTCCGGAAGGTTGCCCTTGATGTACAGATCGATGCAGCTCGAGGCCAACGCTGCCCGGCTCTCGGGGGTCGCCACTGCCTTCGAGAACGACTTCGACCACGACCAGCCGCCGAGCGAGATGCTCACCTTCAGGTCAGGGTACAGCTTCTTGAGCTCGCGCAGCTGGTTGAAATTGCCCGCGAGCTTCTGCTCCTTCGCGTCGGCGACCCCCAGCACCGCGTCCTTCGCGGAGTATGCCCGCACGAAGTCGTCCTGCGCAGAGCCGGCCGCTTCCGTCTCTCCCGCGGCGGGGGCGACCACATCCGAGATGAAGCACGTGTAGGGCTCGACGCCGTCGAGCCCTTGGCCGCCGTCGGCCCGCGCGGCGTCGATCGCCTCCTGCGACCCGGCGATGTTGCCGAACGAGTAGTTCAGGTGCGTGATGTTCTCGCCCGTCGACTGATCGACGAACAGCTTCTTCAGCGTCGCCTTCGCGTCGCCGGAGGCCTGCCAGCCGCCGTAGTATCCGACGTTGCGGTAGCCGTTGATGTTCGTCGTGGGAGCGGGCGATGCGTCGATCTCGGATGCCGCCGAAGCGGGCGATGCGGCGGTGGCAGGGGATGCCGCGGCCACGACGATGAGCACGGCTCCCGCCAGCGCGGTGGCCAGCAGCGAAGCGCGGGGGATCACTTCACAAGCTCCTTCGATCGGGGAGTGCGCTCGATACGGGATGTCGAGCCGTGCCCGGCCGGCGTTAGGCAGTGCGCCTTACAAACACGTGCGCCCCATCCTGGCAGAGACTCTGCACGAAGGGAATACCCGCCCGGGGTCCACGAGCCCGCCGTTCGAGGGGTGACAGACGCGCCGGGTTCGGCCATGCTGTCTCCATGGCGCGCATCCTGGTCGCCGCAATGTCGTTCACCGGACACGTCGCTCCGGTGCTCACCGTCGCGCACGAACTCGTCGCCGCCGGTCACGACGTCCGCGTGTACACCGGGTCGGCGTTCGCTGCCCGGGTCGCGGCATCCGGAGCCCGATTCGTCCCGTGGCGCGAAGCCACCGACTTCGACGAGAACGATCTGCAGGCGACCTTTCCGCGCCTCGTCGGCAAGAAGGGCCTGCGCCAGACGATGGTCAACCTCGAAGACTGCATGATCGGCACCGCGGGCGGACAGGTGGCAGACCTCGAAGCCGAGTGGCGGCGCGAGCCCTGGGACGTCACCGCCTGCGACGAGATGGCGCTGGGCCCGGGGCTCTTCGCCGAGCGGCACGATGTCCCCCTCGCGACGATCGCGGTGCTGCCGCTGCATATGCCGAGCCGGCAGGGCCCACCCAGTGGACTGGGACTGACCCCGGGCACGAACGCACTCACACGGCTGCGCGACGCGGCCCTGCGCAGCGCGGTGCCGCTCATGGCCGGCCCGCTCGACCGGCCGTTCAAGCGGCTGCGTCGCGAACTCGGGCTGCCCACGTCGCGCCTGCACTTCAACGAGATCGTGCTCTCGCGGCGACTCATCGTCGCGAACGGGTCCCCCGCGCTCGACTTCGGCCGGACCGACCGGCCACCGCACCTGCACTTCGTCGGCGCACTCACGGCGGATGCGGCATCCCGTCCCGTGCCCGAATGGTGGAGCGACCTCGACGACCGCCGCGTCATCGTCGTGACGCAGGGTACGCAGAACGTCGATCCGTCCGACCTCGTCCGTCCGGCGCTCGACGCGCTCGCCGACGAGGACGCGCTCGTCGTCGCGACCACGGGTCTGCCCGGGCGCAATGACTTCGACTTCGCCGTGCCCGCGAACGCACGGGTCGCCGACTTCGTGCCGTTCGCGCTGCTGCTCCCCCGCACCGACGTCATGATCACGAACGGCGGCTGGGGAGGCACGCTCGCCGGGCTGAGCCACGGCGTGCCGCTGGTCATCGCCGGCGGCGATCTCGACAAGCCCGAGGTCGCGGCGCGGGTCGCGTGGTCGGGCGCCGGCGTGAACCTGCGCACCGGCACGCCCACCAGCGCGCAGGTCGCCGAGGGCTATCGCCGCGCTCGCGACGACGTGTCGGTTCGGGATGCCGCAGCCCGCGTGGGCGCCGAGCTCCGATCACTCGGCGGCCCCACACGGGCGGCCGCGCTCATCGCCGGTCTCGCCGACGACGCCGCGCCCGATGCCGAAGCGGATCAGGCCATCGGGTCGACCTGACGGCCGCTGAGCTCCTCGAGGAGGTCGTCGCCCGGCCGTGCCGGCGTGAACGGCGCGTCGATCTCGGCACGCTCGAGCAGCTCCGACATGCGGCGCTGACGCTGGCGCGGCACGAGCGTCACGACCGTGCCCGGGCGTCCGGCGCGACCGGTGCGACCCGAACGGTGCAGATACGTCTTGTACTCGCTGGGCGCATCAGCCTGCACGACCAGGTCGATGTCGTCGACGTGGATGCCGCGGGCCGCGACATCCGTCGCCACCAGCACGTTCACCTTGCCGTCGGTCAGCCGCTGCAGATTGCGCGAGCGCTTGGCCTGGTTCAGGTCACCGTGCAGCGCGACCGCGCGGATGCCCGCCTCTTCGAACTGCTCGGCGAGCATCTCGGTGTACGCACGGGTGCGCGAGAACACGAGCGTCTTGCCGTCGCGGTCGACGAGCGAGTTGAGGATCTCGGGCTTGTCGCGGTGGTCGATCACCAGCACGCGGTGGTCGATCGTGCCCGAATCCTGGTCTTCGCCGGCGACCTCGTAGACGGCGGGCTCGACGAGGAACTCGTCGACGAGGGCCGCGACCTCACGGTCGAGCGTGGCCGAGAACAGCAGCTTCTGCGCACCGTCGGCGACGAGGCGCAGGATGCGCTGCATCGGCTCGAGGAACCCGAGCTCCGACATGTGATCGGCCTCGTCGAGCACGACCACGCGCACCTGCGAGAGGTCGAGCTTGCCCTGCTCGTGCAGGTCTTCGATGCGCCCGGGGGTGCCGATGATGATGTCGACGCCCTTCTTGAGCGCACCGACCTGGCGCGCCTGCGGCACGCCGCCGTAGATCTGCGTCGTGAACAGGCCCACACTGCGCGCGATCGGCTGCACGGTGCGGTCGATCTGCAGTGCGAGCTCGCGCGTCGGCGCGAGGATCAGCGCCACCGGAGCGCGACCGAACTCGCGCTTGACCCCCGCCTTGGAACGCAGGATCGACTCGACCAGCGGTGCGCCGAAGGCGATCGTCTTGCCCGAACCGGTGCGGCCGCGGCCGAGCACGTCCTTGCCCGCGAGGATCGGGCCGATCGTCGCCGCCTGGATGGGGAACGGGTGCTCGGCACCCAGACCCGCGAGCGCGCGGACGATGTTGTCGCCGAGACCGAGATCGGCGAAGGATGCCGTGGCTCCGGCATCCGCCTGGACGGCCTCCGCCTGCAGCTTCTCGTGGACGACGTCGATGTGCTCCTCGTGCTGCGCAGAGGCGTGCTGGTCTCGGTGGTCGACGTCGCGGCGACCGGAGTCGCGGCGATCGTTGCGGTCGAACGAGCGGCGATCGCTGTCACGATACGACGGACGAGCGCCGCGGTCATCGCGGGAGGACGGACGCTGCGCGCGGTCGTCGCGGCGAGGGCCGCGGTCGTCGCGGTATGCGGGGCGCTGCGCGCGGTCGCCGCTCCGGTCCATCGTGCGGTCCGATCGGGCGCCGCGGTCGGAGCCGTACCCGCGGTCGTCGCGGCGGTCATCACGGTACGGCGGTCGCTGGCCGCGGTCGTCGCGGTGGCCGAAGCGGTCGTCGCGGCGAGGAGCGCGGTCATCCCGATGAGACGGACGCGAACCTTCGGCGTCACGATACGACGGACGCGAGCCCTGGGCATCACGGTAGGACGGACGCGAACCGCGCTCGTCGCGACGCGGGGCACGGTCGTCACGGTACGACGGACGCTGGTTCCGGTCGTCGCGGTACGACGGACGCGAACCGCGGTCGTCGCGACGCGGAGCGCCGTCATCGCGGCGAGCGCCACGGTAGCCGCGGTCATCTCGGTCGTCGCGACGCGGGGCGCGATCCTGACCGAAGCCACGGTTGTCGCGATCCTGACGGTATCCACGGTCCTGACGGTCGTCGCGGAACCCGCGGTCCTGACGGTAGCCGCCGTCGCGACGCTCGTAGCCGCCATCGCGGTGGCCGCGTCCGTCGCGGATGGCGCGCGACTCGTCGCGGCCGGCCTTCTCCTGCGCGGTCCAGCGACGCTTGGGCGCCGACGCCTCGGCCTCGGGGGCGCGGTATCCGCGGTGCCCCGGGCTGCGGCTGCCGGGCTTGCCGGCGGACGAGTCCCCCGGGCGGTGCTTGGTCTTCGCGGCGTAGTGGGGATCGAAATTGCGAGCGGGCCGGCCTCCGGCCGGCTTCTTGTTCTTGGGCATGGTCCTTCTGGGTTCTCTTGCACGAGAACAGCGCCCGAGCGCGCACGCTCGGGCAACCCGGACATTCGTCGGCCGGGGCCATTCTGATGATGGTCATGCACGCCGAGCGGCGCCCATCATCGGCCCCCTGGGCACACAAACCCACACTTCGCCCTGAGCCGACCGAATCAGCCTATCGGTCGCACCTGGGAGACCGCCCGGCCGCGGCATCCACCCCTGCCACTCCGAAAAACCCCTGTCAACCCCGGCTTCCGCCCGTGCGATCGGCCGCCGAGCCTAATAGCATCGATCAGGACGGCTGACGCCGTCACGCTGGGGGCTGGAGAAAACTGCATCCGGCGCGACACACGGATCAGGTCTGGGGACTCGGGCGAGTGGTGCGCCTCGAGGGGGACTGATGTCGACCGGGGAACCGACCTTCTATTTCAGGCCGATGCCGGCACTGCGCTTCGATCCGACGCGACTGCCCATTCTGCTGCGGCCCACGGCGCCGCGCTGGGCGGCGCTGGTCACGGTGATGCTCGTCGCGGGCACGGCCGTGTCGATGCTCACGACCACCGACAGTGACTGGTGGCGTTCGCAGTTCAGCGAACTGGGCACGTTCCACGACTTCTCGGGACACACGTTCAACGCCACGATGATCGTGGTCGGGATGCTGTTCCTCGGGTTCTCGCTGCAGGTGCGCCGCGACATGCACGCCCTGCAGGACCTGCGCGGAGCGAAGCGCTCCGGCAAGGTGAGCGTGCTGCTCGCGTGCTCGGGCGCCCATCTGGCCGCGGTGGGGTTCTTCCCGATGAACGTCAACCAGTTCATGCACGAGCGGGCCGCCGACGGCATCATCTTCTCGTTCCTCGGCGTGCTCATCACGGTGGTCGTGCGTCGCCGGCACTACACGCGTCCGCTGATGGTCTTCACGTACATCCTCGGCGGCACGCTCGTCACGACGACGGTCGTCTACCTCTTCAAGCTCATGACGCTGGCGGCGTTCGAGCTCATCGCGTTCGCGCTCATCTTCACGTGGATCGGCGTGTTCGCCGGCCGCCTGCACCGCATGCTCGCCGAGACACGGCAGCACCCCCGGCACGAGGTCGAGCGCGAACTCGCCGCCGAGCGCGAGGCTGAGCGCCAACTCGCCGACGCACGGTCTCAGTGCTCGCGACGCGACCGGCGCGACGACTCCACCTGGTGGATCGCCGAAGCCTGCGGCAGCGCCCCGACGGTCTCGGCCTCATCGACGCTGACCGCACCGTCCGTCTTCGCACCGCGCCTCGCCTCCCGCCGCTCGCGCGCGCCCTCGACGAGGTTGTACAGCGTGGGCAGCACGAGCAGCGTCAGCAGGGTCGATGACACGAGGCCGCCGATGACGACGATCGCCAGCGGCTGCGAGATGAACCCGCCGTGCCCGGTGATGCCGAGCGCCATGGGCGTCAGCGCGAAGATGGTCGCCAGCGCCGTCATGAGGATCGGCCGGAGGCGCCTCGACCCGCCCGCCATCACCGCGTCGTGGGTCGACAGGCCCTTGGCCCGGTACTGGTTGACGAGGTCGACGAGCACGATGGCGTTCGTCACCACGATGCCGATGAGCATCAGCACGCCGATGAGCGATGCCACGCCCAGCGGCACGCCGGTGATCAGCTGCAGCAGGATCGCTCCGGTCGCCGCGAACGGGATCGACACGAGCAGCAGCAGCGGCTGGCGCAGCGACTTGAAGGTCGCCACCATCACGACGTAGACGATCAGGATCGCCGCGAGCATCGCCAGCCCCAGCTGCGAGAACGCGGTGCCCTGCTGCGAGAGCACGCCGCCGATCGACGCATCGGCCGCCTCCGGCAGGTCGGCGTTCTTCAGCGCTTCGTCGATGGTGGCGGATGCCGCGGTCAGGTCGTCCGTCGACGGCGTGACCGTCACCGTCGCGGTGCGCACGCCGCGCTGCGTCGAGATCGACGTGGGACCGTTGCTCTTCTCCACGGTCGCGATGTCACCGAGCTCGACGATCCCCGTCGCGGTCGCGACATCCATCTTCTTCAACGCGTCGATGGAATCGGGCACATCGGCCGCGTCCAGATACACCGTGACGCTCGACTCGTCGATCTCGACGGTGCCGATCTGCTGCGGACGCATCGTGCTCGACACGATGCCGCCCACCGCGGCCTCGCTCAGCCCGTGCTCGGCGGCCTTGGTGCGGTCGACCGACACGGAGATGTACGGCAGCGATGCCGACAGGTTCGTGGCGACCTGGCCGATGCCGTCCTTGCCCTTCACGGCATCGACGACCGCGTCGGTCGCCGTCTGCAGGGTCTTGCCGTCGGGGGCGGTCACGTCGATCTCGACGTCGCTCGAGCCGAAGCCGCCCTCGGCGGCCGCGACGGTCACGGTTCCGACGTCCTTCAGGTCTGCCACGGCGTCTTCGACGTCGGCCCGCACCTGCGCCTGGTCGGCATCGGTGTCGGTGGTGATCGAGTAGGTCACACCGCTGCCGCCGCCCGAGAACGCGTCGCGCAGCGCGGAGCCGCTCGATCCGATCGAGGTCTGCACGGTGTCGATCCCGTCGACGTCCTTGATGGCGGCTTCGACCTTCTTCGCCGCGGCGTCCTGTGAATCGAGGGATGCCGCGGGCCCCAGGTCCTGCGTCATCGTGAACGTGTTCTGGCCCGAGTCGCCGAGGAAGTTCGTCTTCATCAGCGGCGCGAGCGCCAGGGTGCCGCCGAGCACGAGCACCGCGATGACGACGGTGACGCCGGAGTGCTTGAGCGTCCAGTGCAGGATCGGCAGGTAGCCCTTCTGCAGGCGCGACGGCGGGGCCTCGGGCGCCTCGGGGTCGATCGGTTCGCCGTCGGCATCGAGCAGCTGCCTGCCGGGCTTGAGGAACCAGTACGCCAGCACCGGCACGATGGTGAGGGCCACGACGAGCGAGGCGACCATGGCGATCGTGACGGTCAGGGCGAACGGACGGAACAGCTCGCCCGTCATGTCGCCGACGAACGCGATCGGCAGGAACACGGCGACGGTCGTCAGGGTGGATGCCGCCACGGCCGTTGCCACCTCGCGCACCGCGCGGGTGATGGCCTGCAGCTTGTCGGCGCCCTCGACGTAATGTCGTTTGATGTTCTCGATGACGACGATCGAGTCGTCGACGACGCGCCCGATCGCGATCGTCAGGGCGCCCAGCGTGAGGATGTTCAGCGAGTACCCGAACGCCTGGATGCCGATGAACGTGATGAGCACGCTCGTCGGGATCGAGATGGCCGTGACCAGCGTCGAGCGCACCGACAGCAGGAAGATCAGGATGATGATCACGGCGAACAGCAGGCCGAGCAGACCCTCCTGCGCGAGCGAGTCGATCGACTGCTGGATGTACGGCGCCTGATCGAAGACGACGGTGAAGTGCGCGCCGTCGAGCTGCTTCTGCAGGTTCGGCAGCGCATCGCGCACGGCCGTCGACACGTCGACGGTGTTGGCCGCCGGCAGCTTCGTGATGGCCAGGGTGAGGGCGTTCTCGCCGTTGACGCGCGAGATGGTCGTCACCGGATCGCGCTCGAGCTTCACGGTCGCGACATCCGCGATCGTCGTCGTCTCGGTGCTCGACGAGGTCTTCGTGCCGGCGGCAGCACCCGCCGCGGCACCGGCCTGGGCCTGCACCTGCTGCTGCGCCAGCGCCTGCGCGCTCGGCACGAGCGGCAGCTGCTCGATCTCCTTCACGGCGTCGAGCTTCGCGCCGGTCTGCACGGTGAGGGTCTGGTCGCCGTCGGTGATGTCGCCGCCCGGGAAGAGCAGCCCGTTCTGGCTGAGCGCGTCGGTGATCGACTGGGTGGTGAAGCCGGATGCCGCGAGCTCGTCGGTGTCGGGAGTGATGGTCACGCGCTGCCCGCGTCCGCCGACGATCTGCGCGGCGTTGACGCCGTCGATGTCTTCGAGGTCGGGGACGACCGTGCTCTCCAGCCGTGACTGCACGGTCTGCTCATCGTCGAAGCCGGTGACCGCGAGCTGGATCACCGGGAAGTCGTCGATCGACGCGGAGATGACGTTGGGGTCCACTCCGTCGGGCAGCGTGCTCTTGATGCGGTTGATCGCGACGCTGATCTTCTGCTCGGCGGTGGCGAGGTCGGTGCCGTAGGTGAACTGCGCCTGCACGATCGACGAGTTCGTCGTGCTGGTGGCGCTGGTCTCCTCCAGCCCCGGCACGCCCTGGATCGCCTGTTCGATCGGGTCGGACACGTCGTGCGACACGACCTCGGGCGAGGCGCCCGGGTAGGTGGAGACGACGATCAGCTGCGGGAACTCGATCGACGGGATGAGCTCCTGCTTGAGATTCACCAGCGCGATCGATCCGAAGACCGCGGCGATGATCGTGATGAGCGCGATCAGCGCGCGGTTGCGCAGGCTGAGGACGGCGAGCTTCGACACGGGGGCCCTTCGAGCAGAAGATGGAGGGCGGCCGCGCGCGACCGCCCGGGCGCGATTATTCCACGGGTGCGGTGAATGTATGCCGTGCAGTGCGCAGGCGCCGAACAGTCAGTGATGGCGCAGCAGGTCGATGAGTTCGCTCTTGCGCTTGCCGGAGTATCCGTGCAGGCCCAGCTCCTTCGCCCGTGCCTTCAGCTCGTCGACCGTCCGGTCCTCATAGTTCTCGGCCTTGCCGCCGCGCTGACCGATCTTCTTCTTGCCGTCCCGGGCGGCGGCGTTCGAGATGCGCGCCGCCTTCTCCTCGGAGTCTCCCTGCTTGCGCAGCTCCTCGTACATATCGGGATTCTTCAGGCTGTTCGAGGCTCGTCCTCGGGGCATGATGTCTCCTCTCGCCCCGCCCACGGTAGCCACGTGCGCGGCGCCGGTCGAGGGGTTGACGTGGACACCTGGACATGCTCAGGTGGGACGAAGGCAAGGGGGTCTCACTCATGAACGCCGCACTCGTCATCATCCTGATCATCGCCGTGATCGTCGCGATCTTCAGCGGTCTGAACGCCGCCCTGCACTGGCTGCTCTGGGTCGCGCTCGTGGTCGCCGTCATCGCCCTGATCGCCTTCCTGCTCCGCGTCATCAGCGGGCGCAACCGCACCTGATCGACGGCGATGTCGACGGCGCGCGGCGACGAGTCGACCGCGGGCTCGGACGACCGCACGGCCGGGCACCCTGACGCCGAGCCGGCCGACGTCGCCAGCGAGGAGCGCCGCGACCGCCCCGCCGCGGTGCCCGCCGAGGAGCGGGCGCGGCGGCAGGGCGCCGGTCAGGTAGCGCTGGTCGCGCTCGCGGTGCTGGGCGTCGTCTACGGCGACCTCGGCACGAGCACGATCTACGCGCTGCACGCCGTGTTCAACGGTGGATCCGCCCACCTCGCACCCGACCGTGTCGACGTGCTCGGCATCCTCTCCCTCGTCTTCTGGACGCTCATCCTCGTCGTCTCGGTGAAGTACATGACCCTCGTGCTGCGGGCCGACAACCGGGGTGAGGGCGGCGTCTTCGCCCTGGTCGCCCTGCTGCGACCGTGGCGCGCGCTCCGGCGGCGGTCACGGCGCGCGCTCGTGCTCGTCGGGCTGGCCGGCGCCGCGATGCTGTACGCGGGCGTCATGATCACCCCCGCGATCTCGATCCTCAGCGCCGTCGAGGGCCTGCGCGAGGCCTCGCCGCACATGCAGCCCTTCGTGATCCCGGTGACGCTCGTGATCATCGTGCTGCTGTTCGCGGTGCAGCGGTTCGGCACGGCCAAGGTCGGTGCGGCGTTCGGCCCCGTGATGGCGGTCTGGTTCGTCGCCATCGCCGCACTGGGCGTGTACGGCATCGCCCTCGAACCCGGAGTGCTGGCGGCTCTGAACCCGGCGTACGCCGTGACGTTCTTCGCCCGCAACGGGCTGGTCGGGTTCCTCGTGCTGTTCGCGGTCTTCCTGGTGACGACCGGCGTCGAAGCGCTGTACGCCGACATCGGGCACTTCGGCCGGCGGACGATCCGGTGGGTGTGGTTCTGCTTCGTCCTCCCGGCCCTCCTGCTCAGCTACTTCGGCCAGGGCGCCGCGCTGCTGGCCCACCCGGCGTCCGGCGCCCAGCCCTTCTACAACCTGGTGCCGCGGCCGCTGCTGTATCCGATGGTCGTGCTCGCGACGCTCGCGACCGTGATCGCGTCGCAGGCGGCGATCACCGGCGCGTTCTCGATGACCCGGCAGGCGAGTCGGCTCGGCATGATGCCGCCCTTCCGGGTCGTGCAGACCTCCGAGCAGAGCGCCGGGCAGGTCTACGTGCCGGCGATCAACCTCGTGCTCATGATCGCCGCCGTCGTGCTGGTACTGCTCTTCCGCAGCTCCGAGCAGCTGGCGAGCACCTACGGGGTGAGCGTCAACGCCACGATGGTGGCCACGACCGTGCTCGCCTACGTGGTCGCACGCGAGCGGGGTCGCTGGCCGCGTCGGGTCGCACTGCCGCTCATGATCGTGTTCCTCGCGATCGACCTCACCTATCTCGCGTCGAATCTGCTGCGCGTGCCCTATGGCGGCTGGTTCCCGATCGTGATCGGGGCGGCGCTGTTCGTCGTCATGTCGACCTGGCGGCGCGGCGGCGAGCTGCTCGCCCGGCGCACCGATGACGACGCGCTCCCCCTCACGGACGTCTTCGCCCTGCTGCGCCGCACCCGCGCGGCGCGCGTGCGGGGGACGGCGGTGTTCGTCACGCCGTGGCTCGATGACACCCCGCCGTCCCTCACGCACCAGGTCGAGCGCAACGGCAGCCTGCACCGTCGCGTGATCCTCCTGAACGTGCTCGTCGAAGACGTGCCGCACACCACGGGCGGCGAGCGCCGCGAGGTCGAGAAGCTGCGACACGGGTTCGTCCGGGTCCGCCTCCACTGCGGCTACCTCGAGCACGTGGACGTGCCGGCCGAGCTCGCGCGCTGCGAGGGTCTGCACGTCGACCCCGCCGCCGCGACCTACTACATCGAGCATGAGTACCCGCAGCACGGCAGCGGGCGGCTGCGGGGCGTGGCCGCCTGGCGCGAGCACGTGTTCGCCTTCCTGAAGCGCAACTGTCCCGACCCCACCACCGGCTACGGCATACCCGCCGACCGCATCGTCGACATGGGCCTGCGGGTGCGCATCTGATTCGTTGCTGCGCACAGGCGGGGCATAGCCTGAGCGCATGACTTCTGCGCCGCCGCCTGCCCACCGCGACGGCGCCGCCCGCGCGGGCCTCATGCTGGCCGGCGTGCTGCTGCTGGCCGCCAACCTGCGCGCGGGCATCACGTCGGTGGGGCCGGTGCTCGGCGACATCCGCGCCGACCTCGGCATCGGCGGCACGGCGGCGTCGTTCCTCGTCGCGCTGCCCGTGATCGGATTCGCGGTCGTCTCGCCCATCGCCCCCGGGATCGCCCGCAAGGTCGGGCTCGAGCGGGCTCTCGGCGGCTCGCTGCTGGTGCTGGCCGCGGCGGTCGTGCTGCGCTCGGTGCCGCTGCCCGGCGCGATCTGGGTGGGCACGGCGATCCTGGGCGGCGCCATCGCGATGATCAACGTGCTGCTGCCGGCGCTCATCAAGCGCGAGTATCCCGACCGCGTGGGCCCGATGACCGGCATCTACTCGGCGCTGCAGAGCGGTGTCGCGGCCGTCGCCGCCGGCCTGGCGGTGCCGATCGCCGGCATGACCGATGCGGGGTGGCGGCTGTCGCTGGGCATCTGGGCCGCACTGGCACTGATCGCGTTCGCGGTGTTCCTGCCGCAGCTGCGCGCCCGGCACACCGCGGCCGAGAAGGCGATGGATGCCGCGGCCGCCGAAGACGCGGACGCCCCGGCCGACCCGGCCCACGTGGGGCCCATGTGGCGCTCTCCGCTCGCGTGGGCGGTGACGTTCTACCTCGGCCTGCAGTCGACCATCTACTACACGGCCATCACCTGGTGGCCGACCGTCGAGCACGACAGCGGCCTGTCGATCGTCGGCGCCGGATGGCACCAGTTCGTGTTCCAGTGCTTCGGCATCGTCGGCAGCCTCACCGCCGCGGCGCTGCTCCACCGACTGCGCGCGCAGAGCGGCCTCGCCGCCATCGCGGCGGTCGTGGTGTTCGTCGGAGTGGGCGGGCAGATGCTGTTCCCGGCCGCGGGCGTGGTCTGGGTCGCCATGCTGGGGGTGTCGGGCGGGGCATCCATCACCGTCGCGCTCTCGCTGTTCGGGCTGCGCACACGCAACCACCACCAGGCCGCCGCCCTCTCGGGCATGGGCCAGTCGGTCGGCTATCTGATCGCCGCCTTCGGACCGATCCTCGTGGGGGCACTGCACGACGCCACGGGCTCGTGGGAGTGGCCCCTGTTCGCGCTGCTCATGGTGAGCGTGGGCATCTTCATCACGGGCATCCTCGCCGGGCGGGCCCGGTTCGTGGGCGAGCGGGCCTGAGCGCGGTCGGCGGGCCCCGGTCGGCAGGTACGGCTCGGCGCGCTCGGTCGGCAGGGTGCTGCTCAGCGCGCCCGGCGCGCCGGCGGCTCGGGCACGCGGACGGCGTGGGTCACGGCATCCAACGGCACCGTCACCATGCCGCGGCGCGTCTCGACGACGCAGGCCTCGGGCGTGATCTCGCGCAGGTAGCCGAGCGCATCCGACCAGCCGCCGTCGATCCGGCGGCGCACGGTGACCCGGGTGCCGGGCTCGCACGCGCGCAGGAAGTCGACGGGGCCGCTCATACCGTCAGCTTACGGTCGGCCGCACGGGTCGCGGAGCGCTACAGCTCGACGTCGGCGTAGGCCCGCAACGCGTCGCGCACGAAGGTCGCACCGTCGACGCCGCCGTAGTTGGCCGCGAACCGCGGGTCGGCGACATACATGTCGCCGAGACCCCGCACGTACCCGGCGATGTCGCCGTCGGATGCCGCGGCCGGCGTCCCCGGGATCCCCCGCAGCCACTGCACGTGGCGTTCGGCGAGCCCGTGCGCCTCGGCGCTGTCGGGAGCGATGCCGCGGCCCGCGGCATCCCGCCACTGCTCGTTCAGGTCCGCGACCTGCTGCTGCCATGCCGTGCGCTGGTCGGGGCTCATCCCCTGCCACCAGTCGTTGCTGCGCGCGTATGCGTCGGCGCCCCAGCGCTCGGTGACCTCCTCCTGGTACTGCGTGTTGTCGAATCCGTCGAACATCTTCTCGGCCATGGGTTCCTCCCCTTTCTGCAGGGCGTCGATGGTGGACGTGACGGCGGCGATCCGCCGGTCGAGTCGCTCCTTCTCCTGCCGCAGCAGGTCGAGGTGCGTGCGCAGGGCGCGCACCTCGCTCGTCTCGCGGGCGAGCACGTCGGCGATCTGCGGCAGCGGCAGCCCGAGCTCGCGCAGCAGCAGGATGCGCTGCAGCCGCACGAGCGCGGCCTCGTCATACCGGCGATAGCCGTTCGCTCCGATGCGGGTCGGGGCGAGCAGCCCGATGGCGTCGTAGTGGCGCAGCGTTCTGCTCGTCGTGCCCGCGAGGGTCGCGATCTCGTGGATCGATCTGTCCATCCCGCGCGTCCTTCCGTCCTCTCGAGCCCCACGCTAGACCTTGACGTTGCGTCAACCTCAAGCCGGTGCGGCAAATTCACATGAGTCTGTCTTGTGCACATCGAACCGGCGGCAGTTCGACGTGCGTGGGACAGACTCATGTGAATCCGCCGGGGGTGAACTCGGCCGGGGTGAACTCGGCCGGGTGAACTCGGCGGGTGTGAATCTGCTGAACCGGGTTGCGCTCGAGCTATATCGCGTTTATCGTCGTAGACACGATATATCTCGAATCACACACGGGAGTCCCCATGACCAACGAGAAGTGGCTCATCCAGCCGGGCCAGACACGCGTCATCGACATCGACGACGTGACCAGACTCAAGATCGGGCTCGTCGGCGGGCAGATCGACGTCGTCGCCCACGACGAACCGGGCCTGCGCATCGAGGTGCACGCGGTCTCGGGGCGCGATCTGCGCATCGAGGCGATCGACGGCGCCGTCGAGATCGACCATCCGCAGCTCGGGTGGGACAACTTCCTCGACGTCTTCCGCCACTTCGGCGCCAACGGCCCGAAGGCCGAGATCAGCGTCGCAGTCCCCCGCGCCGTGGCCGTCACGCTCGGCGTCGTCAGCGCCAGCGCGCTGATCAGCGGCCTGCGCACCGACGCGCGCCTGAACACCGTCTCGGGCGACCTGCTCGTCGACGGACTGACCGGCGACCTCACGCTCAACGCCGTCTCGGGCGACGTGCAGGTCCGCGGCCTGTCGGGCGCGCTGCTCGCCAACAGCGTGTCGGGTGATGTCACCGCCTCGGGCGCGATCGTCAAGACCGTCGTCGACACGGTGTCGGGCGCCGTGCTCATCGACACCACCGGCACGGTCGACCGCATCACGCTGAACACCGTGTCGGGCGACGCGACCATCCGCCTCGACGAGGGGCTGGCCGCCAACTACGTCGTCCGCAGCGTGAGCGGCCAGGTGCTCATCGACGGCACCGTGCGCTCGGGGCAGGGCAACGGCCCCGGCACGAGCTACACCGGCACGACCGGGCAGCTCGCGGGCAGCTTCGCCGACGTGCGCACGAACTCCGTGTCGGGCAACCTCTCGGTGCTGCGCCGGGCAACGGACGGGGCGGATGCCGCGGCCGACGCCTCCGGCCACACCGACGCGACAGACGAGGAGGAGTGGTGATGGCCCCGGTCTTCTCGCACGGCGACCTGCGCCTGTACCTGCTGAAGCTGCTCGACGAGCAGCCGCGGCACGGCTACGACCTCATCCAGGCGCTCACCGATCGCACGGGCGGCACGTACACACCGAGCGCCGGCACGATCTATCCCCGGCTGGCCAAGCTCGAGGAGGAGGGCCTGGTCACCAAGACCGTCGACGGCCGCAAGACGATCTACGCGATCACCGAGGCCGGGCGCGACGAGGTGGCCGCCCGCGCCGAGGAGTTCGACGGGATCGAGGCGGGCCTGGCCGATTCGGTGCGGCTGATCGCCGACGAGGTGCGCGGCAGCGTGCGCGAGGCGATGAAGAGCCTGCGCGCCGACCTGGCCGCCGCCGCGCACGAAGAGCGCCGGGCCGCGCCCACCCGCATCCCGCGCGACGACGACCCGCGGGTGCGCAGCCGCGAGCAGCTGCAGCGCGCCGACACGGCCATCAACGCGTTCCGCGCGCAGGTGCGCACCGACCTGCGCTCACATGTGGCGCGCGGAGGGGCGGTCGCGGCATCCACCGTCGACCAGCTCGTGCGCGCGCTCGACGAGGCCGCGAAGGACGTCACCCGTGCCCTGCACGGGTGAGCGTCACCAGTCGAAGTCCTGGTCGTCCGCGAGCGTCTCGCCGATCGGCACGACCAGGACCGGCCGCGTCTGCCGGTGCGCGAGGCGCACGGCGACCGAGCCCGTGAAGAACTCGCGGATCGACTCGCCGAGCCCCTGCTTGCGGGTCCCGACGACGATGACGCGCGCGTGCAGCTCGTCGGCGAGCTTCTTCATCGCCAGAGCCGGGTCGCCCACGAGCCAGCGCATCGTCCATGCGATGCCGCATCCCTCCAGTGCCGCGTTCGTCTCGCCGGTGATCTGCCGCACCTCGGTCTCGCGGCCGACCGCCGCGAGGTCGATGGCGGCCGTCTGCACCGAGCCGTCGGGGTCTTCGTACGCGACGAACCGCGTGACGTCGACGTTCGCCACGACCAGCGGCGCACCGAAGGCCTTCGCATACCGCGCGGCCTCCTTCAGCACACGCGGCGACTGGCCTGCGACGATGCCGACGATCACCGCTCCGGTGACATCGGCGGCCGACTCGGGCTCGGGTGCGGGGTCAGATGCCTCCTGGGACATATATCTCGACGCCTCTCGTTCGCGACCGGCCGGGTGGCGACCCGCAATCGGGCCGTTCACCACCCCGCGTGATATCCTGAATGCTACTCTTGCCGGTTGATACCGGACATCGTGAACAGTCGGGCCAGACACCGCCCGCGACTTGACCATAAGGGGGTCTCGCATGGGGCGTGGCCGTCAGAAGGCGAAGCACACCAAGATCGCTCGCGAGCTCAAGTACGACACGTACAACGTGAACTTCGCGTCGCTCGAGCGTGAGCTGGGTCATCCCGAGTCCAGCGAAGACGAGTACGTCGACAAGTGGGCGGACAAGTACCCCGCCGACGACGAAGACGACGAGAGCGCGGGCTCGTACCAACAGCGTCTGCAGGCGTAGACCGTCTACACCGGCATCCCGCTCGAGACGTGCCAGGCTCCTCTGCGCACGGCCTTCTCGAGTTCGTGCGCGCGTGACGTGAAGTCGTCGGCCGTCGTCGAGAGCGACACCGCGCCGATCGTGCGACCCGTGCGCGAGCGCACCGGCGCCGCGATGCACGCGAGGTGCGGCATGTACTCCTCCACCTCCACCGCGACCTGCTGAGCGCGCACGTCGTCGAGCTGTGCGCGCAGCCGCGCCTCGCTCGTGACCGAGCCCGGCGTGAGGCGCGCGGCGCCGTGCCGGTCGAGGTAGCGCGTCAGCGCCGCGTCGTCGCGCTCGGCGAGCATGATCTTGCCGAAGGCCGTCACGTGCGCCGCCTCGGCGAACCCGACGTGCAGCTGCCCGATGCGCGGATGCGCCGGCGAGTCCGCGACGTGCGCGATCGCGATGTCGTCGCCACGGAAGACCGTCAGGTATGCGGGTGCGCGCGCGCTGTCGCGCATGGCCGCGAGGACGCCCCGGACCTCCGGCGTCACGACCAGCTGAGCCCGTACGGCACGGCCGAGATCGTCCACCGCGCGGCCGAGGATATAGCGCGCCGAGGCCGTGCGCACGAGGTAGTCGTGCCCCACGAGCGTGCCGAGCAGCCGGTACGTCGTCGCCGTCGACAGCTCCAGCTCTTCGGCGAGCTCGCCGGCGGTCATGCCGTCGGGGCGTGCGCCGACCACGTCAAGGATCCGCAGGACGCGGTCCGCAGAGCGGATCGGAGCGTCGTCGCCGCGCGTGGACATGTTCCACATCGTAGGCCCCGTGCACGGTGTCGGCGCCGTTTCGCACAGGGTGAGAACGGACGGGTGCCGGGATGCCGCGACCCGCGCATCCTGGAGGCAGACATCGTCGTCCGAAAGGAGCCGTCATGGCCGACAAGATCCTCATCCTCACCGGTGACGCCGCCGAGACCCTCGAGGTGTTCTACCCGTACCATCGCCTACAGGAGGCCGGTTACGAGGTGCACATCGGCGCCCCCGAGAAGCGCAAGCTGCAGTTCGTCGTGCACGACTTCGTCGACGGCTTCGACACCTACACCGAGAAGCCCGGCCACACCTGGGACGCCGATGTGGCCTTCGCCGACGTCGACCCCGACGACTACGTGGCCATCGTCGTGCCCGGTGGCCGGGCGCCCGAGTACATCCGCAACAACCCCGACGCGCAGCGCATCGTGCGCCACTTCTTCGAGAAGGACGCCCCGGTCGCCGCGACCTGCCACGGCCCGCTGCTGCTGGCGGCGTCGGGCGTGCTGAACGGTCGCACGACCTCGGCCTATCCCGAGCTCGCGATCGACGTCACGACCGCGGGCGGGGTCTTCGAAGACGGCGGCGCCGTCGTCGACGGCAACCTCGTCTCGGCGCGCGCATGGCCCGACAACGGCACGTGGATGAAGGCGTTCCTCAAGCTGCTCGACGAACGGCGCGGCTGAGCGTCAGCGCGCGGCCGTCGCGGCCCGGCGTGCGCGCCGGGCGTCGCGGCGTGCGTTCCACCACGCCCAGAACCGGGCGAGCTGTCGCTTCAGCCAGCCCGAGAAGCGGTGCGCCCACACGAACTCGGTGCCCAGCAGCGCGAGACCGGCGAAGACGACGAGCCATCCCGGGCCGGGCAGCGGCACGAGCACGAGTCCGCCGAGGACGAGCAGCGTGCCGATCACCGCGATGCCGATGCGGTAGCCGCGCTCGAGCTGCGGGTGACGCGAGAGCCACCGGCGAGCACGACGCAGACCGCGGCGCACGGGACCTGCGGGTCTCTCGACGGCCACGACATCCGTCCGCACGATCCGGGTGAGTTCTCCGGTGGGAGCGGAAGCAGCCGACATGAGCCGACGCTAACAACCGACCTCGAACGTGGGCTGTGAGTCCGCGGGGCGCGAGCGGAGAGTCGGGATGCCGCGGGCCGGGCCCGAGGGTGGCCGGCTGCCCGGCTCAGCTCTCCTGCGCGCCCTCGACCCAAGCGAGGTACTCGGGGGTCACCGTGCCGGTGATGTAGCGGCCGTCGAAGCAGCTCATGTCGAGATCGGTGAGGTCCGAGCTGTCGATGATGGCGTCCTTGAGGTCGTCGACCTCCTGATACACGAGGTGGTCGCAGCCCAGTTCGAGCGCGATCTCGGGGATCGTGCGGCCGTGCGCGATGAGCTCGCGCGCCGAGGGCATGTTGATGCCGTACACGTGCGGATAACGCACGGGAGGCGCGGCCGATGCGAACGTGACCGAGGCGGCTCCGGCATCCCGTGCCATCTGGATGATCTGCTTGCTCGTCGTGCCGCGCACGATCGAGTCGTCGATGAGCAGCACGTTCTTGCCGACGAACTCGCTCGACATCGCGTTGAGCTTCTGTCGCACCGACTTCTTGCGCACGGCCTGCCCGGGCATGATGAACGTGCGGCCGATGTAGTGGTTCTTGTAGAAGCCCTCGCGGTACTCGATGCCGAGCACGCGCGCGACCTCCATCGCCGCGGGCCGCGACGAGTCGGGGATCGGCATGACGACGTCGATCTCGTCGACTGGGGTGTGCTTGGCGATCGTGGCGGCGAGCTTCGCGCCCATCCGCAGCCGCGCGTCGTAGACCGAGACGCCGTTCATCACCGAGTCGGGCCGCGCCAGGTACACGTACTCGAACGAGCAGGGCACCAGCTGCGGGTCGGCGGCGCACTGGCGCGAGTGCAGCTCGCCGTCGTTCGTGATGAACACGGCCTCGCCGGGCTCGATCTCGCGCACGATCTCGTAGTCGGCGTTCTCGAGCACGAGCGACTCGCTGGCCACGACCCACTCGTCGCCGGCCAGGCCCGCGCTGCGGCGGCCCAGCACGAGCGGACGGATGCCGAACGGGTCGCGGAACGCGAGCAGTCCATAGCCTGCGATCAGCGCGATCACGGCGTAGGCGCCCTCGATGCGCGCGTGCGTGCGGGCCACGGCGTCGAAGATGCGCTCGGGCTCGAGGTCGACGGGGCTCGTGGTCTCCTGCAGCTCGCTGGCCAGCGCGTTCAGCAGCAGCTCGGTGTCGCTCGACGAGTTGAGGTGCCGGCGGTCGCGGTGCGCCATCTCGTCGGCGAGCTCACGCGTGTTGGTGAGGTTGCCGTTGTGGATGAGCACGATGCCGTACGGCGAGTTCACGTAGAAGGGCTGCGCCTCCTCTTCGCTCGAGGCGGCGCCGCGCGTCGCATAGCGCACGTGGCCGAGGCCCACGTTGCCGAGCAGCGAGCGCATGTCGCGGGTGCGGAAGCTCTCGCGCACCATCCCCTGGCCCTTGCTCATGTGGATGACGCCGTTGGGTTCGGTCGTGGCGATGCCCGTGGCATCCTGCCCGCGATGCTGCAGCAGGAGGAGGGAGTCGTAGATGTCCTGGTTGACCGGGCCGCGCCCGACCATGCCGACGATGCCGCACATCTGGTCTTACTTCGCCCCGTCTTCCTGATACGCGCCGACGAGGCGCACCGCGCCGCCGTCGACGCCCTTGGCGCCTTGCTCGAAGTCTCCGGTCGGCCGCTCACCGTCGGCGACGACCCCGACCTGCCACGTGTCGATCCCGGCAGAGGCGAGGGTGGATGCCGCATCCGTCGCCACGGCCTGGTCGACGACCGCGAGGAACCCGATCCCGAGGTTCCAGGTGCCCTCCGTGTCGACGAGGTCGAGTCCGCCGAGATCGGCGAGCACGCGGAACACCGGTGCCGGCGACCACGTCGCGCGGTCGAGGTCGACCCAGGTGCCCTGAGGCAGCACGCGCGCGAGGTTGGCCGCGATGCCACCGCCGGTGACGTGGCTGAGCGAATGGATGCCGCGGCCGTACTTCTCGACGAGCTTCAGGAGCGGCGTCGTGTAGAGGCGGGTGGGCTCGAGCAGGGCCTCGCCCCAGGTCGCGCCCAGCTCGGCGCTGTGATCGCCGTAGGCGATGCCCGCGCCCGAGACGATGTGGCGCACGAGCGAGTAGCCGTTGGAGTGCAGTCCGCTGGAGGCCAGGGCGAGCACCGCGTCACCCGGACGCACGCGCTCGGCGCCCAGGATGCGGTCGGCCTCGACCACGCCGGTCGCCGCCCCCGCGACGTCGTAGTCGTTGGGGCCGAGCAGGCCCGGGTGCTCGGCGGTCTCGCCGCCGAGCAGGGCCGTGCCGGTCAGCTCGCAGCCGCGAGCGATGCCCGCGACGATGTCGGCGATACGCTCGGGCACGACCTTGCCGCAGGCGATGTAGTCGGTCATGAAGAGGGGCTTGGCGCCCACCACGACGATGTCGTCGACGACCATGCCGACGAGGTCTTCGCCGATGGTGTCGTGCTTGTCGATCGCCTGCGCGATGGCGACCTTCGTGCCCACGCCGTCGGTGCTCGACGCGAGCAGCGGACGCGTGTACCCGAGCAGTGCGGAGGCGTCGAAGAGGCCCGCGAATCCGCCCACGCCACCGAGCACTTCGGGCCCATGGGTGCGCTTGACGGCCGACTTCATCAACTCGACCGCGAGATCACCCGCGGCGGTGTCGACTCCGGCTCGGGCGTAGGGGTTGGCGGAAGGGGTCGCTGCCACGGCACAAGCCTACCCGGGCGGTGCCTGTGCAGACGCCGGATGACCAGGGCGCCTCCCCGCGGACGAGAAGGCCCGATCAGCCCGGTCCTGGAGCGCGCGCCCGCCCTACAATGGCGGCATGCACAGCGACGACCCCGGGTGGGTGATCCGCGAGAGCGCGGACCGCCCCGTCCTGCTCGCGCTGTGCCTGCGTCAGCTCGCCGGTGTGCGCGCGCCCGCCGAGCTGCCGTACCTGCGCGGCATCCCTCCCCGGGAGAACGATCGCAGCCCGGATGCCCAGGATGCGCTCGAACGCCAGTGGACGTCGTACTGGAAGATGACCGTCGAGCCGCAGGCGCACCCGTCGGAGGTGCCGCTCGAGCTCGTCGACGGCTTCGACACGCTCGTGGCGCTGCCGGCCGGCTTCACCGAGCTGCGACGGGCGATCGCGCCGCACGCCGAAGAGGCCCTGGCCCTGTCGGCCGACATGATCGCCCGGTATAAAAAGGCCGAGATCGCCAACCCGGGCATCTCCTACCGCGGCTATGCGAGCGCCATCGCTGAGCACGAGCGTCAGGTGGGCCGGCGCGCGCACCCGTTCGAGCTGAACGTGCAGGTGCTGCCGCTCACGCAGCGCGGCGTGTGGTGGATCGGCGCGCTCACCGTCGCGGTCACCGACGGACTGCGGCAGGATGTCGCGGCCTTCGATACCGCGATCCACCCGATCATCGCCGACCTGGCGTGACGCCTGGCGTGACGCGGGGGCGTGACGCAGCGCGCGTCAGTCGACGGTCGTGACGCGTTCCCGGCCGACCTGCACCTGACGGGTGCGACGCCCGACCGTGCGCTCGAGGATGAGGGCGACGACACCGCCGAGGGCGACGCCGACGACGCCGCACACCAGCACGAGGAAGCCGAAGACCTGGCCGCTCGTGTAGCTGACCGCGCTGTAGGCGCTCTGCTCGGCGCCGGTCTCGTCGAACACGCCGAAGCCGTAGGTGAGGATCAGCGCCGCGAGCACGCCGACGGCCGCCCCCAGCACGAGGAACACGAGCATCTTCGGTGCACGGCGCACGCTGACGGTCTCGGTGCTCTCCTCGATCAGTTCGGTGGGAGCGGAGTGTGCGGGCTTGTCCGCCTCTTCGGCCATGCGCCTATTGTCTCACCGCTGGTTGTGAGCGGGGTCGGGATGCCGCGGGCCTGAACATCGGGGCCCGGTGTTGAGCAGTCAGTTTCTGCGGCCCGACGGCGACCCGACCTGCAGTTCTCGACTGCTGAGATCCGAGAACCCCGTCGCCGAGACGACGGACGCCCCGCGCGCCGGCGCGACGCGCAGCCTCCCGCCGTACTCGAACACCTCGATCGGGGTGCGGTACGCCTCGCTCAGCAGTTCCGCGGTGCACACCTCGTCCACCGCGCCGGTGAGGCGGATGCGGCCGTGCTGCACAAGCGCGAGCCGATCCGCATAGGCGGCGGCCGCGTCGAGATCGTGCAGCACGACGACCACCGCCGCGCCGGCGGCCGCAAGGGCGCGAAGCAGGCCGAGCGTGGCCTCGGCGTGCGCGACATCCATCGCCGCCGTGGGCTCGTCGAGCAGGATCACCGACTCGGAGCCGACAGGCGTCGCCTGCGCGATCACGCGCGCGAGGGCCGCCAGCTGCCGCTCGCCGCCCGACAGGGTCGTGATCTCGCGCTCGGCGAGGTGCACGAGGCCGACCTGTTCCAAAGCCCCCGCGACGATCCGGTCGTCGGCCGCCGGGTCGCTCGGCCATGCCGTGCGGCCCAGCGCGACGACCTCACGCACCGTGAACGGGAAGGCCACGGCACTGTCCTGCGCCATGACCGCACGCATCCGGGCCGCCTCGCGCACCGGGATGCGGCCGAGCTCGCGCCCCGCGAGCAGCACACGACCGCTGTGCGGCCGATGGTGGCCGGCCGCCGCGCCCAGAAGCGTCGATTTGCCGGCACCGTTGGGCCCGATGATGGCGGTGACGCGGCCGGATGCCGCATCCAGCGTCACATCGTCGACGATCGGCCGCCCGCCGATGCGCACCGAGACGTGGTCGAGGACGAGGTTCGTCATGCGCGTGCCCCCTGCCCGCGCAGCGTGCGCCGCAGCAGGACGAGGAACAGCGGCCCGCCGACGAGCGCGGTGAAGATGCCGATCGGCAGGTCGGCGAACGGCACGAGCGTGCGCGCGGCGATGTCGGCCAGGCCCAGCAGCACCGCACCGCCCAGCGCCGACAGCGGCACGAGGTGGCGGTGCGACGGGCCCACGATCAGGCGCAGCGCGTGGGGCACGATCAGGCCCACGAACGCGATCATGCCGCCGAAGGCCACGGCGACGCCGGTCAGCAGGCACGAGAGCAGGATGGCGGCGATCCGCACGCGCTCGACGTGCACGCCGCTGGCCGCCGCCGACGTGTCGCCGAGCGCCAGCACGTCGAGTGGGCGGCGGATCGCCAGGCATCCGGCGAACCCGAGCACGAAGACCCCCGCGATCATCGCGACCGCCGGCCAGTTCGCGTCGGCGAGCGTGCCCAGCTGCCAGAAGATGACCTGCTCGCGCGACGAGGTGTCGCCGAGGAAGATGAGGAAGCTCGTGACCGCCGTCGAGATCGCGTTGATCGCGATGCCGGTCAGCACGAGCGTGAGCACGGCCGCCTTGCCCCCGGTGCGCGCGAGGGCCCACACGACGAGCGTGACCACGATGGCTCCGGCGAAGGCCGCGATCGGCAGCATCCACGGCGCCGCCGCCGCGAACCCGAAGACGATGACCGTCGTCGCCCCGATCGAAGCGCCGGAGTTCACGCCGATGATGCTGGGCTCGGCCAGCGGGTTCGCGAACACGCCCTGCATCACGGCGCCGGCGACGGCGAGGCACGCGCCAGCCAGCAGCCCGAGCGCCGCGCGCGGGAAGCGGATCTGCCAGAGCACCGCTCCGGCGCGGGTGGCGTTCGGGTCGGCGCCGCCGAACACGACACCGACGAACGCGTCGATCACCTCGCCCGGCGTCGCGGCGAACTGGCCGACGGTCGCCGACAGCAGCACGACGCCGAGCACGGCGACGCCCAGCACCGCCGCCGCGATCGCCGCGCGCACCGCCCGTTTCGACCGACGCGGGAGAGGGGTGGATGCCGCGGGCACGGCGTTCTGCGCGCCCGCGGGGCTCGTTTCGTCTCGCTGCGCTCGCGGAGCGACCGGTGTCTCGAGGCGGCTCACGGTGCGTCCGTGTAGATCGCCTCGGCGAGCGCGACGAGGTTCTGCGGCGTGCGCGGCCCGTACGAGAGCAGCTGACTGTCGGCGGCCATGACGAGCCGCCGGTTCGCCCCCGCCGTCGTCGCCGACAGGCCGGGGCGCTTCAGGAACGTGTCGACTCCCCCGGCCGACTCGACGCCGGCGCTCATCGCGAGGATGATCTCGGGGTCGAGCGTGACGAGCGACTCGGCGTTCGCGGGCTTCAGGCTCGTGATCCCGGCATCGCCGGCCGCGTCATCCAGTCCGAGCGCCTCGATGACGTCGCTCGCCCCGTAGTCCGAACCCATGATGAAGAACACGCCGCCGGTGCCGCGCACGTACAGCACGGCGGCACGCGGGGCGCGCGGCGTGGCCGCCTTCAGCTCGGCGATGCGGGCGCGCGCGTCGGCGAGGGCGGCATCGGTCGCGTCGATCAGCTGCTGCGCGGCATCCCCCATTCCGAACGTCGCGCCCACCTGCGCGATGGCGGCGTCGATGTCGTTCAGGTGCGGCGCCTGCGCGAACCGCACGACGGTCACGCCCGCCGCCTCGAGCTGCCGGTACGAGGCGGCCGAGCCGATCGTCGTGTTGGTCAGCACCACATCGGGGTGCAGGTCGAGCACCGCCTCGACGTTCAGATCGATGCCGTCGCGGCTGACGACGGGGAGGTCCTCGAGCGCGGCCTGCGTGTCAGACATGGCCCGGCCCACGAGCCGGTCTTCGAGTCCGAGGCCGATGACGGTGTCGGTGAGGGTTCCGTAGAGGTCGAGGGCGATGACCCGGTCGGCCTTCGCGACCGTGATCTTCGCGCCCTCCGCGTCGGTGACGGCCGCGGGCAGCTGCGGTGCCGCGTCGGTGACGAGGGCGTGCATGTCGGCGATGGTCTCGGCCTCGACCGGGCCCGTCAGCGACAGCGCGTCGACGGCGCCGGATGCCGCAGCCGTCGCGGTCGACGCGGGCGAGACGGTCTCCGCCGGCGCCCCGGGCGCCGCCGCGCACCCGGCGGTCAGCAGTGCCGCGGTCAGGATCAGCGCGGTCGCGCGCACTCTCTTCATGAGCACCTCCGTGCACCATGCCGCAGGCGGGGCACCGGGATCACCGGTGCCCCGCCTCGGCGTTCTATCGACGTGCCGCCGTGCGGCGGATCACCACGGTCAGCAGCAGCAGGCCCGCTACGAGCGGGATCCACCCCCACTGTCCGGCGCCCGCCTCGGCCACCGGCATCCCGCCGGTGTTCACGGCGTAGCCGGCTGCCGTCAGCGACGGACCGGTGTACGGCGTGCCGTCCGGGTTGACCCGGTTGCCGTCGGCGTCGACGCAGACCTGCTGCGTGGTCGCGGCGCGGGCACCCGAGAACGAGACCGTCAGCGCGTCCATCGACTCACCGGCCGAGTAGAAGCCGGCGAAGGCCTTCGCGCCCGCCGCGGTCAGCGTCACCGAGGCCGTGCCGCCGCTGGACGACAGCGACGAGAACCGCACCGTCGCGAACTCGATCGCGCTGCCCGTGACCGTGCCACCCTCCATGCTCTTGGAGTTCACCGCGAGCACCAGCACCCCGGTGTTCGAGCCGGTGATGCGCACGCGCGGGTTCGAGAGCGTGGTGTCGAGCGCGCCGTCGTGGCCGGTGAAGTGCACCGATCCCGGGAAGCTCAGGGTTCCGCTCACGCTGCCCGAGCCCGCACCCCACGTGAACGTGCCGCCGCTGCGCGCCGCACCGTTCGCCGTCGTGACCGTGCCGTTGGCGATGCCGCCGCCGATGTAGCTCACGAACGACGACTTCACGCCCCAGCTCAGGTGCGGGGTGCCGGTCGTCGCCGGCACCTTCTGCACCGTGCAGGTCACCTGCGCGGTGGGAGTGAGGGTGGTGGATGCCGCGGCCGCCTTCACCGTGAAGGGCACCGTCACGGTGCCGCTCGCGGCGGTGAGGACCACCGTGTGGGCGCCGGCGGCGAAGCCGGCCGGAACCGTCCAGCGGAAGGTCACCGCGCCCGCCGCCGACGCCGTCTTCGTGCCGAGCGACACCGGGTCGGAGTGGACGGTGCCGCGCACGCGCTCGCCCGCGGCGAACCCGGTCGCCTTCACGACGAGCGTGCCGCCGGCCGTGACGGTCGACCCGCCCGAGATCGACGCCGTCGGGCCGCCGGTGCCCGGCGTCGTGGTGCCCGGCGTCGTGGTGCCCGGCGTCGTGGTGCCCGGCGTGGACGTGCCGGGGTCGGTGGTGCCGGGTTCGGTAGAGCCGGAGCCGAACAGCGCCGTGCGCTGCGCGTCGCTGAGTGCGACGCGCTTCGTGTCGAGCAGGGTGTCGGCGGTGATCGTGCCGTGCGCGACCCACACGATGACCTCGTACTCGGCGTTCGCGTCGAGCTTCGAGACCGGTGCGGTCAGGTCGGTCGACCAGGCGCCGTCCTTGATGAGACCGCTCCAGATGTAGCCGACAGCGGGTGCGAGCGACTGGTCCGCGTTGATCGCGGCATCCGTCGTCGTCACGTCACGCAGCGCGACGTAGACACCGGCGGACGCCTTGCCGGTGGATGCCGCGGGCAGGTCCGTGTAGCCGGTGCCGGTGACGTGCAGCGTCAGGCCGTCGGCCGCAGCCGAGGTGACCGTCGCCGTCGTGTTCCACGGCTGGCCGGGGTCGGTCTCGCCGGGCTCCGTCGTTCCGGGGTCGGTCTCGCCCGGGTTCGTCTCAGGGTCGGACGGGAAGAGCGCGTCCAGCTGCGCGTCGGAGAGCGCCACGGCCTTCGTGTCGAGCAGAGTGTCGGCTGTCAGGTTGCCATGGGCGACCCACACGACCACCTCATACTCGGCCTTCGCGTCAAGCTTCGCAACGGCCGCGGTCAGGTCCGCCGACCAGGCGCCGCCCCTGATCAGGGCGCTCGGGACGAACGCCGTCGCCGGACCGCCCATCGGGTTCGCGTTGACCTGTTCATCCGTCGTCGTCACGTCGCGCAACGCCACGTACAGCCCCGCGGCCGGTGCCCCGGTCGACGCGTTCGGCAGGTCCGTGTAGCCGGTGCCGGTGACGTGCAGCTTCAGGCCGTCGTCGGCGGTCGCAGCGGTGACCGCGACCGTCGTGACCGGCTGCGGCTTCGGCGTCTGCGTCTGCGTCGGCTCCGGTGTCGGCTCGGGCTCCGGCGTCGGGAACAGCGCCTCGCGCTGCGCTGCGCTCAGGGTCAACGGCTCGGTCGCGACGAGCGATGCATCGGTGACGATGCCGTGCGCCGACCACGCGATGATCTCGTACTTCGCGTCAGGGTCCAGCGCGCTGGTCGCGATCGTCATGTCGATCGCGAAGACGCCGTCGACCATCGAACGCACAAAGGTCGTGCCGAGGGCCTCGCCGTTGTCGTTGTTGATGTCGTCGTTGGTCGTGGTCACGTCACGCAACGCGACATACACGCTCCCGACGCTCGGGCCACCCACCGCGGCCGGCAGATCGGTGTAGCCCGATCCGCTGACGTGCAGCGTCAGGCCGTCGGCCTGGGATGCCGACGTCACGCTGACGGTGGTCACGCGGGTCGGTCCGTCGTCGGCGTAGGCCGGCGCTGTCAGGGCGATGCCGGCGAGCGCCAGCGCGGCGGCGGAAACGCCCGCAGCCGCCTTTCGCCACCAGCTCGAGTGGTGTCGCATCGAGTACTCCTTCGCTGTGGAACCGTCTCCGCAGGGCCGGGCGATTCGCGGGAAACTGGGACTGAGGTTAGCCTTACCTGAGTAAGCGCTGAGCCCAACAGCGGTTAAGGCTAGCCTTACCTAAGTGAATTGGCAAAGCGGCGGCGAAAGACGGATGGTCGAGGCCCGATGACGACGAACGATCGGCGGACGACGGATGCCGCGGCATCCCGACCCGGCACGCTCCCCCGCGGCGCGCGCTGGGCCGTCGCGGTCGCCGGCGTCGCACTCGTCGCCGCAGGCGTCGTCGCGCTCGCCTGGCCGCACGATGCGTCAGCCGGCGCCCTGCACGACCTCGCCGGCAACGCCGTCGCACTCGAGCCCGGCACCGCGCCCGCACCCGCGCAGCGCGCGACCATGGATCCCGTCGACGACACAGGCGCGCGCTTCGCCGTGCCCGCCGTCGGACTCGACGTGCCCCTGGGCACGATGACTCCGGCCGACGGCCAGATCACCCCGCCGGGTTTCACCTCGGCGTACGTGGTGCGCGACCTCGGTGTCACGCCTGAGGCGGCGACCGAGGGCACCGTGTTCGTGGTCATGCACTCGCTGCGCGACGGCGCGGTGGGTCCGGGCAATTACCTGATCGACGTCGCCGAGGCGTCGGCGCGCGTGCACACCGGCGACGAGATCGAGGTGGGCGGCACGACGTACGCGGTCACCGGTTCCCGCGAGATCACCAAGCCCGACATCGCCGACGACGCCGCGGTCTGGGCCGATGAGCCCGGCCGCCTCGTCGTCATCACCTGTCTGCAACGCCCCGGCGGCGGCCCGTCGTACGACAACGTCGTGATCACCGCGCAGCGCGTGGAGGGCTGACCGCCTGGCCGCCCCGCGGTCGGAGGTCGGGATGCCGCAGCCTCGGCGTTCTGCGCATGGCCGGGCCGCGGCATCCCGGTCCGCGTCCCCTCGTTCAGCAGTCGGCTTCTGCAGTTCCCCTGCGCGACGCGTCGCAGAAAGCGCCTGCTGAACTCTGATCACTCCGTTGAGCAGTCAATTTCTGCGGCCAGACGACGCCACGGCTTGCAGTTCTCGACTGCTGAAGCGGGGCTCCGCGCACCGGAGCGTGCGCTCAGGGCCGCAGCGGCAGCAGGTCCGAGATGTCGGCGCGCACGCCGGAGGCGAGGACGCGGCCGGATGCCTCGGCATCCTGCCACTGCTGGGTGCCGAGGGCGAGGGAGATCCACGTCATGGGGTCGGTCTCGACGACGTTCGGCGGCGTTCCGCGGGTATGCCGCGGCCCCTCGATGATCTGCACGGCGCCGAACGGCGGCACGCGCACCTCGACCGTGTGCCCGGGCGCCTTCTCGGCGAGCAGCTGCAGCAGGTAACGGACGGACGTGGCCAGGTCCGTCCGCTCGGGGTCGCCGCTGCGGACGCCGGCGAGCGCGGCTCTGCCATCCTCCGTGGAGATCTTGCGGGCCATGCGGCCACGCTACCCCGGCGGCGGGCGCAACGGCACCCGTCAGAGCACAGAAACCCCTATGCGCGGCGAGGTCTGTGCACTAGCCTCCGATCACCGCATCCGACGAAGGAGACGTCATGTCCGCAGCATCCCCGTCCGAGATCGTGCAGCAGTACCACCGAGCCTGGACCACCGGCGACATCGAGACCGCCATGGCCCTGGTCGCCGACGACATCTCGTGCCGGGCGCCCGGCGGCGACCTGCACGGCAAAGACGCCTACCGCGCGTTCCTCGCCGGGTTCGCCCCACGGTTGACCGGCATCGGCGACATCGCCGCCCTCGCCGACGGCGACCGGGTCGCGCTCTTCTACTATCCGCAGACCGCAGCCACCGCCACGACGCCCGCCGCCGAGCTGTTCACCGTGCGCGACGGCCTGATCGCCGAGAACGTGCTCATCTTCGACCGCCTCTCGTACGGCCCGCCCCAGGGGTGAGCGGGCGCCGCAATCCGCGGCATCCACTCACGGCCCCACCGGAGCGGGCCAGGATGCCCCTCACACCGTGACCGCGAAGACGTTGTTGAAGGGCGTCTGCGCCGCGAGACGGAACCCGGTGAACCCGGCGGCCTCGGTGATCTCGCGGATGCGCGCCGGCCCGGCCTGCGTACCCAGCGCCGCCGCGCCCGGTTGTGCCAGCGACGACGGCGTGCACAGGAGCGTGCTGAATCCGTAGTAGGCGCGTCCCACCGGGTTCAGGTTGTCTTCGACACGATCGCCCGCGGCGGGCTCGACGATCATCCACGTGCCGTGCTCGGCCAGGCTCGCCCGCACGGCCCTCGCCGCCGCAGACGGGTCGCCCATGTCATGCAGGCAGTCGAACATCGTGATCAGATCGAAGTCCGTTCCCGGTGACTCATCGGCCGCGCGCACCTCGAACGTGATGCGATCACCGACACCCGCAGCCTCCGCGCGCCCACGCGCGACATCGATGGATGCCGCGTGGAAGTCGGTTCCTGTGAACCGGGATGCCGGGAAGGCCTGCGCCATCAGGATCGTCGACGCGCCGTATCCGCATCCGATATCGGCGGCGCGGACACCCCACTGCAGTTTCGGGACGACCGCGCCCAGGGCCGGCAACCAGTCACGGATCAGGTGCGCGCGATAGGTCGGGCGGAAGAAGCGCTCGCATCCCTCGTGCACGTCGACGTTGCGTTCGTCCCATCCGACGCCACCGCCGTCGCGGACCGCGGCGATGACCTCGGGCGCACCGCGCATCGTGCCGTCGGCGATCTGGAACAGTCCCGGCAGGAACAACGGACTGGTCTCGTCGGCGAGCGCCACACGCTGCTCCGGCGGCAGCGTGTAGCGCGCGGTCGCGGCATCGAAGGCGACGAAGCCGCCTGCGGCCTGGGCGTTCAACCACTCCCTCGTGATGTGCGGCTCGGTATCGCACCGGTCGGCGAGTTCGGCAGCGGTCATCGCGCCAACCTCGGCGAGGGCGCGATACCACCCCAGCTTGTCCCCCATCACGACGAGGGTGCAGTTCATCGCCGCCCCCACCTCACCGACTGCACGGAACACGAACTCCATCAGTGCCTCTTCATCGACGGCATCCACCGTCGTCGTCGTGCTCATGATCGCCTCCTCTTCGAGGCGGTCCCCCACGGGGCCGCCGCACCCCGATTCTGCGGCGCTCACCGGGGCGCGTTCGTGGGGCAAGCGCCCCAGATTCCGCGAGCAAGAACGCAGGAGCCCTGCGCAGACGATGTCGATGCTGAGACAATGAAGCGATTCCGTTCGCCACCTCGGCGGGAAGCCATGGACATCGAACCCGCGGCACCACGCACACGATTGCGACGGGCAGAGATGCTCGCCGCCCTCTCGACCGCGATCGACATCGGCCTGGGGCAGCCCATGGACCACATGCTGCGCGCAGCGCTGATCGCCACGACCCTGGCCGACCGCATCGGCCTCGACGCAACCGAACGCGCCACCGTGTACTACGCGACGCTCGTGTCATGGATCGGATGCCACGCCGACTCGCACGAGTACGCCGGCATCTTCGGCGACGACATCGAAGCCCGCGCCGCCAGCTACGCGGTGGAGTGGACGGGGCTTCCGTTCGCGCGGCTGCTGCTGCGGCAGGTGGGCCGGGGTCGTCCCCCCGTCGAACGCGCATGGGGCCTCACCACGCTGTTCGCGACGTCGGGGCGCGAACTGGTCGCGGTCATCCGCTCGCACTGCCGCTCGGCCACGGCGCTGGCCGCCGAGATCGGGCTGTCCGCGCGCGTCGCCACCGCACTGCGCGACACCTTCGAGCGCTGGGACGGCAAGGGCGCGCCGCGCGGCATCCACGGCACGGACCTGGCGATCGAGATGCGGGTCGCCCAGGTGGCCGATATCGCCGAGGTGTGGCTGCGCGTGCACGGACCGGACGCCTGCCGGAACATGGTGCGGACGCGGCGGGGCACCCAGTTCGACCCCCGGATCGCCGATGCGTTCCTGGCGGAGGCCGACCACTGGACCGGAATCACAGCCATCGACGATGTGTGGACGGCCGCGCTCGATCAGGCCCCGGACGGCGATCGCATCCTCGACGCCGAGCAGCTCGATCACCTGGTGACGGCCGCGGGCGACTTCGCCGATGCGAAATGCCCGTTCACGCTCGGGCATTCGCGCGGCGTCGCCGGTCTGGCCGTGGATGCGGGCCGGCGCAGCGGCCTCGACCGAACGGCCATCGAGCACCTCCGACGCGCGGGGCACCTGCACGATCTCGGTCGCATCGGTGTGAGCAACGCCATCTGGGAGAAGAAGACGGCCCTCTCTGCCTCGGAGTGGGAGCGCCTTCGGCTCTACCCCTACCTGTCCGAGCGCGTGCTGCGGCGGGTGCCCGGGCTCGAGACCGAGGCTGCCCTGGCCGCGGCGCACCGCGAGCGGCTCGACGGCTCCGGCTATCCACACGGGCTGAGCGGCGAGCAGCTGACCACCGCGCAGCGCATCCTCGCCACCGCCGACTGCGCGCACACCTGGCGCGAAGGCAGACCGCACCGCGCACCCCTCTCCGACGCGGCGATCGCCGAGAGTCTGCGCGAGCAGGCGAGGGCGGGGCGCCTCGATCCGCAGGCGGTGGACGCCGTCATCGCGGCGCTCGGTCAACCCGTGCACCGCCGCTCGCCGTGGCCGGACGGCCTGACCGGCCGCGAGGTCGAGATTCTGCGACTCATGGCACGCGCGTTCTCGAACCGGCAGATCGCCGCACGACTGCACCTCTCGGAGAAGACCGTGCGCAACCACGTCGAGCACATCTACCTGAAGCTCGGCGTGACCAATCGCGTCGGCGCGGGCCTGTACGCCGTGCATCACGGTCTGGCCGAGGAGTTCCCGCACACCCGCGAGTGACGCGGCCGACGAACAGGGAACCCGGGGCATCCGCCCCATGCCGTGCCCGCGGCATCCGACCGATTCTGTTCTCAGACGGCGCGCACCGTGCGCGCCGCAGGAGGTCGATCATCATGCACTGGAGCGCACGCGCGGCCGCGAGCGCCGCAGAACTTCTCCCCCAGCTGCCTCCCGGCGATCAGGAGCGCTTCGTCGGATGGGGGGTCATGGGCCTGCCGTTCCGCAGCGGCTGGTGCCTGGCGCTGCGATGCTGGGCGGCGACCACCATCGGGCCGCCCTACCGCGCCGTCTACGTACGCGCGCCGTCGGGACAGTGGACGATCCAGACCACGGCCCCGCCCGACCAGAGCTGCCCCCGTTATCTGTCGTCGGCCGCCGCCGAGATTCCGGCCCCGCAGCGCATCGACGCACAGTGGCTCGATGCCGAGACGATCCACGTCGGCATCGCCGGCGAGCTCGAGTGGACGATCACGCTGGGCGACCGCCCCGCGACGCGCCTGATGCGCGCCATGGCCGCAGTGGTCCCCGACCGGATGTGGGCCGACAACGGTTTTCTGGCCGGCATGGGCGCCGCCGCCGGGCTCATGCTGCGCGCGGGCCGCGTGCGGCTGCGCGGCCTCGCCCCCAACGGGCAGTGGTTTCAGGCCGTGCCGAGCCTCGTCTGGCCGATCTCCGACGCGCAGGCGACGTGGCACGGCACCGAGCTCGGCAGGATCGGCCCCCTGCGGCCGCAGACGCACCTCGGTGACATCTGGCTGCCACAGCGGGGCCTGTTCTATGTGGGCACCGCGACCTTCGACCGACTCGATCCCGCCCGTCATCTGCGCCCCGTCGACACCGCGGCGTGACCGCCCCGGTTAGTCTGGACGCGTGAGAATCCTGGTCCTGGGCGCGGGCGCCCGTGAGCACGCCATCATCCTCGCGTTGCGCGAGGAGAGCACGCCGCACGAGATCTTCGCCGCGCCCGGCAATGCCGGCATCGCGCAGGACGCGGTCGTCGTCGCGCTCGACGCGAACGACCCCGCCGCCGTCACGACCTACGCGAACGACGAGCACATCGACCTCGTCGTCGTCGGGCCCGAGGCTCCGCTGGTCGCCGGCGTCGCCGACGCGCTGCGCGAGCGCGGCATCCCGGTGTTCGGCCCGGGCAAGGCGGCCGCGCAGCTCGAGGGATCGAAGACCTTTGCGAAGCGGGTGATGGATGCCGCGGGTGTGCCGACCGGCCGCGCGGTGCACGCGCGCACCCTGCCCGACGTCGCCGCCGCCCTCGACGAGTTCGGCGCCCCGTACGTGGTCAAGGCCGACGGCCTGGCGGCGGGCAAGGGCGTCATCGTCACCGAGGACCGCGACGCCGCCCTCGCGCACGCCGAGCAGTACCTCGCCGAGGCGCCGGTGCTGATCGAGGAGCACCTGGCCGGCCCGGAGGTGTCGCTGTTCTTCCTCTGCGACGGCGATCACGTGCTGCCGCTGAGTCCCGCGCAGGACTACAAGCGCCTGCTCGACGGCGACGAGGGCCCGAACACCGGCGGCATGGGCGCCTACTCGCCCCTCCCCTGGCTGCTCGAGCGCTTCGGCGGGGAGGACGCCTTCGTCGACCTCGTCACCGACACGATCGCCGAGCCGGTGATCCGCCGGCTCGATGCCGAGGGAACGCCGTTCATCGGGCTGCTCTACGCCGGCCTCATCCTCACCGAGCAGGGCGTCAAGGTCATCGAGTTCAACGCGCGCTTCGGCGACCCCGAGACCCAGGTGGTGCTGCCCCGGCTCGTCGATCCACTGTCCGCGCTGCTGCTGTCCGCGGCATCCGGCCACCTCGAAGACCACCCGAAGCCGGCCTTCGCCGAGGCGACCGCCGTCACGGTGGTGCTCGCCAGCGAGGGGTATCCGGCGAAGCCGATCACCGGGCGGGTGCTGTCGGGGCTGGATGCCGCAGCCGCCGTCCCGGGCGTGCACGTCGCCCATGCCGCGACCGGACGCACCGACGAGGGCCTGGTCACCACCGGCGGCCGCGTGCTCAACGTCGTCGCGCTGGGCACGACCTTCGCCGAGTCGACCGCGCGCGCCTACGAGGCCATCGCGAAGATCGGCCTGGAGGGCGGCCAGTACCGCACGGACATCGCCGCGCGGGTCATCGAGGACTGAGCGGGCGGGCCGCGCGCCTACAAGTCGGCCAGCCGCGGCACCACATCTGCGACCAGTGCCTCGACCGATTCCAACTGGTGGTTCGGGCGCACGCCGAACACGACAAGGTCGATGCCGAGGTCCGACAGGCGCTGCATCGTGGGCCAGAACGTCTCGTCATCAGGGCTCCGTGGGCCGCACATCACCTGCTTCTCGATCGCGTCGTAGTCGGTGCCGACGGTGTCGCAGTGCCCGCGCAGCACCTCGAGCAGGTGCGCGACCTCATCGGGGTCGGACGCCGTGAGGTTCACGATCTGCGCGTACTGCGCGGCGAGCCGCAGCGTCTTGCGCTCACCCTTTCCGCCGATCATGATCGGCGGATGCGGCGAACTCACCGCCGGCGGCGAGTTGAGCGTCTCTGCCGGCGAGTAGTGGCGTCCCTCGTACGGTCCGTTGTCGTCGCCGAACATCTGCAGCGCGATCTGCACGGCCTCTTCGAGCCGTTCGAACCGCTCGGCGAGCGCCGGATACGGCACACCCAGCGCGTGGTGCTCGCGCTCGTACCAGGCCGCACCGATACCGAGCACGGCACGGCCCGCGCTGAGCACGTCGAGCGTGGTGACCGTCTTGGCCAGCAGGGCCGGATGGCGATACGTCACGCCCGCGACGAGCGGCGCGAGCCGCATCCTGCTCGTCTGCGCGGCGACGAACGCGAGCGTCGAGAACGCCTCCAACATGGGCTGGGCGGGGTCACCGGCGGTCTCCATCTGAAACCAGTGGTCCATCACCGTGAACTGATCGACGCCGCCGTCCTCGGCGGCGCGGGCGACCTGCGAGATCGTCGAGGGGAGGGATGCCGGTTGCCCGGGCATCGTGTAATTCCAGAAGTGAAGTCCCGCGTGCATGGGGTCAGGGTATGCCCGTACGCCCGCGGCATCCACCCCTCACATAACAGCCCGATAACACCCCAAGGCGGTTCACAAGGAGCGCGGTCTACGCTCGGTTGTCGTGAGACCGCGCCTGCCGAAACGACTGAACCGCTACGTCTCGCGTGCCGAGAAGGCCGCGCAGGCCGAGCGCATCGCCTATGCGCGGTCCAAGCCGGTGCAGGCCGACGTGGTGCTCTACGAGTCGTTCGCCGGCAACGGCATGCTCTGCAATCCCGAGGCGATCTTCCGCCAACTGCTCAACAGGCCCGATTTCGACCACCTCTGGCATGTCTGGGCGCTGGACGGTGACGAGGCGATCGCCCGGTTCGAGGCCGAGTTCGCCGCCCACCCCCGGGTCTCGTTCGTGCGCCGGAGCTCCTTCGACTACTGGCGCGTGCTCTCGACCGCCGGCTATCTGATCAACAACGCGACCTTCCCGCCGGCGTTCGGCAAGCGTCCCGGCCAGGTGTACCTGAACACCTGGCACGGAACGCCGCTGAAGCTGATGGGCTTCGACATGCCGAACGGCGCCGTCGAGTCGGCCAACACCCTGCGCAACCTGCTGTCGGCCGACTACGTGCTCGCGGCCAACCCGTTCATGGCCGAGACCATGTACGAGAACGCGTATCGGCTGCGCAACGTGTACCAGGGTCAGATCATCGAAGAAGGCTATCCGCGCATCGACCGCCAGCGGCTCACCCCCGCGCAGGAGGCCGACGTGCGCACCGAGCTCGCGCAGCGCGGCATCGCCCTGAACGGCCGCAAGATCGTGCTGTTCGCGCCGACCTGGCGCGGCACCTCCTTCAGCGACCCCGACGACGATCTGAACGCGCTGGCCGCGCAGGTCGACGCGCTGCAGTCGCGGGTCGGCGACGACCGGGTCGTGCTGCTCAAGACGCACCAGGTCGTGCACGCGGCAGCATCCGGCAGACCCGAGCTGCGCAGCATCCTGGCCCCCAACACGATCCCGACCAACGTGCTGCTGGGCGCGGCGTCGGCGCTGGTCACCGACTACTCGTCGATCTTCTTCGACTATCTCGCCACCGGCCGGCCCATCGTGTTCTTCACGCCCGACGCCGACGACTACTCCGCCGGCCGCGGCACCTATCTTCCGCTCGACGAGCTGCCCGGGCCCGTGACCAGCGATCCGTTCGAGGCCGGCACCCACGTCGCCGACCTGCTGGAGGGCCACCAGCACGAGCGCTATACGCAGTGGGCCGAGCGCTTCACCCCGTGGGAGGACGGCGACGTCACCCGGCGGGTCATCGACATCGTGTTCCGCGGCCGCACGACCGGGCGCCGAGTGCGTCCGGCTGTCAACGACGGCCGCATCCGTCTGCTGTTCTACCTGGGCGGCATGCATTCGAACGGCATCACGAGTTCGATCCTCAACCTGCTCGCGGCCATCGACCACGACAAATACGACGTGACGGCGCTCATGGCGAAGTTCCGGGCGTCCGACACGCTCGCGAACCAGGCGCTCATCCACCCGGCCGTGCGGCAGGTGATGCGCATCGGCGGCATGAACGGGTCGAAGGCGCTGCAGCTGCGCCGCCACACCCGCGACCGCCGCGGCCTGCCGCCGGCCCCGCGCGATGAGCGCTGGCACGCACAGCTGTGGGACGCCGAGTGGTCCCGCGTGTTCGGATCGGCGACGTTCGACTGGGTCGCCGACTTCAGCGGATACAGCCCGATCTGGACGAACCTGCTGCTGCACTCCCCGTACGCGCCGCGCGCGATCTGGCTGCACAACGAGATGGCGTCCGACCAGCAGCGCACCGTGGGTGGGCGGCAGCCCCTGCGTCACAAGCTGCAGCTCGTGTTCAGCCAGTACAGCGCGTTCGACCACCTCGTGTCGGTGTCGCCACGGCTGACCGAGCTCAACCGCGCCGCCCTCGCCGAATACGCCCCCGCCGACCGGTTCACGACCGTGCGCAACCTGCCCGACGTCGACCGCGTCGTCACCGGCATGGCGCAGCCTCTCGAGACACTGCTCGACGAGGGCGAGCACGAACCCGAGTGGATGGCCGAGCTGCGGCATCCCGATCACGAGTCCCGCTGGTTCGTCTCGGTCGGTCGCCTGTCGACGGAGAAGAACCACGCGCGCCTGATCCGCGCGTTCGCGAAGGTGCACGCGCTGCACCCCGAGGCGCGGCTGGTCATCGTCGGCGGCGGGCCGCTGGCCGCCGAGCTGGAGAACCAGATCCGGGATGCCGGGCTCGAGCACGCCGCCTTCCTCGCGGGGCTGCGGCGCAATCCGTTCGCGATCATGGCCGCCGCCGACTGCTTCGTGCTCTCGAGCACCTACGAGGGCCAGCCGATGGTGCTGCTCGAGGCCGCGCTGTGCCGCCTGCCGGTCGTCTCGACCGCGTTCGGGTCGGTGCGCGACGCGCTGCCGGGCGACACGATCCACGTCGTGGAGCAGACCGACGCGGCGCTGCGCGACGGCATGCTCGCCTACCTCGAGGGCGAGGTGGAGACCAGCACGCTCGACGCTCCGACGTACACCGACGACGTGCGCGCCGAGCTGGATGCGCTGATCGCCTCGGGCCGGCGCGCTCCGATGACCGCGCCGGTGCGGACGGTGCGCGCCGCACGCTGAGCGGCGCAGCGGAGTGCACGATCGCACACGAAATCGTGCGCGATAGGATCGATACGCATGCCGAGGAGGATTCGATGACGGATGCCGCAACCACCACGCCGCCCGAGCAGGGACTGTTCCACCGCGCCGGCGGACGCAACCGCTTCACCGCGCGCGAGGCGACCGTCGTCGCCGTCTCGCACCCGACCGACGAATACGTGCGCGTGACGCTCACCGGTCCCGACTTCGGGGACTTCCCCGCCGCGGGACCCAGCGATCACGTGCGCACGTTCTTCCCCGACCCGACGACCGGCGAGCTCGTCGCCCCGGTGGCCGCCGAGGGCGGCGAAGGCATCGTGCGCCCCGACCGCGCCTCGTTCGGCCGCGATTTCACACCGCTGAACGTGCGCGACGAAGACGGGCGCCGCGTGGTCGACATCGACATCCTGCGGCACGACAGCCCGGGCCCCGCCGCGCAGTTCGGCGCGAAGGCGCAGGTCGGCGACAAGCTCGTGCTCGTCGGCCCGCGCGGCTCGCGCCAGGCGACGCAGAACGCGCCGCGCGTCGTGCTCGTCGTCGACGGGACCTCGCTGCCCGCCGCCGGGCGATGGCTCGCCGACGTGCCCGCGACGACCGCGGTCGAGGTGATCACGTCGACCTCGCCGGATCTGGCCGCTGCGTACCTGGCGGGCTTCGCTAACCGACCGGTCGGTGTGCACGCCGCCGACGATGACCTCGTGGCCGCGCTGACGACGGTGGGTGTGGATGCCGGCACCTACGTGTTCGCGGCGGGCGAGGCATCCGCCCTCGTTCCCCTGCGCCGCCACCTGCGCCACACGCTGAACCTGCCGCGCGAGCAGTTCTCGGTCAGCGGATACTGGCGCCACGGCGTCGAGGCCTGGGACCACCACGCGCCGATCGACCCCGCCGACCCGGACTGAGGCGCGGGCGCGGGTCGCAGGCCCGCCCGCGCACCCGACCCCGCGCGTTCGGCAGTCGGTATCTGCAGCCTCCGCACCGTCAGGCTTGCAGAAGTCGACTGCCGAACCGTGAGGGCCGATTTCACAAGTCAGCTTCTGCAGCCACCGCGCCGCGCGACCCCCAGAAACTGACTGCTGAACACGGCGTGACGACCGAATGCCCCGTGGCAAACGCCGAGCACGCACAGAGTGGATGCCGCGACCCCGAACCCCGGGCCGCGGCATCCACTCTCCGCATCAGGTGTCTAGTGGTGCTCCCACTCCGCAGCCTTGGACGCCCGCGCGTCCTTCATGAACAGCACCACGATCACGCCGACTGCGACGACGATCGCCGGCAGCAGCATGGTCTGCGCCATCGCGTCGGAGAAGGGCCCCGCGATGACGTCGGGCAGCTGTCCGCTCGCACCGAAGCCTCCGGTCGAATCGGACGCACCCGGCAGATTGGCCTCGAGGCGCCCCTGCATGAACGCCGCGATCGCCGACGAGCCGAGCACCGACCCCATGGTGCGCGTGGTGTTGTAGATGCCCGATCCGGCACCGGCCTGGCGCGGCGGCAGGTTGCGCGTCGCGGTCGTGGCCAGCGGGCCCCAGACCCCGGCGCTGCCGATGCCCATCATGGCGGAGGGCAGCAGGAACATCCAGATCGGGGTGTCCATGTTCGTCAGCGCGACGTACCAGAACAGAGACCCGGCGAACAGCGCGAGGCCCGGCACCAGCAGGAACCGCGAGTCGGTGCGGTCGAGCAGCTTGCCGGCGAACGGCGCGAGCACGCCCGCCAGCACCGCCATCGGGATCTGCAGCAGCGCCGACTCGGTCGGGGTGAGTCCACGGGCGAGCTGGATGAAGAACATCATCGGCAGCGTCATGCTCGTGACGGTGAACCCGACGATCGCGATGCCGAGGTTCGACACCGAGAAGTTGCGGTCGAGGAACAGCTTCAGCGGAACGAGCGCCTCGCTGCGGGTCCTGGCCTGCTGCCAGATGAACACGCCCAGCAGCACCACGCCGAACGCGATCAGCTGCCAGACCGTGATGGGGCCCCAGATCTCGCCCCAGTCGTACTTCTCGCCCTCCTGCAGGCCGAACACGATGAAGAAGAGCGCCGCCGCCGACAGCACGACACCGACCATGTCGAACTTGTGGTCGTGGGTGGGCAGCTTCGGCACGAGGATCCACGCGAGCACGAAAGCGATCACGCCGACGGGCAGGTTGACGAAGAAGATCCATTCCCAGCCGAAGCCGTCGACCAGCAGGCCGCCGGCCAGCGGGCCGACGAGCATGGCGACGCCCGAGGTGGCGCCCCACAGGCCCATCGCCGCACCGCGCTGGGTGGGCGGGAAGGTGCGCGTGATGACCGCCATCGTCTGCGGGGTCAGCATCGAGGCGCCGACACCCTGGATCGCGCGGAACACGATGAGCATCGTCAGGGTCGACGACAGGCCGCAGCCCAGCGAGCAGAGCGTGAACAGCGCCAGACCTACCAGGTAGAGGTTCTTGGGCCCGAACCGGTCGCCGAGACGCCCGGTGATCAGCAGCGGCACCGCGTAGCCGAGCAGGTAGGCGCTCGTGACCCACACGACGTTGTCGAGGTTCGCGGTGTTCGGGTCGAGGGCGGCCTTGATGGCCGGGTTCGCCACCGACACGATGGTCGTGTCGACGAGGATCATGAAAAAGCCGATGACCATGGCCCAGAGGGCAGGCCACGGGCTGCGCGGCTGGTGGCCGTGCGGGGTGGATGCCGCGGCCTGCGCCGCGGAAGTGGTTTCGGTCACTGTTGAGCTGCCTTTCGCATGGCGTCACGGGCTTCGATGTTCTCGGGAGTGAGTCCCTCGTCGCCCCAGGGATAGTCCTCGCGCTCCAGACGCGCGAGAAGGGAGTCCGTCCAATCGATGTCGGCACGCAACAGGGCGATGTGCCGATCGAGTTCGACGATGTACTGATCGGAGACGCCGCGTTCGTGTGCAGAGTGCAACCCCGCCTCGACCACCGTGTATTCCACGGCGAGCGCCTCGCGTCGCATCGACAGGAGAGCCGCGACCTCGGCGCGGGGCAGATTGTGCGCCTCGGCGAGCGCTACGCGGAAGTTCTGCACACCATCGCCGGCCAGATGCTCGCGCACCCAGTGCTCGATCGCCGGCTGACCTGCCTCGGTGAGTGTGTACGTCGTGCGCTCGGGGCGGTTGCCGTCGCGGTCGACGCCCGCCTCGGCCAGGAGCCCCTGCTGCTCGAGCCGGGCGACCGTGTGATAGAACGTGCCGTTCGTGATCTTGACCATGCGGTCTTCGCGCCGGTGCCGCAGCAGCCGGATCATCTCGTAGGGATGCATGTCGCCTTCGCGCAGCAGCGCGAGCACCATCACGCCGAGGGGCGTGAGCGCAGCATCCTTCGTCATGATCACTCCATATCGATTAGTCCACATGGACTATACACCTACGGAAGGTCGCCGCGCGAACGGAAGGCGTGCCGAAACGCCCCGGGCACACGCGCACACCCGTGGGAGGATGAACACGTGAGCACCCCTCAACAACTCGCCGGCTGGACGCACATCTACTCCGGAAAGGTGCGCGACCTGTACGTGCCCGCCGGGACCCCCGAGGGCGCGAAGCCCGCGCGACTGCTGGTCGTGGCCAGCGATCGGGTGAGCTCTTTCGATTTCATGCTCGAGCCGCCGATCCCCGGCAAGGGCGAGCTGCTCACGACCCTGAGCCTGTGGTGGTTCGACCGGCTCGCGGGCTCCGACGGCGGAGAGCCGATCGCCAACCACCTCATCGCCGGCGCCGAGGCCCCGGCCGAGGTCGCGGCGCGCGCCATGATCGTGCAGGCGCTCGACATGCTGCCGATCGAGTGCGTGGTGCGCGGCTATCTCACCGGCTCGGGCTGGAGCGAATACCAGGCGAGCCAGACTGTCTGCGGCATCCATCTTCCCGACGGCCTGCAGAACGGCGACCGGCTGCCCGCCCCGATCTTCACCCCCGCTTACAAGGCGCCGCAGGGCGAGCACGACGAGAACATCTCGTTCGAGCGCGCCGTTGAGCTCGTCGGCGCCGAGCACGCCGAGAAGGCACGGTCCCTCTCGCTCGACATCTACAATCGCGCGGCGGCCACGGCGGAAGAGCGCGGGCTGATCCTCGCGGACACGAAGTTCGAGTTCGGGGTGGATGCCGCGGGCACGATGACGCTCGCCGACGAGGTGCTCACCGCGGATTCGTCACGGTACTGGGATGCCGAGGCCTGGCGCACCGGCACGACCCCGGCCGAGCGCATGGCGAGCTTCGACAAGCAGATCGTGCGCGACTGGCTCACCGCGAACTGGCCCGGCAAGCAGGGCGAGCCGCCGGTGCTGCCCGACGAGATCGTCGAGCGCACCGCCGCGCGCTACCGCGAGCTCATCGAGCGCCTGACGGCGTAGGCACCATCACGAGACCGCGAGGTCGCGGCGCCGGAACCCGGCGAAGCCGACCACGAGGAAGAGCAGGGTCACCAGGCTGATCCAGACCAGGCCCATCCAGTCCGGCGACGCGTCGGTGACGTTCGGCACATGCCAGAACGGGCTGATCGCGAGGATCCAGTCCCAGAGCTTGAACGTCGGGCCGAGGATCGTCAGCACGAACGACGCCAGCACGCCCAGCCACGCGGCGAGCACCACCTGCGGGCGCGCGCCGATCACGAACACCGAGAATGCGACGACCGTCCAGACCGCGGGCACCGTGGCCACCGCCTGCAGGATGACGTCACCGAAGTGCACGCCGATGTCTGCGGTGCTCGCCAGCGTCGCGATCAGCAGCCCCGCGAGCAGCACGTACACGGCGGGCGCGAGCAGCGCGATGACGACGTTGCTGCCGTAGTAGCGGGCCCGCGGCACGCTGCCGGCCAGCACCGGCTCGACCCGGTCGGCGAGCTCTTCGGCGCGCACCTTGAGCATGATCTGGATGCCGGGGATCGCGGCGACGATGCCGACCAGCGACAGGATCGTGACCACGAACGCCGAGATCAGCTCGTCCGACGACGCGGCACCGGCCGCGAGCACCTGCTGCACCGCGGGGTTGTCTTCGAGGAGGCCCTTGATCGAGGTCGTGAAGTAGCCGAACACGAACCCGAGACCGAGGAAGGCGATCGCCCAGGTGATCGCCGGCGCCCGGTTCACACGCAGCGCGAGCCGCCAGGTCGAGCGGTCCCTGCCGCGCGCGGGGCCCGGGCGGGGTGCCAGCGCACCGCCCCCGAAGTCACGGCGCGCCTGCAGCACGAAGGCGACCGCGAGCAGCACGGCGGTCAACGCGACGGCGAGCAGCAGCGGCCACCAGTCGTCCTCGATCGCCGGTTTGGTCTGCGTCATCCATCCCAGCGGGTTGATCCAGATCGTCCACTCCGGCGCCTCCATCGCGTAGGCGACCCCGCGGAGCACGAACAGCACGCCGAGGGTGCCGACGGCCAGCGAGTTGGCGGTGCGCGCCTCCGAGCCGAGCTGCGCCGTGATCGCGGCGACGCCGGTGAACATCCACCCGGTCGCGGCCATCGTCGCTCCGAGCAGCATCGAGGCGTTCCATGCGCCGCCGCACAGGGCCGTCGCGACGCCGACGACCACGCCGAGCACGAGCGAGAGCACCAGGCACATCCACACCCCGGCCATGAGCCGGGCCGCCCGCCCCATCACCCCGGAGGCGAGCAGCTCGGCCTGGCCGGAATCCTCCTGCGCACGCGTCGCGCGCGTGACCGCGAAGATCACGCCGAGCGCTGTGAGAAAGCCGCCGAGCGCGAGCGAGCGCCACGCGTTGAACCCGTCGGTCGTCGAGATGTCGAACGCCGGACCGAAGATGAGGCCGAGCGCCGGGTTCGCGCCGATCGTCGCCGCCAGCGCGGCGCGCTCCTGCTCGTCGGGGAAGATCCACGGGTACACCAGCACCGACGAGACCGACAGGGCGGTCGCGATGAGGATCCACGGCGCGAAGAGGCGCCCGTCATGCCGCAGCGACGCCCGCAGCAGCGGCGGTGTGCCGGCGATGGCCGTGCTCATCGCGCGGCCTCGTCGCCTGCGGCCTGCCGCGCGGCCCGGCGTGTGGCCGGGTGGTCCGCCGGGTCGTCGGGGGTGGAGTCGGATGCCGCGGCCTCGGTCGGCTCGTACAGCCGCAGGAACAGCGACTCGAGCGAGGGCGGCTCGACGGTCAACGAGGTGATCCCCTGCGGGGCGAGCGCGCTCATCGCCTCGCCGATGCGCGACGACTCGACGGTGGCCCAGAGTTTGTCGCCGTCGACGTGCACGTCGTGCAGGGTCGCGAGCACCTCATCAGGGAGGGGATGCCGCAGCCCGGCGTGGATGGTCGTGCGCGTCTGCCCGCGCAGCTCAGCCAGGGTGCCGGTCTCGACGATGCGTCCGTCGCGGATGATCGAGAGCCGGTCGGCGAGCGACTCCACCTCGGCGAGGATGTGGCTCGACAGCAGCACGCTGGCTCCGCGCTCCTTCGCCTCGCCGATGACCTCTTGGAACACGTTCTCCATCAGCGGGTCGAGGCCGCTCGTCGGCTCGTCGAGGATCAACAGCTCGACGTCGGACGCCAGCGCCGCCACGATCGCCACCTTCTGCCGGTTGCCCTTGGAGTACTGGCGCCCGCGCTTGGTCGGGTCGAGCTCGAAGCGCTCGACGAGGTCCTTGCGCCGGGCCTCGTCGAGGCCGCCGCGCAGCGAACCGAGCAGGTCGATGGCCTCGCCGCCGGTCATGCCGGGCCACAGCGAGACATCGCCGGGCACGTACGCCAGTCGGCGATGCAGCGAGACGACGTCCTTCCACGGGTCGCCGCCGAGCACCCGGGCGGTGCCGCCGTCGGCGCGCAGCAGCCCGAGCAGCACGCGGATGGTCGTCGACTTGCCCGCGCCGTTCGGGCCGAGGAAACCGTGCACCTCGCCCTTCTGGACGCTCAGGTCGAGTCCGCGCAGTGCGGGGAAGCGTCCGAACGACTTCGTGAGGCCAGAGACCTCGATCACCGCGTCGACCATGGCGGCCCTCTCCTCCTGCCGCGCGTCGGGCGGCCTGCGGTCAGCATATCCAGAACTCCCCAACCGGGGAAATCCCCATGCGTGGAGTTATAAGATGAGGACATGGTCGACGCGCAGCATCCCCCCGCTCGTCGTCGACCGTCGGGCCGCAGAGCCGGTGACAGCGGCACCCGTGACGCGATCCTGGACGCCGCCCGCGACCTTTTCGCCGACAAGGGATACGACGGTGCATCGATGCGCGCGATCGCGGCGCGGGCCGGGGTCGACCCGGCGCTGGTGCGCCACTTCTTCACCGACAAGCAGACGCTCTTCGCCGCCACGATGGCCGACCGCACGGCGATCCCGCAGCGTCTGGCGGCCGCGTTCGCCGGTCCCCCCGAAGAACGGGGCCGCCGCCTGACCGCGGCCTATTTCGGGCTCTGGGAAGACGACGAGATGCGCCCCATCCTGCTCGGGCTCGTGCGCTCGGCGATGACGAGCGGCCACGGCGTCATGATGCTTATCGAAGCCCTCACCGCACGCGCGCGACAGGACGCGCCGGTTCCGCTCATCGACAGTCCCGCCGCCCGCGGCTTCTCGCTCGCGGCATCCCACCTGTTCGGAACCTCGGTCGCACGGCACGTGCTGAAGGTGCCGATGCTGGCCGCACTCCCATTCGACGAGCTCGTCGACCTGGTGGCGCCCACGATCGAGGGCTACCTGGCCGAGAGCGCCTGACTCCTACACCCATCCGCGCAAAACCGCGGGAGCCGCAGGCGTGTCTGAACACCTCGGCAATTGCACCGGAGTTCGCCGCGACTCCGCTTGTCGACCACGACATATAGTGGCCGCATCCCCAACAACTCCCACATATAGTGGTCACGCGTTCCGGTGGTCGAAAGGGCGCACAGACACGCAACACGGGAGCAACCATGCACGCACCGGACACCGTCACCGTCTCATCGACCGTCGAGGAGTACCTCGATCGCTCCGACTGGCGGGTGAACGCCAACGCCAACCAGGGATACTCGCTGGGCGGCCTCATCCTGAACGCCTCGGGCAAGCTCATCGCCAACTACTGGCTGAACGAGGTGTACGCGCCCGAGGCGGGAAAGGCGCATCGCGCCGGCGACATCCACATCCACGACCTCGACGTGTTCGCCGGGTACTGCGCGGGCTGGTCGCTGCGCATGCTGCTCGAAGAGGGCTTCAACGGCGCCCCCGGCAAGATCGCCTCGGCTCCGCCGAAGCACCTGACCAGCGCCCTCGGGCAGATGGTGAACTTCCTCGGCACGCTGCAGAACGAATGGGCCGGCGCCCAGGCGTTCAGCTCGTTCGACACCTACCTCGCGCCCTTCGTGCGCCTCGACGGCCTCGACTACGACGCCGTGCTGCAGACGATGCAGGAGTTCGTCTACAACCTCAACGTGCCCTCGCGCTGGGGCACGCAGACGCCGTTCACCAATCTCACGTTCGACTGGACCGTGCCCGACGACCTGGCCGAGCAGCATCCCCTCATCGGCGGCGTCGTGCAGCCGTTCAGCTACGGCGAGCTGACCGACGAGATGGGGGTGATCAACCGCGCGTTCATCGAGGTGATGAGCGGAGGGGATGCCGCGGGCCGCGCCTTCACCTTCCCGATCCCGACGTACAACATCACCCGCGGCTTCGACTGGGACGGCCCGAACGTCGAAGCACTCTTCGCGATGACGGCGAAGTACGGGCTGCCGTACTTCCAGAACTTCGTGAACTCCGACCTCGACCCGCACATGATCCGCTCGATGTGCTGCCGGCTGCAGCTCGACGTCACCGAGCTGCTCAAGCGCGGCAACGGCCTGTTCGGCTCGGCCGAGCAGACCGGGTCGCTGGGGGTCGTGACCGTGAACTGCGCGCGCCTCGGCTTCGAGCATGCGGGAGACGAGGATGCCGTCATCGACCGCCTCGACGAACTGCTCGAGATCGCCCGCGACACGCTCGAGATCAAGCGCGCGGTCATCGACGGGCACATCGCCGGCGGGCTGTTCCCCTACACGAAGCGGTACCTGGGGAGCCTGGCGAACCACTTCTCGACGATCGGCGTGAACGGACTCAACGAGTACGTGCGCAACTTCACGGGCGACAGCGACGACATCACGACCGAGCGCGGGCGCGCGCTCGTGCTGCGACTGCTCGACCACGTGCGCGCGCGGATGGTCGACTTCCAGACCTCCACCGGCAACATGTACAACCTCGAGGCGAGCCCCGCCGAGGGTGCGACGTACCGCTTCGCCAAGGAGGACATCGCCCGCTTCCCGGGGATCATCCACGCCGGTACCGACGCGAACCCGTACTACACGAACAGCTCGCAGCTGCCGGTCGGATGGACCGACGACCCGTTCGAGGCGCTCGAGCAGCAGGAGGAGCTGCAGGCGAAGTACACGGGCGGCACCGTGCTGCACCTCTACATGGGCGAGGCGCTGGTCTCGCCGACGGCGTGCAAGAACCTCGTGCGCCGGTCGCTCGAGCGCTTCCGCCTGCCGTACATCACGGTCACCCCGACGTTCTCGATCTGCCCCGCGCACGGGTACGTCTCGGGCCACCACGAGCAGTGCCCCGAGTGCGGCGCCGGCTGCGAGGTGTGGACGCGGGTGATGGGCTACTTCCGCCCGATCTCGTCGTTCAACATCGGCAAGAAGGGCGAGGCCGCCGAGCGGCTGTACTTCTCGCAGGAGGTCGCCGGTCCCGAGGCCGCGCTGGCGGGAGCGCCGGCGTGAGCGAGAACGTCGGGGGCGGGCGTGCGGGCGCGGCGCGGGATGCCGCACCCGCGGCCGGGCCCGTCACGCCCCGCCGCCTGCGCGTGGCGGGCATGACCCGGCTCTCGTCGGTGGACTGGCCCGAGCACCTCGTGGCCACCGTCTTCCTGCAGGGCTGCCCGTGGGACTGCTTCTACTGCCACAACCCGGCGCTCATCGACCCGCGCGCACCGGGGCGGATCGCCTGGTCCGAGGTCGTCTCGTTCCTGGAACGACGGCGCGGGATGCTGGACGGCGTCGTCTTCTCGGGCGGCGAGCCGACCCTGCACGCGGCGCTCGAAGACGCCGTCGACGAGGTCCGGGCCCTCGGGTTCGGGGTGGGGCTGCATACCTCGGGCGCATACCCGCGGCGGCTGGAACGTCTGCTGCCCCGCCTCGACTGGGTGGGTCTCGACATCAAGGCGACCGACGCCGGCTACGACCACGTCGTGGGCCGGGGAGGCGGAGCCGACCGCGCCTGGCGGGCTCTCGAGCTGGTCCTGCACGAGCACGCGCGACGCGCCGGCTCGCGGCATCCACTCGACTACGAAGTGCGCACGACGGTGCACTCCGACGCGATCGACGAGGCCGGGCTCTGCACGCTCGCCGACCGGCTGGCCGGCGCCGGAGTGGGCACGTGGGCGCTGCAGCGATTCCGCACGACGGGAACGAGAGACGGGATGCCGCGGGTCGACGGCCCCAGCCGCTCGGTCGACCTCGGAGTCGTCGACCCGGAGAGGTTCGAGCGGGTGATCATCCGCTGACGAGACCGCCCCCGCCGCGCGTAGACCACCCGCGCGGCGGGGGTCTTCGTCAGTGGGACTCGGGGCGTCCGATCTCGACGCGCCACGTCGTCGGGCCCTCTTCGAGGTACTGCCACGTGAACTGGCCCTCATGCTCGGCCGCGAACTGGTAGTACAGCGGCTTCGGGTCGTGGTCGTTCACCAGGATGTAGGCCTGCCCCGGCTCGAGGGCGTTGTACTTCTCGAAGATGATCACGTGCCGCTGGGCCGGGATCAGTTCGCGGACATCAAGGATTTCGGACTCGCTCATGGAGCTCCCTTCTGGATACAGATTCGACGCTAGACCCGCCCGGAGGGGGGTGGCTCCGTTCCGGCCGGATCAATGCCGGACGGCGGTGCAGGGCCCGATTCCCGCCGCATCTCCCGCTCACAGGGCTCTCCCAGGTAAAGTTCTGGAGGCGGCATCCACCCCCGCCCCCTCACCCCTGGAGACCGCATGCCCCTCTGGACCCTGCACGGCAACGGCCGCACCGTCGAACCCGGAAAGGTGGTGCACCCGAGCGAACGGCTCAGCTGGGGCGCCACGATCGCCATCGGCGCGCAGCACGTCGTCGCGATGTTCGGCGCGACGTTCCTCGTGCCGATCCTCACCGGATTCCCCGTCTCGACGACCCTGCTGTTCTCAGGCCTCGGAACGCTGCTGTTCCTGGTCATCACCCGCAACAAGCTGCCCAGCTACCTCGGCTCGTCGTTCGCGTTCATCGCGCCGATCACGGCGCTTAACGCCGGCAAGGCGCTCGAGACGCCGCTGCAGATCACGCAGGCGCTGCTCGGCATCGTCGCCGCGGGCGTGCTGCTCGCGATCGTCGGCTTCATCGTGCAGAAGGCCGGCGTGCGCTGGATCGACAAGCTCATGCCGCCGGTGGTCGCAGGATCGATCGTCGCGCTCATCGGCTTCAACCTGGCGCCCGCCGCGTGGAACAACTTCAACCAGCAGCCGGAGCTGGCCACAGTGACGCTCGTGGCCGTCATCCTGTTCAGCGTGCTGTTCCGCGGGTTCCTCGGCCGCATCTCGATCTTCCTCGGCGTGGTGGTCGGCTACATCGTGGCGGCTCTCACCAACCAGGTGTCGTTCGACGCGGTGGCCAAGGCCGCCTGGATCGGCCTGCCGCAGTTCCACCTCGCGGGTATCGGCGACGGTCTCGCCTGGGCGGCCGTGCCGATGTTCCTGCCGGTCGTGCTCGTGCTCATCGCCGAGAACGTCGGGCACGTGCGCGGCGTCGCGACCATGACCGAAGACCCCTCGATCAACAAGCACACCGGCAGGGCGCTGATCGCCGACGGCGTCTCGACGACCCTCGCCGGCGCGTTCGGCGGATCGGGCACGACGACCTACGGCGAGAACATCGGCGTCATGGCCGCGACCCGCGTCTACTCGACGGCCGCGTACTGGGTGGCCGGCCTCGTGGCGATCCTGCTCGCGTTCTCGCCGAAGATCGGCGCGCTGTTCAACACCATCCCGCCGGGGGTGCTCGGCGGCGTGACCACCGCGCTGTACGGCCTCATCGGCGTGATCGGCATCAAGATCTGGGTCGACAACCGCGTGGACTTCTCGCGCCCGGTCAACCAGTACACGGTGGCCGTGTCGTTCGTGATCGCGATCGCCGGCTTCGCGATGGGCTGGGGCAACTTCCAGCTCGGCGCGATCGTCATCGGGACGGTCGCGGCACTGGTGATCTACCACCTCGGCAACTTCATCGCCCGCGTGCGCAAGACCGGCGCGGACGACGGCGGACCGATCCCCGCGGTCGGCCAGCTGGGCGGCGATCCGCTCGACGCCGAGGCGCGGTAGCGCGCGGGGCCCGCGAGGGCCCGACGCGGGCGGGCGCGGCCGCGGCCGGGCCGCGGCATCCCACCTTCAGCAGTCAGTTCTTTCCGCTCTATGCCGCCCGCGGCTGCAGAAGTTGACTGTTGAACGGGTGACGCGACTTTTCAGCAGTCAGCTTCTGCAGTGACTCCACGCTCTCCCTTGCAGAAGCCGACTGCTGAAGTGGATGCCGCGGGCCGCGGCACGCACGCCGGGCCCCGGTGGCCACCGACCCCCGGTCGCCGCCGACCGCCGGCGCGCACGGCCCGCGGCATCCGCTCTTCAGCTCAGTGCACGCCGAGGAAGTCCTCGAGCGTGGCGGGCGTCGCGGTCAGCAGCGGCTCGTGCACCTGCTCGCCAGGGAATTCGCTCGCCTCGAAGAACCAGCGGCGCGACGCCGGCATGCCCCACAGCTGGGCGCGGCGGCGGTTGCTGACGTCCCAGCGGATGGGCTCTTCCTCGAGGTCGATGAACTGGTAGTGCGTCGTGAACAGCTCGATGCGGTGCTGGTCGGGGTCGCGCAGATACAGGAACACCGCGTTGCTGATGCCGTGACGGCCCGGGCCCCGGTCGATCTCCTCGCCGAAGCCGGTCGCGCCCGCGACGTCGGCCGCGCGCATGAGTGACGAGACATCGGGCACCGTGTAGGCGAAGTGGTGCAGGCGCGGTCCGCGGCCGTTGGTGAAGACGAGGTCATGGGTGTTGCCCTTGACCTCCATCCACGTGCCCCACAGCTCGTCGGTGTCGTCCTTGGCCGTGTACTCGCTCATGCGCATGCCCAGCCCCGACCAGAAGTCGGTCGCCGCCTGCACGTCGTAGGTCACGCACTGGTAGTGGTCGAGGCGCTGCGGGGCACCTGCGACGAACTCGTCGAAGTTCTGCATCTTGCGCTCGACGAGCGACATCGAGCTGGTGAGCTCCATGTGGGTGCCCACCGGGTCGCGGAAGCGCAGCGTCGGTCCCTGATGCGGCACCTCGACGCGCTCGTGCTCGATGCCGTTGGCGGCGAAGTACTTCTCGGCGGCGACGATGTCGTCATCGGTGCGCACGCGCAGCCCGATCTGCAGCGCCTGCGCGACATCGCCCTTCTCGAGCACCAGGCTGTGGTGCGCCGACTCTTCGAGCCCGCGCATGTAGACGACGTCGTCGCCCTCTTCGGTGACGACGAGGCCCACGGTGTCGCGGTAGAAGTCGCGGCTCGCATCGAGGTCGGTCACGGCGAGGCGCACATGGCTCGCGCGCGTGAGCGTGAACGGGGGGTTCTGGTTCCAGGTGGGCAGCATCGCCATCTCCTTCGGGTCGGTGCTTCAATGCTCGGGCGCTCGGCGCCGCGACAGAAGCCCCCTCTTGACTCTGGTCGTCATAGCCTCGCCCTATACCAGTGCCGTCGATATCATCAGGATCATGGAACTGCGCCACCTCCGCTACTTCAGCGCCGTGGTCGAAGCGGGCTCGTTCTCGGCCGCCGCCGAGGCGCTGCACATGGCGCAGCCCTCACTGAGCGTCGCGATCGGCAAGCTCGAGGCCTCCGTCGGCGTCGCGCTGCTCGTGCGATCGCCGCGCGGCGTCGAGCCCACGAGTGCGGGGAGATACCTGCTGGATGCCGCGGCCGGCCTGATCGGCGAGGCCGACGAGATCGTCGAGACCCTGGGCCGATTCGGCGCCGGCACGACCGGGCGCCTCTCGCTCGCCGTGGTGCCCACGCTGCTGTGGCACCGGCTCCCCCACCTGCTGCGTGCGTTCGCCGACGCCGCGCCCGACGTCGAAGTGCGCCTCACCGACCCGCCGCCGTGGACGGCCATCGACCTGCTCAGCCGCCGGACCGTCGACGTCGCGATGATCATGGTCGCCGACGGGCCGCGCTTCGCGGCGCGCCACCGCGGCCAGTTCGACATCGTCGACGCCGGCGACGTGCCGCTCGTGGCGGCGCTCCCGCCCGACCAGAGCGACGCGCCCGACCCGCTGCCGCTGCCGACGTTCGAAGGGCGCACCCTGGTGCTGCCGCAGCGCACCGCCGCCGTGCCAAGCCTGCCCGAGGCCGTCGACGACGCGCTGCGCGCGCACCACGTGACCCCGGCGTCCGTGCACACGGCCGAGACGATCCAGACCAGCATCCCGTTCATCGAAGCCGGCACAGCCTGGGGGGTCCTCCCCGATCCCGACCGGGCGAGCCTGCGCCGCTTCGATCTCGTCGTGCGCGAGCTCGCGCCCGCGCCGCGTCCGCTGCGCGCGCTCGTGCTCATGCGACCGGGGGCGGCGCAGCATCCCGTCATCGCCCGCCTGCTCGCGTGCCTGGCGGACGCGCCCGCGAAGCCCCCGGGTTCGCCGGGTGATCCTGTACGATGACGTGTACGAAAATTCGACTCGGCGGAGAATGCACGTGGCTGCTGCGAGCAAGGCGGAACAGGCCTACCTGACCCTCAAAGAGCGCATCATGGACGGCACGTTCGGCCCCGGCCGGCGTCTCGTGATCGACCAGCTCGGGCGCGAGTTCAACATCAGTTCGGTGCCCTGGCGCGAGTCGTTGCGCCGTCTCGAGGCCGAGGGCTGGGTCGAGATCATCCCCAACGTCGGTGCGATCGTCAAGACGTTCGACACCGACGCGTGGAAGCACACGATGCTGCTGCTCGCTCGCATCGAGGGCTACGCGACCGCCCTGTCGAGCGAGCACCTCACCGCCGACGACATCACCCACGCCCGCAGCCTCAACAAGGAGATGGGCGACGCCCTCGCGAACTTCGACACCGGCCGCTTCGGGCAGTTGAACCGCGAGTTCCACGAGCTGCTGTGCTCGCGCTGCGCCGACGCGCGGCTCAACGACATGGTGATCTCGGAGTGGGCGCGCGCCGAGGTCATCCGGCGCTCGGCGTTCTGGTACGCCCCGGGCCGCGCGCTCGCGTCGCTGACCGAGCACGAGTCGCTCATCGACCTGATCGAGGGCGGCGCCGACCCGGAGATGATCGAGACCGCGGCGCGCCGCCACGAGATCAAGACGGTGGATGCCGTGCTCAAGTACGACGCGGAGCGCGACGGGCACTGAGGTCGAGGCATCGGATGACCGGTGTCTCCGCCGGGTGGCCGTCCCCTTCCCCCCCCCGTCTCGCTGCGCTCGCTCGGGGACCTGTCGGGCCCTCCGCACGGTTCAGCAGGCGATTTCTGCAGCCTAAGCTCGGCGACGGTTGCCGATAGTGACTGCCCAACACGCTAAGACGGGTCCCTGAGCGAGGGCAAAGCCCGAGGCGAAGGGCCGGCGCCGAATCAAGGGATTCTCCGCGAGACCGACGGCGACGCCCTGGGTATCGCGGGGAAGCCCCGGTCTCGCTGAAAGAGGGGGCGGGCCGGGGCGCACAGCCCCGACCCGCTCCTCAGACGCGATCGCCTACTGCATGCCCCAGAGCTTCTGGAAGTCGCTCGTGTAGGTCGTGGGCGCGAACCACTCGCCGCTGACCTCGGCGTCGCTCGTGAGCGTCAGGCTGCCCGCGGACTCGGGGGTGAACAGTCGCGACGGGATCTCGTAGTCGGGCACCGTCTGCCCCGCGTGCAGGCGCAGGATCGCGTCGAGGTCGACCCAGCCCTGGTAGCCCGCGGCCTGCGCTGTGGCGGCGGCGAGCGTCGCGCCGCCCTTGAGCTCCTTGAGCGTCGACAGGGCCGACGCACCGGTGGTCATCGTGACCTTCGCGCTGGCCTGCTGCACGCCCTGCTGCGTCGGCTGCAGGAACTCGGCGAACTCCGAGATCACGTAGTCGATGTCGGGGTTCTTCAGCAGGGCCGAGCTCGTCGACGACGGGATCTGCTGGAACGATGCCGACGAGATCTTGTTGACCGTGACGGTGCAGCCGGGGCACACCTTCTTGAACTCCGCGATGCCGGCGTCGACGTACGCGATCTGCGACTCGCCGTCGGTGGCCTCGTTGATGAGGACGTTGGCCTTGCCGTCGGAGTCGAGCGCGATCCAGTCGGCGAGCGCCACCATCTGCGGCGAGCCGGCCGTGCCGGCGTACGCGAACGTCGCCGAGACGGGATGCCGGTCGCTGGGCAGCTGGTTGGAGAGCACGACCGGCACACCCGCCTTCTGCGCGGCGTCGATCGCGTTGGCCGCCATGTCGTAGGCGAGGCCGTCGAGGACGATGCCGGCGGCCTTCGCGTGCTGCGCCTGCGTGACGCACGCCGAGATCGCGGTCGGCGTGCCCTCGCCGTCGCACAGCTGCACCTTGAGCCCCGCGGCCTTCGCCGCGGCGGTGAGCCCCTGCTGCGTCACCGCGAACTGCGGCGCCCGTGAGGTGATCGGGATGTAGTAGACCGTGCCTCCGGCAAGGTCCGCCACGCCGTCGACCGAATCGGTCGGCACCGGGAAGGCATCGAGCTCCTTCTCGAGCGACGCCACGGTCTGCGACAGCGCGGAGTCGGTCGAACCGCCCGACGACGCCGTGGCCTTGCCCGCGTCGTCACCGCCGCTGCTGCTGGAACTGCACGCGGCCAGGCCCGCGGTCAGCGCGGCCCCGACGGCGAGAACGGCGAGCGCCCGGCTGCGGGCTGCTCGGAATGGGTACGACATGTGATTCTCCTTCTTGACTGCTTTGGCAAGGGATGGGGGATGCTGCGCGAGACGCGCGGCCGCCGCTTCGGGTCCGGCGGCCGCCCGTCACGCGAGTCGGGGCCGGCTCAGGGCCGGTGGCGGTCCTGCCACTGCGCGAGATACGCCTTCGCGTAGTCGTTTCCGTTGGGCAGACGCAGCGTGGTGTGCACGTGGAACCGTGCGGGCAGCCGGTTGTTCAGCCAGACGCCGGCGTGGTGGTCCATCTCGGCGATGACGACCGGGCTCTGGACGCGCAGGTAGAACGGCTGCGAACCGTCGGTCGCGCCGTACCAGCTCACCCAGGTCTCCATGAGGTGCGCGCCGATCAGCTGCATCGTCAGCGCACGCTGGTGGTCGGGCAGCAGGAGCAGGAAGTCGTCGACGATCTCGTGCAGCAGCTTGCGCTGCGCGTCGTCGAAGTCCCGCACGCACACGCCCTCGTACGGCACGACGCGGTTGTCGCGGAAGGCCCCGGCGACATGTCGCTCGTCGGCCGGGTGCACCCGGCCGTCGGGCATCTCGGGGTCGAGCACCGAACGATAGACGACCGCCTTCGCCCGCTGCGCGTCGGTGAACGACTGCCCCAGGCGGATCGCCAGCGCCTCGCGCGCGGCGAACAGGGGTGCGCGCTCGTCCGACAGCGCGGGCTCCGCACCCAGGAACACGGGAGCCACGACCTGACGGCCGCCCACGACGACGACGTTGAGCGCGACATGGTGCCCGAACAGCTGCCAGCCCCAGGGCTCGGTGCTCGACGGCGTGCCGAACAGCGAGAACCAGTAGCTGCGGTCGTTCATGATCTGCGGCAGATCGACGAGGTCGCCGAGGTACCCGTTCAGCTCCATCGCTTCGACGACCCGCTCGTATCCGGCGGGGCTGAGGGATGCCGCGACCAGCGCGAGCGCCGCGCCCGCGGCATCCTCCCCCAGTTCTTCGAGACGGACGCCGACGCGGTGGATCACGAACTCGGGGTTGCTCCACGCACGCCACTCGGGCGCGTCGACCGGGTGGTTCACCGCGGTGCGCTGCTCGGGGGTGAGCGCGGCCAGGAACCGGAACGCCGCGGTGACCATGCCCTCGTCGTTCGGCTCGGTCTTCGCCGGGAGGGGGTACAGCCCCTCCTTCACCACACCGTCGTTGGTGATCCCGCGGAACGGCTCGTCGTACAGCGCCTGCCATGAGTTCAGCAGGTCCTGCACGAACGACGGGCTCTTCTTCTCATCGGCGAACTGCTCGTAGTCCATGCCGCGGTACTTCGCGATCGAGGGCTCGTCATGCGGGTAGATGAACTCGCGGTAGCTGTCGGAGGTGAGGAGGATGTCCTCCCCGCGTGCGGTGATGCGCGCGGTGGAGAACGATCCGTCGATGTCGTGATCGGTCAGGTCGGTCATCGTCATGGTCAGATCGGCAGGTTGAACAGGCGCTTGGCGTTGCCCGAGAGCACCGCCTCACGGTCGGCGTCGCTGACTTCGATCTCGTTCTGCAGGAAGTCGACGCCCTGGCTCATCCAGCTGTAGAACACGGGGAACGACGAGCCGAACATGTAGTGGTCGGCGCCGTTGATCTCGAGCGCCGCTTCGACCTGCGTCTTGCCCCACGAGTGCGGATGGGTCATGTCGAAGAAGATGTTGTTCTCGAGGTAGCTCTTGATCTTCTCGCCGCTGGTCGAGTCCAGGCGCGTGAGCGACTCCTTCTTCGTCGAGGCGTGCGGGGTCAGCAGCTCGGTGCTGGCGAACCAGTTGCCGCCCATCATCGTGTGGATCATCTTCAGGCCCGGCATGCGGTCGAACATGCCGCTGAACAGCTCGCGGCCCACGGCGATGCCCTGGTCGATGACCCGGCCGTACTCGCGGCGCAGGTTCGTGTAGTCGATGACCGAGTGCCACTCGACCGGCAGCGGCGTGTGATGCGCGATGACCGGGATGTTCAGCTTCTCGATCTCGCGGAAGTACGGCTCGAACACCGGGTCGTCGAGGTAGAGCTGCCCGTAGTGGCACGCCAGCTGCACGCCGACGGCGCCCAGGTCGATGCAGCGCTTGAGCTCGTCGATGTTCTCCTTGCCGCCCCACGGCGGCACCGCCGCGGTGAAGAAGAGCCGGCCGTTCGAGCGCTTCACGATGTCGGCGGCGTTGTCGTTGACGGCCTTGCAGGTCTCGAGGTCCAGCCACTCCTGCCAGACCGGCACGCGCATGATGCCGTAGTCGACGCCGGCGTCGTCCATGACGGCGAGCTTCGCCTCGGCCGAGTAGTCGCCCTCGACGTAGTTGAGGTTCTGGTGCCCGGCGGGCTTCTCGAGCACGAGGTGCTTCTTGCCCTGCTCGGTCTCGGTCACATAGGCGATCTCGCCGAACCCGCGCGGCGCGGAGTTCAGGAAGCCGTTCAGGATCTTCTCGTTGGTGAAAAGGTCCTCGGGGAGGTGGTGGATGTTGATGTCGACGACGGTCATGGATGCCGCTCCTCGTTCTCTTCTGTTCTGTCAGTTCTTCTCGGCGGCGCGGGTGCGCAGTCGGCCGCGCCCCTGCTGGGTGTAGATCGAGCGCACGATGCTCTCGGGGCTGAGGTCGTCGCGCAGCTCGCGGGCGACCTTGCCGTCTTCGAACACGAGCACGCGATCGCACAGCAGCGACAGCTCGTTCTCGTCGCCGCCGGCGACGATGACGGCACGGCCGGATGCCGCGGCCGCCCGGACTGCCGCGACGATCGTCTGGCGTGCACCGACGTCGACGGCCTGGGTCGGCTCGTGCAGCAGCAGCAGCTCGGGGTCCATCGCCAGCCACTTGGCCAGCAGCACCTTCTGCTGGTTGCCGCCGGAGAGGTTGCCCACGATGGCCTTCGGGTCGGGCGGGCGCACGTCGAGGCGGTCGATCCAGTCGGCGACCTGTGCGCGCTCACCGCTGCGCGAGAACGGCTTCAGCTGCGCGCGCGAGCGGCTCGTCTGCGGGAAGACGGTGTTCTCCTCCACTGACATCCCCATCGCCAGACCCGCGTGCTCGCGCCCCTCGGGCACCAGCACGACACCCGCGGCGATCGCGTCGGCCGGGGTCAGCCTGCCGAGCCCCAGCTCGCGCTCGGCGAGCCCGAGCGTGCCGCCGTCGGGCGGGGTGACGCCGCTGAGCAGATACGGCACGTCGTCGTAGCCCGAGCCGGCGATGCCGGTCAGGCCCAGCACCTCGCCGGGGCGCACGTCGAGCGACGCGTCGACCACATCGGCGCCGTGGAGGCCGGTGACCGTCAGAGGGCGGGCCGCGGCATCCACCGTCGACGAATGCCCGCGCACCTCCTGCTTCAGCGTCTTGCCCAGCATGAGCTCGGCCAGCTTCGCCTCGTCGAGGCCCTCGACCGGATGCCCCATCTCGACGATCCGGCCGTCGCGCAGCACCGTGACCCGGTCGGCCGCGTCGACGATCTCCTCGAGGCGGTGGGTGATCAGCAGCACCGAGGTGCCGGTCGAGACGATGTCGTCGAGGATGCGGAAGAAGTGCTCGAGCGACGGGCGGCCCAGCGCACGGGTCGACTCGTCGAAGATGATGAGCCCGCGGCCCGGGGTCGCATCCTGCAGCGCCCGCGCGATCGCCACGGTGGCGCGCTGCTCTTCACGCAGCGTGCCGACCTTGGCATCGAGCGGGATGTCGCGACCCAGGCGCTCGAACACAGCCTCGGCCTCGGCGCGCTCGTGGGTCCAGTCGATGCGCCGCAGGAAGCGGCTGGCACGGTGCCGGCCGATGCGCAGGTTCTCGAGGACCGTGTCGTCATCGAACAGGCCGAGGCTCTGGTGCACGACGGCGACGCCGCGCTCGCGGGCCTCGAGCGGCTGCACGGGCAGCTTCAGCTCGGCCCCGTCGACGCTCACCCGGGTGCCCGCGTCGGGGTGGTAGAGCCCCGTCAGCACCTTCGCGAGCGTCGACTTGCCCGAGCCGTTCTGCCCGACGAGGCCGTGGATCTCGCCCGGCTGCACCTCGATGGCGACGTCGCGCAGCACGCGGTTGTCGCCGAAGGTCATCCAGAGGTTCTGCACGTCGAGCCGGGGCGAGGTCGAAGCCCCGCCCTGGCTCGTCGCGGTGGCGAGATCCGTCACGCCAGACCCCACAGCTTCTTGAACTGGTCGGTGAAGTCGGCCGGGCCGAACCACTCGCCCGAGGCCTGGGCGGCGTCGGTCAGCTGCACGTCCGACATGGTGTCCTTCGTGAACAGGCGGATCGGGATGGTGTACTCGGGCACCTCCTGGCCGGCGATCAGCCGCAGCGTGGCGTCGACGTACATCCAGCCGACGAAGGCCGAGGCCTGCGCGGTGGCGGCGCCGATCGTGCCCGCGGCGACGGACTTGATGTCGTTCAGGGTCGCAGAGCCCGTCACGACGGTGAGACGACCGCTCGCACCCGCGTTCTGCACGCCTGCCTGGCTCGCCTGCAGGAACTGCGAGAACTCGACCATCAGGTAGTCGGTGTCGGAGTTCTTCAGCAGCGCCGAGCTGGTCGAGCTGGGCACCTGCGAGAAGTTGGCCGACGAGATCTCGTTGGTGGCCACGGTGCAGCCCGGGCACTCGTCTTTGAAGACCGACAGCGCGTCTTCGACGTACTGGATCTGCGAGTGGCCGTCGGTCGTCTCGTTGATCAGGACATTGGCCTTGCCGTCGGAGTCGGCGATGATCCAGCGTGCCAGCGCCTGCTGCTGCGCCGACCCGCTGACCGCGGTGTAGGTGAACGTGGCCGTGGTGGGGTGGCGGTCGTCGGCGACCTGGTTGCCGATCACGACGGGGATGCCGGCCTTCTGCGCCGCGGCGATCGAGTTGGCGGCCATGTCGTAGGGCACCGCGTCGAGGATGATGCCCGTCGCCTTCGCGTTCGTGGCGTTGTCGATGCACGAGCTGACCTCGGTGGGCGTGCCCTTGCCGTCGCAGACCTGCACCTTCATGCCGAGGGCGTCCGCCGCGGCCTTGACGCCCGCCTGGTCGACCGCGAACTCGGGCGACTGCGAGGTGATCGGGATGTAGTACAGCGTGCCGCCGGCCAGGTCGGTCGCACCGGTCACGGGCTCGGTGGGCACCGGGTATGCGTCGAGAGGCTTCTGCAGAGCGGCCAGCGCCGACGAAGCGGTGTTCTCGGCCGACGCGGCCGGTGACGAGGCGGCCTTGTCGTCGCTCGTCGAGCTGCACGCGGCGAGACTCAGCGCGACGGTGGCGACCGCCGCACCGGCGGTCACGGCGCGCATGAGACGCATGCGGGGGGAAGAGGTCATCGGTTCACTCCTTCGTGGGTGGTGCTGTGATGCAGGTGCGCGCCCGGGTCAGCGCGACTTCTTGTTGAGGATGGTGGACAGAGTCACGGCGATCACCAGCACGCCGCCGTAGAACACGCTCGAGACCCACGAGGTGGCGCCCAGCAGCTGGAGACCCAGGACGCCGGTGGCCAGGAAGTAGATCGCGATGAGCGTGCCGATCGGGTTGAAGCGGCCGGGGAAGAGCACCGCGGTGCCCAGGAACGTGGCCGCGAACATCGGCAGCAGGTACGCCTGCGAGCTGGCCGGGTCGAAGCCCCCGGTGCCGGCTGCCGAGATCACGCCGCCGATGCCGGCGATGAGGCCCGCGAAGATGAAGGCGCCCATGCGCACGCGGGTGACACGCACACCGGCAAGGCGGCTGACCTCGCGGTTCTCACCGACGAAGCGCATGTTGCGGCCGAGCGGGGTGAACGCGAGCACGTACGCGAAGCCGAGCATGAGCACGAGCCCGATGTAGAAGCTCAGCGGCAGCCCGAGGATCTCGAACAGCGCGATCTGCGCGAATTCCGACGGCAGGCCGCTGACCGGCATGAGGTTGCTCAGCCACAGGCCGATGCCCAGCAGGAAGGTGCCCATGCCGAGGGTGACCACGATCGTGTTGACGCCGACCTTCACGATGAGCAGGGCGTTGACCAGCCCAACGACGGTCGTGGCGGCGATGGCGATGACCGCGGCGACCCACACGTTGACGCCGTGGTTGACGTTGAGCACCGTCACCAGGGTGGCCGCCAGGCCGAAGTTCGATGCGACGGACATGTCGACGAACTCGCCGACGATGATCGTGCACAGCAGCGATGCGGTGAGGAAGACCAGCGACTGCTGGCTGCCGAAGATCGTGCGGAACGCGCCCGCGGTCAGGAAGGTGTCGGGCACCAGGATCGCGTAGAGGATCACGAAGAGGATCCACACGCCGATCACCGAGAAGCGCGCCGAGCCCCAGCCGAGGGCATGCCGGAAGCGCTCGCCGACCGTCCTGCGCTCGTGCAGGACGAGACCGGTGTACGGGTCTGGTGAGGTCGTTCCGGTCTCCGGAAGACGGGTATTGGTCATCGAGCTCTTCCCCCAACGTCGGGTACGGGCACCGCTACGGCGCGGTCATCGAGGATCGTGTGCGAAATCCTATGCAACTTTGTCGACCAAAGGTAGCCCCGATTGGGGCCCCTTCGCAAAGCTGAAGCTTGAATGCCTGATCAGATGTATAAAAATTCCTGCAATCACGACCCATCCATTCTTACGCATGTTTTGCCAGGAAATCAATCGCGCTTGAAATCGTGTGCGATCTGCCATACGCTCACACCACACTTCCCGCCCGACAGCTGAGAACCCGTGCAAGGGAGCACATGAACGACCTGGTGACCATCGACGTCGAGTACCACTGCGACGGCGAGCGCATGGTGGGCTGCTTCTGCGCACCCGCCGGCGCCGCCTCCGCACCCGGTCTCACGCTCGTGCACGATGCTTTCGGTCTCACGGCCGACGTCGTCCGCGAGGCGCAGGACTGGGCCGCCCGCGGCTATGCGGTGTTCGCCGCCGACATGTGGGGCGACCGCGCGACCCCGCAGAGCCAGGACGAGATCGGCCCGCTCATCGGCGGTACGGTCGCCGATAGGGGGCGGTGGATGCGGCGCATCGGCGCCGCCCACGACCTGCTGCGCGCCCGCCCCGAGGTCGACGCCGCGCGCACCGGCCTGATCGGATACTGCTTCGGCGGCTCGACCGCACTGGAATACCTGCGGACCGGAGGCGCGGCGACCACCGCGATCAGCATCCACGGCGGGCTCGACCTGCTCGCATTCGACTGGGCTGCCGCTGCCGACGACCTGCACGTACTGGTCTGCACGGGCGCCGACGATCCGATGGCCACCGCCGAGCAACGCGCGGCCCTGCAGGGCGGGATGTCGTCGGCCGGGGTCGACTGGCAGGTCGACCTGTACAGCGATACGAAGCACGCGTTCACGAGCCCGCACGCCGATCCTCCCAACCCGTTCGCGGCGTACAACCCGCGCAGCGCCGCCCGAGCCCGGGCATCCACTCTCCGCTTCCTCGACGAGGTGCTGCCCGTCAGCGTTCCCGTCGCGTGAGCGTCACCGACCTTCCCTCTCCAGAACAGAACAGGAACACCATGCTCGACATCGCCATCATCGGCGCCGGCCCGGCGGGACTTGCGGCCGCCCTCCGCCTGCACCAGAAGGGCTTCAGCCCGCGCATCTACGAGACCGTCCCCGAGCTGAAGCCCCTCGGCGTCGGCCTCGACGTCAAGACCTACGCGGCCGAGGAGTTCGACCAGCTGGGCCTGCTCGACGAGTTCCGGTCGATCTCGGTCGAGGCGCGCGAGTCGATCTTCTACAACAAGTACGGCCAGGAGATCTACGCCGAGCTGTGCGGCAAGGCCGCCGGCTACGAGTACGAGCAGCGCTTCGTGCACCGCGGCATCCTGCAGATGCTGCTGTACCGCACCGTGATCGAGCGGCTCGGCGACGACGCCGTGGTGCAGGGCGCGCGCCTGACCTCGTATGACCAGGACGCCGACAAGGTCACGCTGCACCTGCAGCACGCCGACGGCCGCACCGAAGACGTCACCGCCGACGTGCTCGTCGCCGCCGACGGCATCAAGTCGGTCGTGCGCCGGCAGATGCACCCCGAGAGCGCCGAGCCGGTGTACTCGGGCATCACGATGTGGCGCGGCACCACGCTCATGGAGCCCTTCCGCGACGGACACACCATTCTGCACATCGGCGCGCCCGACATCTCGAGCATGATCGTCTACCCGATCGCCGACGACTTCGAGGGATCGGGCAAGTCCCTGGTCAACTGGGTCGTCGAGGCCACCCGCGACGAGTCGATCGAGGACTGGAACCAGCTCGGCTCGATCGACGAGGTCATGCACTACTACGACCAGTGCAAGATCCCCTTCCTGGACGTGCAGCAGATGCTGCGCGACAACCGCGAGGTCTACCTCTTCCCGCTCATCCGGCACGACCCGCTCGACAGCTGGACCGACGGCCGCGTCGTGCTCATCGGCGACGCCGCGCACGCGATGTATCCGCGCGGCGGCAACGGCGCCTGCCAGTCGATCGTCGACGGCAACACACTGGCGACCAAGCTCGCCGAGATCGCCGACCCGGCCGAGGCTCTCAAGGCCTTCGAGGGCGAGCGCCTGAAGATGGTCAACGCCATCGTCATGTCGCACCGCGGCGAGGGCTACGAGGTCATCCGCCGCATGGTCGAGGAGCGCACCGAGGGACAGCCGTTCGACGACATCGAGAAGGTGCTGCCGCTCGAAGAGGCCAACGCGATCTTCAGCGGCTACCACGCGATGGTCGGCCAGAAGCGCATCGGCTTCGCGCAGGACGAGGCCACCGGCTTCCGCACCGACGACGCCCTCACCGGCGCGAAGGCCGGTGCCGAGGCCGCCCGATGACGGGGCTCGCACCGGCCGACGAGGCCACCCGCGCCGCGCTGCTCGCCGTCGAGGCCCGGCGACGCGAAGCGCTCATCGACGGCGATCTCGACGCGCTCGACGAGCTGTTCGAGGACTCCCTCGTGCACATCCACGCCCCCGGGCTCGTGCACGACAAGGCACATCTGCTCGAGCACGTCGCCGCACGTCGCGCCTATCTGGACATGTGGCGCGGCGAACTGAACATGCGCGTGTCGGGCGACATCGCCATCGTCACCGGCGAGCTGACCAACCGCATGCGCGCCCCGGGCGGCGGCGAGCGCACGCTCGCCGGCCCCGTCACCCAGGTGCTGCATCGCGGCGACGACGGGCAATGGCGGTACGTGAGCTTCCAGATGACGCCGCACGGCGAAGAGGTCTGGGGCAGGCTGCCCAGTGAGTCGCGGGACGCCGCGCAGCAGGAGTCCGCATGAAACTCGCACGCTTCAGCCCCGCCGCCGGCGGTGTCGTCCGCATCGGACGCGTCGAGGGCGACGAGATCGTCGAGCTGTCGGGCGTTCCCGGCGTCAGCACCTCGCTGCGCGCGCTGATCCCGCAGCTGCCCGAGCTGCGGGAGGCGCTGGAGGCGGCATCCGGCCCCCGTCACGCCCTGGCCGACGTGCACCTGCACGCGCCGATCGACGACCCGCAGAAGTATCTGGGCATCGGGATGAACTACAAGGAGCACGCCGCCGAGGCGGCGGCCGCCGGCATCCCGACCCCGACGAGCCAGCTGTGGTTCAACAAGCAGGTCTCGTGCATCACGGGCCCGACCGACGACATCGTCAAGCCCGCCATCTCGGACGAGCTCGACTACGAGATCGAGCTGGGCGTCGTGATCGGCGAGAAGTGCCGGCACGTGAGCGTCGAGGACGCGCGCTCGGTCATCGCCGGGTATCTGGTGACGAACGACGTGTCGGTGCGCGACTGGCTGCAGAAGCGCTCGCCCACGTTCACACTGGGCAAGTCGTTCGACACGCACGGGCCGATCGGGCCGTGGCTGACGACCGACGATGAGATCGCCGACCCGCTCGATCTGCACATGCAGCTGACGGTGAACGGCCAGGTGCGGCAGGACTTCGACACCAACGACATGATCTACGACATCTACGAGCAGATCGCGTATCTGACGCAGGTGATGACGCTCATGCCCGGTGACATCCTCGCCACCGGCACGCCCGCCGGCATCGGGGCGCCCACCGGCCGCTTCCTGAAGGTGGGCGATGTGGTGCGCGCCGAGATCTCCGGACTCGGGGCGATCGAGAACCGCGTGGTCGCGGAAGGATAAGAGGCATGGCCTCTCGTCAGAGCATCCACATCGACGGGTTCGCGCATGCGAACCCGGTGCCCGCGGCCAGCCGCATCGGTCCGTTCCTGTTCTCGGGCGTGCTCACCGGGCGCGATCCGCAGACCAAGGAGATGCCCGCCTCGCTCGATGCGCAGGTCGCGAACGCGTTCGCGCACGTGCGCGAGCTGATGGCCGCCGCGGGCGGATCGGTCGACGACGTCGCCAAGCTGACGGTGTGGCTGCGCGCCGAGGACTACCGCGATCGGGAGGCGCTGAACGCGCACTGGCAGGAGATGTTCCCGGATGCCGCGTCGCGGCCCGCCCGCCAGGTGATGGCGGCGACCTTCGACGGCGCGACCCGCATCCAGGTCGATCTGGTGGCGGTGCTGCCCTGACCCCTCCGGCCTCAGCGGGCGAGCACCTGCGCGAGCACCTCGCGCAGGGCCGCCCGCGGGTCCGTGTCGTCGCCCTCACCGCGCCACGCGATGTGCTGGTCGGGCCGCACCAGCAGGGCGCCCTGCTCGCCGAGCTGAAGGCGGGCTACGGCCTCACGGTACGGGTCGGCGACGTCGCCGCCGAAGCCCAGCCGCACGGCGACCACCGGCACGCCGAGCTCGGCGGCGACGGCGGCTGCGGCATCCACCCACTCCCCGCCACGCACTCCCGCGATCAGCGTGAACGACTCGGGCGAGACCAGGTCGAGGGTCGACACCGTGCGACCGCCCCGCTCGACCCAGGCGTGCGGCACCCGCGCGCCGGGGCGCGCCGACGGCTGGATGTACAGCTCGGGGTCGCGCGCGAAGTCGTCGTCCGTGCCGTCGGCGATGACCGCGCTCGAGGCGTAGCGCTGGTTCATCTCGACACCGTGCGCGGCGAAGATGTACGCCTTGCGCTCGAGCACATCGGCGACCTCGGCACGGCGCGCGGCACCCTCGTCGGTGAGCGCCGACAGCACGGCGAACTGCGCCCGGCGTTCGTCGGCCGGCATGCCCGGATGCACGTGCAGCGCCTGCAGCAGCTCGCGGCCCTGGTGCCAGCTCGCTATGGCACGATCGACGATCTGCGCGCCCACCGGCTGCCGTTCGGCACTGTAGGTGTCGAGCAGTCCGTCGCCGGCCAGCCCCTTGAGGACGAAAGCGAGCTTCCACGCCAGATTGAATCCGTCCTGGATGCAGGTGTTCGCGCCGAGTCCGTTCATGGGGGGATGCCGGTGCACGGCGTCGCCCGCGCACAGCACGCGCCCGACGCGGTAGTGGTCGGCGACGACGTGGTTGATGCGCCAGGGGAACAGCCCGGTGATCTGCACGTCGAGGTCGGCATCGCCCACCAGTGCCCGCACCTCGGCGATCGCCTCCTCGTCCGTCAGCGTCGCGTTGCGCTCGCCCAGGTGCACGAAGCCGGCCACCCAGTCGTGCCAGGGCTGCACCATGCGCAGCATGCCATGGCCGAGTTCGCCCTCGCGCTCGGGCTGGATGACCTCGAACAGCGAACCGGGACGATCCGCGACGTAGCGCGACAGGTCGGCGGTGAAGCGCACGTTCATGGCGTTGCCGACGCCCGCCTCGCCGCGCAGCGGCAGCCCGATGGCCTCGGCGACGCGGCTCTGCCCGCCGTCGGCGCCCACGACATACTTCGCGCGCAGGGTGAAGGCCCGGCCGTCGCGCTGGTCTTCGAGCGTGACGTCGACACCCTCGTCGTCTTGCGTCAGCCCGGTGAACTTCGTCTCGAAGCGCACGTGCACGCCGCGGCGCGCGGCCTCGCCGACGAGGATCGGCTCGAGGCGCTCCTGCGGGATGTCGCAGCCCAGCTCGGGGCTCGCGGTCAGGTACTCGCCGCGGCGGGCGGGGTCGCCGCCCCACGACCAGACGCGCCCGCACTCGGTGCCGTTCAGCGCCGTGCAGAGCACGTGGTTGGCCATCTGCGCGCCGGCCGTCGACGCCGCACGGACGGCGGGGCCGAGCCCCGCCGCGCGCATGACCTCCATGGTGCGCTGGTTGGTGATGTGGGCTCGCGGCGAGTCGGCGACCCAGCGGGAACGCGTCACCATCGTGACGTCGAGGCCGTGGCGCGCCAGCAGCAGCGCCGTCGTGGCACCGGCCGGGCCGCTGCCCACCACGAGCACATCGGTGGTCATCGGGGTCTCGTTCATCCGTGTTCTCCTCATCATCGCGCCGGGTCGGGGTCCCCTCCAGCTTCGCCGCACGCCGGGCGGCGTGCTTGCCTGCACGCGCAGGGCTCTTTGACGGGAGGCGCACATGGCCCGGCGGCATGAGCACGACGACCGGCTCGACGAGAGCTTCGACACCTGGGGGCGCTTCGACACCGGCGCGCCCGGCGGCCGGCTCGTGCGCGGCGAGCTCGATCGCACCCAGCTCGACCACATCCGCATCGACGCGCCACGGCACGTCGTGGTGCGCACCGCGGCGCACGTGGCGCGCATGCCCGCGCCGATGCACATCATGTTCGTGCAGCACGGCGGCCGCAGCATCCTGCATCCGTCCGACGGATCCGACCCGTTCGTGTTCGAACCCGGCGACATCGGCTACTGGACCAGTGAGCTGCTCTACCGCTGGGAGTTCACGGGCCCCTTCGAGCTGCTCATGGTGCGCGCGCCGTTCGCGGCCGTCGACCTCTCGCCCGCCGCGCTGCGGCCGCTCATCGGGCACGCGCTGCCGTCCGACAGCGGAATCGCCCGGCTCGTGGTGCCGTTCGTCGAGGAGGTGCTGGCCGATCCGGCACTGTTGGCGGGGCAGAGTGGAACCCGCATCGTGCAGAACGTCGTGGGGCTGTTCACGACGATGCTCGCGGGGGCGCTCGACCTCGCCGCGGCGCAGGATCGCTCCGCGCCGGCGTTCCTGCGGGTGATCGAGCACATCGCCGCGCACCTGCCCGAGCCGCTGGATCTGCGCCGCATCGCGGCAGACAACGACATGTCGGTGCGATACGTGCAGACGCTGTTTCACGAGCGCGGCACGTCGGTGTCGGAGTGGATCAGGATGCGGCGGCTCGAGCGCGCCCGCCAGGCGCTGGCCGACCCCACGCTGACGGGCATCGGGGTCGGGCAGCTGGCGGCCTCGTGCGGGTTCGCCGATCAGGCGCATTTTGCGCGCGCGTTCCGCGCCGCGTACGGCGAGTCGCCCACGCAGTGGCGCGAACGCGCGGGCGGTGTCACACCCGGGTGAGGTGCTGCGCGCGCGTGAGGTGCTGCGGCCTCACACGCGCACGACGGCGCGCCCGAGGGCGCGGTCGAGCGCGGAGGAGAGGGTGGATGCCGCATCCGCCCCCGGCGCCCCCGACGAGCGGTAGGCGATGTGGTGATCCGGACGCACGAGCACGCACCCGGCCTCGTCGGTACCGCGCAGCGACGCCCAGTCTCCGTAGGGGTCTTCGACCGCGCATCCGGGGCCGATGACGACGACGTCGACGTCGAGGCCGGCTGCGGCATCAGCCCATCCCTCCCCGCCGATGCCGGTCAGCAGGGTGAACCGCCCGCGTCCCACCAGGTCGAGCGTGGAGATCTGAGCCTGGCCGGGGCGCGCGACCCACGCGTGCGGCAGCGGCGAACCGGGCGTCGTCGAGGGCTCGTAGTACAGTTCGGCGTCGTGCTCGGCGGGCGGGGTCGCCCCGTCGGGGGTGATGCCGTCGGACACGTAGTGATGCCCGAGCTCGAGGCCCGAGGCGTTGAAGTTGTAGTCCTGCAGGTACAGCGCGTCATCGAGCTTCGCGCGCTGCACGGCACCGGCCGCGGTGTCGGTGAAGCGCGTGTGCATGCGCGCGTCGCCCTCCTTGGCGCTGAGCCCGGGCTCGAGGCCCAGTGCCGCGGGGATCGCCATCAGCGCCTCGAGCGAGCGGTTCGCACGGGCGACGATCTGGCGGGCCACCGGCACGCGCTCGCGGGTGTAGTCGTCGAGGATGCCGGGTCCCGCCGTGCCGCGCACGAGGGCCGCGAGCTTGTAGGCGAGGGCGAAGGAGTCCTGCACGCACGTGTTGGCACCCAGGCCCCCGGCCGGCGGGTGCCGGTGCGCCGCATTGCCGGCGATGATCACGCGCCCCTTGTTCAGCAGCTCGGCGTGGACCTCGTTGATCGTCCAGGTCGACGCGCCGATCAGGCGCACCCGCACGTCGGCGCCGACGTAGCGGCGTACGAGGGCGTTCGCCGCCTCTTCGCTGCGGTCGGGGCCGACGGCCGGGTCGTAGGGCACGGCGACGACCCATTCGTTCCACGGCTTCACGTTCACGAACATCGCGTTGTCGGTGAACGCCGCACCGCCCGGGCGGAACACCTGGTACAGCGATCCCGGCCGGTGGGCGGTGTAGGCGGCCAGGTCGGTCTCAACCCAGTAGTTGACCATGTGTCCGAGGCCCGCCTGGCCGACCACGTCGAACCCGATCTCGCGGCACACCACGCTGTTGTCGCCGTCGGCCCCCACCGCGTACCGCGAGATCACCTCGACCTCGTCGCCGGTGACCCGGTCACGGCACAGCGAGATGACGCGGTCGGGCTCCTGCCGCATGCGCACGAGCTCGAGGTTGAAGCGGATGTCGGCGCCGAACTCCTGCGCCGCGTCGCTCACGATCGGCTCGAGCACGTGCTGCGGGATGTTCGCGACCGCGCACGGGCTGGCCTTCGCATAGTCCGAGAGCCGGTCGGCGCCCGCACCCCAGCCGCGTCGGCGCGCGATCTCGCGGCCGGCGAGCGTCTCCGCCCACACGACCTGGCCCATGAACGACGCGGGCATCGCGGCATCCACGATCCGCTGCTCGATGCCGAGGTCACGGAAGACCTCCATCGTGCGCTGGTTGATGATGTGCGCGCGGGGCGAATTGGCGAAGCCCGGGTAGCGGGTGATCGCCGTCACGCCGATCCCGTCACGCGCCAACAGCGCCGCGCAGGCGAGGCCGGTGGGTCCGGCACCCACGATGAACACGTCCTGGTGCAAAGTCTCCACGGGAACCCCACTCCTCCTCGAGCTGCCGATCGCGCCGGCCTGCCGATATCGTAACCTTGATCGCACACGATCCTGCACACGATCTCCCCAGGTCGGCTAGAGTCGGCGGGTGCCCATCGATGCGCTGTCCGCCGTGAGCGGCAGTCGCGCGCGCACGATCCGCACGCTCGTGATCCTCGCGCTGTTGACGGCCGCCGCTCCCCTGTCGGTCGACATCTATACGCCGTCGCTGCCGCAGATCCAGGACGAGCTCGGCGGCGGCGCCTGGCTCGCCGAGGGCAGCGTCACGACGTGCCTGCTCGGCATCGCGATCGGGCAGCTGATCTGGGGGCCGCTCAGCGACCGGTACGGGCGGCGCCCCATCGTGCTCATCGGAGCGATCGGCTGGACCCTCGCCTCGGCGGCCAGCGCCGCCGCGACGACACCGGCGGTGCTGCTGGCGGTGCGTGTCGCGGTCGGACTGTGCGGTGCCGCCGGCATCGTCGTCGCGCGCAGCATCGTGCGCGACATCTCCGACGACGACCGGCTCACCGGGTCGCGCATCGGCATGCTGTCGGTGGTCACCGGCATCGCCCCGGTGATCGCCCCGACGATCGGCGCGGCCATCGCGCACGTGTTCACCTGGCGCGGCGACTTCGCCACCCTGGCCGTGCTGGGCGCGCTCACGACGGCGGCGTTCGCACTGTTCGTGCCCGAGACGCTGGCCGCCCGCTCGACGTCATCCGGCGCGGTGCGCGCGCTGGCGGCGGCGCTGCGCGATCGCGAACTGCTCGGAGCCGCGGTGTCGATCGGGCTGTTCTCGATCGGGTTCTACGCCTACATCGCGACGTCGGCGTTCATCGTCGAGACCGAGTACGGGCACTCCCCCGCCGTCTTCGGCGCGGTGTTCGCGACGAACGCGGCCGCAATGCTCGGGGCGACGCTGGTGTTCCGCGTGGTCGTACGTCATGCGCACGCGTCGGTGCCGCTGGGCATCGGGTTGGCGGTGAGTGGATGCAACGGCCTCGCCCTCCTCGTCGTCGCCGGAGTCGGCGGGCCGCAGTGGGCCGTGTGGATGCTCTCCGCCGTCTTCGCGGCGGGCGCCGGCTTCGTGCTGCCGGCCGCCCACAGCTGGGGGCAGGCGACCGCGGTCGCCAGCGGTGCGGCCTCCGCCCTGACCGGAGCGTTCCAGTTCTTCGGCGGTGTGCTCGGCTCGCCGGTGACCGGCGTGATCGGCACCACGGCCGCGCACTTGGGCGGACTGATCGCGGTGGCGTGCGTGCTGGCCGCCGGCGCCTGGGCGCTGGGTCGCACCGCGCGGCGGCGGTGAATGGCGGGATGCCACGGCTCGCACCGTTCGCAGACGGCGGCCGCGGCATCCTCACCCCTTCCGGTTCTGCGCGACCGCCTGACGCACCAGCTCCCGCAACCCGTCTTCGTCGACCTGCGCACCCTCGAAGACGTCGATCGCCCTGACCGTGCTGCCGTCCAGCCGGGCGTTGAAGAGGCCGGCAGAATCGTCCAGCCGTGCGCCCTGCGGGAAGGTGAGGCGCACGGCCTTCTTCAGCACATCGGCCATGCAGACGTTCCCACGGCAGGTCCAGGTGGCGACGCCCTCGGGCTTGGAGGGCTTGCGCCATTTGATCTCCTCGACGATCTCGGGATCGGCGCCGACGACGACGCGGCGGAGGGCGGCGAGCACCTCCGCCCGCCACCCGCCGACGGCGGTAATGATCGCGTCGATCTCTTCTCCTGCAGACGCCTCGTGAGTGCTCATGGTCACATCATCCCTTCCGTCGTCGGCCGCCGTGCGGCCTATCGTTCGTCGAGGATCTCACCGTCGATGATCGTGTGGTCCGCCGTCAACGACAGCGTGTCGCCGACCAGGGGGAACGCCGCCGCGGCCTGCGCGGCGCGCTGCATGTCGTCGGCGGAGTCCCAGCGCCAGATGTCGAGGTACGAGCCGTCATCCATCTTGATGAGGGTCGCGGCGGTGAAGGCCGGGTTGGCCGAGCGGATGCCGCGGATCAGGTTCGTGCGCTTCTCGAGCATCGCGGCGAGGTTGCCGGTCTCGACGGTGTATCTGTGGGTTCGTACGGTTGCCATCATCGTGCCTTTCGTTCGTCGTTCGTGGTGCTGTCGCCGGCCCGGTTCACGACCAGGAGGCGCCGGCGATCTGACGCGTGGTCGCGTTCAGCCGGTTGAACAGGTTCGTCGTCGCGATGTAGAGGACGAGGGCGGCCAGCTGCCGCTCGTCGAAGAAGCTCGCCGCCTCTTCCCACACCTCGTCCGAGACGGCGTCGGGCCGGTCGGCCAGGCGCGTCGCGCTCTCGGCCAGGGCGAGCGCCGCGCGCTCCTCGTCGGTGAAGTACGGCATCTCGCGCCAGGCGACGACCGCGTGCAGCCGCTCGTCGGTCTCGCCCGCCTGCTTCGCGGACTTCACGCCCGCGTCCACGCACGCGCTGCACCCGTTGATCTGGCTGACCCGCAGGTGCACGAGCTCGAGCGTCGCGTGCGCAAGATCGGTCTGCTGCGCGGCCTTCATCAGCGCGAAGATCGCGCTCGACGCACCGTCGAGGACGGCGGCCGGGTTCGACATCCGCGGGGTCATGGTCATCGTCGAAGTCATGTCATCTCTCCTTGTCCGAATGGTTCTTGCTGATGAGAAAAGCCTCGTCGGCGCGAAGATCCCGAACAATGTCCAGTCGCGAAACGCCCGTTGCGCCGAGGGTTAACGATCGGGAAGGATGACGGGGGTGGAGCTGCGTGACATCGAGATCTTCCTGACGCTCGCCGAGGAGCTGCACTTCGGCCGCACCGCGGAGAGGCTGTACATCTCACCGCCGCGCGTGAGTCAGGCCATCGCCAAGCAGGAGAAGCGGATCGGCGCGCCCCTGTTCGAGCGCACGAGCCGCAGGGTGACGCTGACTCCGCTCGGCGTCCAGCTGCGCGACGACCTCGAGGCCGGGTACCGGCGCATCCTCGAGGGCGTCGAGGCGGCGACGAACTCCGCGCGGGGCGGCCCCGAAGCGGTCGCGCTCGGCGTGATGGGTCCGATGTGGCAAGACCTCGCACCGCTGACCGCCCTGTTCCGCAGCCGCTTCCCCCAGGTGGATCTGCGTCTGCGCGAGATCCGCATCGACGACCCGTTCACCCCGGTCCGCAGCGGCGACGTCGACGTCGCACTGCTCTGGCTGCCGGTCGACGAACCCGACCTCCACGTCGGGCCGACGACGTTCACCGAGCCGATCGTGCTGATGGTGGGGCCTCATCACGAGCTCGCCGGCCGCGCCTCCGTGTCGTTGGACGAGCTCGGTGCCTACGACGTGCTCCCGTCGGGACTGCCGGTGCCCGAGTATTGGGAGTCGGCGATCTTCCCCGTCGCGCGCCACGGCGACGAGCCCGACCGCCCGACGCCCTCCCGTGAGGAGATGCTCTTCTCCCTCACGAGCGACAACCAGGCCGTCGCCTTCGCGTGCGGGCAGGCCCTGAAGTACTACGACCGCGGCGTGGCCGCCTACATCCCGATCGTCGAGCAGCCGATGCTGCGGTGGGGTCTGGTGCATCGCGCCGGCCCGCTGGGGCGCGGGGCGCGCGAGCTCATCGGCATCGCCGACGAGCTCGGCCCGCTAGAGCTGTCGCTCGAGCTCGAGCAGGATTCGAGAAGCGCGCGGGATGCGGCATCCGTATCGTGAATCACATGAGCACCGAGTCATCGACCAAGTCCGGCTTCACCGCGGAAGAGCGCGCGGCGATGCGGCAGCGCGCTGCAGAGCTGCGGGCACAGCAGCGCAAGGGCAAATCCTCCGAGGAGAAGGCCGCGATCGACCGGCAGGACCTCGTCGACGCCATCGCCGGCATGGACGACAGCGACCGGGCGATCGCCGAGGGGATCGACGACATCGTCACCGAGGTCGCCCCGCAGCTGGCGTCGAAGACCTGGTACGGCTTCCCCGCCTACACGCGCGGCGGCAAGGTCGTGCTGTTCTTCAAGCCGGCCGCCAAGTTCAAGGACCGCTACGCCACCCTCGGCTTTGAGACCAGTGCGCTGCTCGACGACGGGCAGATGTGGCCGACGTCGTACGCGATCCTGTCGCTGACCGATGCCGACAAGGAGCGCATCGCCGAGCTGGTGCGCCGCGCGGCCGGCTGAGCCGCGGCCGCGCCGTCTGCCGGTCCGCCCGTCCGCCGACCGGACAGCGAGTGTTCATCTCGCAGGAAGAATTCGCCGAACCCCCACGACACGCCGCGCGACACGCCCGGGATCCCACTTCCGTCCTGCGAGATGAACACGGCGCGCGTGCGACATCGCGAAAACCCGTGCGACCTCACGAAAACGCATGCGACCTCGCGAAAACCCGTGCGACCTCGCGGGCGGGCGCGGGGCGACTACGCCGAGGCGCGCACCACGAGCTCGGCCTCCAGGATGGTGCCGTGCGGCGGGTTCTGGCCCGAGAGGATGTCCAGCAGCAGCCCGGCCATCGTCTGCCCCTGCTCGAACGACGGCTGACGCATCGTCGTGAGGGCGGGGGCGGCCGAGGTCGCCACCGGCGAGTCGTCGACCCCGACGACGGCCACGTCCTCGGGCACGCGCAGGCCGGCGCCCTGCAGCACCTCGATCGCCCCGCGGGCCATCAGGTCGCTGGCCACGAAGACGGCGTCGGGCGGATCGCCCGCAGCCAGGATCTGCCGCATCGCCTCGGCTCCCCCGTCCGACGTGTACTCGCCGTCGACGTTCAGCCCCTCGGGCAGACCGGCGTCGCGCAGCGCCGAATGGAAGCCCTGCAGACGGTCGACGGCACTCGCCATCGTGAGGGGCCCGGTGATCGTCGCGATGCGGCGGCGGCCCGTCGAGATGAGGTACTGCGTGGCATCCCGACTCGCGGCGATGTTGTCGATGTCGACGTAGTAGTCGCCCTCGCGGTGGCGCACCGGGCGCCCGCCGTACACGACCGGCATGGTCGCGGCGATGCGATCGACGAAGGTGTCGCTCGTGTGGTGCGACACGATGATCGCGCCGTCGACGTTGCCGCCGCGCATGTAGCTGGTCATCTTGTGGCCGGGGTCGTCGCTGGCGATGAAGAGGTTCAGCACGTAGTCCGACCGCACGAGGCGTTCGTTGATGCCCGACACGATCGACGCGAAGAACGGGTCTCCGAAGAACCGCGTCGTGTCCTCGGGCACGACCAGCCCGATCGCCAGCGTCTGCCGGCTCGCCAGTGACCGCGCCGCGCGGTTGGGCACGTACTTCAGATCGGCGATGGCCTTCTGCACGGCGTCGAGCGCCGCCGGGCTCACCGCCGTCGACCCGTTGACCACGCGCGACACGGTCGAGCGCGAGACGCCCGCCGCAGCGGCCACCTCCTCGATCGTCACGGCCGCATGGTTCATCGCTTGCTTCACATGCGGGATGCTACCGGGCACCCGCGGTCGAGACGTCATCGAGCCGGCGCTCGGCGATGATCCGGGCGTACTCCAGCGCGCTGTCCTTGGGCGTGCGCTCCTGCGTGTCGTAGTCGACGCGCACGATGCCGAACCGCTTCGCGTAGCCCCACGCCCATTCGAAGTTGTCGAGCAGCGACCAGTAGAAGTAGCCGCGGACGTCGACTCCGGCATCCACCGCGTCCAGCACCGCGCCCAGGTGGGCGCGCACGTACTCCACACGGTCGGCGTCGTGCACGGCGCCATCGGTCACGACGTCGTCGTACGCCGCGCCGTTCTCGGTGACGAACAGGCGCACCCCCTTCTCACCGGTGTACTCGTCGTGCACGCGGCGCAGCAGGCGGGTGAGGCCCTCGGGCTGCACCTCCCAGTTCTGGCTCGTGCGCGGCAGGCCTCGTTCGACGGCGTGGATACCGGCATCCGACGGGTACGGGCTGCGTCCGGGGCGCGTGGTGGCCGGTGCGCCCGACACGGGCGGGTGCTCGGGAGCGGTGCCCGAGAGCAGGTCGCCGTGGTAGTAGTTGACACCCTGCGTGTCGATCGGCTGCGCGATGACCGCCAGGTCGCCGTCGTGCACGGCCGCTTCGAACGAGGCCACGGCCGCGGCATCCACCTTCCGGATGTCCTCGACGATGTCGGCGGGGTACGACGCCCGGTGGATCGGGTCGAGGAACCACCGGTTGAACTGGCCGTCGACGCGCCGCGCGGCATCGACGTCGGCCGGGTTCTGCGGGTCGGCGGGATCGGCGACCGTGTGGTTCAGCGTGATGCCGAGGTCGAGAGACGCATCGCGGGCCCGCAGCTCGCGCACGGTCTGCCCGTGGCCGAGCAGCAGGTGGTGCGAGGCGATCAGGCCCTCCTCGATGCTGTGGTGGCCCGGGGCGTGCTCGCCGCCGGTGTAGCTGAGGAACGAGGCGCACCACGGCTCGTTGAGCGTCGTCCACACGGGCACCCGGTCGCCCAGCGCGTCGTGCATGTCGAGCGCGTACTCGGTGAACAGATCGGCCGTGGAACGCGCCGTCCAGCCGCCGCGATCCTGCAGGGCCTGCGGCAGATCCCAGTGGTACAGGGTCAGCCAGGGCAGGATGTCGGCCTCGCGCAGCTCGTCGACCAGGCGCTTGTAGAAGTCGAGTCCGGCGGGGTTCAGCGCACCGCCGTCGGGACGCACCCGCGACCACGACACTGAGAAACGGTAGGTCTGCAGGCCCAGGCGCTTCATGAGCGCGACGTCGTCGCGATAGCGGTGGTAGTGGTCGCACGCCACGTCGCCGTTGTCGCCGCCGATGACGGCGCCCGGCTCGCGGCAGAACACGTCCCAGATCGAGTCGCGTCGCCCGTCTTCATGGGCCGCGCCTTCGATCTGATAGGCAGCGGTCGCCGCCCCGAAGAGGAAGTCCTGCGGGAACGGCCGGCCGATCGTGCTCATATGGGCGGAGTCCTCTCTCAGAAGGGTCGAACGAGGTGTCGTCAAGAGTCAGCCTTTCACAGCACCGGCCATGATGCCGCTGACCAGCTGCTTGCCGGCGACGACGAGGACGATGATCAGCGGGATGGTCGCCAGCACCGCGCCGGCGAGGACGACCGAGTAGTCCACGTACTTCGCGCTCTGCAACTGGCTCAGCGCCACCTGCAGCGTCGGATTCTGCGGGACGACGAGCATCGGCCACAGGTAGTCGGTCCAGGCGGTCATGAACGTGAACATGCCGAGGATTCCCATGGCCGGACGTGCCGCCGGAACACCGACGTGCCAGAACGTGCGGATCATGCTCGCACCGTCGATGCGGGCCGCCTCGATGAGTTCATCGGGGATGACGTCGACGAGGTACTGCCGCATGAAGAACACACCGAACGCCGTGACCAGCGTCGGGATGATCACCGCGCCGAGCGTGCCGGTCCAGCCGAACTGCTTCATGACCATGAACATCGGGATGATGCCCAGCTGCGTCGGCACCGCGAGTGTCGCGATGACGAAGACCATCAGCCCCTCGCGGCCCCGGAAGCGCAGCTTCGCGAAGGCGTATCCGGCCAGGGTCGAGAACAGGATGACCGAGGCCGTGATGACGGCGGCCACGACGATGGAGTTGCCCAGGGCCTTCCAGAAGTCGATCGTGTCGAACACGACGGCGACGTTCTTCCAGAACTGCCCGCCGGGCAGCAGCGGAGGCCACGTCTGCGTCATCGCGGCGTTGTCGCGCGAGCCCATGACGAACGACCAGTACAGGGGGTAGGCACCGGCGACGAAGAACACGACGACGAGCGTGTAGCTGAACCAACCCGGGCGGCGCTCGATGCCGTGCCCGCCGCGTCGATGGCGCGCGGCCCGCGGGGCGGTGGTCGAGACCGGTGGGGTGAGGGTCTGCGCGGTCATTCGATGCTCCCTTCTGCGCGCATCGACGCGACGGACGCGGCTTCACGCTCGCGCACCCGCGCCAGACGGCGCGCCTTGCGTCGTGAGATCGCCTTGGTCTCGGCACCCGAGATGCTGCGTGTGAGCAGGAAGTTCACGAGCCCGACGATGACGATGATCAGGAACAGGATCCATGCGACGGCGGCGGCCTTGCCGAACTGCTGCCGGTTGAACGCGAGGTCCCACAGATACAGCACGGTCGTCTGATACTGGCGTTGCGCGCCGCCGGGTATCGCGCTCGCGGCGTTGAAGAGCTTCGGTTCGGTGAAGATCTGCAGTCCGCCGATCGTCGCGGTGATGATGACGAAGATGAACGTGGGCTTGATGCTCGGGATCGTGATCGAGAAGAACCGGCGTGCAGCGCCGGCGCCGTCGATCGCGGCGGATTCGTGCAGGTCACGCGGAACCGCCTGCATGGCGGCAAGCAGGATGAGCGCGTTGTACCCGGTCCAGCGCCAGTTCACCATCGTGGCGATGGCGATGTGGGCGGGGAGGGTGTCGCTCTTCCACATGACTCCGGGCAGGTGGAAGGCCTCGAGGAGGTTGTTGATCAGGCCGTACTTCTCGCCGAACATGTTCGAGAAGATGAGCGTCACGGCCACGGGCGTGACCACGTAGGGCAGGATCACCGAGATGCGCCAGAACGTCTTGGCGCGCAGGTTCTGATCGAGCACGGCGGCGATGACGGTCGCGGCGATCAGCTGGGGGATCGCCGACAGGAAGAAGATGCTGAAGGTGTTGAAGACCGAGTTCCAGAACAGCGGATCGGTCAGCTCGGCCGCGAAGTTGTGGAAGCCCACCCAGTCCCCGGGGCCGGTGAGCAGGTTCCAGTCGTTGAGCGACACGACGAACGTGTACAGCAGCGGGAACAGACCGACCAGGCCGAACAGGATGAAGAACGGCGCCACGTAGAAGTAGGGCGAGTACCGCACATCCCAGCGGTTCAGACGCTGGCGGAGAGTGAGCCGGGAGTTGGATGCCGCGGGCTGCGGCGCGTTCGGGCGCGTCTGCCGTCGCGGCGGCGAAGAGAGTGTGGAAGTCATGACGAATGCACCTGACGAGAAGGGGGTGCCGGCGGCCCCTGTGGGGGGGCGCAGGGGCCGCCGGCGGCTTGCGGAACCGGTCCGCTACTTGTTGACCACGAGCTGGTTGAGCAGCTTGATCGCGTTGTTCCACGCCTTGGTGCCGTCAGCCTTGCCCGCATCGAGCAGCTGGACACTCGGGCCGAACACCTGAGACTGGATGACCGAGTCATCCGGACCCTTGTACTGGGCGACGACGCCCTCGGCGCGCTTGGCGAGGATCTTGCCGATCGGCGCATCGTTGAAGAACGCCGTCAGCTCACTGGCACCGGTCACACCGGAGTCGCTCTGCGCCTTGATGTTGCTCGGGAAGGCACCGGCCGCCTGGAACGCGGTCACCTGCGACTGCTCGCTGGTGAGGTACTGGGCGAGTTCCGCGGCCTCCTTCGGGTGCTTCGACGTGGTCGGCACGGTCAGGAACGACCCGCCCCAGTTCGCGGGGCCGCCGGGGAACACGTCGGCGAAGTCCCACCCGGAGCTCGCGTCGCCGCCCGCGGCCTCGGTGCTGCCCTTGAGGTTTCCGAGCATCCAGCCCGGGCACACGAAGGTCGCGAACGAGCCGTCGACGAAGGCCTTGCCCCCGCCCCAGTCCCACTGGGTCTGGTTGCTCGACAGGCCGTCGGCCGCACCCTGCGCGAGCAGCGCCCAGCGGGCCTTGAGTTCCGCGTTGTTCTCGACGTTCAGCTGACCGTCAGAGGTGTAGTACCCCTCGGGGAGCTGGTTGACCATCGAGTTCCAGATGAAGCCCGACTGGTCGTACCAGGCCTTGCCGGTCTTCTCGTGGTACTCCTCACCGATCTTGAAGAAGTCCTCCCAGGTCGCGTCGTCGCCGCCGAAGAGCTTGGCGACGTCGTCGCGGTCGGTGGGCAGGCCCGCCGCGGCGAAGAGCTTGCTGTTGTAGCAGAGGCCCTCGGGACCGATGTCGGTGCCGTAGCCGATGATGCGCCCGTTGGCGTCCGTGGCCTGCTTGACCTTCCAGTCGACCCAGTTGTCGGAGATCTTGTCGGCGCCGTAGTCGCGCAGATCGGTGAACGAGTCGCTGACCTGCATCACCTTGGCGAGCCAACCCTCTTCGACCGCCTGCACGTCGGGAAGCCCGGAACCGGCGGCCTGCTTGGTCTGCCAGTCGGTGAGCGCGTTGTCACCGGTGTCGATGTTCGTGGCCTTGATGGTGATGTTCGGGTGCGAGTCCTCGTACTTCTTGTACAGCGAGTCGAGCCCCATGGTGCCGAACGTGGTCACGGTGAGCGTGATCTTCTCGTTCGAGTCGCCGGAGCCCGAGCTGCCGCTGCTGCTGGCGCAGCCGGCGAGGGCCATGGCGGCGGTGGACACGGCTGCCGTCACGATGACGGTGCGCCGCAGTGCACGTGATTTCACGATGTCACTCCTTTGTGGTGTGCGGATTTCTTCGGGTGATGCGGAGGAGTGGGCGGGAGCGCGTCGGCCTGCGAGCATCCTTGTGGGAGCGCTCCCACTCACGGTGCGATCCAGAGTATGGGAACGCTCCCACGCACGTCAAGGGAGCGCTCCCACAGATTGCATCACGGTTCGATAACGGACCCCGCTGCACCCTCGCCGCGATCCGCGAGAGAACATCTGCTCGCCGAGAGAACGGGTATTGCCCGCATCCTCGGCCTGCAGTTGTTCTCTCGCGGACGTGGAGGGTGGGGGTGGGTGGGGGTGGGGGTGGATGCCGCGGACGTGGGGTGGGGGGTGGATGCCGCGGACCCGGGCCGCGCCGGCAGCGACGAGGGGCCCACGGCTCCCAGCGAAACGGCGCGGCGCGGGCCCGTAGACTGGTGGGGCACCCTTTTCCGCGACATCCGGAGCCCTCAATGCCCACCATCGTCGTCGACGTCATGCCCAAGGCCGAACTGCTCGATCCGCAGGGGAAGGCCGTCGCCGGCGCCCTGAACCGCATCGGCGACAGCGCGTTCAGCGCGGTGCGCATCGGCAAGCGCTTCGAGCTCACCGTCGAGGGCGAGGTCACCGACGCCGTGCTCGCCGAGGCCAAGCGCGTGGCCGACGAGGTTCTCTCGAACGCCGTGATCGAAGACGTCGTGGGCATCGAGGTCGTGGAATGACCGTCCGTATCGGGGTCATCACCTTCCCGGGCTCGCTCGACGACGGCGACGCGCAGCGCGCCGTGCGCATCGCGGGTGCCGAGCCGGTCGCCCTGTGGCACGGTTCGCACGACCTCGATGGCGTCGACGCGCTCGTGCTGCCGGGTGGCTTCAGCTACGGCGACTACCTGCGCTCGGGCGCGATCGCCGCGCTCTCGCCGATCATGGCGGAGGTGAAGGACGCCGCGGCCGCCGGCATGCCCGTGCTGGGCATCTGCAACGGCTTCCAGATGCTCGTCGAGGCACACCTGCTGCCGGGCGGCCTGATCCGCAACGCCAATCAGCAGTTCATCCGCCGCGACCAGAGGCTGCGCGTCGAGAACGCCGACACCGCCTGGACCAGCGCCTTCGAGTCCGGCCAGGAGATCGTCATCCCGCTGAAGAACGGCGAGGGCGGGTACATCGCCGACACCGAGACGCTGGCGCGCATCGAGGGCGAGGGCCAGGTCGCGTTCCGTTACCTGGGCGTCAACCCGAACGGCTCGCTGAACGACATCGCCGGCGTGACGAACGAGCGCGGCAACGTGGTGGGTCTCATGCCGCACCCCGAGCACGCGACCGAGCCGGGCTTCGGACCCGACACCGCCGCCGCGATGCGCTCGGGTGTCGACGGCCTCGGCTTCTTCGCCTCGGCGATCGCGGCCGTCGCCGCGGTCGCGGCCTGAGCCCGCGGCATCCCCTCTCCCATCCCCGTCCTCGCACCCTCTCTCAGCAGTGAGAGTGCAGCGGGTGGACGAGGGAGCGGTTGCTTCCCTATCTCTCGTCGACCAGTTGCACTCTCAACGGCAAAGGGCGCGCGCGGCACGGCCCGGCGCGCGCAGAACAGTGGTTGACTGGGCGCGGAAGCGGAGGTGACCGTGTCGCAGAAGATCTCCCTCGTCGCACAGGCGCGACAGGAACTCAAGCTCGCCGCCGACGCCCCCAGCGGGCGGAGCGCGAAGACCGTGTACGGCGGTCATGAGAAGGCCCTGCGTCAGACCGTCATCGGCCTGCGGGCAGGGCGCGACCTCGAAGAGCACAACAACCCCGGCGAGGCGACGGTGCACGTGATCAGCGGGCACATCCGGCTGCGCTCGGGCGACGTCGTCTGGGAGGGGCTGCCCGGCGACCTGCTCATCGTGCCCGACGGGCGCCACGCCGTCGAGGCCGTCGACGACTCGGCGTTCGTGCTGACGGTCGTCAAGTCGGTCTGACCGTACCGTGGAGGGTATGGCAGGTCTCGTCGTCTCCGTTCCCACTCCGCAGCTCGCCGCCGATCTTCAGCCGGTGCCCGACGGCGTCGAGGTGATCGAGTGGGGGATGGATGCCGCGGCCCCGCGCGACGCGATCGACATCGTCGTGCCGCCCTACATGAACGCCGGCAAGGTCTACCCGTGGCTGCAGGGCGTGCGCACCCGGCTCGTGCAGAGCCAGTCGATCGGCTATGACGGCATCGCCGACGTGCTGCCGGCCGGGCACGTGTTCGCCAATGCCGCGAGCGTGCATGAGACCTCGACGGCCGAGCTCACAGTCGCCCTGACCCTGGCGGCGCAGCGCCATCTGCCCGACTTCGTGCGTGCGCAGGAGCACAGGCAGTGGGCCCCGGTGTTCGCCGCGAGCCTCGCCGACCGCCGTGTGCTGCTGCTCGGGTACGGCGGCGTGGGCAAGGCCGTGGCCGAGCGTCTGGCGCCGTTCGAGGTCGCGCTGACCGTGGTCGCGCACCGCGCGCGCACCGAGGGCGCGCTGGTCGTGCACGGCGTCGACGAGCTGCCGGCGCTGCTGCCGGAGGCCGAGATCGTGATCCTCACGCTGCCGGGCGGCGATGCGACGCGGCACATCATCGACGACGCGGCGCTGTCACTGCTGCCCGAGGGCGCGCTGGTGGTCAACGTCGGGCGCGGGCCGCTGGTCGACACCGACGCACTCGTCGAGCACGCGCGTCGCGGGCGGATCCGCGCGGCACTGGACGTCACCGATCCCGAGCCGTTGCCGTCCGATCACCCGCTGTGGACGCTGCCGGGCGTGCTGATCGCGCCGCACGTGGGCGGCGCGTCGACGGCGATGCGTCCGCGGATCGCAAAGCTCATCCGCACGCAGATCGACAGGATGCTGGCCGGTGAGCCTCCGCTGAACGTGGTGCTGCCGGCATCCTGACCCGGTGTCCCCCGCGTCAGCCGCGGAAGATCGTGTGCACGTCGCCGACGAGCGCGCGACCGCCGAGGCCCTCGAGCTCCATGAGCACCGACGTGCCGACGACCTCGCCGCCGAGCTCGCGGACCAGGGTGTGCGCGGCCTGAAGCGTGCCGCCGGTGGCCAGCACATCGTCGACGAGCAGCAGTCGCATGCCGGGCCGGATGTCGTCGTGCGCCTCGATCGTGGCAGTGCCGTACTCGAGGGCGTAGTCGACGGATGCCGCGGGTCGCGGCAACTTGCCGGCCTTGCGGATCGGCACCAGGCCGACCCCTGCCGCGATCGCCACGGCGCCCGCGAGCAGGAACCCGCGGGCCTCGATCCCCGCGACCACGTCGAACGTGCCGGCGAACGGCTCGATCATCGCGTCGATCGTCGCGCGCAGGGCGTCGGCGTCGGCGAGCAGCGGGGTGATGTCACGGAAGAGCACACCGGGTTCGGGATAGTCCGGGATGCTGCGGATCAAGCTCTCCGCACGGGCAAGTCTGTCGTCGGGCACTCATCAACCTTACGCGGCGCTTTTCGGCGCCGACTGTGCCCGCTCACAGAAATGTAAGCGCTTGCACTAGCATGGCCTCATGACTTCGACCGCGCTCGACGCCGCGCACGCTCTGCCCACCTCCCCCGGAGCCGAATGGTGGCGCTCCGCCGTCATCTATCAGATCTATCCGCGTTCGTTCGCCGACAGCAACGGCGACGGCATGGGCGACCTGCCCGGCATCACCGCGCACCTCGCCGATCTCGCCGACCTCGGCATCGACGCGGTCTGGCTGAGCCCGTTCATGACGAGTCCGCAGAAGGACGCCGGCTACGACGTCGCCGACTACTGCGACGTCGATCCGCTCTTCGGCACGCTCGATGACTTCGACGCCATGCTGTCCGAGGCCCACCGCAACGGGATCCGGCTGATCGTCGACCTGGTGCCGAACCATTCGTCCGACCAGCACGTCTGGTTCCAGCAGGCGCTGGCGGCCGCCCCCGGCAGCCCCGAGCGCGCCCGCTACCTCTTCCGCGACGGCAAGGGCGAGGGCGGCGAGCTGCCGCCGAACAACTGGCAGTCAGTGTTCGGCGGCCCCGCCTGGACCCGCGTCACCGAAGCCGACGGCACCCCCGGCCAGTGGTACCTGCACCTGTTCGACACGTCGCAGCCCGACTTCGACTGGACGAACCCCGAGGTGCGCGCCGAGTTCCGCCGCGTCCTGCGCTTCTGGCTCGACCGCGGTGTCGACGGCTTCCGCGTCGACGTCGCGCACGGCCTCATGAAGAAGGACGGCCTGCCCGACTACACGCCCGCGTCCGACGCCGGCTCGATGGGCGGCGACTCGGTCGGCGTGCCGTACTGGGGCCAGCCCGAGGTGCACGACGTGTACCGCGAGTGGCACGACGTGCTCGCCGAGTACGACGGCGACCGCGCGCTGTGCGCGGAGGCCTGGATGCCGACGGTCGCCGAGATCGCGATGTGGGTGCGCTCCGACGAGATGCACCAGGCGTTCAACTTCGACTACATGATGACCGAGTGGGACCCGGCGAAGCTCCGCGCCGTCATCGCCGAGTCGATCCGCGAGTACCACGCCGTGGGCGCTCCCAGCACCTGGGTGCTCTCCAACCACGACGTCATCCGGCACGCGTCGCGCCTGGCGCTGACCGCCGACAGCCCGCAGGGCGAGGGCATCGGGCCGAACTCGCCCGGCAAGCCCGACCCGGTGATCGGCCTGCGTCGCGCCCGCGCCGCCACCACGCTCATGCTGGCGCTGCCCGGCTCGGCCTACGTCTACCAGGGCGAGGAGCTCGGACTGCCCGAGGTCATCGACATCCCCGATGAGGCGCGGCAGGACCCGACCTGGTTCCGCACGAACGGCGAGCGCTACGGTCGCGACGGCTGCCGCGTGCCGCTGCCCTGGGTCGCCGACGCCCCCGCATACGGCTTCAACACGACCGGTGCGTCGTGGCTGCCGCAGCCGGCCCAGTGGGCGCACCTCGCGCGTGATGTGGAGGCGGCGGATGCGGCATCCACCCTCTCCCTCTACAAGACGCTGCTGGCCGAACGTCGCGCGCGCGGCCTCGCAACGGGCACACTGGAATGGGTCGAGGGCTACGGCGCCGATATCGTGGCATTCCGCAACGGGAATATCACCGTCGTCGCGAACCTCGGCGCCGAGCCGGTGGCGCTGCCGACGGGACGTGTGATCGTCGCCAGCGGGCCGGTCGGCGATGCCGGTCTGCCCACCGACACCACCGTGTGGGTCGAGACCGACTGACGCACTGCTGAGAAGGCCACAGGCCGAAAGGGACGCGCAATGGTGAGCATCGACGAGGTCGCCCGGCTCGCGGGCGTGTCCACCGCGACCGTGTCGCGGGCGCTCAGCGGCCGTGGTCACGTGTCGGACGCGGCCAAGACGCGCGTGCGCGCGGCGGCCGACGAGCTCGGCTATGTCGTGTCGGCGTCCGCGTCGAGTCTCGCCTCGGGGCGCAACCGCAACATCGGGCTGCTCGTGCCGTTCCTCGAGCGCTGGTTCTTCAGCACCGTGCTGTCGGGCACGGCGACCGAGCTCATGCGACAGGGGTTCGACACGACGCTCTACAGCCTCGCCGAGGACCGCGATCTGCGCCGCAACGTGTTCGACACGCTGCTGCGCCGGCGGCGGGTGGACGGTGTGATCGCGGTCTCGCTCGAGCTCGAGGACGACGAGATCGACGGGCTGCTGGCGCTCGGGATCCCGGTGATCGCGATCGGCGGCCCGAACCCGCGGCTGAGCACCCTGACCGTCGACGATGTGGGCGTCGCGCGGCTGGCGACGCAGCATCTGCTGGCCCTGGGCCATCGCCGCATCGCGCACATCGGCGCGAGCCCCGAGTTCGACCTCGACTTCCACATCCCGACGCAGCGGCGGCAGGGCTTCGAGCAGGCGCTCGACGAGGCGGGCATCGACGTCAACCCGACGCTGTTCGAGCCGGCCGACTTCACGATCGAGGGCGGCTTCCGCGCTGCGAAGCAGCTGCTGGGGCGGCCAGGTGAGCAGCCGACGGCGATCTTCGCGGCCTCCGACGAGATGGCGATCGGCGCGCTGCTGGCGTCGCGCGAGCTCGGCTACAGCGTGCCGCACGACCTGTCGATCGTGGGCGTCGACGGTCACGAACTCGGCGAGTTCTTCCGCCTGACCACGGTCGATCAGTTCCCGCTGCGGCAGGGCGCGCGGGCGGCGACCGCGATGCTCACCGCGCTGCGCGGCGGCCAGGCGCCCGAGCCGTCGCCGCTGCCGTTCGAGCTCATCGTGCGCGGGACGACCGCGCGACCGGCCGTCGACTGACGAGTGGATGCCGCGGGCCGCGGCTCATCGCGCGGGCCCCGGGTCTGCCAGTGGCCGCGGCTCATCGCGCGGGCCGAGGTCACTTCTGTGGTTGCAGCACCTCGTCGCGCGGGCGGTCGGGGCCGAGCACGTCGTCGAGGTGGTGCTCGACCCAGACGCGCAGGCCGCGCAGCGGCTCGGCGACGCTGCGCCCGAGGTCGGTGAGCGCATACTCGACGTGCGCGGGGACGGCCGGATAGACGGTACGCGAGACGAGGTCTGACGCCTCGAGTCGCCGCAGCGTCTGCGCGAGCATCTTGGGGCTCACACCGCCCAGCAGCTGCTTGAGCGCACCGAAGCGCATCGGCCCGTCTTCGAGCGCGCCGATCGCCAGCGCGGTCCACTTGTTCGCGAGCAGGTCGAGCAGCGATCGGCAGGGGCAACCGGCCTCGTACACGTTGTGATGGTCGTGCCGGCCGGTCGGGCAGGATTCCACGGATGCTCCTCTCATGGTTCCCGAAAGTTACTGATAGCCCTTGCGGGTAACCACTATCCGAAGCATACGGTCGAACCCGCGGGCGGAGACGCCGCCCGGAGGGAGATCAGGATGAACACGATGCGGGCGATCCGCCAGACGGCCTTCGGCGACTCGTCGGTGCTCGAGCTCGTCGAGGTGCCGGTGCCCGAGCCGCTGCCCACCGAGGTGCGGGTGCGGGTGCATGCCGCGGGCGTGAACCCGGTCGACGGCAAGACGCGGGCGGGGCAGGGTATGGCCGCGATCCAAGGCGAGCCGCCGTTCGGCGTCGGCTGGGATGTCTCGGGCGTCGTGGACGCCGTGGGCTTCGGCGTGACAACCCTCGCTCCGGGCGACGAGGTGTACGGCATGCCGTGGTTCCCGCGCGAGGCCGGCGCCTACGCCGAGTACGCCACGGCGCCGTCGCGCCAGTTCGCCCGCAAGCCGCGCTCGATCGGGCATGTCGAGGCGGCGGCGCTGCCGCTCGCGGCGCTGACCGCCTGGCAGGCGCTCGTCGACACCGCACACGTCGAGGCCGGGCAGCGCGTGCTCATCCATGCCGCGGCCGGTGGCGTGGGCCACCTCGCCGTGCAGATCGCAGCGTCCCGCGGCGCCCACGTGATCGGTACCGGCAGCGCCGCGCGTGAGGAGTTCGTGCGCTCACTGGGCGCCGCCCAGTTCATCGACTACCGCTCGACGCGCTTCGAGGAGCAGCTCGAGCCCGTCGACGTCGTCATCGATCTGATCGGCGAGGCGGAGCAGACCGGACTCCGTTCGGTCTCGATCGTGCGGCCGGGCGGACTCTACGTGGGCGTCCCGTCGGGCATCAGCGCCGAGGTCGCTGCTGCGGCCGAGGCCCGCGGCGTGCGCACCACAGGCTTCCTCGTCGAGCCCGACGGCGCAGCCCTGACACAGATCGCCGAGCTCGTCGACACCGGCGCGCTGCGTGTCGCGGTCGAGCGCACGTTCCCGCTCGCGCAGGCCGCCGCCGCGCAAGACGCCGTGGCGACCGGGCGCACGCAGGGCAAGATCGTGATCGAAGTGGTGTGAGAGGGGGGATGCCGCGGGCACGGGCGCACGCGAGCAAGGTATGTCCCCCGAACGCCCGACTCCCGCCGGGGCGTGATTCCAATAGTCTGGGCCTGCTCATGGGCACCCGGCAGTTCGGTCGTGACACATCGATAGGAGACAGATGAAGAGGTCGCTTGCATGAGCACCGACACGCGCCCGTGGGAAGACGCGGAAGACGCGGCGGTCGCCCTGTCGCTTCTCGCTGAGCGTGATGAGCGAGCGAGGCTCATCTCCGCGGTCGACGGTCGCTGGGTGCTCGCCGAGCAGAACCGACAGCATGAGACCGCAGCGGCCGCATACGCCGCAGCTCTCATGGAGAGCGGCATCCATGCCGAGTCGACGACCGGCCGTGGGCCGTTCGTGGCGGCGACGGTGGATGGGCACGTCATCGTCCTGCAGGAGCAGTGTCTGACCAGGGTCACGACAGGCATGCGCGTCGCCTCCGTAGATGAGATCCCGACGACGCCATCCGCACCCGGCCCTGCACAGCGTCTTCTGGACGATGCTCTCCGCGCTCTCGGCCTCACAGACGTCGTGCCCGCCATCTCCCCGCTCACACTCAGTGACGTGGCGGATGCTCTGCAAGCCGCACTCCCGTCACCGTCGGTGCGTGAGAACAAGCTTCTCGGCGGTGTCCGCCGGCGCTCGTGCTTCCCCTTCCACGAAGCGGAATCGTTCAGCTCTGCGGGTGTCCTCGCCTCCGCTGACGCGGTCGATGCCGTGCGACAGGTGCGTGCCGATCTGGAGACGTGCGAGGTCATCTTCGCCGAACGCTGGGCACAGCTGATCGCGATCGAGATGGCTCGGGAGACGGCGCTGTCGCCGGATCCCTCTCCGACGGGTGGAATGGCCTTCTCGCCGGCCGCTCACCAGCTCGCAGATTGGCTGCAGCTCGCTCCCGCCGAACTCGCCGCGGGTGAGGGAAACCTCGTCATCCTCGGCCGACGATTCGCACACGACTCAGAACTGGTCGAGGTCGCGGTCGGTGAGCTCGCTGCGGCTCATCCGGTGACCGAAGACCCCTGGTTCATCTGGCTGTTCCACGACGGCGTCGTGCAACGGTTGCGCCTGCGCACCGACAGCGATCGGCGGTCGAGCGCCGAGTGACGAGTGACGAGTGGATGCCGCGGGCCGGGGCATCCACTCGTCATCCGGCCTCGCCGGCGGTCACCCTCAGCGAGCGCGCGTCGACGAGCTGCTGCCCGCTGACCACGCCCGGCAGACCGCGGCCTCGACCTGTCGTGAAGAACAGGACGATGCTGGCCAGGCCGAACAGCCACACGAGCCAGCCCCACCCGGGGATCATGCCGAGCAGCGCGTAACCGCCGATGCCGCCGACGAAGCGCAGCAGGCGGGCGAGCGGTATCGGGACCGGCCCGCCCGTGTAACGCAGCTGCACGGTGAGGTCGCCGATCATGCCGCCCGTCGTCATCACCGCGATGAGCCAGATCGCCAGCGCCGTGATGCTGCCGGTCAGCGAGGCCGCGGTACCGCCGCGCACGAGCTCGTCGTAGCCGAGCGTGTGCAGGCCGAGCTGGGTCGTCAGGGTCACTGCGGCTTCGACGAGGGTGATCGCGAGGAGGTCGCAGAGCATCGCGAGCGCGCGGCGCCCCCGGGTGACGGGGCGCGGGTCGTCCGCGGTGTCGAGCTGCGGCATCCCCCGATGACGACGCGGAACGAGCAGGGCGATGAGCGATCCGGCGAGCGCGCCCAGTGTGTTCGTCAGCAGGTCGTCGACGTCGAACACCCGGTACGCGCACGGGTACAGACCCCAGACGCCGGTTAGCTGGGTGAACTCGATGATGAGCGAGGTGCCCAGTCCCACGAGACCGGCGACGAGGATGCCGCGGCCGGCGAGCACCCGCAGGAAGAACCCCAGCGGCACGAACAGCACCACGTTGAGTCCGAGCTGCAGGATGCCGCTGTTCAGCAGCGGATTGCCGGGACCGGCGAGCGCGCCGCGGATGTCGTCGACGAACTGCAGCAGGTTGAGGTTGACGCCCGCGCAGCGGATGGTCTCGGGGTCGGGCAGCGGCAGCAGCGTGTACGTCCAGATCGCCCAGAAGTAGACGAGCGCCGCGGCCCAGAGCACGAGGCGGCCGGCGCTGAGTTGTCCGCGACGCCGATAGCTCAGTGCGACGAACGGCACGAACAGGATGAGGCCGACGAACGCCCCGATCCCGACGGCGATCGCTCCGAGCATGACCTGATCCGACACGGATCGAGCCTACGGGCTGACCCGTGCCCTACGGGACGAGCCGCCCCAGCTCGTCCTCGACGGTGAAGGCGACGGCGTCGGTGCCCGACAGCTCTGACCGGAACCCGAGCGCCCGGTCGGGATGGTCGGTGACGATGCCGTCGACCCGTGATGCGAGGTAACGACGCAGACCGTCGTCGTCGTTGACCGTCCACACGTAGACGGCCTTGCCGCGCCGATGCGCCTCCTGCAGGAACTCGCTCGTGTACGACGCCTGCTCGATGACGTAGAAGTCGCACGGGCTGTCGGGCACCCCACCGCGGCTCACGGCGATGGTGAGGCCGACGCGCAGCTCCGGTCGCAGCGTCTTCAACGTCTCGACGGTCTCGGGGTCGAGCGAGTGATACGTCTCATCATCGGTGACCCCCAGGTCATCGAGCACGGCGAGGAAGTCCTCGACGAAGTCGGGCTGTTCGTGCCCCGTCACCTTCAGTTCGATCAGCAGCGGCATCCCCAACTCCACCGCATGGCTCACGTACTGCTCCATCGTCGGAATGGTGTCTTCGAACCCGCCCTCGCGCACGACCGTCGAGGTGACCTCGTCGGCGGTCATCTCGTAGATGTTCTCGTTGCGTCCGGCGACCATCAGCAGATTGGTGTCGTGTGAGGCGACGAAGACGCCGTCCTTCGTCTGCTGCACATCCATCTCGACCGCGTCGGCGTGTGCGGCCGCGGCCGCGTCCAAAGCGCTGAGCGTGTTCTCGACGCCCCCGCCGGAGAAGCCCCGGTGCGCGATCACGATCGTGTCGCTGGGTTCGGCGGAGCTCGCGAGCGCGGCCGACACGGAGGTGGATGTCGCGACCGTGAACACGGCGGCGACAGCGATCAGTGAGGCCCACCGTCGGCGGGCGTGAGACCGGTGGGCGGGTGTCGGCGCGACCCTGGGCAGCGGGGCGAGACCGCGGGTCGGGGCGAGACCGCGGGTCGGGGCGAGACCGCGGGTCGGGGCGAGACCGCGGGTCGGGGCGAGACCGCGGGCGGCCGGAACCGTGTGCGGCGTCCTCAGGGTGTCGGCGACGAACACGTTGGTGGTGGCGACCGTCGCGCCGGCGAGGAGGGTGAGCGCGAGGCACTTCACCACACCGGTCGCGACGCTCACCAGCGCGATTCTTGCGGAGTCGAGATGCGCGACTCCCACGACGAGTTCGGCCAGGCCCGACGACATCAGCCACGCGAACCCCGCCGGTACGCCGACCATGACCACGACGCGCAGCACGCGCCAGCGGGCGGTCATCCGCAGGCTCTCGCGCATGGCGGTCAGCGGCGGGATCCGGCGCAGGAACATGATCGGCACGGTGTAGATCAGCCGCGCGTTCACGAAGACGACGGCGGCCGCAGCAGCGAGGTAGATGGCCGCTCCCAGCCCCGATTTCAGATATTCGCGGGTGACGAAGGGCGGTATGGCGACTCCCTGGGTGACCGCCGAGAACAGCCCGAGCCCGGTGACCGGTGCCAGGACGAGCAGGTAGACGAACAGCACGGCAGCCTGAGGATGGAGGACGACGCGCAGGTTGCGGACGGTGTCGTGGACCATTCCGCGCAGTGTCAGGGCGCGTCCGCGCTGCTGTCTCGCCGAGATCGCGAACAGCGCCGCGAGTTGCAGCAGCACGGCCGCGAGCATGACGACGAGGACGACCACCAGCACCAGGTCGGCGACAGGGTCGGCCAACAGAACGCCGAGGTTGTGATCGGTGACGTTGATGAGACCGGCGTGCGCGAGCGCTCGGGCGAACAGGAACGCGATCGTGGGCACCGCGACGCCGGCGCTGAGCGCCTGGACGAGCACGATGCTCCAGATGCTCTCGGCGAATCCACCGCGGACCGCGCGCCAGACGAGGGAGAGGCGCATCCGGAAGCCGAGACGCGCGGCGCGCGGCGCTTGTCTCAACATGCGCTCACGGCACGACAGGATATCGGCCCGCCCGTTGTCGATCCTGAGTGTCGGGGGCCCGCCGACGGCCCCTGCGGCGGTCGGCGGGCGCGGGTAGCGGGCGCGGGCGCGGGGCTACCCGATCAGCTCACGCAATCGTGCGGCGACACCCGCCGGGTCGCCCGGCATGCCGGGCTGGTCTGTGAACCCGCCGTGGTGGCTGGGGAATTCGACAGGCGGGATGCCGACGGTCGAGGCGACCGCATGCGCTGCGCGAGCCGCCATCGTGGCACCGGATTCGACGCCGAACCCGATCGTGAGGCGGTCGCCGAGTGCGCGGAGCGCGTCGATGTCGGGGCGGTAGGAGGTGACCGAAGGCATGTTGCGCAGCAACGGGTTGGTGCGGGCGCCGTCATCGACCGCCGGCATCCCGAACATCGCCGGATCGGGTGCGGGCTGGTCGAGATAGTCGGCTGGAAGCTCACCCTGCAGCATCACGAGCTGCACGAACTTCGCCATCGCCGCCCCTTCACCCTTCTCGGCATAGGTGCGCTTCATGTCGTCGATGACGGCGCCGATGACGTCGGCGTCGGGGAGCACGGCGCCGGTGGCGGGTTCGTGCGCGACGATGCGGCGCAGGTCGTCGGGGTGAGCGGCGGCGAGGGCGAGCAGCGTCACTCCGCCGCCGCTGTTGCCGAAGGCGTCCACCGGTCCGATGTCGAGCGCTGAGATGACCCGGTGCAGATCGTCGACGTGCTGCTCGACGGTGATGTCGGTGGTGCCGAGCGGGTTGCGTCCCGCGCCCCGCGGGTCATAGGTGATCACGGGTCGGTCGGTGAAGAAGCTCGCGAGGGCCGTGAAGCCCGCGGCATCCATCGGTGCTCCGAAGAGGAACAGCGGGGGCAGCTCTGGGGTGGCGGTGGTGAGGTCACCGCGGATGTCGTAGGCGATCGCGTCATCGCCGGTGCCGACGGTACGTGTCTCGATGGTCGGGGTCGTGGCGTCGTTGCTCATGTCTGTCGTCCTTGCCTTGTGGGATGGTCGTGCGGGTGGTCGTTCACGCCGCGAGCAACTCGCGTTCGAGGCGGGCGTAGCTGTCTTCCATGCCGTCGATCATGCCGGTGGCGAGGATCGCGTCGCGGGTCGCTGCGTCGGGATACTCGATCAGCATCGTCAGCAGCGTCGCGCCGTCCTCTTCGTAGAGCTGCAGGTCGTTGATCGATTCGGGCCCATCGGTGCCGCTCATGCGTTCGGTCATCACGGTGCGGCGTTGCGGTTCGCTGTAGAGGACGTCGCCCTCGAAGCCGAAGGCCTGTCCTTCGGTACCTGGTTCGGGTGCCCAGGCGTTGCGGTAGCGGGTGTCGGTGATCTCGCAGTCGGTCATTCGCCAGCCGTCGGGTCCCAGCATCCACTGTCGGATCAGATCGGGCTCGTGATGTGCGCGCCAGACGAGGTCGCGGGGGCCGTCGATGAGGCGGGTGATGCGCACGTGCTGGTCGTCGAGCACTTCGAGGCGGGTGCCCTTGCCCGCGGCGTAGGCGCGCAGGTCCTGCAGCACGGCGTCGAGCTGGCCCATGGCGAGGCGCGTGCCTTCGACCATGCCCATCTGCACCATCTGTTCGAGCGAGTCGGCGGAGGTGAAGTAGGTCTTGCCGGTCAGGCGGGTGCCGGTGGCGGTCTCTTCGAAGGCGAAGACCATGCGCATCGGTTCGTGATCACCGGTGAGGTCGCCGTCTTCGTCGGCGAAGCCGTCGAGCACTTCGAAGGAGCGCGGTTCGTCGATGCTGAGGAACTCCCACCGACCTCGGGATGTCTCTCCGCGCGGACCGGTCATCTGGTACTGGGCGAGTCCCCCGGGTGCGAAGTCGAAGCGGGTGAAGGTGGCGGGCCATCCGGGAGGCCCCCAGAAGCGTTCGAGCTGGCGCGGGTCGGTGAAGACCCTCCAGACGCGGTCGAGAGGTGCGTCGAAGTCGGCGGTGATGTTCACCGTCAGGGTGTCGGCGTCTGCGGAGATGTCGGTGACAGGCATTTCGGTTCCTTTGTGAGGTGTCTTCTGTCAGGTGTCTTCGGCCAGCAGCGCGTCGATGCGATCGATGCGGCCGCGCCACAGGTCCTGGTAGCGCTGCAGCAGGTGCTGTGCGCGGGCGATGACGGCGGGATCGGCTCGTACGAGCCGTTCGCGTCCTTCGGCACGTTTGATGATGAGGTGTGCCGCTTCGAGGACGGCGACGTGCTTCTGCACCGCGGCGAACGACATGTCGTAATCGGCGGCGAGAGTCGACACCGATTGTTCGTCGGTGACGGTTCGTCGCAAGATGTCGCGTCGGGTCGCATCGGCGAGGGCTCGGAAGATCCGGTCCACGTCGTCGTCGCTGAGTTCGTCTTGTACAACCATTTGGTTGTAGATTAGGCGTCGGTCGCGGTGGTGTCAAGGGGTGGGTGGATGCCGCGGGCCGAGGTCGCGGCGGACGCCGACGGAGGCGCGGGGCTGCAGCACATCGCGTATACGTATTGAACTTCCCGTTCACACAGCCCGCCGGCCTGATCAGACTCCCCGCTCGCACAGCCAGCCGGCCTGAGCAGACTCCCCGTTCATCACCCGGCCTGAGCAGACTCCCCGCTCGCACAGCCAGCCGGCCTGATCAGCGGGTACGCGCGCGCTCTCCGCACGGACAGGGCACGCCCGTGCGTGAGCGGCGTGCTCCCCTGTGTGAACGGGAAGTTCAATACTGCTCTGACAGCGCGTCGGGCGGCACCTCGGCCGCCCCATTCCGCGGCAGGTCTCCGTCCGCGGCAGGTGTCGGTCCACGACAGGTCGGGCTCTGAGGAAGGGCGGACGGTGTTCATGCGGCGTAGGCGTGTCGTGCTTTGCCGCCGGGTCGTGGTGTGCGGGCGGGATCGATGCTGGCGGGTGGGATGAACCAGACTCTCGCGCCGGGGCCGGTGGTGGGGTTGCGGCGGGCACCGGGGGCCGGGTCTATCCGGATCTCCCACCCGTTCTCGTGGATGCGGTGGTGGCACGTCTCGCACAGCAGAACACCGTTGGCAAGATCGGTGCGGCCCTTGTCCCGGGCCCACCAGGAGATGTGGTGGGCGCGGGTGTGTCCGGGTGGGGCCCCGCAGAACGCGCACCCGCCGTCTCGCTCGAAGAGGACGAGTTTCTGCTGTGGGGTGAACAGGCGTTGCGCCCGTCCCAGGTCCAAGACCTCCTTGTGCGGGCCGAGATACATGGGGATCACCGGCCCGGTGCCACCGATGTGACGGACGGCGTCGATGCTGATGGGCTGGTCGATCCCGTCGATGGTCCCGGCGCCGGTCCCCTCGGTGAGGTCTTCCGCGTTGACCCGGACGATCACGGTGGCTCCCCCGGTGGGCTGGTCGGTGTGCCCGCAGTCCAGGTAGTGCCGGCACAGGATCAGCAGCGCGTCCATCCGCCGCTGCCCGACCGTGCGCTCATCGACCATCGCCGCAGCCACGGCCTGCTCGGCCGCATCGTCACCCTGACCTTCACAATCGGCAGTCCCTGCATCGCCGGCATCGCCAACATGACCGGTCTCGCCTTCACTGTCACCACCGCCGCCGCTGGTGGTGCCGGTGCGGAAGGATGCGGTGACCAGGGCGTCCAGGGTGATGATCAGGGGTGCCCCGGTGGGGGCGTCCACGACTCCGTCGATGTGTACGGCCTGGTCCTTCTCCCAGATGCGCAGGTACCGTTTCGCGTGTACCTCCGCTTCCCGCTTCGCAAGCCCTTCCGGGTCCAGGGCGGTGTGGGCTTCGGCGAGGATCCGGTGCCACCGGTCCGAGGGCAGCCCGGCGAGCTCGCCGACCAGCCGCTGCTCGGCCTCACGCTTGCGTTCGGCAGGGATGGTGGCCGGCAGCCGGTCCAGCATCCGGATGATTTGCTCGGCCGCGGCGACCGCCAGCACGTGGGAGGCGACCGCGTCGGCCACGTGCCGGTGTGCGGGCGGGGCCGGGGTGTCCCCGAAGGTGGGACGCGGGGCGGTGGCCTGCCCGACCCTCACCAGCCGGGCAGCTTCTGCGGTGGTGGCACCCGTGGTCGTCGAGATCAGATCCACCACCGAGGTATGCCCACTCTTTCGAGCCAGGGACTCCGGACCCGATCCCGGGCGGGACCGCGACGCCAGCTGGGCTGCGACCTGCGCCTGGGCCGCCTCGGTACGCCGCCGCAGCACCCCCAGTGCCGCGTTCACCTTCAGCAGCTGCTCGTCGGTGAACCCGGCCGGGTCCTCCATACACCAGGCGCCCTGGACCGCGGCTGCCGCCGCGACCAGTCCCGCCATCGGTGTGTCCATACATCCATGCTACCCACATGACCGCATAGTGTCAAATATTTCTTCTATTTATTCATTGCCTTCCCCGTAATCACGGGGTCTCCTACGTCATACCACGATCTTCCGACATCCGCATATAGAACATCTGTTCCTCCACAGGCGGCCTCCTCAACCCGTGTTTCACAGTTATCCACAGGAGTCAGGCCGTCCTTATCCCCAGGAGCGATCGGCCACGACCCGGCAACGCTGCACCGTGGTGTCAGTGATTGACTGATCGACGTGGAACTGAAGCCTCCTGAGCCCGCGGACGTAACGGCGTTGACCACGTTCTTGCGTGAGGTCGATCTCACGCTCAGCGGTTTGGACGCGCCAACCGTCCGACTGTGGATCACCCGCAGCGGCGACGGCGAGATCATCGGCAGCACGGGCTACGAGATCAGCGGCGACGGGAAACACGCGCTCATAAGGAGCGTCGCGGTGAGCTCTACGCACCGCTCCCGCGGCCAAGGCAGCGCGCTCGCGCGTTTCGCACTCGACCGTGCCGCGGCGGAGGGAGCGACGATGGCATGGCTGTTCAGCCGTCGCTCCGGCCCGTTCTGGCAGAGCCTCGGCTTCGACTCCGCAGACCGAAACGAACTTGCAGACGCCCTCGCCGATACGCATCAGGTGCGCCTCTTCCGGCAGACCGGCCAACTGGACCGCGAAGTCGCCTGGTCGCGCCCACTCGCCGATCAGACAGCTCGACGATCTAGTCCTCGACGGTGAGGTACTCCGCCGGCACGCCGTCAGCAAGGTAGATGTACGGCCCGGCCGCGAACAACTCGTGCCCGTCGGCGCGGAAGCGCGCGACATCGACCGACAGCAGAACCGGGTGTGCGTCCTTGCGGCGCCCGACACGCACAGCCACCTCGGGTTCGACGGCGAGATGCACGTACTGCCTGGCCATGGCGCGCAGCCCCTCGGCGCGAATCGCCGGCAGCGCGCTCGGCGCCGTCGCGTGGAAGAGCCGATCCGGTGGTGCGGAGGCGAGTGGATGCTCGATCCGCCCCTCGATCGAATGCCCATAGACGGCGCGGATAGAGACGCCGTCGGTCTCGAACCGCCGCTTCGGCGACTCGGCGACGACACGCTCGATGTCGTCAAGGGTGACTGGCGCGCGCAGAGCCTTTGAGACTGCGTCGCGCACCTTTTCGAGGTCAGTCCAGCCCGCGGCGTCCAATGTCAGTCCGTACTCTTCGGGCGCATGGCGCAATGCGTGCGACATGGTCTTGCTGATCGAGACGTCATTCATCGGGGCCCTCTTCTTCTGCCTCTTCGCGAAGCCACTCCGCGTGCTCCTCTTCGGCTGCTTCCATGAACACGTCGAAGTTGTCCCAGTAGCCGCGGTTTTCATAGCCGGGTGATGCAAACGTATGCACGATGAACACCCGCGGGTTACCAGAACCATCAGCTCCGTCGAAGCAGAAGACGTCGTCCGTTGCCCCATGCTTTGCGAACGGGACGAGTGGCGGTCGAGAGGGATATTGCTCCTTGATCGTCTGCGCCCACCACAGCACGGACTCGTGGTATTCGAAGAGCCACCACCAAGGATCGATGTCTGGAAGGTCGTCCTGGCGAAGGATCGTCTCAAATCGTTGCGGCTCAACGAAACCCAGTGGAAGAAGCGATGTGAAGGCCTCCACCCGTTGTTCTACCGTTGAACGTTCCCTATATTTCATTCTGGTCTTCCCGTGATTCGAGGCAACTCGAAAGTGCCGAGTGGGTTTTCTCTCGCCCATGTGTTTCCCTGCTTCGCGACCCGAGCGAGCACCGCTTCTTCCCACGTGGTTGGTGTCATGTTCCTCCAAGACAAGCGCTCCACCTCTGCAGGAGTAAGTACTTCGTCAGCACTATGGACATTCGCATCGATGAGCGTGTCCGTCTCGCACGCCGCACGCAATCGAGTGTTGTCAACGCTGGTCAACATGCCATCCTGCATCCGTACGACATCGATCGGTTCACCGTCCCACCCCTTCGCCGCCATACTCTCCAGAATGTCGTCGTACGTGTACTCCACGTCACCGCGCACCTTCTTGTACGAGACCGTCTTCTGAGAGAAGCGGACGTCTTGCGAAGACGTAGGCATCAGAAGATGTCCGGGCGCTGGCGAATCACTGCCTCCAGCAGCGGCCACACCCCCGCGCGCCTCCCCCATCGCCCACATCCCGGGCACGGCACCCCCGGCCTCTCCAGCCAGCGCCACCCGCCCACCGTCGCCCCGCAGCATCCGGCCGAGCATCTTGCCGCCGCGCGCGAACAGCTCACGCAGCTCGCCGATGAGCCGCACCAGCTCTCCGAAGCCCCGCTGCAGCCGCACGATCGCCCGCCCGACCGTGTCGGCCACCGACGCGACCCGCGCCGTGACCTGGCCGATCGCGAACGGCGCCGCGATCCCGAGCGTCAGCGCTGTCTCAGCCGCGACGGCGAGCGCCGTGCCGACGACTTGGGCGACGGCATCCCGCACTACGTCGTGCACCACCTGCACGAGCTGCGACGCCACGCGCATGCCTGTGGCGATCGCGGCCGCCCAGTCCCCCGTCGCCGCGAGGTGCCGCGACGCGTCGGCGGCATAGTCGAGGTAGGCGTCGACGGCCGCGCCCGACAGATCGCTCACGTCCGCGGTGCGGCGCAGCAGCTCCGCACCCGAATCGCGCAGTCGCTCGGCCGCGTTCTCCCACGTCTGGGCGAACGCCGCAACCTCGGCCGGACTGCCGGTGAAGTCGTTCAGCCATCCCTTCAACGGCTCGAGGTGGTCGAGCACCCATCCGAGCCCATTGGCGATGAGCGTCCCGATCGGATCGATGACGGCCGCCGCCGTGTCGACGAGCGCCGAGAACGCCGCGGCCCCGCCCTCGAGCCAGTCGCCCGACCGGACAGCATCCACCAGACACTGACCGTCTTCGATGAGGAACGCGCCCGAGAACGGGCTCGTCGTCTCGACCGGCGACGCCACAAGACTCACTCGAACTCCCCGTTCATGGCCCTCAGCGTGTCGACCACCGCGTTCTCGAACTCCTCGCCGTCGCGAGCCGTCTCCCGCAGCTGCCGACCGGTGCGCTGCAGCAGCGCGTCGGAGTCGCCGATCATCTCCGCCGCGGCCGACGTAATGACGCCGGCGGGCGCCACAAGGAACGAGCACAGCAGGCCGAACGCCCCGTCTCCAAGCCGCAGAGACCGCACGGCCGATGCGGCCTCCCCCACGTCATCCCCCACCTGTTCGACCCGTCGCGCGTGCTCGCGCAGCACATCGAAGTCCCACGCAACGTGCCTCACCGGTCCGTCCCCTCGAGCTGCGCGCGCAGACCGTCGAGTGCCGGATCGTCCTCACCGAGGATGTCGGATGCCGCCGCCATCAGCTTCTGCTCGAGATCGCGTCGGGCGAGCCGCGCCGTGTCGAGGATCAGCCGCGCGACCCCGGCCGGCCCACGCCGCATCGCCGCCTCGGTCAGGCGCAGCTCGGTGAGCCACCCGGAGTGATCGACCTGCACGGCGAGTTCGCGTCCGCGTGAGATCGCCGTGCCCCGCGCCGTCGCCGTCGCGCGCTGCAGATCACCCATCCGCTCCGCACGCCGCCGCGCGCGGCGCATGTCGTCCTGCACCTTGGCGATCGCCGCATCCGCGTCGTCGAACATGGGAACCTCCGTGATCCACCGGACCCTGTCAGCCGGTGGTCCCCCATGTTTCCCGATATCGCCGACACCCCGCGAAAGTTATCCACAGGTGGTCGGTTCGACTCGCTTCGCTCGCTCAACGACCAGGGGTCACAGACCCCCGAGCCCTCGCCGCAGCGCCTCGGCCACCGTGGTGTGGAACTCGTCCGTCACCCCGGCACGCCGGAAGATCGCGTCGAACCCGTGGAACACACCGGGCACCTCGACGAACTCGCACGCGACACCGGCGGCCCGCAGCCGATCGGCGTACGCGGCATCCTCGTCGTGGAACAGGTCGAGCGTGCCGACCCCGATCCACGCCGGCGGGAGGCCGGAGAGGTCCTCACGCCGGGCGGGCACCGAGTACGGCGGCACCTCGGCGCTGCCCGCGGGCACCCCCGTGTACGACTCCCACCCGAAGCGGTTGCTCGACCGCGGCCAGAATCGGTGATGCCGCGTGTCGATGTCGGTGCGCAGCACGGTGCGGTCGTCCAGCATCGGATAGACGAGCAGCTGGAACACCGGCTCGGGCCCACCCTCATCGTGCAGACGCTGCGCGAGCGCGGCGGCGAGCCCACCGCCCGCGCTGCCTCCCCCGACCGCCATGCGGCCGGGGTCGATCCCGTACCGCTCCGGAGCACCCAGCACCGCGCGCCACGCTGCCGTGAGGTCGTCGATCGCCGCCGGAGCCGGATGCGCGGGCGCCAGCCGGTACGCCGCCGCGACCACGACGATGCCGAGAGTTCGTGCGAGACGGATGCTGAGAGCATCGTCCTGCTGCGGCGTGCCGATGACGAGACCGCCGCCGTGGATCCAGAAAAGACCCGGAACGGAAGTGGATGCCGCGCGCGGCATATATACGCGGAACCCCTGGTGCCCGTCGGCCGGTGCCACGGTGCTGATCTCGACCTCAGGCGTCGAGTCGGCGCCGCGCGGGCTCGTGCGGAACAGATTGAGCGTCGTGCGTGACACGCCCACATTGGGGATCCAGCGCGCGGCGCGCAGATCGGGATGGAACGGCTCGGGTCTGCCTCTCATGCGGCAAGCGTAGTGAAGGCGTGTCAGTTCGCTTCGACTCGCTTCGCTCGCGGGGCGACCGGGACTCCGACCCCCGGAAGTCCCACGGCGCGTAGCCTTGAAGGCGTGACAACACTCGCCGGCACCTTCGACGTGACCGCCGTCCGAGCCGACTTCCCGATCCTCTCCGAGTCGGTGAACGGCGAGCCGCTCGTCTACCTCGATTCGGCCGCGACCAGCCAGAAACCGCGCGTCGTGCTCGACGCCGAACGGACGTTCCTCGAGCACGAGAACGCCGCCGTGCACCGCGGTGCGCACACGCTCGCGGCCGAAGCGACGGAGTCGTTCGAGGATGCCCGTGCCGCCGTCGCCGCGTTCGTCGGTGCCGATCCCGAGTCGATCGTCTGGACGTCGGGTGCCACCGCCGCCCTCAATCTCATCGCCTACGCGATCGGCAATGCGTCGATCGCCTACGGCCCGCTCGCGCTCCAGCCCGGCGACGTGATCGTCGTCACCGAGGCCGAGCACCACGCGAATCTCATCCCCTGGCAGCAGCTGGCCGCACGCACCGGCGCGACGCTGCGCCACATTCCCGTGCACGATGACGGCACACTCGATCTGGCCGCGGCCGCCGACCTCATCGGCGAGCGCACGAAGATCGTCGCGTTCGCGCACGTGTCGAACGTGCTCGGCATCGTCAACCCGGTCGCGGACCTCGTCGCGCTCGCCCGGCGCGTCGGCGCGCTCAGCGTGCTCGACGCCTGCCAGTCGGCCCCGCATCTGCCCCTCGACCTGCCCGCCCTCGGCGTCGACCTCGCCGCGTTCTCGGGACACAAGATGCTCGGCCCCTACGGCATCGGTGTGCTCTACGGGCGCCGCGAGGTGCTCGATGCACTGCCGCCCGTGCTCACCGGCGGCTCGATGGTCACGACCGTCACACTCGACCGTGCCGAGTTCCTTCCCGCACCGCAGAAGTTCGAGGCGGGCACCCAGCCGGTGTCGCAAGCCATCGGCCTCGCCGCCGCCGTGCGCTACCTCGAGGGTCTCGGCATGCCGGCCGTGCATGAGCGCGAGCGGGTGCTCGAGAAGCGCCTGCGCGATGGGGTGCGCTCGATCCCCGGCATCCGCCTGCTCGGCGACACCGACGCCGACGATCGCGTCGCGCTGTGCGCGTTCGACGTCGACGGCGTCCACGCCCATGACGTCGGCCAGGTGCTCGACGCCCGCGGCATCGCGGTGCGTGTCGGACACCACTGCGCCCAGCCGCTGCACCGCCGCTTCGACATGACCGCAACCGTACGGGCGAGCGCGTCGGTGTTCACGACCGAGGCCGAGATCGACACGTTCCTCGACGCCCTCTCCGGCGTGCGCGCGTTCTTCGGGGTGGGCCGATGAGCGGGCTCGAATCGCTGTACCAGGACCTCATCCTCGACCATTCCAAGCACCCGCACGGCACCGGGCTGGCACCCGAGGAGGGCGTGACCGCCACAGCGCACGAACGCAACCCCGTGTGCGGCGACGAGATCACGGTGCGCGTGCGCCTGGACGGCGACCGCATCCGCGATGTGACGTGGGAGGGCTCCGGCTGCTCGATCTCGCAGGCATCGGCATCGATGCTCGTGTCGCTGATCGAAGAGGAAGGCGGGATGCCGCGGGCCGCGGCATCCACCCTCATCGATGCGTTCCGCGAGGCGATGCGCTCACGCGGACAGATCCCTCTCGACGAGGAGACGTTCGGCGACGCCGCCGCCCTCTCCGGCGCCTCGAAGTTCAGCGCACGTGTGAAGTGCGCGATGCTCGCCTGGGTCACGCTCGAGAACGCACTCGCCCAGGTGTGACGACGGGGCGGGATGCCGCGGCCGCCGCCGCAACCCGCATCAGCCCGCCGCGACCCGCATCAGCCCGCCGCGAGCGCCCCGCGCCCGGCGATGAAGCACCACGCGCCGATCGCGATGAAGACCGGCGCGCCGAGCACTCCGCACCAGAAGCTCGGTGCGGCGACCTCGCGCGGCAGGAACGCCGCGACGATCGCGATCGCGGTGATGAGCGCGCCGGCCAGATGCAGCACGGGCTGGTGGAACACGAGGGCGAGCGCGAAGAAGTGAATGCCGACGATCAGCATGATCAACGGGGCGATGAGGTCCGAGCGGCCGGCCCTCGTCGCGATGATCGCCAGCACGACGGCGATGACGACCTCGACCCAGAAGACGATGACGTAGACGACGAAGCCCGTGGTGTGCGGGTTGATCGCCGACGGAGTGCCCCAGTTCTTGATCGCGAGCGGAATGCTCAGCGCCATCAGCGCCAGCCCCAGGACCGACAGCACGGCCAGCACGACGCGCCACGCGACGTGGGCTGGTGGTTGCTCCTGAGCCCATCCCGCCCACATGATCGTCGCCAGCCCGAAGACGGCGCCGATCATCACCAGATCACGCGGGTAATCGAGTTCGAGCATGGGAGGCTCCGTTCCGTCGATCCTGCCCACCCTACTGGGCGGGTGCGACGGGCGCGAGCGGATGCCGCCGCATCCCCGCCCGGCAACCCCGCGCGGCGCTCACAGCGACCCCAACTAGAATCGAAGGGTCCGGCGCCCGCGATCCCTGGAGCTCAGCCGCATGACCACCCCTCTCATCGACACCGTCGACAACGCCGCCGCGACACCCGAGAAGGAGCAGCCGTACGCCGCGCTCGGGCTCAAGCCCGACGAGTACGAGCAGATCAAGCAGATCCTCGGCCGGCGGCCCACCGGCGGCGAGCTGGCGATGTACTCCGTCATGTGGAGCGAGCACTGCTCGTACAAGAGCTCCAAGATCTACCTCAAGCGGTTCGGCCAGAAGGTCACCGATGAGATGAAGAAGCGGCTCATGGTCGGCATGGGCCAGAACGCCGGCGTCGTCGACATCGGCGAGGGCTGGGCTGTCACCTTCAAGGTCGAGAGCCACAACCACCCCAGCTACGTCGAGCCGTTCCAGGGTGCGGCCACCGGCGTCGGCGGCATCGTGCGCGACATCATCTCGATGGGTGCGCGTCCGGTCGCGGTCATGGACCAGCTGCGCTTCGGCGCCATCGACCACCCCGACACCGCCCGCGTCGTGCACGGTGTGACCAGCGGCATCAGCTTCTACGGCAACTGCCTCGGCCTGCCCAACATCGGCGGCGAGACGGTGTTCGACCAGGTGTACCAGGGCAACCCGCTCGTCAACGCGCTCGCAGTCGGCGTGCTGCGCCACGAGGACCTGAAGCTCGCCAACGCGTCGGGCACCGGCAACAAGGTCGTGCTGTTCGGAGCCCGTACCGGCGGTGACGGCATCGGCGGGGCATCCATTCTCGCCTCCGACACCTTCGCCGACGGCGGCCCGACCAAGCGCCCCGCGGTGCAGGTCGGCGACCCCTTCGCCGAGAAGGTGCTCATCGAGTGCTGCCTCGAGCTGTACAAGGGCGAACTGGTCGAGGCCATCCAAGACCTCGGCGCCGCCGGCATCTCGTGCGCGACCAGCGAGCTGGCTGCCAACGGCGGGTCGGGCATGCGCGTCGACCTCGAGAACGTGCTGCTGCGCGACCCCACGCTCACGCCCGAGGAGATCCTCATGAGCGAGAGCCAGGAGCGCATGATGGCCATCGTCGCTCCCGAGAAGCTCGACGCCTTCCTCGAGGTGACGAAGAAGTGGGATGTCGAGACCAGCGTTCTCGGCGAGGTCACCGGCGACGGCCGCCTGAAGATCTACTGGCACGGCGAGCAGATCGTCGACGTCGACCCCTCGACCGTCGCGGTCGACGGCCCCGTGTACGAGCGCCCCGTCGCCTACCCGACCTGGATCGACGCCCTGCAGCAGGAGCCCGCCGCGGCCCTGCCCCGTTCGGCCGACCCCGACGTGCTGCGCACGCAGTTCCTGCAACTGGTCTCGAGCCCCAACCAGGCCGACACCAGCTGGATCACCAACCAGTACGACTACTACGTCATGGGCAATACGGCCCTCGCCTTCCCCGACGACGCCGGCATGATCCGCGTCGATGAGAACAGCGGCCTGGGCTTCGCCATCGCGACCGACGCGAATGGCCGCTACTGCCAGCTCGACCCGTATCAGGGCGCGAAGCTGGCCCTGGCCGAGGCGTTCCGCAACGTCGCGGTGACTGGTGCGGTGCCGGCCGCGGTCACCGACTGCCTGAACTTCGGCAGCCCCGAGAACCCCGAGGTCATGTGGCAGTTCTCGCAGGCCGTCGACGGTCTCGCGGACGGATGCCTCGAGCTCGGCATCCCCGTCACCGGCGGCAACGTCAGCTTCTACAACCAGACCGGCGACACCCCCATCCACCCGACCCCGGTCGTGGGCGTCATGGGCATCATCGACGACGTCGCACACCGCGTGCCCAGCGGCTGGCAGGACGAGGGCGAGAACATCTACCTGCTCGGCGTGACGGCGACCGAGCTGAGCGGCTCGGCCTGGGCCGCCACCGTGCACCAGCACCTGGGCGGTCGCCCACCGGCCGTGGACCTGGCCGCCGAGATGCGCCTCGCCGAGCTCATCCGCGCCGCGAACGACGAGAACCTCATCTCCAGCGCGCACGACCTCAGCGAGGGCGGGCTCGCCCAGAGCCTCACTGACGGCGTGCTGCGGTTCGGCGTGGGCGCACGGGTGTGGCTCGACGAGATCATCGACCGGGACGGGGTGGATGCCGCATCCGCCCTCTTCTCCGAGTCCACCGGCCGTGTCATCGTGACCGTGCCCCGCGAGGAGGACGTCAAGTTCCGCGGGCTGTGCGAGGGCCGCAACTACCCGGTGCTGCGCATCGGCGTGACCGACCAGGCGGGCCCGGATGCCGCGCTCGAGGTGCAGGGGCTGTTCACGGTGCCCGCATCCGAGCTGCGTGCGACATCCAGCGCGACCCTGCCGGCCGCGTTCGGCCCGACCGTCACGGAGTAGGCGAACCCGCAATCTAGGATTGAGACCATGGCCGACGACGACGACCTCAGTACGCTCAGCGAGCGACGCCAGCGGCGCATCAAGATCACCGCGTGGGTGGTCATCGTCGCGCTCATCCTCACGGCGGGCGGCGCCACGGTCTTCGCCCTGTTGTTCGGCTGACAGTCTCGTCACCCGTCGGGGCCCGGGGCCTACGATGACAGGGTGCATGAGTTCTGGACGTTCGCCGGCAGCTACTGGTGGCTGGTCTTCCCTCTGATGGGAGTGGCCGGGGGCCTCGCGCGGTCGTGGGAGCGGAGCGCGAAGTCGCGGCACCAGCGCAAGCTCGAGACGCTGCACGCGAAGGCCGAGCTCAAGGCCGCACAGGCCGAGGCGCGCAACACCGGCCGGCAGAAGGTCGTGGCAGCGGCATCCACCCCCGTCGAAGAGTCCCACGAGCAGCAGCTCGAGAAGCTCTTCGCCGCGCACGACGCCGTCACGAAGCGCTGGCTCGACTATGAGCTCGACGTCGCGAAGCTCATCGCCTTCCCGGCGATGAGTGACGGGCGCCAGCCGCTGACCGCGGCGTTCCTGCGGGCGAAGAAGGTCGCCGACCGGCTGCGCCCTGCCTCGCCGAAGGTGAAGCTCACCAAGGAGCAGCTCGACGAATATCGCAACGCGGTCACCGACTTCGAGGTGGCGTTCGACGTCGCCGAGCGCGATGCCCGCCGGCTGCGCGATTCGACGTTCACCGACGCCGAGCGCAAGCGCCTCGACACCGCGAAGCAGCTGCTGACCGTCGCGATCGACCAGGCCGCGACGCCCGCCGAGCGGCAGATCGCCTACAAGCGCGTGCGCGAAGAGCTCGACGGGCTCATCTCGATCTCCGACGAGGCCGTCGAGGTCCTCGAGAAGAAGGTCGCGCTCGAGCTGCCGGCGAACCCGGGGTCGTGAGCGCGCGGTGACGCGCCCCTCTGGGAATGCCGGTAACTGACCGGCATTGGATGCTGCCGCGCCCCGATGTTCAACCCCGAGGTTCAACAGTCACGAACTGCGGGTCATACGCGCCCGGACCCGCAGAAGCCGACTGCCGAACAAGGAGACCGCGCCCGACCCGCAGTTCAACAGTCACGAACTGCGGGTCATACGCGGCCGGATCCGCAGAAGCTGACTGCCGAACAAGGAGACCGCGCCCGACCCGCAGTTCAACAGTCACGAACTGCGGGTCATACGCGGCCGGATCCGCAGAAGCTGACTGCCGAACGGGAGGGGGTGGATGCCGCGGGCCGCGGCATCCACCCCCTCCTCCACGGGGCACGGCGAAGACGCTCGACGTGCCGACCGGGATCAGGCGACGTCGGCGGCCTCGACCTTCACCGTCTTGGCGAGGTCTTCGGCGGTGACCGGTGCGTCGGCCTTCTTGCCTGGCATGAACAGGGTCAGCACGGCCGAGACCGTCGCGGCGATCCCGCCCACGAGGTAGACGACCTGGAAGCCCGAGCCCAGCGACGCGCCGGCCAGGCCCATGATGTCGCCCTGCGAGGCCGTGAGCGCCGAGACGGCGCCGTCGATGGTCGCCTGGGGCGCGCCCGAGGCGGTGAGCTGGCCCATGAACGTGGCGACGACACCGTCCCATCCCGACAGCCAGGCCAGCGGCGGCACCTGTGAGAGTCCCGCCACGGCGTCGGTCGGCAGACCCGCACCGGTCAGCACTCCGGCGATCGGAGCCGCGAACGCCGCGGCACCGAGACCGAACGCGATCGCCGAGCCGACGACGGGTCCGAGGGTGAAGCCGAGGTCGCGCATCAGGCTCGTCGTGGCCGAGGCCATGCCGATCTCGTGCGGCTGCACGGTGTTGATGGCGACCGCGGTGATCGAGCCGATCGTCAGGGCGAATCCGACACCGAGCAGCAGGAGCGGCACGACGAACTCCTGCCAGGGGGTGCCGCCGAACTGCGCGGGCACGCCGACGGTGAACGTCGACAGCCAGTATCCGCTCGCCGCGATGAGGGCGAAGCCGACGGTGAGGATCCAGCGCGGCGAGACCGAGTGGATGAGCCGGCCGACGACAGGTGCGAGCACGAACGCCGGCAGCTGGATGCACACGAACAGAACGCCGAGCACCCACACCGGGCTCTGTGCGAGCGCGCCCTCGGAGATCGACGTCGCGAAGCAGATCGACAGGAAGGCGAACATGCCGATGACGGCCACGATGCTGCCGATCGAGAACGCCGGGTTCTTGAACAGCGACAGGTGCAGCAGCGGCGCCTTCGACTTCAGCTCGATGACGATGAACGCCACCAGCAGCCCGGCGCCGACGATGTATCCGGCGATCACCTGCGGTGCGGCCCAGCCCGCGTCGACCGCCGTGACGGTTGCGTAGAGCACGCTGATGAGGCCGAGCGCGAACGTGACCTGGCCGGGGATGTCGAGCTTGCGTCCGGCCGGGGCCGACGAGTCGCGCGTGGTCAGCGAGATGCCGACGAGCACGATGGCGACCGCGACGATGATCCAGTACGACACACGCCACCCGCTGAAGACTCCGGGGATCGAGAGGAACTGATCGGTGAGCCCCGCCATGACGGGAGAGATGACGGCGCCCAGGGACAGGAAGCCGGCCCAGGTCGCGATGACCCGCGCGCGCTTGGCGGGGTCGGGCGTGAGCGCGGAGACCATCGCGAGCCCGATCGGGAACAGGAGGCCCGCTCCGATGCCGATCACGGCCTGTGCGGCGATCATGAACCCGGTCGAGTTCGCCACCGCCGACAGCGCGGCGCCGAGCACCACGAAGACGCCTCCGGCGACGAGCAGCTTCTTGCGTCCGAACAGGTCGCCGAGCAGGCCGAAGGTGAGCTCGAACGCGACGATGCCGATCTCGAAGATGGCGGTGATCCAGGTGAGTCCGGCGCCGGAGGTCTGGAACTCGGCGGCGAACGTGCCGTTCAGCGCGCCCGGGATCGCGTAGGCGGTCTGCGCCAGCGCGACGGAGAGGAATGCGGCGGCGAACGTCGCGCGCACCGAACCGCGGGTGGCGATGATCGTCGTGGTCTGTGGACTGGTCATGGCTTCAGGAACCCCTTCGTTCCGGACATCGAGCATGCACGTGGGTTGCGTGCTCTGTTGATTGAACACGCATCTTTACACTGTGTCAAGTGAATTTTCACGGTGTCTGGTCTACAAGGTGCGGCCGCCTCGGCGCGCAGGGGCCAGTCGGCCTGCGCGCTGGTACCAGCGGGGCGCGCACGATGCGACGGAGACTGATCCGGTGCTCGCACGGAAGCGGGCCCGCAGGAGAAGGAAGGGACGTCTCATGGTCGAGAACCTCACCCACCGCACGTGGTCGAAGGCACGTCAGCACATCGAGGGCGAGGCCGCGCACAATGATGTGATCGTCGTCGGCAGCGGCCCCACCGGGCTGGCGACCGCCGTCATGCTCGCACGCCACGGCGTGCAGGTCACCGTCGTCACTCGCGAGACCTGGGTCGCCGATTCTCCGCGTGCGCACATCACGAACCAGCGCACGATGGAGATCATCCGTCAGCTCGGGCTCGAAGACGCCGTGAAGGCGCAGGCCTCGCCGCGCGCGGCGATGGCGAGCCAGGTGGTCGCAACGGCCTTCACCGGCGTCGAACTGGGGCGCGCGTGGTCGTGGGGCAACAACCCCGGCCGGCAGGGCGAGTACCTGACGGCAAGCCCGACCGAAGGATGCGACATGCCGCAGACCCGGCTCGAGCCCCTGCTGCTCGGCGAGGCGGCGCGGCTCGGCGTGCGCGTGCGGTTCCAGACATCCTTCACCGGACTCGACCAGGACGATGACGGCGTCACCGTGCACGTCGTGGACGGCGTCACCGGCCGCGCCGAGTCGCTGCGCGCGGCGTATGTCGTGGGAGCGGACGGCGGACAGAGCCCGGTCGCCGCGGCGCTCGGCATCGCCTTCGAGGGCGACGCGGGCATCGCCGGGGCGATGAACATCAGCTTCGAGGCCGACCTCTCGCGGTATGTCGCGCACCGGCCGGGGTCGCTCTACGAGATCTTCCAGAACCGCCCGGAGGGACCGACCCGCGCCATGATCCGCATGGTCAAGCCGTGGCACGAGTGGTCCGCATCGCTCGTCTACTTCGGCGAGCGCGACTCCCGGCTGACCGCCGAGGAGGCCGAGTACGAGATCCGTCAGGCCATCGGCGACGACGACATCGACGTCACCATCACCGGGCTGTACCCCTGGCGGATCAACAGGATCGTGGCCGAGAGCTACGGCCGGGGGCGCGTGTTCATCGCCGGCGACGCCGCCCACCGGCATCCCCCGACCAACGGCCTCGGCGCGAACACGTGCATCCAGGACGCATTCAACCTGGCCTGGAAGCTCGCGTTCGTCATCAAGGGGATCGCCGGACCCGGCCTGCTCGAGACCTACTCCGCCGAACGGCAGCCCGTCGGGCGCCAGGTCGTGAACCGCGCGGTCGACAGCTGGGTGCTCGGCGCCGACCTCCTCCCGGCGATGGGTCTGGACCCGGCGCTGCCCTACGAGGAGCGCGCGGCACGGTTCGCGGAGCTCGGCGCAGCGACCGACGCCGGCGAGCGACGCCGCGCCGAGCTGCGCCGCGTGCTCGACTCGGAGTCGTACATCTTCGAGGCGCACGGCGTCGAGATGAACCACGTCTACCGCTCGGCCGCGGTGGTCGACGACGGCACCGAGCCCGCCTACGAGCGCGATGCGCAGCTGTACATCCAGCCGACGAGTCACCCCGGCGCGCGCATCCCGCACGCATGGGTGGGAGACGCGACCCGCACGGTCTCGACACTCGACATCGTGGGTCGAGAGCGGTTCACCCTCGTCGTGCGCGATCGAGGACGGGAGTGGGTGGATGCCGCAGCCGCCGTCAGCGGCGAGTTCGGCATCGAGCTCGCCACCGTGATGATCGGCCAGGACGGCGACGTGCAGGATCTCTACGGCGACGTCGGCCGGCGCTCAGGCATCGGCGAGTCGGGCTGCCTGCTCGTGCGCCCCGACCAGCACGTCGCGCTGCGCTGCCCGAGCGCGGTCGACGACCCGGCCGACGTGCTGCGGACGGCGCTCGCGCAGATCCTCGACCGCGGGATCACGCCGCCGCGCGCGAGCGCCACGCGCTCGGCGTCTCGCCGAACGCCGCTCGGAACGCCCGCGTGAAATGCGAATGATCCGCGAAGCCGTGCGCGAGCGCGATCTGCAGGATGTCGGCGTGCGACCACGCCGGGTCGACCAGCGCCTGGCGTGCCAGCTGCAGACGCCGCTCGCGGATCCAACCGGTGACCGACATCCCCCGCTCGTGGAACAGCTCCTGCAGGTAGCGTGGCGACACGTCGATCGCCTCGGCGATCGACGCCACGCGCAGCGCGTCGTCGTCGGGTGAGGCGTCGGCGAGCCGCGCGGCGATGTAGGTGACGGCACGGCGGAATGCGGGTTCGGTCGGCGAGCACTCGTCGGCGGCGGCCAGCCTCTCGGCGAGCATGGTGGCGAAGACGCCGACGACGTCCTGCACGATCCGCGGCCCGGACGGACCGGCCAGCAGCCCCGGGTCGTCGAGCACGTCGGTCGCGAAGCGCACGGCGATGCGCGCATAGCCGCCGTCGGCCGCGAACGGCCGGCCCAGTACCGGGCGCAGTGCAGCCGGGGCGAGCGGCAGCGCCGCGCGCGGCGTGCGCAGCATGAGCAGCCGGAACGGTCCGTCGAACGTCCAGCGGTAGGGGACGGTGGGGTCGCCGTAGCTGACCATGCCCGCCTCCAGGCGCACCGGCGGGTGGCCGTCGGCGGGAGTCAGGATGCTGCTGCCGGCCAGCTGCACGACGACGATGTGCCGGGTGTCCGATGTGCGTGCGACATCGTCGGGAGCACGCACGACCTGCAGCTGCGGCGCATCCACCTCCAGCAGGTCGAGCGCCGTGCGGTCCAGCATCCCGCGCACGAGTCCGCCGTCGGCCGACACCCACTCGCCGCGCGCACGTCGGTGGCCGTCGCGGCCGACGAAACGCCCCCAGCCGTCGAGCGCCGCGCCGAGGTCACGCCCGTCGACGCGGCGGCGCTCCGCCCGCGCGGGCGGGAGCAGGCGGCGCGCCGCGACGGCCCGTGACATGACTCACACCGTGAACGGCAGCACGAGCCGTGACGGGTGCAGCGCGTCGCGGTAGATCGTGTGCGTGACCGGGCGCCCGACCGGCAGGTGGAAGGCGTCCGGCGGCAGCAGCGAGTTGTGCTCGTCGGTCAGCGGCTCGTCGCAGCTCAGCTCGGCGACCACCCGGTGCCCGGGCAGGATCGTGGCGGCGAACGGGTACACGCGCAGCACGTACTCCTCGATCTCCCCGGGGGTGACCGGCACCTTGCGGGTGTGCGGGTGCACGGGGCTTCCCGGTTCCGAGCGCACCGGGTCGAGCTCGCGCTGCGACGCCTTCAGGTACGCGGTGGTCAGCAGCTGGCGGGTGCCGCCGGGAGCGGCATCCCACAACCGGAGGATGAAGTTCGTGTCGTCCTGGTCGATCGCGGCGAACAGATGGAATGCGCCCGTGCCGATCATCTCGGCCGGCTCGGTGAACGGCTCGGTCGACCACGACAGGATCTCGACCTTGTCGGTCACGGTCAACGGCGCCTGGAAGAATCCGTCGGGCGCCGCGGCCTCGGGCCCGAAGATCTCGGGTTCGAACGAGAGCTTGCGCCGCGGGCGCAGGTACAGCTCGCGATGCTCGACGGGCTTGGGCGGCCACTGCTCGGCGGTCACGGTCTCGCGCGACCCCTCGACGAAGACCTCAACGGCCGGCTCGCGGTCCACGCCGTTGTCGATGCCCTTGATCCACTTGTCGTACCAGCGGAACATCTTGTCGTGCTCCTCGATCCACGGGCGCGACTGCATCGGAGGGTACGAGCCGATCGACAGGCGCTTGTTCGCCGAGCGCAGGCTCTGGAACAGCTCGATCGTGCCGTCCATGGTCCAGCCGCGGCCCTGGTCGATCTGCAGCCACACCGGGATGTCGATGTTCGGCGCGAGCGTGATGGGGTTGCGCTCCTCGTACCAGTCGCCGTCGAGGTCGTTCGTGATGATGTCGAACCAGGCCTCGTGGTGCTTCGGGTAGTGCAGGGTGTGCACGAGGTTCGGCCAGGCCGCGACATCCGGGTCGGCAAGCCGCTCGGCGACCCGCGCCGACACCTCGGCGGGGTCGACGTTCTCGAGCATGCGCGAGGTGATCCGGTCGGTGAACGCCCAGCCCGAGTCTCCGCCGCGTCCTTCGCGCGCCGCGCGCGGCATGAACCACATGACGCCGCCGTGGTACGTGGTCTCGTAGAAGTCGTAGTGCCCACCCGAGACGAAGATCGCCTTGAGGTGAGGCGGCCGTTCGGCGGCGGCCAGCACCTGCATCGAGCCGTAGTACGAGATGCCGATCATGCCGACGTTGCCGTCGCACCAGGGCTGCGCGGCGACCCACTCGATGACGTCGTAGGCGTCCTGCCCGAGCGGCACTCCGCCGGCGTTGTAGTTGCCGACGTGCTCCCCCTCGGATCCGCCCGATCCGCGCAGGTCGCCGATCACGTGCACATAGCCCTCGTCGATGACGCGCGCGATGTCGCCTGCCTCGATGCAGCCGTCCCACATGGGCGAGGGGCGGCGCTGCGGCGGCATCGTCAGCGCGAGCGCCTGCAACTCCTTGCCGTACGGCGAGAGGGCGATCAGCGCCGGGCGCGGCTTCTCGTCGGCGGCGTGGTACGCGTCGGCGACGAGCGTCACGCCGTCGCGCACGGGGATGGCAAGGTCTTTGCGGACCGTGATCTCGCGGGTGCCGGCGGTCACGGTGGTGATGTGGGTCATGATGCTCCTGCGTGCTGCGCGGCGTAGCCGCGCATCGTGGTGAAGAAGGGCGACGGCTCGAGCGTCGGATCTCCCGAGTAGTCGAGGGATGCCGCGACCGCGGCATACGGCGAGTACACCGAGTCGGATGCCGCGGCAGGGTGCGCGTGCACGGCGGCGCGGACCTGCGCCTCGCGTGCCAGGCTGCCCTCCAGTGCCTCGGCCGCCTGGGCGGCGTCGAGGGCGACGGGGAACGGGGTCCCGTCGGCGCGGCGATAGGGATGCCCGAGATAGAGGTGCTCCGGTGCCAGGGCGCGCAGCCGCTCAAGGCTGGAACGGTAGGCGTCCGGGTCCTCGAAGCCCGGGAACCCGCTCGCCGCCCCGAAGCACTGCACGGCGTCGCCGGCGAACACGTGCCCGTCGACGGCATAGGCGACGGCGCCCGCCGTGTGTCCGGGCACCGCGTGCACGTCGACGGTGACGCCGCCCAGGTCGAGCGCGTCGCCGTCACGCACGAGGCGCGTGGGCTCGAACTCGCCCGAGATGGCGTCCGCCGCCTCGGCGGTCTTGGCCGCCTCGAGCCTCTCGCGCCCGACGAGGTCGCCGCGCAGGGCGAGCGCCTCGTCGACGTGCGCACGGCGCGAACGGACGAACTCCGCATCGTCGGCGCCGATCACGACCTCGGCCCGGCGGCCGGTGGCCTCCCAGAGCGCGTGCGCGCCGCCGACGTGGTCGATGTGCCCGTGCGTGAGCAGGATCCACCGCACGTCTTCGATCCGCCGGCCGATGCGTTCGAGCTCGGCGGGCACGCCCGCCGCCGATGCGGTCACGCCGGTGTCGACCAGGGCGAGCTCGGGCGCGTCGATGAGGAAGCTGTAGAGGTGGAACCGCCCCCACGGCGCGGCGATCGGATGAACGAGAACGCTCACCGCGGCTCCCCGACGAACGCCGCCACCCGTGCGATGGCCTCACGGCTCTCATCCAGGTGCGGGAAGTTCTGCACGAAGCCGTGGTTGACCCGCGGCATCCGCACCACCTCCGCCGCGACCCCCGCATCGCGCAGCCGCTGCCCGTAGGCCTCACCCTCGTCGCGCAGCGGGTCGAACGCGGCCGTCACGATGAGCGCCGGCGGCAGGCCGGCGAGGTCTGCGCGCTTGATCGGCGAGACGAGCGGGTCGGCGGGGTCGGCACCGGACTCGATATAGAAGCCGTTGAACGGCTTCAGGCCCGCGTACTCGAGCCCGTATCCCGTCGCGTTCTCGACGAGCGACGGGTAGCGGCTCTGATCGAAGTCGAGATCGAGCGACGGATACAGCAGCACCTGGTGCGTGATCCGGTCGAATCCCTCGTCGTGCAGGCGCGCGGCGACGGCGGCGGCGAAGGTGCCTCCCGAGCTGTCGCCGGCGACGGCCAAGATCGGCCCGCCGTCGAGCTCGGCGGCCCAGCGCACGACACCGCAGGCGTCGTCGAGCCCGGCGGGGAACGCGCTCTCCGGCGCGAGCCGGTAGCCGACCGAGACGACGTCGAGCCCGGTCGCCGCGGCGAGCGCCCGCGCCACATGGTCGTGCGTCTCGAGACTGCCGAGGAAGAACGCGCCGCCGTGGAGGTAGACCAGGATGCCGCGGTCACGGGTGCCGTCGCGGTACAGCCGCACCGGCACGTCGCCGTGCACGGTGTGCGCGACGCGGTCTTCGACGCGCGCGACGTGCGGGCGCGACGAGACCGGGGCCAGGTGCGCCTGCTCGGCGGCGCGCAGCACGGCCGGGTCGATCGGGCCGGGCTCGGGCGCCGGCAGCGTGGCCAGGAAGCCCGCGATGTCAGGGTGCAGGGCGGTGGGCTGCGGCATCCTCACTCCTTCGTCGTCGCGGCGAGCTCACCGGGCTTCTGGCCCGGGAACACCGTGTCGATCTCGTCTTCGCTCCACCCCTCGCGCGACACCTTCTGCAGCCCGTCGGTGACGGGCTTGCGTAGCGCCTGGTACCGGGTGAGCGCCTCGGCGACGGTGTCGGCCGCGGCCAAGCAGTCGGCGAGCACCGCCGCGTCGAGGATCGCCGAGTTGGCGCCCTGCCCCTGGTGGTGGCACATCGCGTGCGCCGCGTCGCCGACGAGCACGACGTCGTCGGAGTGCCACACGTCGATGGGGTCGATGTCGTACACCGAGCGGATGTTGACGATGTCCATGTCGAGGTCGCGGGTCGCGGCCACGATGGCCTCGTCGAATCCCTCGACGGTGTCGATGATCATCTGCTTGGTGTCGAGCGGGTTGGGCGTCGGGTCGGCGTTCAGCGCGGTGATGTCGAACGAGATCTGCCCGCGGTGCTGCAGCGGCAGCGCGTAGATCTTCGTGCCGTGTCCGAGGTACATGCGCAGCTTGTCGTCGAAGGGCAGGCCGTGCCATGCGTCGACATCGATGACGGCGCGGTAGGCGTGCTCGCCGGCGAAGACCGGCTCGGCATCGCTGAACAGTTCGCGGCGCACCCGCGAGCGGATGCCGTCGGCTCCGACCACGAGGTCGGCGGTCACGGTCGAGCCGTCGTCGAAGGTCAGCACGGGTCGCTCACCCGCGTCGTCGATGCCGACCAGCCGGCGCGAGGTGTGCACCATGCCCTCGGGCAGCACGCCGATGAGCGCGTCGATGAAGTCGCCGCGGTGCACGAAGCGGGTGGTCAGGCCGAAGGCCTCCTTCTCGGGCCACTCCTCCTCGGCGATGCGCTGGCCGGTCGCGGTGAGGATCTCGAAGCTTTCGCTGGGGCTGGTCACCGCCTCGATCGCGTCGAGGATGCCCCAGGTGCGGAACGCGTCGAGCGACGACGGGCGCAGGCCGATGCCGGCGCCCACCTCGTGGATCTCGCGCGCCTTCTCATACACGTTGACCCTCGCCCCCAGGCGGCTGAGCGCCTTGGCGGTGGCGGCTCCGGCGTAGCCGGCGCCGACGATGGCGATGTCGAGGTTCTTCAGGTCCATGACGCGTCCTTGTCGTTCTGGGGTCGTGCGGGTGGTGCTGTCGTGCGGGTGGTGCGGGTGGATGCCGCCGGCCGGGCCGGTTGCGGGTATCGGGCGGAGTCAGTCGCCGATGGTGAGGAAGCCCGCGGGGTTCGTCACGAAGATCCGGTGGATCGTCGCGTCGTCGACGCCGGCGTCGCGCAGCGCGGGGATGAGTTGCTCGAACAGGTAGTTGACGGTGTGGCCCTTCACACCGGGCCAGCCGAGCGGACTGCAGTTGGCGTCGGCCGAGGCGAGCAGCTGGTCGACATGACCTGCCCGTACGAGCGAGAGGAAGTGCTCGAGCCGCTCGTCGCGGTGCCGCCCCCAGAAGGGCGGGTCGGGCAGTTCGAGGTCGTAGCCGAAGGTGTCGAAGCCGAGGCGCCCGCCCGCGGCGAGGATCGCCTGCTGGTTGACCTTGCCCTGGCTCACGCCGTCGTCGGCGTGCCCGAACAGCACGCGGTCGAGCGGCAGCCCCTCCTCAGCGAAGATGGTCAGCGCCGGCTCGACGTCGACGGCCAGGTGCGTGAAGATCGGCACCCCGGTCTCGAGCGACGCCTGGGCGGCGGCCCGGTAGATGCGCAGGTCGAGCTCCTTCATGCGGAACCCGCGGCTCACGCCGACCTTGATGATGCCGGCCTTGGCCGCACTCCCCTGGATACCGACCGTGATCTCGTGCACGAACTGGCGCCGCAGGTGGTCGACGCTCGCCTCGGCGAAGAACTTCAGCGCGGTGTCGCCGCCGACGAATCCCGTGCAGGCGACGATGTGCACGCCGGTCTTCTCCGACAGGGACTGGTAATACGGGATGTCGCGGCCGTTGCAGATGCCGGTGGCGTCGACGAACGTGCCGCCCCCGTTCTCGTGGAAGAGGCGCAACTTGGGGACCGTCTCCTCATACCGCTGCTCGGGCGACTTCCACCACTGCGTGTCGAGCTCGGATCCCGGCATCCCGTATCCGATGTGCTCGTGCACGGCGACGAAGCCGAGCTCTTCGGGGGCGATGGCCCCCAGAACGGTGTTCACACGGGGCATGTCAGCCCTCCTTCACGGCGAGAAGCCGGGCGGGGTTGTCGACGAGAAGACGATGGATGCCGTCATCCGGCACTCCCGCATCCCGCAGGAGCGGCACGAAGGCCTCGAGAACGTGGGTGAATGAAACGCCCGCGTCGGGGTGGCCCTTCGCGACGCCGGTGGCCGACGAGGAGAGGATGACGCGGTCGCCGTGCCCGGCGGCGATGAGGTCGGCGACCAGTGCGGCGCGGGTCGCGTCGTCGACCTCACCCGCCTGGCCGATGTGGTCGATGGCGACGTACGCGCCGGCCTCGGCGACGGCGGCCGGGGCGCCGGCGGCGATCGCGTCGGCGCGGTCGAGGCCTCCGACGACGATGCGTTCGGCGGGCAGTGCCGCGTCGAGCACGACCCCCAGGTCGTGCCGCGCATCGGCGCCGTAGCGGATCGACAGGGCGACGCCCGTGATCGCCGCGGCGCGGGCGCAGCCGCGGAACTGGCTCTCCTCGGTGGGCGTCATGCCGGCGCGGGTCGCGCCGGTGGCGATGAGCCCCGCTGCTCCGCGTCGCTCGACGCGCGGCACCACCATGCCCTCGGAGACCTCGCGGGCATACAGCTCGGCGAAGCGCTCTGCCGGCCACGGCGTAGGCGGGTTGGTCTGCGGAGTGAGGAAGTACCCGCCCAGCTCGGCTTCGGGACCCTGGCCCGTCGACGCGACGATGTGCACGCCGGTCGCCCGTGAGAGCGTCTCGTACAGCGGCAGGTCGCGGCCGTGGAACATGCCGGTCGCGTCGACGAGCGTGCCGCCCCCGGCCGCCGCGAACGCACGCAGCTTCGTGGCGAGCTCGGCGAAGATCTCGGCGCGATCGAACGGGATGTCATAGGCATACTGCGCGCCCGGGACGACCGACAGCAGCGCTTCGTGCACCGCGACGACGCCCAGCTGGTCGGCGGGGATGTCGCCGAGCACCGTGTGGACTGTGCCGTTCACTGGATTCCTCTCCATCGAGTCGCTGTGGGATCCGTCGTGGATCGCGACCCAGCATCGCATTCACTTTACATGATGTCAAGTGAACGAGCATTGTGATCGAAGGCGATTAGGCTCGCTGTCATGGCGAACCTGCGACAACGGCAGAAGGAATCGACGCGCAAACGTCTGCTCGAGGTCGCCCTCGACCTCTTCGTGACCCGCGGCTACGTCGCCACGACGATCGACGACATCGCGAGCGCCGCCGGGACGACCCGCGTCACGTTCTATGCGCATTTCGAGTCGCGCAAGGATCTGATGCGCGCGCTGATGGGCGAGCTGAACGAGATCCTCGGGCGGCACACGCGCCCCGACACCGGTGGGTCGACGGCGAGTCCGCTGGTCGAGGCCGTGCGGGTGGGCTCGCGCGAGCTTCTGGCCGACTGGCTGCGCAACCAGGCACGGCAGTGGCCGCGCATCCGCCCCTACATCCTGTCGGCGACCGAGGCTTCCGCGGTCGACCCCGACATCCGCTCGCTGTTCCACGAATGGATCGAAGACGTCGTCGCCGACGTCGTGGAGGGGTTGGATGCCGCGGACCGGTTCGATGCGGCCGGGCGCCACTTCCGCGGCGAGCTCGCGTTCGCGAACCTCGACCAGACCGCCCTGTACTGGATGCGAGGCGGCGGCTTCGACATCGACACCGCCCCCGAGTTCGACGTGATGGTCGAGGCATGGTGGCGTCTGGTGGGCACCGGCGGCCTGCGCTGACGCCGCGGGCAGCGGCATCCACCCCCTCCTACGGTCGCGCACGACGAAGGGCCGGCACCCCGCCCAAACGGGATACCGGCCCTTGCGCTCTCGAATGACCTACTGGGTCAACGAGTCGACGAAGTCCTGGTTGTCGGCCATCCACTTCTTGACGATCCCGGGGTACTCGCTCTGCTTGTGGTCCTCGCGGAACATCACGTTCTCGAGCGAGAACAGCAGGTCGGAGTCCATCTTGAACGCCGTGAACCACTTGTTCGCCTCGGGCTGGTCATCGGCGAAACCCGTGCGGGTCACCGTGTTGATCGACTCGGCCGCGCCCAGCGCGCCCTTCGGGTCCTTGAGGTCCTTCAGGTCGTAGGCGTCGTACGCCCAGTGCGGGCGCCAGAGGGTCACGACGATGTCCTGGTCGGCGTCGATCGCCTTCTTCAGCTCGGCGAGCATGGCCGGCGTAGACGAGGTGATGAAGTCCATCTTGTCCAGCCCGTACTCGGGGATGACCTTCTTCTCCATCGCCTCGGTCAGGCCAGCGCCCGGCTCGATGCCGATGATGCGGTTGCCGAACTTGTCGGCGTTCGCCGCGAGCTGGTCGATCGAGTCGATCGGCGCGTCGGCGTTCACCGTGAGGGTCAGCTTGGCGTCGTCGTTCCAGTCGCCGACCTTGACCAGGTCGTCGCCGTACTTGTCGAAGTAGCTGGCGTGCGTGGTGGGCAGCCAGGCGTCGAACGTCACGTCGTAGTCGCCCTTGGCCAGGCCCGCGAAGACCGGGCCGGCATCGGCGTACTCGAGGTCGACCTTGTAGCCCTGCTTCTCGAGCACGGCCTGCCACAGGTACGAGACGGCCTCGCCCTCGGGCCAGCCGTTGAACACGCCGACCGTGATCTCCTTGCTCTGGGCGTCGCCCGAGCCGGAGCCACCGTTGTCGCCGGTGCCGCTCGCGCAGCCCACGAGGGCCACGCTGGCCGCGACGCCCATGGCGAGGGCGCCGAGCAGTGTGCGCTTCTTCATGTGATCGATTCCTTTCCTCCCGTGTGCTGTGGCACGGGTGTTGGGGAGGCCCGCGCGGACCGCGGGCATGTCGGCGCGGAGCGCCGAAGTGGGGATGCCGCTAGCCGGCGTGCACGACGACGGTCGGGGCGTCCGTGTCTGGCGCCTCGTCCTTCGCGGCGGCGAGGTTCGTGCGCTTGCGCCCGCGCTTCGCGTTGCCGAATCCGCTGGTGATCCGGTCGAGGATCATCGCGATGATGACGACCGCGAGGCCCGCCTCGAAGCCGAGCGAGATGTCGGTGCGGCTGAGGGCCTGGATGATGTCCTTGCCCAGGCCGGGCCCGCCGACCATGCTGGCGATGACCGCCATCGAGAGGGCGAGCATGATGACCTGGTTGACACCGGCCATGATCGAGGGCATCGCCAGCGGCAGCTGGATCTGGCGCAGGATGCGGCCCGGCGTCGCGCCGAACGCGTTGCCGGCCTCGACGACCTCGGGGTCGACGCCGCGGATGCCGAGCTCGGTGAGGCGCACGCCCGGCGCCACCGCGAACAGGATCGTGGCAACCATGCCGGGCACGACGCCCACGCCGAACAGGAAGATCGCGGGGATCAGGTAGACGAAGGCGGGCATCGTCTGCAGGAAGTCGAGGATCGGCCGCACGATCGTCGAGACGGTCTGCGATTTGGCGGCCCAGATGCCGAGTGGAATCGCGATGATGAGCGCGATGACCACGGCCACGATGGTGAGCGCGAGGGTGTCCATCGCGTTCTCCCACTGGTCGAGCACGGCGATCAGCAGCAGGCCGACGATCGCGCCGACGGCGAGCTTCCAGCCCTTGGCGAGCCAGCCGATCGCGGCGATGACGAGGATGATGACCCAGAACGGCGGGGTGGCCAGCAGCCATGCGACGCCGTCGTAGAAGCCGGAGAAGATCGTCGAGACGACGTCGAAGAAGCCGCCGAGCACGTCGATGACCCAGTTGATGAAGGTCTCGACCCAGTCGCCGAGCGGAATGCGGGGGATGTCCATCAGTGCTCGCCTCCTTCCGTCGCGGCCGCAGCGCCGTCGGCGGCTCCGGCCGCATGGGCGAGCGCGCCGGGCTCGAGCCGGCCGATCTCGGCCGCCAGCTCGAGGGCCGTGGCCGGGATGATCGGCATCGACTGCGTCGTGGCCGGCACATTGCCGAGCGCGGCGAGCAGGGTGATGCGCGGGATGACGCCGAGCAGGCGCCCACTCTCGCCGACGACCGGCAGCGGCACCGGGCTGCCGACGGCCTGCTCGACGATGTCGGTGAGCAGCTCGTCGGGACCGACGCCGTGCACCGATCGGTCGGCGATGGTGCGCAGGTCGGTGGTGCCGCCCTTGACCGCGTGGATCACCGCGCGGTCGGTGACCACACCGACGAGCCGGCGGTTCTCGACGACGTAGACCTCGCCGACCTGCTCCTCGCGCATGACGCGCAGCGCGCCGCGGATGCCGGCGGAGACCGGCACGGCCAGCGGGCGCTCCATGACGGCGCTGGCGGTGAGCACGCGGGCACGGTCGACGTCCTGCACGAACTGGGCCACGTAGTCGTTGGCCGGGTCGGTGAGGATCTCTTCGGGCGTGCCGTTCTGCACGATGCGGCCGTCGCGCATGACCGCGATCCGGTCGCCGAGGAACATGGCCTCGTTCAGGTCGTGCGTGATGAAGATGATGGTGCGGCCGAGTTCCTGCTGCAGCTCGACGAGCTGCTCCTGCAGCTCGCGGCGGATCAACGGGTCGAGCGCCGAGAACGCCTCGTCCATGAGCAGGATGTCGGTGCCGGCGGCGAGGCCGCGGGCCAGACCCACGCGCTGCTTCATGCCGCCCGACAGCTCGTCGGGCATGGCGTCGACGCGGTCGCCGAGCCCCACCTTCGTGAGGATGTCGCGAGCACGCTCGCGACGCTCGGCCTTGCCGACGCCCTGGATCTCAAGCCCGTAGGCGGCGTTGTCGAGCACGGTGCGGTGCGGCAGCAGCGCGAAGTGCTGGAACACCATCGACATCGACCGGCGACGGATGCCGCGCAGCTCGCCTGGGCTCGCCGTGGTGACGTTCGAGCCCTGCACGAGCACCTCGCCCGCGGTGGGCTGCAGCAGGCCGTTGAGCATGCGGATGATGGTCGACTTGCCCGACCCCGACAGGCCCATGATCACGAAGATCTCGCCGGGCTGCACGGTGAAGCTCGCATCGATGACGGCGGCCGTTCCGGCATCCGCCACCTGGGCGCGCGTCTCGCCGGCCTTGAGCCGGCGCACGACGTCTTTCGGGTTGCGCCCGAAGACTTTGTAGAGGCCCTTGGCCTCGACTGCTGGTGGGATGGTCACGTTGCTTGGCCTCCGCAGTCGCTGCCACTCGACTGCATCGGTTACGCCCGGGTGACGATCTTCGGCGTTCCTCCCGGCATGCATCATCGGATGCCTGGACAGCGGAAACACGTCGGCGACACACATCGGGTCCGTCGCCCAGACCGTCGACCATACGCCCGCATCAGAACGCCCCAGGGGCAGGCGACGCGGCCGCGGACTGGTCGTCAGGGCTCGGCACACAGCGGTGCGGCCCTTCTATCGACGTTATGTCAATCTATAGAGCTTCGCAACCCGACCGCCGTTTCGCCGGAATCACATGAGTCTGTCCCATGCACGTGAAACAGGCGGGCAGTTCGGTGTCCGTGGGACAAATTCACATGAGTTCGGCGGAGGTGGCGCGGGCATCCAGAAGCGGGTGGATGCCGCGCAGCGGGGTGGATCTCCAGCGGGGTGGATCCAGCGCGGTGGACGCCGCGGGGTGGATCCAGCGGGGTGGATGCCGCGGAGTGGCCGGGCCGCGGCATCCACCCTCTTGACATCTCCCGGGTTTGGTGGTTCATTAGTCGAGTAACTAACCAACCAACCCAGGGGACGATGTGATCGACGACGGCAGAGCGCTCTTCCTGCAGATCGCAGAGAGCGTCGAAGACGCCATCATCGACGGCAGTCTCGCCGAGGAGGCGCAGGCACCGTCGACGAACGAGCTCGCCTCGTTCCATCGCATCAACCCCGCCACCGCGGCGAAGGGAGTGAACATGCTCGTCGACAAGGGCGTGCTGTACAAGCGGCGCGGCATCGGCATGTTCGTCGCCGAAGGCGCCCGCCGTCTGCTGCTCGATGAGCGGCGCACGGCGTTCGCCGACCGCTACGTCGAACCGCTCCTGGCCGAAGCGGCCAAGATCGGCCTCGACGCCGACGACCTGCGCGCACTCATCCGCGAGCGCGCGTCCGCACACACCACCACCGGAGGGAGCACGCTGTGACCAGCGTCATCGAGGTGGAGAACCTCACCAAGCGCTACGGCGATGTCATCGCCGTCGACGATGTCGGATTCCAGATCGAGAAGGACGTCATCTACGGCCTGCTCGGCCGCAACGGCGCCGGCAAGACCACCGTCATGTCGATTCTCACCGCGCAGAACTTCGCCACCCGCGGCCGGGTGCGCGTGTTCGGCGAGGCCCCGTACGAGAACGCCCGCGTGCTGCCGCGCATGTGCTTCGTGCGCGAGAGCCAGAAGTACCCCGACGACGCGAAGGCGCCGCATGCGTTCCGCACCGCGAGCCTCTTCTTCCCGAACTGGGATCAGGAGCTGTGCGATCGGCTCGTCGCCGACTTCCAGCTGCCGATGAACCGGCGCATCAAGAAGCTCTCGCGCGGCCAGCTGTCGGCCGTCGGTGTGATCATCGGCCTCGCCTCGCGTGCCGAGATCACGTTCTTCGACGAGCCCTATCTGGGGTTGGATGCCGTGGCCCGGCAGGTCTTCTACGACAGACTCATCGAGGACTACGCCGAGCACCCGCGCACCATCATCCTGTCCAGTCACCTGATCGACGAGGTCGCCAACCTCATCGAGCGCGTGCTGGTCATCGATCAGGGCCGCATCATCATGGACGAGACCACCGACGAGGTGCGGGGCCGCGCCACGACCGTCGTCGGTGATGCCACCGCGGTCGAGTCGTTCGCCGCCGGCCGCGAGGTCATCCACCGCGAGTCGCTCGGGCGGGTCGTCTCGGCCACCGTGCTGGGCGCGCTCACCGACGACGATCGGCGCCTGCTCGCGGCATCCGGCCTCGATGTCGCGCCCGTCTCGCTGCAGCAGCTGATCGTGCGCATGACGCAGCGTGCGGCCGACGGCCGCACGCAGAACGAAGGAGCCCTGCGATGACCGCCATCTCGCCGGCCGCACCCGCCACGCCGCGCGGCCGCATTCTCAACGTCGTCCGCATGCAGTACGTCAACCGGATGACCTTCGTGTGGATCCCGCTGCTCATCCTCGGCGCGGTGCTCGTGTTCTCGGTGGTCATCTGGCTGATGATCCCCTACGGCGGACCGAAGTACTCCGCAGGTTCGCAGGCCCTCATCTGGTACCTGCTGGCCGTCGGAATCCAGTCGCTCACGCTGACCTTCCCGTTCTCACAGGCGATGAGCGTGACGCGCCGCGAGTTCTTCTTCGGCACCTATCTGACGGCGGCGACCACCGCGGCGCTGCTGGCCGTTGTGACGACCGTCGGCGGCTTCATCGAGTCGGCGACCGGCGGCTGGGGTCTGAACGGCTGGATGTTCTACACCGCCTGGACGTGGGCCTCGGGCCCGCTGGGCGCGGCACTCTCGGTGCTCGCGCTGGCGATGCTCACGTTCACCGCCGGGTTCTGGGGCGCGACGATCTACAAGCGCTTCGGCGGTCTGGGGCTGACCCTCGTGCTGGTCGGCATCGGCGCCCTGCTGATCGCCGGGCTGTGGGTCATCGGACGGCTGAACGCGTGGGTCGCCGTGTTCGGCTGGCTCGCGAGCCTCGGCGTGGTGCCGCTGTCACTGGTGGTGCTGGGCATCGTGGTCGTGCTCGGCGCGACCGAGTTCTGGATGCTGCGGCGCCTGGTCCCCTGACCGGGGGACGCTCACCGATCCCCCTGTGCGCGCGGCGCGCGGGGGGATCGTCGCGTCAGGAGGCGTCGTCGGCGGCGGCCTCGTGGTGCCGGATGACCTCGGCGACCACGAACGAGAACCACTTGTGCGCGAACTCGGGATCGAGGTCGGCCTGCTCGGCGAGCGCACGCAGGCGTGCGATCTGCTGCTCTTCGCGGGCGGGATCCGACGGCGGCATCTTGTACTCGGCCTTGAGCCGGCCGACCTGCTTCGTGCACTTGAACCGCTCGGCCAGCAGATAGATGAGCGCGGCGTCGATGTTGTCGATGCTGTGACGGAAGCGGCGCAGCGTCTCGGTGGGGTCTTCGGCCTCGGTCATGGTGGTTCTCCGTCTGCGTGCAGTGCGTTTCGACCCTATCGCCCGGCATGTGCGAGCCTGCTGCGTGTGACGACCCGGTGCCCATAGAGTGTGCTCCATGACAGACACGACGGGCGATGCCCCCGACGCCGGCACGGGGACGGAATCCGTGGATGCCGCAGCCGCGGCATCCACGTCGACCTCCGACGGACCCGCGACCGACGCCATCGCCCTGCAGTCGGGCGAAGCCGTGCCGTCGCGCACCTTTTGGGCGAGCCTGAACCACCCGTTCGCGGTCGGGTTCTTCGTCACGGCCGGCGCCCTCGTCGCGATTGTGCTGGGGCTGGCGATCTCGAACCTGTCGACGGTGATCATCTACGTCGTGTTCGCGATGTTCGCCGCCCTCGGACTCAATCCGCTCGTCAGCATGCTCGAGCGGCACAACGTGCAGCGCTCGTGGTCGATCGTCATCGTCTACACCGTGTTCGCCCTGGTGCTGGTGGGGATCCTCTGGCTGATCATTCCGACGGTCATCGAGCAGATCACCGCGTTCGTGAAGAACGTGCCGCAGCTGGTGACGGACTTCCAGGCGTCCGACCTCTATGCGTGGCTGCAGGGCAACTTCGGCGATCAGGTCGGCGACCTTCTGGGTCAGATCCAGAAGTTCCTCTCCGATCCCGCCAACATCGCGGCGATCGGCGGCGGCGTGGTGCAGGTCGGCGTGACGATCGGCACCACGATCTCGGGCCTGATCATCATCCTTGTGCTGAGCCTGTACTTCCTCGCGTCGCTGCCCACGGTGAAGGTGGCGTTCACCTCGCTGGCCCCCGCGCGCAACCGGCCGAAGGTCGCCTCGCTCACCGAGCAGATCACCAGTTCGATCGGCGGCTACCTGGGCGGCATGGTCGTGCTGGCGTTCTTCAACGCGGTGGTGACGTTCATCCTCTACCTGATCCTCGGGCTGCCCTTCCCGCTGCTTCTCGCGGTGGTCTCGTTCGTGATCACCCTGATCCCGCTGGTCGGCTCGGTGCTGTTCTGGTTCATCGGCTCGATCGTGGCCCTCTTCTCCAGCCCGATCGCCGCGCTGATCTTCGCCATCGTCTACATCATCTACATGCAGATCGAGGCGTACGTGCTCACGCCGCGCGTCATGAACAAGGCGGTGTCGGTGCCCGGATCGCTCGTCGTCATCGGCGCTCTCGTGGGAGGCACCCTGCTCGGGTTGCTCGGGGCGCTCGTGGCGATTCCGGTGACGGCGTCGGTCCTGCTTATCATCAAACAGGTCGTGATCCCCCGCCAAGACGCGAAGGTGTAGCGGGCGCGCACCGCGCATCTCGACGGTCGCCTCGGCGGTCGTCTCGTCACTCGCCTCGGCGGAGGGCATCTCAAAAGCGCATTGAACACCGAAAACAACCGTCAGACGCGGCGGCGCGGCACACCGGCGCCCGGTGCAGACCGGTGCGCTGTTAGGGTGACCCGGTGCCCGCAGACACGACGACCCTGAAACCCACCCGCCACGTCAGCCGCGCCGCCGTCGGCGGCCTCGCCGTCGCACTGATCGCTTCGGCGGCGGCGCTGAGCGGCTGTTCTACGTCGTCGGGCGACGACAGCCGTCCCGCTCCGCAGACGGTGGTGGAGCAGTATCTCGACGCCATCGCCGACGGCGACGCGTCGACGGCGACAGCCCTGGATGCGGCCGCGGTCGCGACGGAGAACGACACCACGGGCAAGGACACCCCGCCCGACCTCACGACGCTGCGCACCGACGCCGTTCTCACCGGCGCCGACAGCCGGATCACCGATCCCGTCGCGGATGACGGCGATGAGGCCGAGCCGGGGGCGGATGCCGACACGCGCCGCGTCGGATTCTCCTTCGCCCTCGACGGCAAGCGGCACACATCGTCGCTGGTCGTGCACTGGGACGACAAGGCCGACACGTGGGTGCTGCAGCAGTCGCTCACCGTCGCACTGTCGGTGACCGCGTCACGGTCGAAGGCCGAGACCGAGCTGGCTGCGTTCTCGCTCCGGGGGCTCACGGAGCCCATCGACCCCGACCCGCGAACGGGGCCGCTGACCTACCTCGTCTACCCGGGCGTCTACACGGTGAGCGCAGGGTTCGACACGGCGCTCCTCGCCGGATCGGCCGATGCCGTGACGGTGGCCGCCCTGCCGACCGCCGACGCGAACGTCGACTTCACGGTGTCGACGCTGCCCTCGCAGGGCTGAGCGCGCCGGTTCCGCGCGCGACGGGGTCTGCCGGCGACGGTCAGCGCGCGGGCAGCAGGCAGGTCGGCGCCGGCACAGCCGTGCGGTGACGCACCGTGCCCGGCACCCCGGTGCGCGGGTCGAGCCCGAGCGAGGCGACCTCGTCGCCGAGCTGTCCGGCGACCAGCAGCGTGTCGCGCACGACGACGTGATGGCGCGGCCAGTTCACGCCCGACTCGACGAGCGCGACCGGCTGCAGCTCCGAGCCGTCGCCCCGCACGCGCAGCGCGGCGATCGTGTTCGAGCCGCGCACGCCCGCGTAGAGGAACTCGCCGTCGCGGGATGCCGCGAGCTCGGCGGCCGTGTCGTCGTCGAGCAGTCCCGCGGCCAGCGGCGTGCCCGCCACGATCCGCCAGGCGCCCGAGTCTTCGGGAGCGAGCACGAAGACCTCGCGCGAGAGCTCGGTGATGACGTAGAGGTGCCCGCTCGGGTGCCAGCGCATGTGGCGCGGGCCGCTCCCCCGCGGCAGCACGACCTGGCCGATCGCGCGGAGGCCGGTTGCGGCATCCCGCCAGAACCGGACCAGGTCGAGGCCCATGTCGGTCGTCGCGATCACACCGCCCGGCAGATACGCGCTCTGGTGCGTGCGCGAAACCCGGGCGTCGGGCTCGGACTCGCTGCTCGTACCCTCCGCGGTCGCACCACCGGCTTCTCCCTGACCGCGAGAGAACAGCTGCTCGCCGAGAGCACGGGTAATACCCGCATCCTCGGCGAGCAGCTGTTCTCTCGGCGAAAGGAGGCGGGAGAGGTCGGCGGCGGCCGTCAGGTCGACCGCGCCGACGCCCTCGCCCGCGGCAAGCGCGGCGGCCAGGTCGGGCTCGGCATAGGGGTCGACCGCCGCCGGGGCCAGCGCCGGCGAACCCGGGCGGCCCGCGGCATCCAGCGTCATCCGCACGATGCGTCCATCGCCCCAGCACGCCGCCAGCAGCGACGCGCCGTCGGGCGCCACCGCCACGTGACAGGTCAGCGCGCCTGCGGCGACCGGCCCGCCGAGCCGGGTGAAGGATGCCTCGCCCGTGCGCGCGAACGCCTGCACGGCGCCGTCCGCCTCGAGCGCCGCGTACAGCACGTCGCGGGTCGGGTGCCAGGCGATCCACGACGGCGATCCGCCGGTGGCGACGGCGTCGCCCGCGAAGCCCAGCGGGCCGCCGGCGAGCGCGTCATCCGCACCGCCGGCGAGCAGCGTGCCGATACCGGTGGCCGAGCCGTCCATGTCGGCGGTGTAACCACCGGTGAAGAAGCGCATGGGGGTCCCTTTCTGCGGCGTCGCCGCCGGGCGTTCGGCGCCCTGGGTCAGACGAGGTCGTGGCGCACGACGACGGCGTCGCGCGCCGCGCCCACGCCGATCACCGAGATGCGCGTGTTGCTCATCTTCTCGAGGGCGAGCACATAGTCCTGCGCGGTCTGCGGCAGCTCGTCGAACGTGCGGGCGCCCGAGATGTCTTCGCTCCAGCCCGGGAAGTACTCGTAGATCGGCGTCGCGTGGTGGAAGTCGGTCTGGTTGACCGGCACCTCGTCGAAGCGCTGTCCGTCCACGTCGTACGCGACGCACACGGGGATCTGCTCGAGCCCGGTGAGGATGTCGAGCTTGGTCATCACCAGGTCGGTGATGCCGTTGATGCGCGTGGCGTAGCGGGTGACCGGCGCGTCGTACCAGCCGACGCGGCGGGGCCGACCGGTCGTGGTGCCGAACTCGAAGCCCCGCGAGCGCAGCCAGTCGCCCGACTCGTCGAACAGCTCGGTCGGGAACGGACCGGCGCCCACGCGGGTGGTGTACGCCTTGACGATGCCGACGATGCGGTCGAGGCGGTTCGGACCGACGCCCGAGCCGGTGGCCGCTCCGCCGGCCGTGGCCGACGACGAGGTCACGAACGGGTAGGTGCCGTGGTCGATGTCGAGCATCGTGGCCTGGCCGCCCTCGAACACGACGACGTCGCCGGCGTCGAGCGCCTGGTCGAGCAGCAGCGCGGTGTCGGCGACCATCGGGCGCAGCCGGTCGGCGTACGAGAGCAGGTCTTCGAGCACCTCGTCGCACGTGATCGCGCGGCGGTTGTAGACCTTGAGCAGCAGATGGTTCTTCTGGTCGAGCGCGCCCTCGATCTTCTGCCGCAGGATGCCCTCGTCGAAGAGATCCTGCACGCGGATGCCGACGCGGTTGATCTTATCGGCGTAGGTCGGGCCGATGCCGCGACCGGTCGTGCCGATCTGCCGCTTGCCGAGGAAGCGCTCGGTCACCTTGTCGAGCGTGCGGTGGTACTGGGTGATGATGTGCGCGTTCGCGCTCACCTTCAGTCGCGACACGTCGACGCCGCGGGCGGTCAGCGCCTCGAGCTCGCTGAAGAGCACCTCGAGGTCGATGACGACGCCGTTGCCGATCACCGGGGTGACGCCGGGAGTCAGGATGCCGCTGGGCAGCAGGTGCAGCGCGTACTTCTCGTCGCCCACCACCACCGTGTGGCCGGCGTTGTTGCCGCCGTTGAACTTGACGACCCAGTCGGTGCGGTCGGCGAGGAGATCAGTGGCCTTGCCCTTGCCCTCGTCACCCCATTGCACTCCGACGATGACGATTCCCGGCATGAGTGACCCCCGGTGTGATGGAAGGACGGGTTGCACCCCATCCTATCGAGACACGCGTCGCGGCCCCAGTCGCCCGTACGATGACGTCATGGTCCCGTCCCGCGACACCGTCGATCGCCGCTTCCCGCGGGCCGTCTTCTCCCGCGGAACCGAGCCCGACGCGCGGTTCTCGCTGGCCAACGAGCGGACCTTCCTCGCGTGGACCCGCACCTCACTCGCCCTGATCGCCGGCGGCGTCGCCCTCGAGGCGCTCGGGCTCGATCTGCAGCCGCAGCTGCGGCTCGCGGCATCCCTCGTCCTGATCGTCGTCGGCGCGCTGCTCCCGCTGGCCGCGTGGGTCGCCTGGGCGCACACTGAACGCGCGATGCGCGAGGGCCGCCATCTGCCGCATCCGCCGGTCGGGGCCGTTCTTGCGGTCACGCTGACGGTGGCCGGCGTTCTCGTGCTGTTGGCGGTGCTGCTGCGATGACCGCACCGGGTCCCGTCGACGTCGGCCTGCAGATCGAACGCACGACGCTCGCATGGCGCCGCACGGGGCTCGCGATCGCCGTCGGCTCGCTCGTGGCGATGCGGCTGCTGCCCGAGCTCATGGGCGGGCTCGCCTGGGCGATTCCAGGTGCCGTGGGTGTGCTCGCTTCGCTGTGGATGTGGTGGATGTCGCGGCGCCGGCACCATGCGTTCGTCGAGCGGGCCGCCGCTTCGGGCTCGCCGCGCATCGGCGGCGCCGGCCCCCTCTGCGCGATCGCGGTCGGCAGTGCGGCGATCGGCCTGTTCGGGCTCGTCCTCGCGATCGTCGTGGGCTGAGGCCGGTCGCCGCGGTCACGCGGCGGGTGCGGCATCCCGCCGCTTTGTAGACTTGGGGGTATGACGAAGGTTCTGCAGTCCCTCCCCGTCGGCGAGCGCGTCGGCATCGCCTTCTCCGGGGGGCTCGACACCTCCGTCGCGGTCGCCTGGATGCGCGATAAGGGCGCCATCCCCTGCACCTACACCGGCGACCTCGGTCAGCCCGACGAGACCGACATCGACGCCATCCCCGGTCGCGCCGCGCAGTACGGCGCCGAGGTGTCGCGCCTGGTCGACTGCAAGCGGGCGCTCGTGGAAGAGGGACTCGGCGCCCTGGCGTGCGGCGCGTTCCACATCCGCAGTGGCGGACGCACCTACTTCAACACCACGCCCATCGGCCGCGCCGTCACCGGCACGCTGCTCGTGCGCGCCATGAAGGAGGACGGCGTCGACATCTGGGGTGACGGCTCGACCTACAAGGGCAATGACATCGAGCGGTTCTACCGCTACGGGCTGCTGGCCAACCCCGCGCTGCGCATCTACAAGCCGTGGCTCGACCCCGACTTCGTCGGCGAGCTCGGCGGCCGTCAGGAGATGAGCGAGTGGCTCGTCGCCCACGGCTTCCCCTACCGCGACTCGGCGGAGAAGGCCTACTCGACCGACGCCAACATCTGGGGTGCGACGCACGAGGCCAAGACCCTCGAGCACCTCGACGTGTCGCTCGAGACCGTCGACCCGATCATGGGCGTGCGCTTCTGGGACCCGTCGGTCGCCATCGAGACCGAAGACGTCACCGTCACCTTCGAGGCCGGCCGTCCGGTCGCGCTCAACGGCGTCTCGTTCGACGACCCGGTGCAGCTCGTGTTCGAGGCCAACCGCATCGGCGGCCGGCACGGTCTGGGCATGAGCGACCAGATCGAGAACCGCATCATCGAGGCCAAGTCGCGCGGCATCTACGAGGCTCCGGGCATGGCGCTGCTGTTCATCGCGTACGAGCGCCTGGTCAACGGCATCCTGAACGAAGACACCCTGGCGACCTACCACGAGCAGGGTCGGCGCCTGGGTCGCCTGATGTACGAGGGCCGCTGGCTCGAGCCGCAGTCGCTCATGCTGCGCGAGTCGATCCAGCGCTGGGTCGGGTCGGCCATCACCGGCGAGGTCGCGCTGCGCCTGCGCCGCGGCGAGGACTACACGATCCTCGACACGACGAGCCCGCACCTCTCCTATGCGCCCGAGAAGCTTTCGATGGAGCGCGTCGGCGACGCCGCCTTCGGCCCGACCGACCGCATCGGCCAGCTCACCATGCGCAACCTCGACATCGCCGACTCGCGCGGACGCCTCGAGCAGTACGCCGGCATGGGCCTGATCGGCGGCGCGACAGCGGATCTCGTGGGCGCCCTCGAGCAGGGTGCCGCCGACGAGATCTCCGAGGGCTCACAGGCGACCCGCGAAGAGGCCGCCGCCGTCGACGAGGCCAGCGAGGGCGCCGCGTTCGACTCCGGCACCGACTGAGCCGAGGTCGCACGCCTCCTCGCGAGGTCGCACGCCTCCTCGCGAGGTCGCACGCTTTCTCACGAGATCGTGCGGTGCGGGATGCCGCAGCGCTCAGCGCGCGCCACGCACCGGCGCCGCAGCGCTCAGCACGCGAGCGACATCCACCATGCCAGCAGCAGCACGCCGACCGCCAGCGCCACCGCCATGACGCCGAGCCGACCGAGCAACGTGCGCCGACGATACGAACGGCCCCCGGCGCCGCGGGCGCTGCGCACGGCGGCGACCAGAGCCGCACCGGCGCACCAGACGAACGCGTACGCAGCGACGAGCGAGACGGCGATGACAGTGCTCGGCGCGGTGCCGAGCTCTGACGCGAAGAGCCCGCCGGCGACCGCGAGCAGCAGCACCCACGCCCAGACGAGCTTCGCGTCGCCCGACACCGCCAGGGCTCTCCCCCGCACAGATCGCCCGGCGACCGAAGGCCCCACCACCAGCGCCACCCCATGGGATGACCAGCCCACCGCGGTGAGGACCGCCGCCAGCACCGTCAGCACACCCGAGAAGACGATCACAGAAGACTATCTTTCCGTAGACGCCCGCGTCACTCGTGCGGCGCGAACATCTCGGCCGCCTCGCGCACCTCATCATCCGTCGGCACGCGCATCCGGAAATCGCGCGCGCGCAGGTGGGCGAGGAACTCGGCGTCCGGCGCGACGCCGTACGCCTTGACGTAATAGGCGACGGGGCCGGTCCAGACATAGTCACCATCGGTGCGGATCGTGAGCGGCACGACCCGTCGATTCTCGTCCAGCACGTCGATCCCCCGTGCTGTCGTGTGCATCACCACGGTGCCGGCCTCAAGGTAGGCCGCGACACGCGCGGCCTCGTCGGCCGTCAGTCGTTCTTCGCTCAGTCGGGGATGCTGGTCGGGATCGGTCGGCACACTGTCCGCAGCGAACACGGATACCTGCTTGACCATATGCTGCCTCCTGTCGCGCAGTCGTGCTTCGGGCTCGTGATGAACACCGTATCGAGTGGCATCCGCAGACGCGAGATGCCGCGGCCCGCGGTATCCACTCTGTCGTTCAGTCGTCACGTATGACCGTTCGACGGCGCAGAAATCGTCATCCGCGACGACCGAACCCGGGCTACGCAGGGTCCCCGGCGTCAGACCGCGCCCTCGCCGGCTTGCCGGCGACGAACCAGGCCACTGCGCCGAGCATGGGCACGAACAGCACGATGAGTGCCCAGACCAGCGCGGCCGCGGGCCGGATGCCCCGGCCGGCGCGCACGATCGACACCAGCGCGACGATCGTGGCCGCGATCACGATGACGACGATAAGGGATGCCGCGACGTCGAAGCCCGTGGGAACAAGCGGATTCGGATCCACCCCGGTCACCTCCCCTGATCGTTCTCACCCTAGCGGCCCGCCCCGATGCGGCCGCGACATCCCGACCCGTGCAGGCCGTTCAGCAGTCGCAAACTGCAGGCGCCGGTAACCAAGAGCCGCAGAAGGCGACTGCCGAACACGCGGGCGAGGCCGAAGCATCCACCCCTCATCGCGGAGGCGGGCACCGGAAAACCGAAGGGAGTTCGGCTCTTCACGCGCCGGGCGATACGATGCGAGGACGTCCGCGCACCCGAAGCACGGACCGACCACCGCAAGACGTTCACCGCCGAAGAGTCATACGTGTCTGAAACTCCCCACCCCGCAAAGCCCAAGATGTCCGTCGGTCGCAAGATCGGCATCACCCTGTTCAGCGTGCTCGCCGGAGTCGTGGTGATCGCCGTGGTCGCCGCCGGCTTCGTCGTGTTCACGATCCAGCGGTCGTTCCCCACGGTCGACGGCCAGATCACCGCCACCGGGCTCGAAGACAGCGTCACCGTCAGACGCGACGATCTCGGCATCCCGACCATCGAGGCCGACAACACGCACGACCTGTTCTTCGCGCAGGGCTACGTGCACGCGCAGGACCGGTTCTGGGAGATGGACTTCCGCCGGCACGTGACCAGCGGTCGTCTCTCGGAGCTGTTCGGCGAGTCGCAGCTGGCGACTGACAAGTTCCTGCGCACGCTCGGCTGGCGCAAGGTCGCCGAGCAGGAGGTCGATCTGCTCTCCGACGACGCCAAGGCCTACTACCAGGCCTACGCCGACGGGGTGAACGCCTATCTGAAGGATCACCAGGGCGCCGCGGTGTCGTTGGAGTACGGCATCCTCAAGCTCCAGAACCCCGACTACCAGATCGAGAAATGGACCATCGCCGACTCGCTGGCCTGGCTGAAGGCCATGGCCTGGGATCTCCGGTCGAACCTCGAAGACGAGACCGACCGTGCGCTGCTCGCCGGCGAGGGGTACACGCAGGACCAGATCAGCGACCTGTACCCGAAGTACCCGTTCGACCAGAACCCCGTGATCGTGCCTGAGATCTCCACCGACGTGCCCGATGCAAAGGCGTCGACGGTCGGCGATGAGAAGGGCACCGACACCGGTGGCGACACGACCGACGGCGCCGCCGACAGCGACAAGGGCGCCGAAACGAAGCCATCGTCGTCCATCCACTGGAAGCAGGTCGACGGCGTCATCGAGGCGGCGAGCGCCCTGATCGGCCCGGTCGGCGAGGGCGTGGGCTCGAACTCATGGGTCGTCTCGGGCGACCTCACCGAGACCGGTCTGCCGCTTCTGTCGAACGACCCGCACCTGGGCGCCGCGATGCCCAGCATCTGGCACCAGATCACGCTGCGCTGCACGAAGGTCTCGGACGCCTGCCCGTTCGACGTCGCCGGCTTCGGGTTCTCGGGCGTTCCGGGCGTGGTCATCGGACACAACGAGAAGATCGCGTGGGGTTTCACGAACCTCACCACCGACGTGACCGACCTGTATCTCGAGCGCGTCAAGGGCGACGAGTACTGGCGCGACGGCAAGCTGGAGCCGCTCGAGATCTCGCACGAGACCATCAAGGTCGCCGGCGGCAAGGATGTCGACCTCGAGATCCGCTCGACGAACAACGGTCCGATCATCTCGAGCGTGAACGACGACGACGCAGCCATCGCCGAGACACCCGCAACCGGCAGCACCGACAAGGTGACCGAGCCCGGCGACATGCCCGAGGGCGAGACCGCGGTGGCCCTGAAATGGACGGCCCTGACCCCGGGCACGACGGCCGAGGCGATCTTCACGCTCGACACCGCACGCGACTTCGCCGGCTTCCGCGCGGCGGCGTCGCAGTTCGACGTGCCCGCGCAGAACCTCATCTACGCCGACGTCGAGGGCAACATCGGCTACCAGGCGCCGGGGAAGCTGCCGATCCGCGGCGCGGGCGACGGATCGATGCCCCAGCCCGGCTGGGACTCGAGCTACGACTGGAAGGGCTTCATCCCGTTCAAGGATCTGCCCGTGCTCTACAACCCCGACAGCGGCTACATCGTCACCGCCAACAACGCGATCGTCGACGACGACTACAAGTACTTCCTCACGAACGACTGGGACTACGGGTGGCGCGCGGCCCGCATCACCGACCTGATATCGCGCAAGTCGGCGGACCACAAGCTGACCGTTCAGGACATGCGCGACATCCAGGCCGACACCGATTTCTGGATCGGCAAGAAGCTCATCACCGCCTACTCCGACATCACCGTCGACGACGAAGACGTGCAGAAGGCGCTCGACCTCTTCGATCTGTGGGACGGGCAGAACTCCGCGGACTCCGCCGCGGCGGCATACGCCAACGTCGTGTGGGACGAGCTCGCGCAAGACCTGTTCACCCGTCGCGACGCGCCCGCGCCCACGGGCAGCCAGAGCCGCGTCTTCCTCGTGGCCGACAACCTGCTCGAGAACCCCGACTCCGACTGGTGGACCAACGGCAAGATCGGCGTGAGCGGACAGCGCGCGATGCTCGTGAAGGCCGCGACGCAGGCGTACGATCGCCTGTCGAAGCTGCAGGGATCGAACCCCGAGAACTGGTCGTGGGGCGGCCTGCACACCCTCACGCTGACCAGCTCGACATTCGGCTCGAGCGGAATCGCCCCGATCGAGTGGCTCTTCAACCGGGGACCGTTCTCGGTCGGCGGCGGATCGAGTGTGGTGGATGCCACGGGCTGGTCGATCGGCGACGGCTTCGATGTGAACACGGTTCCGTCGATGCGGATGGTCGTCGACCTGTCGGACTTCGACCGCTCGACCTGGACCAACCTCACCGGCGAGAGCGGGCACGCGTTCCACCCGAACTACAACGATCAGGTGGATGCTTGGCAGCACGTCGAGGCGCTCCCCTGGGCGTTCTCGCCGAAAGCGGTCAAGGCCGCCGCGACGCACACGCTCGTGCTGACGCCGTAGCGGCTCGTTTCGACTCGGCGGCTGCGCCGCCTCGCGGGGCGACCGGCGACCCCTCGCCCGGTCGTTGAGCGAGCGCAGCGAGACGAAACGACGCGCCTCAGCTCAGCGTCGTGCGCGACCCCGCAGCCGCGATGAGGTGCGGATCGTGGGATGCCACGAGCACGGCGATGCCGTCGCCGACGAGCTCGCCCAGCAGCCCGATCAGCTGATCCGCCGTCTCGCGGTCGAGGCTGGCCGTCGGCTCGTCGGCCATGACGATCGCGGGCTCGAGCAGCAGTGCCCGCGCGAAGGCGACCCGCTGACGCTCGCCGCCCGACAGGCGCTCGGGGTAGTGCGTGGCACGCGCGCCCACGCCGAGCCCGTGCAGCAGGTCGCGCGCGCGGCGCGACAGCTCGCGGGTGCGCCGGTCGGGCACCGCGGGCAGCAGCACGTTCTCCAGCGCCGTGAGCCCGGGCACGAGGCTGCCGCGCTGGTCGAGGTAGCCGATGTGCGTGCGGCGACGCGCGGTGACGACGTCGTCGGCCAGGCCGGTGATCTCCAGCCCTTCCCAGCGCACGGCGCCGGCCGCGGGCGGGACGAGCCCCGCAGCCACCCGCAGGATGCTCGTCTTGCCCGACCCGCTGCGCCCGGCGAGGCAGTGCATCTGCCCGCGCTCGAGCGTCAGGTCGTAGTCGTCGACGATCTGCAGCGGGTCGGCGCCGGGCCGCTCGAACTGGATCGTCACCGACTGCAGCTCGACCGCAGCACCGCCGTATGCGGCTGCCGCGGCATCCTGCATCGTCGTCGTGTCGGTCATGCGTCACGTCCCCTTCCGCGGGCGGTGAAAGTGAGCAGGGCGCAGACCAGGCCCGCACCCGCCGCGATCACCGCGCTGAGCCAGGTGGGTTCGACACCGAGCGCAACGGCACCGCCCCATGCCGCCAGCGCCGCGAGGACGATCGCCGGCAGCGCGACCACGGTCCCCTCGGCGCGCTGGGCGGCGGCCAGCTGGCCCGCCGTCCAACCGGCCGCGCGCAGCACCCGCCATTGCCCTGCGCGGCGGTCGAGGTCGATGCGTCGCACAAGCCGCGCCAGCAGTAGCCCACCGCCGACACCGGCGATGCCCAGGGCGAGCTTCGGCCACAGCATACGCACCCAGGTCAGACCGGCGAGCAGGCTGTCACCCGCCTCGGTCCGCGCGGTGAGCGCGACGGCAACGAGCCCCGCACAGGCGACACCGACCACGACGATCGCCACCGTGTGCGCGACCGACGACAGCGGGTGGATGCGTGCCTGTCGCGCGCCGAATCCGACGATGGATGCTGCGCCCACACGCCGCGAGGTGGCGCCGCGAGGGCGCGTGGCGATACGCGAGCGCGAGCCCGCCGTCACCGATATGGCACCGACCACGGCGATCACGACGAGCGCCGCACCGACGACGAGCGCGGCGAGCAAGCGGTCGGCCGCCAGCACGATGGCCGCGCCCCCGACGAGCGCGACGATCAGCCAGCCCGGAACCTCTTCCGCCGCATACCAGCGCGCTATGCGCGCGCGGGTGAAGCCGATGTCGCGCATCGCGCGCGCCTGCATCCGACGGCCGGGGATCGCCGCGAGCTGCACCGTGCCCATGAGCAGAAGCACAGCGACCAGGCCTATGCCGAGCATGGCATACGTCGCCGTCGACACCGAGAGGTCGACGCGGGCCGCGGCGCCGAGCTCTGACCAGCGCTGCGTAACGGTGCCGAGGTCGCCGACGGTCTGGGTGCCGTTCGGGTCCATCGTGCCGAACGCATAGCCGGTCACGTCGAACGCCACGTCTGTGGGTGACGAGCCCGCCACGACCGTGGCCTCGAACCCGAGCTTCTCGATCGCCTGAGCGACCGCGATGATCTTCTTCTGCGCTGCGAGGGAGTACCCGCCGACGTCGGCCACCCGCACGCGGATCGCGTCGATGGGCGCGTCGTCCTCCCAGAGCGAGGAGCTCGCGATCGAGGCGATGGCCGCAGTGCGGGTGCTCACCAAGCCCGTGCCGCTGATCGCCGGCTGCATCGTGGCCCCTGCGTGCGGGCCGTCGGAGACCGTGGCATCCACCGCGTCGTACGCGCCGAGAGGGACGCTGCCGACAGCGCCCCGCCCCGTGTCGACCGCATCCGCCGAGAACGAACCCACCGGAACCGCGATCGGCGCCGCAGCGTCACCTGCCGCCCACGTCTGCTGTAATCGCTGATACGAAGCCTCGCTGCCGACCTTCATCGCGTCGCCGTCGTCCGTCAGCGGCGCCACTCCGTCCCCCGCGAGGCTCACGGGGCTGCGATACCCGTCGGCGTCAAGCCGTACACCGACCCCGTCCGCGGTCGTGTAGCCCGTACTCGCCGCGCGGCCGGTTGCTCGCAGCTCGAGCGGCATTTCGTCCACGTCGGTCTGCGCGGACTGTTCCTGACCCGGCCATGCCAACTCTCCCCCCGACGACACGAACGGGTTGAGCACCGACGAGACATCGGTCGACACCGATCCGACAGACGTGCCCGCATCACCGGACGTGAGCGCAGCCGGCAGCGTGTAGTCACGGAAGTCGTCGGGATCGCTGTTGACGCCTGCGGCACCGAATGCGGCAATGTCGACCTTCACCGAGAGCGCCGCGGTGGGCGCCTGGGAGACGATGAGGGGCACGGCGCCGCCCCAGGAAGACGCCATCGACGCGGACCAGTCCGCCCCGTTGTCGGCATAGAGCTTCTTGAGCTCGGCCAGCGCCTCGGGCGTCGCACCGGCCAGACCGCTCGTGTAGCGGTCGATCTGCGACACCACATCACCGGCCGACACCCGAGTCGCCCATTTCTCGATGTCGGCGACGCGGGTTGCCCCGGTGGGCTTCAGCGCGATGAGTGGATCGAGAAAGTCGCCGGAGTCGCCCAAGAGCGCCTTCTCGGCTACGGGGTCAACGAGGGTGATGCGTGTGCTCGACAGCGCCGTCGCCGGCAGCGCCAGGCCGTACCCGTCGCCGTCTGCCGCGTACCCGAGCTGCATGTCATCCCAGTACGACACCAGCCGGCTGCCCGATGATGCGTCGCAGAGTGAGGCTGCCAGTGCCGGATAGTCGCTCGAACGGAACGTGTAGTCGCCGTACGCCTGCTCATCGGGGCAGGCGGCCGCGTCGTCGGGATGCGACTCATCGAGCACGAAGGGCATGCTCTCGCGCCACACGACCCGCTCACCCAGGCCGTCGTCCGTCGTGTACGTCGCCGTCAGGCGGAAGGCTTGCGGTTCGCGCGATGCACCCACCAGGTCGCCCGGTACATGCAGGGTGACGGTGCTGTCTTTGAGCCCGGGCACGAGGACCGTCCCGATGGGTGCCGCCACGTCGACGTCGGCGACCGCGCGCACCTTCTTCAGGTCGTCAAGAGTCATGCCACTCAGCGTGCTGTTCAGCGTGTTCGGCGGAAGCATTCCGTTCACGGCATGCATTCCGTCGCGCGGGGTCACCAGGATGTCGTAGGCGCCCCTCCAGTTCGCGTCGAGCGTCGATTGCAGCGCGGTCGCGGCGGCGGATTGGATTCCGGATGCCGCGAGCGCGACGCCGGCGAGAAGCATCACGGCCACCGCCCGCAGCGGCTGCCGCGCCAGGCGCCGCAGCGGCCCCGGAACCACGCGGGTCACCGCCCGGCTCCCGCCAGCTGCAAGCCGGCGCGCGCGCAGCGCAGCGCCCAGGTGCCCCGATCGGCCTTCGCGCCGGTGGCGAGCACGATGAGCGACCCGTCATCGCCCTCGCACACGCCGACACCCCCGACCGCCTGCGACGACGCGACGGCGAAGGACGCGGCATCCACCCGCACGTCCGCAGTGGTCGGCTCATCGCCCGCGCCGGCGATGAGGCGCCCTGCGAGGGCACGCGCCGCGTCGGGGCTGAGCGCGCGCACGTCGGCGTCTGCCACCGCACGCGCGGCCGTGCAGATCGCGGTGGGCGAGACCTCGACGCCCGCAGCCACCCGGTACCGCGCGGTGAAGTAGGCCGCCGCGGCGGCGTCGGAGCCGTCGACGCACGCGACGCTGTGCGCGGTCATCGTGACCGGGGGCGCCGACGCCTCGCCGCTCGTCCCCGCCGCCGTCAACGCGTAGGCCGCGACCGATCCGCTGAGCACGGTCGCCGACACCAGCCCCGCGACCCCCCAGGCGCGGCGGCGGTGCCGGCGACGGCTCAGCTCATCGATGCGTTCGTCGACCTGCTCGCCGACGACGGCGAGCGCAGCATCCAGATATGCCCCTTCCTTCGGCTGCGCGCTCATGCGTCCCCCCGCACCGCGCGGCGCACACTCGCGCGCGCCCGCTCGAGACGCTTGGCCACGGCCGAGGTCGACAGCCCCAGGTGCTCGGCGGCCTCCGAGTACGAGTAGCCCTCGACCAGGCAGAGGTGCACGACGCGCTGGTCCATGCCGCCCAGCCGCCCGATCGCCTCGCGGACCCAGGTCAGCTCTTCGACCCGCTCCTGCCGGGTACGATCACCCGGAAGCAGCGACTCGTCGAGCGCGAGGTGCCCGCGCCGCGCCCGCAACGCATTGCGGGTGAGGTTGCGACAGGTCACGAGCAGCCAGGGCAGCGCCGACGCGTCGACCAACCGGATGCCCCGCAGCCGCCGCCACGCCACCACGAACGTGTCTTGGGTGAGGTCTTCGGCATCGCGGTCGTCGCGGGTCATGCCCCACGCGTACAGGTACACGGCTTTGCCGTGCCGCGCGAACATCGCGCTGAACGCACCGCGATCACCGCGCAGCGCGAGCCGGATCAGCTCGCCGTCGGTGTCGTTCTCGTACATGCGTCCTCGTCGTGTGCGGAAGTGCCTTCACCCTCTAGTGTCGCGGGCGCGGCGATCATGACACACGCGATTTCGATGCTCCGCGCTGCGCCGCCGCGCCCCCGCCGTGCACACGGTCGGGGAATCGCCCCGACACGCCGCGGCGCGCGCGATCCCCACGGCATGTCGCGGCCGATCCCCTACACCGTGCACGGCGCCCCGCGGGCGCAACCGGCCACTACCCCTCAGCCTCGGGGCTCCCCATCGTGCCGGGCGGCCACGCCTCGGGCACGGCGCCGCCGGGTGCCGCCACGACCCCCTGCCACGGGGTGATCGAGGTCCACGTGCCGTCCATGTCGGTGAGCAGGATCAGTTGCGGACCGGATGCCGCGCCGAAGGGGTCTCCGGTCGGATACGGCGACCCCTCACTGCAGGTCTCGGGCGCCGACAGCACCCGCAGCTCGTCGTCGCCCGCGCCCTTGACCCACTGATCGACCTGTACGGTCCACGCATTGACCTCGTAGCTGTACAGGTCGGCGGTGCCGTCCTGCCCCGCGATCGTGCCGATGACCGCGTATGACGCATCTTCGAGCGCGTCTGCGGGTGTCGAAAAGGTGACCCAGTCGACGCACGTCCCTCCTCCGCCGAACGGGCCGCCCGCGCATCCGGCGAGCGCCGCCGATCCCAGTGCGCACACCGCAAGGGCCCCCAGAACGCGCCGCATCATGCCCTCATTCTCGGGGGCGCACAAGCCGCGGCATCCCGATCGTTATACGAAAGCGATGGATGCTGCGGCCAGGGTTTTCCCAGAAAGCGTCCAGAATCCGCCCTTAGCGTGGTCCGGTCCCCGCCCCGGCACCCGATCGAGGCGATGGATGCCCCGGTTCGGCCACTCGGCCGACGGCTCAGTACCCCGGCACAGCGCCGGATCGTGACCCGCGACGCCCGCGCCGCAGAGCACATGCCAGGCCGGAGCGACCAGCCCGTCCGGGCGGCGTCACGCTGAACACGCCACCCGTAGCCCGCGGCCCTGAGAGGGGTCGCGCCACGCACGACGGGACAGCATGAACATCGGAGCCCCGTGCGCCTTCGCACTCTCACCCACCCGAAGAAGTCCCTCCTCCTGGCCGTCACCGCAGCGGCCGCACTCGGCGTCGTGGCAGTGCCCGCAAGTGCCGCGGGTGCCCCGCCGCGTGACAACACCCCGGTCGTCGCAGAGACCGGACCGCGCCCCGTCGACGAGAACGCCGCGTACTACGCGAACGTCGCCCGTGCCGCCGCAGACGCCGCGCACGGCAAGGTCAGCACCGCCTCGCTGAAGGCGCAGATCTCCGACATCCAAGAGTCGGCCGACGCCTCGCCCGCCACCGTCCGGGCCATGACCGCCGAACTGCGCACCACGACGGCGTCGGTGGCCACCAAGGTCGTCGCGTACGACAAGGAGCAGGCCCGCAAGGAGGCCGCCCGCAAGGCCGCCGAAGAGAAGGCCCGCAAGGAGGCCGCCGAGCGCGCCGCACAGGAGCAGGCCGCGCAGGAGCAGGCCGCCTCGAGCAGCTCGAGCAGCTCGTCGTCGCAGCCGCAGGCCGCCAGCGTCTCGGCGTCGGGAGGCAATTCGCCGTCGGCCGCCCGTGCATATGCGCGCAGCGTCATGGCCAGCAAGTACGGCTGGGGCAGCGACCAGTTCACCTGCCTGAACAACCTGTGGAACCGCGAGTCGGGCTGGCGCGTGAACGCCGCCAACGCCTCGGGTGCCTACGGCATTCCGCAGGCCCTGCCCGGCTCGAAGATGGGCTCGGGCTGGCAGAGCAGCGCGACCGTCCAGGTCAACTGGGGCCTCGGCTACATCAAGAGCCGCTACGGCACGCCGTGCGGTGCGTGGAGCCACTCGCAGTCGACCGGCTGGTACTGATGCGGTGGCGGGATGCCGCGGCATCCCGCCCCTCGCACGCCTGAGTCGGCCTCTCCGACCGGTGAGACTGCAACTGCGCGGTGAGAGAGCGGGTACTTCCCTCTCCCTCACCGCGCAGTTGCAGTCTTACCGTTTCGGGGGCTGCGAGTCCGGGCTGTCCGGCGCCGGGTCGTCGCCGGCGTCGCCGAGCTCGTCCACGAGCATGTCCTCGCGGGCGATGCGGCCGTTGCGGTAGGCCTGTCGGCCCACCATGTGCGCCGACAGCGGCGCGGTCGCGAGCTGGATGAACACCACCGGCACGAGGAACGCCGTGACCGGCCACGCGCGCAGCGCCAGTGCGATCGCCACGCAGATGATCATCAGGCCGAGCACCTGGGGCTTCGTCGCCGCGTGCAGGCGGGTCGGCACGTCCTTGAACCGCACCACGCCGATCGCCGCGGTCAGGCACAGCAGCGCGCCGATGAGCACCAGCACCGCGGCGATGACATCCAGCACGGCACCCATCATCGGCCGTCCTTCCGCGCCACGAACCGGGCGATCGTGATCGACCCGAACGCCCCGACGGCCGCGATGATCAGCAGCACCGGCAGCGTGCGCGTGTGGTGGTTCAGCACCATGTCGGCGCCCAGCACGCAGAGCACCTCGGTCAGCAGGACGTCGGCGGCCACGGCGCGATCGAGGATCGACGGCCCGCGCACGATGCGCCACAGCGTCACGATGGCCGCGGCCGCGAACACGAGGTAGATCGTCCACATCAGGATGGTCATCGGTCGTCCCCTCCCGACGCGCGCCCCGCCGCGCCGTCCGAGCCCCGCGCGGCGGCGGGCCACTCGGGCGCCGGGCTCTTCAGCGCCTCGACCTGCGCGCGCGAGCCGACGGCGCGCACGATGCGCGCCTCCCAGCGCTGCACGCCGCGGCGCTGCTTCTCGACGTCGGCGAGCGAGTGCACGCCGATGAAGTGCAGGTAGATGATGCGCCGGTCGCGATCGGTGTGCACGACCAGCGATCCGGGGATGAGGGATGCCGTGACCCCGACGTGCGTCATGATCAGGTCGTCGTCCGTCCGCAGCGGGACGGCGATGATCGCTGTCTCGGGCTGTCTGCGCCAGTCGACCGTCTGCCACGCGACCAGGAGCGAGCCCCACACGACGTTTCCGAGGAACGTCACGATGTACACGAGCCCCCACCAGAGGTTCACCCGCCCCGACAGCTCGACGGGCGGCAGGCGGAACACCCGCGTGACGAACAGCGCGATGACCAGGCCCGTGAGGGCCGAGAGCACCGTGAACTGGCCCCACAGCAGCATCCACAGTGCGATCAGCCAGACGAAGAAGGGCAGCTGACGCCAGGCGGTCTTCAGCGCGTTCACTGGCCGGCCTCCTCGTCGAGCTGCGAGAGGTGCACCGGGTGCGAGATGCCCTCGCCGATGCGCGCGCACAGGTCGTACAGCGGACCGGCGAACACCGTGAGCGCGAGGGTGACCGCGACCATGCCGGCGGTCGCGGCGGTCATGATCTTGGGTATCGCGCGGCGCTCGGTCTGAACGGCCGCCGCCGGCGCGCCCTTCAGATACGCGACCCGGTCGAGCGTCTCGAGCTCGGCCTCGTCGGGCTCGTCGTCCTCGCGCCAGAAGGAGAGGTTCCAGGCGCGCATGAGCACGTAGAGCGTCAGCAGCGACGTGATGATGCCGCCGACGATGAGCGTGATCATGAGCGGCGTGCCCACCTGCGCCGCCGCGTCGAACAGCGCGTACTTGCCGATGAAGCCCGAGAACGGCGGCAGTCCGCCCAGGTTGATCGCCGGGATGAAGAACAGCACGGCCAGTACCGGTGCCGCCCGCATGAGTCCCTTGACCTTCAGGATCGACGTCGACCCCGCACGCCGTTCGATGAGCCCGATCGCCAGGAACAGCGTCGTCTGCACGACGATGTGGTGCACGATGTAGTACGCGACGGCGCCGAGCCCCGCGGGCGTGGCGATCGCCAGGCCGAAGACCATGTAGCCGATGTGGCTGACCAGCGTGAACGACAGGATGCGCTTGAGCTCGGCCTGCGCCAGCGCGCCGAGGATGCCGATGATCATCGTCGCCAGACCCACGATCAGCAGCAGCGTGTTCACATCGCTCGAGGGGAACAGCTGCGTCTCGGTGCGGATCATCGCGTACACGCCGACCTTCGTCAGAAGTCCCGCGAACACGGCGGTGACCGGCGCGGGCGCGGTCGGGTACGAGTCGGGCAGCCAGAACGACAGCGGGAACACGGCGGCCTTGATCGCGAACGCGATCAGCAGCATGAGGTGCAGGACGAGTTGAGTGGATGCCGGCAGCTGCGCCATCCGCTCGGCGATCTGCGCCATGTTCACGGTGCCGACGGCGGCGTAGATCATGGCGATCGCGGCCAGGAACAGGATCGACGAGACCAGCGACACGACGATGTACACGACGCCCGTGCGGATGCGCGACTCGGTGCCGCCGAGCGTGATCAGCACGTACGACGCGACCAGCAGGATCTCGAACCCGACATACATGTTGAACAGGTCGCCGGCGATGAACGCCGTGAAGATGCCCGCCGACAGGATCAGGTACGTCGGGTGGAAGATCGTCACCGGCGTGTCATCGTCGCCGTCGGCGTACCCCTGCCCGACCGAGAACAGCAGCACCGCCAACAGGACGACGGCCGAGACGCCCACGAGCAGCGCCGAGAGCCTGTCGACGTACAGCACGATGCCGAACGGTATGGGCCAGCCGCCTACCGAGACGGCGACGGGTGTGCCCGAGGCATCCACCGCTCCCAGCAGGATCGAGGCGATCACGACGACCGCCGTGAGGGTGGTGACGGATGCCGCGATCTGCACGCGTCGGCGGCGGCCGGCCACGAGCGCCACCGCCGCGCCCAGCAGGGGCAGCATCACCAGGAGCGGGATCAGCGCGCTCATGCGTCGGTCCCCTTGTCGTTCGGGCCGTCACCGGGCGCGTCGGGTGCGTCGGGTGCGTCGGTCGGCGCGTCGTCGTCGATCGCGGGGTGGTCGACATGGTGCAGCACCGTGATCGGCGAGGTGGAGACGTCGATGAAGTCCGACGAGATCTCGTCGTCGGCGTCTTCGACCTCGACCTCGTCGTCGAGGGCGTCCTCTTCGGCGGCGTGGTCGGGGGCGCGCAGAGCGACGTCGTCCTCGTCGTCGGCGACGGTGTCGGCCTGACCGAGCTGCCAGGTGCGGTAGATGAGCGCGAGCAGGAACGTCGACACCGCGAATGTGATGACGATCGCGGTGAGGGTCAGCGCCTGGGGCAGCGGGTCGCTGAACTCGTCCTTGTCCGCATCGCCGAAGAACGCCGGCAGTCCCGGCTCGCCCATGACGATCAGCAGCAGCAGGTTCGCGGCGTTGCCCAGCAGCAGAAAGCCGATGAGCACCCGGGTGAGGCTGCGCTCGAGCATCGCGTAGACGCCGCACGCGAACAGCACGGCCATGATGACGATGAGCACCCCGCTGGCGGTCATGAGGCGACCTCCGCGGCTTCGGCCTGCTCGGCCATCTGGCGGTCGACCTCGGCCCCGAGGCTGCGCAGCACGTCGAGGACGAGCCCGATCACCACCAGGTACACGCCGATGTCGAAGACCGTCGAGGTGACGAACTCGATGTGCCCGAGCACGGGGATGTCGGCCTCGAAGACCGCGCTGGTCAACGGTGCCGCGCCGAACAGCAGCGGCACCAGGGCCGTGACCACGGCGAGCACCATGCCGGCGCCCAGCAGACGGCCCGCGTCGGCGGGGGCGGCGGCGCCGAGCTCGTAGCGTCCGCCGGCGACGTATCGCATCACGAGGGCCATGCCGGCGACCAGGCCCCCGGCGAAGCCGCCGCCGGGCAGGTTGTGGCCGGCGAACAGCAGATAGATCGACGCGACCATGATCGTGTGGAACAGGATGCGCACGATCACCTCGAGCATGATCGAGCGCTCCGCCGGCCGCACGCGGCGACCGCCGACCAGCCACGCACGCTGCCCCTGCGCCTCGCCCGACTGACGCTGCAGCCCGTCGGCGGTCTCGATGAGCACCTCGCGGCTGCGCCCCACGCCCACGGGCAGCGCCGACAGGGAAGAGAGCAGATCGGCACGGTGGGTGACGAAGACGAGGGATGCCACGCCCGTGGCCGCGAGGATCAGCACCGACAGTTCGCCCATCGTGTCCCACCCGCGCAGGTCGACCAGCGCGACGTTGACGACGTTCTTGCCGTGACCGAGTTGATAGGCGAGCTCGGGGAACTCCTTCGAGATCGGCACCGCCTCGCGCGCGCCCGTCGCGATGATCGCCACGGCCGCCATGACGATGCCGACGGCGCCGCCGATGGCCGCCCGGGTGACCGGCCACACCGAGTCGTTGTGCGTGCCCATGCGCGAGGGGATGCGCCGCAGCACGAGAGCGAACGCGACCATCGTCACCGTCTCGACGAGCACCTGGGTGAGGGCGAGGTCGGGGGCGCCGCTGGTCGCGAACAGCAGGATCATGCCGAGGCCGGTGACCGAGACCAGCACGACGCCGGTGTACCGCTTGCGCGCACGCACCGCGATCAGGCCCGCGATGATCATGAGGGGCGCCACGAACAGCTGCATGGGCGACTGCCAGGCCTCCAGCTGGGCGCGCCACTCCGGGGTCGCCAGCAGCACGGTGCCCTCGGCGACGACGAACACCACGAAGATCGTGCCGACGTAGATCGGCAGCGAGCCGCGCTGGGTGACCCGGGTGACCGCCACCGACAGGCGCGCGATGCCGCGCAGCACGCCGTTGTACACGTCGCCGGCGCCGAACGGCAGCACGCGGCGCAGCTCGTCCCAGCGGATCGCCCGGGCGATCGCGAACAGCACGGCGCCCGTGACAAGGGTGGCCAGCGAGATCCACAGGGCCGCCTCTGCCCAGCCGTGCCAGAGGGCCAGGTGCGCGTGGCCCGCGCCCGGCACCGTGTCGGCGTAGCGGGCGAGCGCGGCATCCATCACCGGCGCGGCGAAGCCGGCGCCCAGTGACAGTGCCGCCAGCACGACCGGCGCCGCCGCGAACCCCGCACGGGGAACCGGCCATGGCGTGACCGGGGTGTTCTTCTTGCGCCAGAACGCACCCCAGATGAAGCGGATCGCGTAGGCGGCGGTGAGGGCCGAGCCCACGACGACGCCGACGAGGCCGACGGTGTCCCATCCGTCGGCGGGGTGCAGGAGGGCGCCGATCACGCTCTCCTTCGCGACGAAGCCCATCGTCGGGATGACGCCCGCCATCGAGCACACGGCGATGATCGACGCCGTGGCAAGGATGGGCGCCTGCCGGCCCACCCCCGACAGCTCGCGGATGTCGCGCGTGCCCAGCTGCCGGTCGATGACGCCCACGACGAGGAACAGGCACGACTTGAACAGCGCGTGGCTGATGAGCAGCGCCATGCCCGCCAGGGCCGCGTCGCGCGTGCCGTAGCCGAGCACGACGGTGAGGAATCCGAGCTGGCTGACCGTGCCGTACGCGAGGATGCGCTTGAGGTCGGTCTCGCGCAGTGCCTGGAAGCCGCCCAGCAGCATTGTGAAGGCGCCGAGTCCCAGCAGGATCGGCCGCCACGGCCCGACGGTCGCGAAGGCGGGTGCGAGGCGCGCGATGAGGTAGATGCCGGCCTTGACCATCGCCGCCGCGTGCAGGTAGGCGCTGACCGGGGTGGGCGCGGCCATGGCGCCCGGCAGCCAGAAGTGGAAGGGGAAGATCGCCGACTTGCTGAGCGCCCCGACCAGGATCAGCACGACGGCCGCGTCGACGACCGAGCCGGTGGGCGGATGCGCGATGATGCCCGAGAGACTCGTCGTGCCCGCCTGGATGACCAGCAGCACCACGCCGATCAGCATGACCAGGCCGCCGATCGTAGTGACCAGCAGCGCCTGCAGCGCCGAACGGCGGCTGGCGCCGCGGCGGTGGTAGTAGCCGATGAGCAGGTAGCTGAGGACGCTCGTGACCTCCCACAGCATCACGAGCACGACGATGTCGTCGGTGAGCACGAGACCGTACATCGCGCCGGCGAAGCCCAGCAGCACGGCAGAGAACTGGCCGACGCCCTCGAGATGGCCGACGAAGTACCAGCGGCAGTAGAGCAGCACGATGGCGCCGATGCCGGTGACGATGAGTGTCAGCACCCAGCTGAGCACGTCCATCCGCATCGACAGGTGGATCTCGAGGCTCGGGATCCAGGCGTATGTCTCGAACGGAATATGTCCGCCGAAGACCGCCGGCGCCTGCAGCACGGTGTGCACGAACGCGACCGCGGGCAGAAGCGCTGCGACATAGAACGCACGAGCCCTGACCAGGCGGACCACCCACGGCAGCAGCAACGGCACCAGGGCGAACGCCGCCAGGAGGATGAGCACGAACGGCCTCCTCACCGGGTCGGGGGTCTGCCGTCCATCCTACTTTCCCGCGGGTCCGCCAAATTCATATGAGTTTGTCTCGTGCACATCGAACCGGCGGCTGTTATGTCGCAGGACATCGGTAACAGTTCTACCTCAGGACATCGGTAACGCTTCGGGGCGTCTTGGTGGTGACACTTCTGCCGTGAAACCGCAGCTCTCTCTGAGGGAGCGAACGAGCAGGGGAGCGTCCTTCGAGGCCATCCACGTCGACGAGGGCAAGGGCGGGCGTTGCCCGCCCGCGGCAGCTTCCGAAAGGGACCTGACGCGCCGGCAGGAAGACGCTTCGCTACCGTCCAGATCCATACACTTCCGCGCACAACCAAGCCGATTGTTACCGATGTCCTGACACATGAAGTGTCACCGAAGTCCTGACACAGTTCCGTCACCGAAGTCCTGAGACATCACACATCGAACCGGCGGCGGAATGGTGTGCACGGGACGGGTTCATGTGAGTTTGCCGGGGCGGACGCGGACGGCGGGGCGGGATGCCGCGGAATGCCGCGGGCGCCGGGCGGGATGCCGCGAGCGGACGGGACGGGATGCCGCGGCTCAGCCCGCGGGCGGGGCCGCCGTGTTGCCGGCACGGAAGGTGCAGGTGAAGCGGAAGGATGCGGCATCCCGCCCCTGCAGCATCGCGGTCACGGCTTGCCCGGCCGCACGCCCCTTGTCGGCCGCCGGCTGCACCATCGTCGTGAGCTGATACGGCGCCAGCCCGTCGACGCTGACTCCGTCGAACCCGGTGACGGTGACATCGTGCGGGACGCGCAGCCCCGCCTCCTCGGCGGCGCGGATCACACCGGCGGCGAGCATGTCGCTCTGCGCGATCACGGCGGTGGGCCGGCGCGCGGGGTCGGCGAACAGCGTGCGGCCGGCGATGAGCCCCTCGTCGATCGAGCTGCCGGCGGCGGCGAGCGCACCCGCATCGGGGAAGATGTCGCGGAATCCCGCCAGGCGATCACGCGTGACGTCGACCGTGAAGACCTGGTCGGCGGGGATCCACTCGCGCCGCCGCGTCGCATCGGCAGACAGGGTCACCGCAGCGACACGTTCGTGCCCGAGCGTGCGCACGTGCTGCGCCATCTCGCGTTGCGCGTCGCGATTGTCGAGGTCGATCTGCGGCACGCCGGCCCCGGCGTCGCCCTCGATCACCACGACCGGGATGCCGCGCGAGCGCAGCACCGCGAGCGAGTCGCGCATCTGCGCGTTGCAGCCGACGAGCACCGCGGCATCCAGCGGGGCGGTCGTCAGCGTGGGCTCGCGGTCGTCGTCATCGCGCAGCAGCAGGAGCGCCGCGCCCAGATCGGCGACGCCGTCGGCGATGCCATCCATCATGATGCGGGTCACAGGGTCCAGGAAGACCGTGCGCAGCTGCCCCTGGAACACCACGCCGACGATGCCGCTGCGCCCGCGCCGCAGCGAGGCTGCGCGCGGGTCGGGACCGGTGTAGCCCAGCTCGGCCGCGGCGGCCAGAACGCGGTCGCGGGTGGCGTCCGACACCGGGGTCTTGCCGCTGAAGACCACCGACGCGGTCGACGCCGCGACGCCGGCCGCCCGGGCGACATCGGCGATGGTGGCTCTGCGCTCGCTCACGCCTCGATGCTACCTGTCCCGTCGATGCGCGTTTCGAATCGATTCGATATGCTGTCGGGATGGATCCCGTCCTCACCCGCACCCAGGTCACCCGGTGGCGCAACGCCGTCTTCGCGATCTTCCTCGCGAGCGGCCTGAGCATCGCCACCTGGTCGGCGCGGGTTCCGGCGATCCGAGACACCCTCGGCATCAGCCGCACCGACGTCGGTCTCATGCTGTTCATCGGCGGCATCGCCTCGATCATCGGCCTGTCGGTCAGCTCGGTCATCCTGGCCCGCTTCGGCGCGCGTCGCTCGATGCTCGCACTCATGGTGATCTTCGCCGCGGGGATCGCGGTGATCGGCCTGGGCACCGACGTGTTCGGTTCATGGCCGCTGGTCACTGCCGGGCTCGTGCTGTGGGGCTTCGGAAACGGATGCCTCGACGTCACCATGAACGTCGAGGCGGCGGCGATCGAAAAGCAGATCGGCAAGACGATCATGCCGCTGTTCCACGCGTTCTTCAGCTTCGGCACCGTCATCGGCGCGGGGCTGGGAGCCGTCGCGATCACGCTCGGCCTCGTGCCCGGCATCCACCTGCCGATCATGGCCGTGCTCATCGTCGTCGTCGGCGCGATCAGCATCGCGTTTGTGCCGAACCGTGAGACGGCGATGGATGCCACACCCGCCGAAGAACGGGAGGGCTGGCGCGAGCGGCTGCACGTCGCGCTGTCGGCCTGGCGCGAGCCGCGCACGTACGCACTGGGTCTGATCATGCTCGGCATGGCGTTCGCCGAGGGGGGCGCGAACGACTGGCTCGCACTGGGCGTGGTCGACGGGCACGCCGCCCCCGAGACGATGGGTGCCGCTGCTCTGGCGACGTTCTCGGTGTGCATGACGCTGGCGCGCATCTTCGGCGGACCGCTGGTCGACCGGTTCGGACGCGTGGCCACCCTGCGCGTGCTGTCGGTGCTGGCCGGGGCCGGGCTGCTGCTGTTCATCCTCGCGCCGAACCTGCCGCTCGTCTTCGTGGGCGCGGCCCTCTGGGGTCTCGGCGCGTCACTGGGCTTCCCGCTCGGGATGTCGGCGGCCGCCGACGACCCCGCCAAGGCCGCGGCCCGCGTGAGCGCCGCCTCGACGATCGGCTACGTGGCGTTCCTCGCCGGACCGCCCGCGCTCGGCTTCATCAGCGACCACATCGGGCTGCTCAACACGCTGTACATCATCCTGGGTCTGATCGTGCTGTCGGGCTTCGCCTCGGGCGCGGCCCGCCCCATCGCGGGCTCGACGGTCGGTGCGGGCAAGCCCGTGCCGGCCGGCGCCGAACCGACCCACGCCGAGCGCGACTGAGGCCGCCGGGCGCCGCGCGACGCCACCTACCGCCGTTCAGAACTCCGCAATTCCGGCGCCCTCGAGGCCAAAAACAGCCCGATCCGCGCGCCCCACACGCAGATCGACGGAGTTCTGAACAGGGATGCCACGACAAAAGGTCCTGGCCGGCCGGAGCACCTGCAAGCGCGATGCCAGCCGGGCCAGACCCGCCACCCGGTCAGCCCTGCGCCTCCGCGCGCCGCAGCGCGCCGGCCTGAAACAGCGCCACGGTCAGATGCACCACGCCGGTGGCGACCGCGGCGATGACGACGGCACCCCAGGCGGCGGCATCCACCCCGCTCGCCAAGAGGCGCCCGAGCACCACGGTCGCGACGATGGCGCCGAGGTAGCGGGTCGACTGCAGCAGGCCGGATGCCACACCCACCGCATCGGGCGGGGCTGCGCGCCGCACGGCCTCGGTCATCACGAGCGATCCCATGCAATAGGGGATGCCCATGACCGCCGCCATGAGCAGCATCCACACCGGGTTCGTCGTGACGACGCCGATGCCCAGCATCCCCGCCGAGATCAGCAGCACGACCGCCATGGTCAGCAGCACCGGCACGAGCCCGCGCCGGTCGATGGCGCGGGCGACGACCGGCGCGATGGCGATCGTCATGCCCGACAGCGGCAGCATCAGCAGGCCGACGATCGCGGTCGAGTACCCGGCGTGCGCCTCGAGGAACTGCGGCAGCCCGAAGAACGCCAGGTAATACAGTGCGCTGAACACCGTGAAGCCGAGGTACGAGAGGGTGAGGGCGCGGTTGGCGGCGAGCATCCGCACGTCGATGAACGGCGCGCGGGCGCGCAGCTCGCGCCACACGAACAGTCCCAGCGCCACGATGCCGACGCCCACCAGCAGCCAGGTCGCGTCACCACCCGCGTCGAGCAGCACGACCAGCAGCGCCACCGCCGCGATCGCGAACGAGATGACGCCGGCCGGGTCGAGCACGCGCACGATGGCCCGCCCGGTCACGGCTTCGCGCGGGTTGTCGCGCGGCGCGAGGATCCACACGCTGACCAGCCCCGCGGTGCCCAGCGGCACATTCACCAGGAAGATCGCCGGCCACCCCGCCACCGCGATCAGCAGACCTCCGACGACCGGGCCGAGGGCGGCGGCGGTCGTGTTCGCGATCTGGATGCGCGCGAGCAGCCGCGGCGGACTCATCCCGCCCGCGCGGGCGAGCGGACCGACCAGCGCCACCGCTGCGGGAAAGGCCACCGACGTGCCCAGCGCCATGATGCCCCGCGAGACGAGCACGAGGGCGAAGCCGCCCAGCGGCGCTATGACACCGGCGACGATCACGACGGCCATGCCCGCCACGAACACGCGGCGCGCGCCGAGTGCGTCGATGACCCGACCCATCAGCGGTTGTCCCACCGTCGAGGCGATGTAGAAGAGGGTGATCACCCACGTCACCTGCGCGGTCGTCAGGGCGAAGTCGTGCTGCAGCGACAGCAGCGCGACCGCGATCATCGACGAGTTCAGCGGGTTCAGGGTCGTGCCCAGGCAGAGAGCGGCGACCGTGAGGCCGACGCGCCGGCGCGCGGCATCCACTCCCTCTGAACTCACCCCTCGATCCTCGCACCGGCGCGGGGCTCGGTCGCACCGGGCGGCGCACCGCGGCATCCCTCCGCCGCAGGTAGGCTCTTCGGGTGCGTCTCGTCATCGCCCGCTGCGCCGTCGACTATCACGGCCGGCTCAATGCCCATCTCGACCCGGCCCTGCGCCTGCTCGTGCACAAGGGCGACGGCAGTCTGCTCATCCACTCCGACGGGGGCTCGTACAAGCCGCTGAACTGGATGTGTAGTGCTTAGCGTAATAAGTCGCGAGGATCGCGGTCAGCCCGCGTCATTCCGCGTGCTGGCGCGGCGCTGGCTGACGGTCTGACGCCCTCAGCGCTGAACTCGCGCATCGATACGTCCTTCACCGGAAGCTCGCACACGCCGTCGCTGGCCACCTGCTCCGTACGTTCCATGCCCCACCCCTCGCCGTTAGGCTGGTTTGAATGAGACTCGTGATCGCTCGCTGTTCGGTGGACTACGCCGGACGACTCTCTGCGCACTTGCCGCTTGCCACCCGTCTCCTCATGCTCAAAGCCGATGGAACGGTTCTCGTCCACTCGGACACCAAGCACTCATCGCTGAATTGGATGAGCCCTCCTTGCGCGCTGACCTCTCTGGAGCCAGACGAAGAGCAGCAGGAAGCTGGCATTCAAGAGCTGTGGCAGGTCACCCACGCTAAGACCGACGACCGGCTCATGGTCTCGATCTATGAGGTACTCCATGACACCTCCCATGAGCTCGGAGTGGATCCTGGGCTAGTGAAGGACGGCGTGGAGGCTCACCTTCAGGAACTGCTTGCAGAGCAGATCGAGCTTCTTGGTGAGGGCTATTCGCTGGTGCGCCGCGAGTACATGACCGCGATTGGGCCGGTGGACATTCTCGCTCGCGACGAGAACGGAGCATCGGTGGCCGTGGAGCTGAAGCGCCGTGGCGACATTGACGGTGTTGAACAGCTCACTCGCTACCTCGACCTCATGAATCGGAACCCCGCGCTTGCTCCGGTTCAAGGCGTCCTCGCCGCGCAGGAGATTAAGCCGCAGGCTCGGACGCTTGCGGAGGATCGCGGTATTCGTTGCGTGGTTCTCGACTACGACGCGATGCGTGGCATGGAACGGCTGAACACCCTCTTCTGAGCTGGGGCTGCGCTACCAGACCTCTACGCGATGCTCGCTTCTGGCTCGACCGACAACGCCTTCACGCGCTTGTACAGGTCCCGCAGAGAAGCGTCCGACATATCGAGGATGGGCTCGTACATGAAGGAGTTGATGTGGATGTTCTCAGGCGTCATCAGCAGAACGGTGTCGAGCGTTTCGTGCGAGGCGGTGTCTCCGACTCCTCGCCTCTTCAGCTCCTTATAGAGTTTCGGAGTCTGATGCGAAGTGATCGCGTCGGTGAACGTTGAGTCCCCTATGGCACTCACCATGTAGGACTCGGCCAGTAGGCGGATCGCGATGGACAAGACGATCTTGTTCGCGAAGTTGACCCCTTCGTCCGCGTCGATGGCCGCATCAGCTTCACTGAAGATCAGATCGAGAACGCTACCGGTTGAGTCATCCCACGCCGATCCGGTCGTCCCACCAACGGTGGCGGTGAAAATAGCGTCCAAGTCGCCGTGCGTGATTGCTCGCGACTCCTTCTTCCAATGAATGAGCGAGGTCAGCGTCTGGTAACCAGGGTCGGAGGTGTCCTTGGTGTACTCGACAAGGTTGCGAACGAACGGGATAGCCGCGATCCGCTTCATCCCATCGCTGAAGATGTGTTTCCGGAAGTCCCTCGTGAACGGATTCGTGATGGTGCTCCCGTCCATGGGGCTGAGGCTGACTCGTTCCTTACTCTTCTCAGCCATGAAGCAGCAACCGTGGCCCACGACCTGACGACCAAAGATCGTGCGCAGAAAATCGAAGTTGTGAGTCAGGATGATGAGCCGAAACTCCTCGTGTTCCCGTATCTCTTTCAAGTACTGGATGATGGCGTACTTGTTCTTGTAATCGAACGAATCGGCGATGTCATCAATGACGAAGAGAGTCTTCTTGCCTGAGCCTCTCCGCGCCTCCACTTCGAACAGCACGTTGAGGATGTAGAGAGCCTTCTTCTCCCCGGTGCTGAGAACCTTAAGGAGGTGCTCCCGGTCCACCTGGTTCGATTCGCCGCCCTCCTTGAACTCGAAGTCGAGCGTCAGGAACTCATCTTGAGCGACCACCACCTTCTCTCGGTTGCGAGGTACGAGCGTGAACGGAACGTGAAAACGGGAGTTGAAGAGGTCGATGACTCCCTCCCACTTCGTCTTCTCCGCAGCCGCCTGCTGCTTAATCTCTTTCTCGCGCTGCTCGGAACCCTTGTAACCCTCGACTGCTTGCAGGAAGAGGTCTTCATTGACCTTGAGATATGACTTCCAGACCTCCTGATGGAACTGATCCAAGTTCGCAAGGCGCGGGAGCAACTCCTGATGCTCAGAAATGTACGCAAAGAAGTCCCGCGTCGCCTGATTGCTGGTGATCGCCTTCTCTAGCGCCGTCAGCTTCTTACTCAACGCTGGATCTTCTGTGATGCGCTGCTTCTCTTCGGTGATGAGCTCTTCGAGCTCTTCCTTGCTCGTCACCTGTCGCGGTGTGCTGTCGCCCGACAGTAGTAGAGAGTGGTTGGCTTCGAAGAAGCCCTGGCTGGCCAGACTCTTGTTGACTGTCTCGGCGTTGTAGTAGGTGAACGACTCACGACTGAAGAAAGTGGAGTCATCGAGCAGCTCATTCAGACGCACCACGTACTCTGCGAGAACGGCTTGGAGCGCTGGGTTGCGTATAACCTTGTCCACGCTTGAGTTGAACAGAAGATCGTGCGGCACCTCAGCGAACGGCGCATCCTCAAGCTGGCTGACCTCGTATTCGAGTCGCACAAGCGCGCCGAAGAAGTTCGCGTCCTGTTGAGTGACGATCTGGGAGATTAGCGAGGCCACGTCTACTCTGGTGCGAGCCGTCGTCTTCAGCGCCTTGACCAGACCCTGTTCCAGCCCGATGAGCCGCTTTTGGATCTTCTCAAACTCGGTTCGTAGCTCCGCGTTGACTAAGAGCGTGGATGCAAACTCGCTTGAGGCGTACTCCTCGTCGTAAGCGAGGAACACAGCAACGTCGTCTTGGGCTGGCTCGTTGCCGTCCTGATCGAGAATCGAGCGGCTACTCGTGCGGTCGGGAAAGACGTGGTCCCTGGACTCTTCGCCCTTGGCGAAGTCCGAGAGCGTTCGCGCAAACGACGACTTCATCGTCCCGTTCGGCGCGTAGATCGCAAGCGCGTTTCCCCGCTCGAACGAGAAGGTGTGACTCAGCTCCCGCACGCCATGGCAGTTGGTGAGCTCGACTCTAAGTGTCTCCATGACTCAAACCATAGTGGTGCGGTGGGACATGGCCCGGCGCGATGCGGTGCTCCCTGCGCTGCTGACGCCAACTGCTTTGTGTCACACGTCCAGCGAGTCCGTGGCGCCCGATAGGGTCAGACTCATGGCGAAAAACAGCAACCTCGTAGCGGCACGTGCCGCTAAGTCTGACGAGTTCTACACTCAGCTCTCGGACATTGAGCGAGAGATGCGCCACTACCGGAAGCACTTCGAGGGTAAGACCGTCTACCTCAACTGTGACGACCCTCGTGTCTCAAACTTCTTCCACTACTTCAGCTACAACTTCGAAGCAATCGGGCTCAAGAAGCTCATCGCTGCTTGCTACAAGAGTCAGGAAGTTGACCTCTTCAGCACTGAGGACAGCGAGCAGGCGGTCTGGCTGGAGTATGAGGGGGACAAGAACGGCAGCGGCGTCCCTGAGCTCGAAGAGATTGGAGTGAACCACTTCAAGGGGAACGGCGACTTCCGGAGCGCAGAGAGCATCGAGCTTCTCAAGCAGGCCGACATTGTGGTGACGAACCCTCCGTTCTCCCTCTTCCGTGAGTATGTCGCACAGCTCATGGAGTACGAGAAGAAGTTCATCATCATCGGGCCTACCGGTGCTGTCACCTACAAAGAGCTCTTCCCGCTGTTCCGTGAGAACAAGATCTGGCTCGGGAACGGCTTCCAGGCTGGCAACGCCTACTTCGCCACCACTCACGAGAGCGGCGAGTACGCGAAGGGGGTCTACGACGACCAGACGGGGCTTGTGAAGTTTCGCAACGTGAGCTGGTTCACGAACCTCGACATTGCGAAGCGTCACGAAGAGCTGATCCTCTGGAAGCCCTACGATCCTGAGGTTCACAGGCATTACGACAACTACGACGCTATCGAGATTGCCCGTCTCAAAGACATTCCGGTGGATTGGGATGGAGCCATGGGGGTGCCGATCACGTTCATGGATAGCTACAACCCTGACCAGTTCGAGATTCTTGGTATCACCGACCGCGACAACAACTCTGGCCTGAAGACGAAGACCTACTCGCGAGCGGAGGTCCCCAACGCTGGTGACCTGAACCGTCGAGGCGCGTTGCTGGTCGATGGCAAGCTCAAGTCCACCTTCGCGCGACTCCTCATCAGAAAGAAGTAACCGTGAAGATCACTCCCTTACAGCTGACGGTAGCTGACCTGGCGGACAGCTTCGAGGACAGCGCAGAGCTTGGTGCGCGTGCCTACGGGGGCAAGCTCGACATTAGGCCGCCGTATCAGCGCGAGTTCGTCTACACCGGTAAGCAGCGTCAGGCTGTGATCGAGACCGCGTCGAAGGACTTCCCGCTCAATGTCATGTACTGGGCGGTGAACGGCGAAGACGACTTCGAGGTGATCGACGGGCAGCAGCGCACCATATCTCTCTGTCAGTACCTCACTGGTGAGTTCTCTCTGGCACTCTTCGGTAAGCCTGAGCAACGCTACTTCCACAACCTTCAGCAGGATGAGAAGGAGCGACTGCGCAACTATAAGGTGACGGTCTACCTCTGCGAGGGGACACCCAGTGAGAAGCTCGACTGGTTCAAGGTCATCAACACCGCAGGGGAGAAGCTCACGGATCAAGAGCTCCTCAACGCGATCTACTCGGGACCTTGGGTCTCTGACGCCAAGCGCTACTTCAGTAAGACTGGTTGCCCTGCCTATCAGCTCGGTTCCGACTACGTGACTGGTTCTCCGATCCGCCAGGACTACCTGGAGAAGGTGATTCAGTGGATCAATGACGGTGACGTGGAAGGGTACATGGGCCTCCACCAGGAGGATGCGAACGCCGCCCCGCTCTGGCAGTACTTCCAGGCAGTGATCGCGTGGGTCAAGGCTGTGTTCCCGAACTACCGCAGCACCATGAAGTCGGTGAAGTGGGGACTGCTCTATAACCAGTTCAAAGATGCGCCTCTAAACTCGGTAGACCTAGAAGCCAGCGTGAGCACGCTCATGAAGGACGACGAGGTTCAGAAGAAGCCGGGGATATACGCCTACCTGCTCACCGGCGACGAGCGGTTCCTCGGGCTGCGCGTCTTCACTGAGAACCAGAAGCGTGCGCAGTTTGAGAAACAGAACGGCGTGTGTCCTGTCTGCGAGAAGACCTTCACCTACGAGGAGATGGCTGGCGACCACATCGTGGCCTGGAGTAAGGGCGGCAAGACGGTACCTGAGAACCTCCAGATGCTGTGCTCCTTCGACAACAACAGCAAGGGCAACAAGTAGCGCTGCTGACGCCAACTGCTTCGTGTCGCACATAGAAGAAGCCTCCTGACACAGGATCAGGAGGCTTCTGTCTGGTTCAGCCCTTGGTGTCGATGTAGGAGTTCACGGACGCGAGTGCATCTTCGAGGTTCACGGTGTAGTCGGAGAGCGCGTCCCACTCGTTGCCGAGGATGATGCGCACCCAGCTTCCGTCGCTGGTCTTCAGGAAAGCTTCATCGAGGTTGAACACGAGCTCCATTGTTTCCTGGAGCGAGGTTACCTTGGTGTTCTCTTCGCCGTCCCAAACGGAGGTGACCGGCTTACCTGCTTCCTTCAGCGCCTTGAAGACCTTCCGAACGATGGTGGCTTCCGCGGGGTGCGACTTGATGCTGCTGGCGATGAATGTGGCGAAGTCCGTAGTCATTTCAGTTTCCTTAGATCCGGTGGTGAGAGCGGCGATGGCACAATCATCACGGGAAGCTAGTAGAAGTCAAATACCAGGTCAGACTCGTTTTCTGAAGCTTGAGCGGAAAACGAAAAGAGGCCACTAGCTATCAAGCTAGTGGCCTCTGATCTTGGCCCTTTGTCGGTGGTTTCGGACACCTATCTCAGTACGGTTGAACACTTCAGTTCAGAGTCCCTCTGCGTTGACTACTAGAACAGGCGCGGGTGACGTCCCGCTGCTCCGTAGAGCGTTGGTTGGTTGGTTGTATTGCTATGTGGCCAGGCGCCACAGGTTGCCGCGTCTGGTGTCAAGCTGCGAGGTTGTAGTGGTCAATTGTGAGGAGGTTGTACGCAAACAAAGCGACCATGTCGGTCAAATCGCAGAGGTTCATGAGCGCCTCCATCGGGAAGTCCGCGCATCGTTCCAGCCGAGCTTTGGTCAGCGGAATTTCTGCGAACGGCACGCGAATCAATGAGTCGTTGCCCTCCAAATCCCGCAGCTCCACGAGCAGTGCTTCCTCCAGCAGCTCCATGGCGTTGACCCTGACCATCGTGGTTCGATGACGCTTGATCACCTGATACGCGATGTGGGTCACCTCCGTCATCGTGGGCAACAGCGCATCCCGCTCGCTCTCGTCATCGGTCAGCAGGGCCGCGACGTTCGTGGCTGCGAAGCTCACCACCCACAGCAATGTGCGCCGCTTGTTGTTGTTGTTGGTCTTGTTCTTGCTGCTCATAGTTCTTCCTTTGTTTTGGTTGATGTGATGTTGTTGGCGAAACTCTGGCTGAGTTCTCGTTAAACTTCTTAGGCATGATTGCACTAGGTTTTTCTGTCTACACTGTTAGATTTTCAAGGATCAGTGCCCATAGCTCCGCTCGGCGCGGTTCAAACTTTCTGAACCCTTCCGGCTCCCTTCCGACAAGAACTAAGTTACTCCGATCAAACTAACTTCGCAAGCTCGTTTCCAAAACTAGTTTGGTTCAGAAGCGATACTCCCAGATCAGAGCACAAATAAAAGTTTGTGCAGATCTTTGCGAACTTTGTTTCCCGGGCGTGTCGAACTACCGCCCAAACTGTTTGAAACAGTGATACGGTGTGTTTATGGCCTTCGAACGCACGATGATTGACGACCTGGACGGCACCGCGGTCGCCCCTGGTGAGGGAGACACCGTGGAGTTCGTCTTCCGTGGGCAGGCCTACGCCCTTGAACTCTCCAGCCGGAATGAGGAGAAGCTCGCGCAGGCTCTTGCCCCGTTCATCGCGGTGGCGCGCAAGACTGATGTGGTGCCGACTCCCGTCAAGGGACCGGCAGTGTCTTACAGCACTCTGGCCACTAACGAACTGAAGACCATGGTGGCGGACCGCCCCTACGAACTGCGGGACGCGCGGCGTTGGCTCGCGGCAAACGGGCACGACGTTTCGAAGCGTGGGCCGATCCAGGAGCACTTCCTGAAGATCTTTGAGGAAGCCAACGGCTTCAGCAGCTGACGCTCTCTGCTCTGAGAGTCACCAGGCGAACGATCACCCGTCTTGCCGCTGGAACTCGCTCAGACTCGCAGCTATCGCCGCTCCTGGCCACACTGCGCACATCGCCAGAGGTAGTCTCCAGACTCCTCTACTGCTTCCATGGAGTGAAGACAGTTCTGACAGTTCGGCACGCTGAGCGCTTCATCGCGCAGACGGCGAAGCTCTCGTTGCCGCTCCAGGTCGTCCATGGTGAAGAGCATACTTGCGTGCGTTATTATCGCCGAAGAGTCACTCACTAAGGAGCCACCATGCCCGTGTTCAAGGAAGCCATCGAGAACGCTCCGAAACATCTCTACAAGACCACTGCTACGGACGCTGCGGCCGAGGAGAAGGCGAAGCAGACTCCAGGTTGGGCCACTCTGGACACGGACACTCAGCAGAAGATCGTTGCGAACCTTTCCTCCCCGAAGAACAAAACCTCAGCATCGGACGAGTTGGTTCAGGAGATGACTGGCCTCCTTCGAGACTTCGATGCTTGGCGGAACAACACTTTCGACGCGCGCAAGCTCGTCGTGGTTGAGCTCCTCGCCCAAGCGGACTCCAAGGAGCGGGTGAGTGAGATTCAGGCGCTCGTGAGCCCAACCTCCTACCGCGCGCTCGGAAAATGGGTGGAGAGTGTCCCCGAGGTTACGGTGCCGGACGCAATCATGAAGCTTCTCGCCGAGGAGGCGAAAGAAGCAACTGCTCGCACCGCTCAAACTAAGGCCGCTGCGAGCGCCGCGCACACCTGAAGAGAAGTCTCGCGTAGCCAACCCTGGCGTCACTTGACGGAAGAGATAAAGACTCTCACCCGGGAGTATGGTGATCCCTACTCACTCGGCGACGACGACGAGTTAGACCGACTCCATGAGGACCGATGGGGGCTTTATCTGGAGCGGGTGCCGGACGTCTACGAGGTACCGGAAGATGCTCCTCAGGAGTACCACGATGAGGCTGAGTACGACCGCTTCCTCTATGAGGCCATGGTGGCTCGTGCGTCCCGTGAGCGAGAACGAATCCGGTACCTACCTGAGCCCAAGCGCTCCTCAAAGTCTTCTCGGCGCTGAGCTCAGGCCGTGGTGACCACGGTGGGGTTCTCCTTACTCCATGCCTGGAAGTAGCTCATGGCTTCCTCCACCGTGTCGAAGTTGCTCTTCTCGAAGAGGATGAGCCGACGAGTGGACTCCACCCGTGCCCCGAGAATGTAGACGCCTTCGCGAAGCTGAACGGAGCCGCGGATCGTGCCCTCGCTGTCTCGAAGCTTCTTGAGCGGTGCTTCCCCTGGCTCACGGTGCCAGTTTTCGTCCATGGTGAGCTGCGGTTCAGGTCGAAGCACGCTGCTCGCAGGAACACCGTCGAAGTAGATCGGCTCGAAGCGGTCACCATCGCCTACGGAGGGACCGTAGAGATGGCCAGCTCGTGCGCTCTCGATCTTCATGAGTCGCGCGCTGTCCCCGTCCTTCACAGCCACCACGAGTCCGCGACGCAGCTTCGCCGGTGTCGTGGCCGTCACCTCCGCAACGCGCTCGTCGTAGCGTTCCTGAAACTCTTGACTCTCCCGTGCCTCCGCTTCCTGGGCTCGCGCCACCTCGGAGAGGAGGAGCTCAGCTGGAACGCCGTGAAGACCAGCCACAGCTATCACGCGCTCCTCACTAATCGGACGATTCTCGTAGAGGCCGTAGTCGTTCACGAGCTGCTGCGCGTTCGCCACATCCCACTCGCTGTAGGGGGAAGACGCTTCTCCCGCCATGGAATGTGCCACCGCCTCTTCCAGAGAGGCGAAGTGGTTCGCCTCTCCGAGCGGGCACGCGCGCACTGTGGCTCCGCAAGGTTCGGTCTTACCAGCTTTGGTGACGTGGAACTTGGCCATGATCCTTCTCCTTCGTCAGTGTCTCTTCTGACGCCGACTGCCTACGGAATATCGGGTCAGATCGCTTCGAAGCTGTCTTCCCCAGGGATGAGCCCCAGCGACGAACCGTTCTCCCAGTCGATGAAGAACGTTCCGAGGGAGTCGATGAAGGCGACGGTGCCTTCTTCTCCGGGCTGAAGGCGCGTGTGCGGGTCGGAGGTCTGGATCAGTCGCACACGGGAGCCGACAGCGATGGAGGGAACGGTGGTGGCCATGGGGTTCTGCTTTCTGGAATGAGGAAAGGGATGAGAGAAGAAGAGCCCCTACTGGAGGTGAATCAGCAGGGGCTCTTGGGGGGAGTCAGAACGTCTGCTCCGAGAACTCACGGAGAACGGTGAAGGCTGCGGTCGCCTTCGCGCGTGCCTCACTCTTGCTGTTGGAGAGGAAGGGAGCACGACGATTGGCGTCTCGCACAGCTTCGTTCAGGCGGTACCGAATCACGCTGAGGACTCGGCTCACTTCCTTCGAGTCGAGCTCGAAGCGCTCCTCCTTGGAAGCGGCGGTCTCCTCCTTGGGAGCAGCGGTGGTCTCGATGTTCTTCGTCGGGGTTGCCATGATGGCACCTTTCTTTCAGTGAGGCGGTGGAGCTTTGAGCCTCTGTGGATGTGGCGTTGGATCGATCATGACGGGAAGCTAGCAAAAGTCAAATATCTCTTCTGACCAGCTATTTCCCTTCGAAACGAGCTCAGGATATTGTCATCGCCATGGACGCCTACTGGAAGAAATATGACCGAACTCTCAAGCGCATCGAGAGCGAAAAGCCACAGACCTTCGATGGGTTGAAAGCGATCCTGGATGAGTTCGAGCCGCCCTCCTCAGGAGATGCTTTCTTCCCTGGCGGTGCCGATGAGACACTCGGTGAATCCCTCAGGGCTGCTGGCTGGCACATCGAGTACCGCGAAGGTGACTACCTCTGGTTGGGAACCTCCAAAACAGGAGAAGTGATCAGCCACGTGGAGGGAGACCTCTACCGCGGGAACGCCTTCTTGGCGCGGTAGCTGACAGTCTCTGCTTCTCAGGACGGAGGGCGCACGATCACTCGTCCTGCCTGAGAAACTCGCTCAGACTCGCAGCTATGACCTCCTAGGGCAAAGCAAAGCTCCCTGTGTTGGACGGTCCAACACAGGGAGCTTCATTCATGAAAGGGCTGAAAGGAATATCAGAAACGTCAGTCAATCTCTTCCTCGGGCTCTTGCTCCTGGAGTTGCTCGAAGTGCTTCCATCGCTCCAGCTCTTGCTCTTCGCTGAGCTTGTCCAGCCTTCGCAAAGACCTCAGGATGTACGTGAACCGCTTACCGTCAAGCTGTTTCAGGAACTCGTCTTCCTCGAGGAGCGCGAGGGTGATCGCTGGGCTCGCCTCCACCAGAGTCATGATGGAGAGCACCAAAGCTGTTCGGAGCGCCTCGGCGTTCCTCCAGAAGTCCTCCAGCACATTGGAGAGGTCCAGCTCCGGGTGAACAAGCGGAAGGCGTCCACTAGAGCGGTAGGCCCAATAGTCAGCCTTTCGATACTCCTTCGCTGCCGCCATGGCCACCTTGTGTGCTCGACGCTGCTGCTTCTCTTTGGCTTGGCGTGCCAGATACTCAGTGAGCTCCTTCTCCATCAGTAGCCACCCTTCTCAGCCGCCTTCTTCTCCCGAGCGCGCTGGATCAGGAAGCTGCGGGGGTCAGCGTCCTCGGTGATCTGCTCACGGAACCCAGCCATCACGGGTACGAGCTCCTTCGGGTACTGGTGACCGGAGACGACGAGCATGAGAGCAATCCCCTCCTCCGTGTGGATGTGATGCTTTACGCCTTCACCGAAAGCGAGAAGTTTGGAGCGGAACTCCGCGCCGCTCTTCTTGTCCCAGTTCTTCAAGGCGCTGGCCACCTCAGCATCCAGCCGTGCGAGCTCCTCATCCACGCGAAGAAGTTCACGGCGGTCAAGCTGCGGGAGGTCGTTGTCACGGGCGATGCGCTTCTCAAGTTCCTTGCGGTCCTTCAGCTTCAGGAGTTTCCCGTCCATGCCATAGACGCGCTTCAGCTTTCCGGTGTCCGCGGTGAAGGTGTCGTCGCCGTTGGGAATGATCTTCGTTTCGCGGTAGCCATCCTCCACAGCACGGCGGATCACACCACCACCGGCCTCCGCGACCCCGTGAAACCCAATGGTGTGGCGAAGCGGCACACCTTCTAGTTCGATGGGGCAATCGGTGACGCCTTGACCGACGCGCACCGTGGCCTGGCATCGCTGCCAAAAGCCGTCTCCTGTCTTATGAAACTTCATCATCTTCTCCTTCTGCTGACGCCAACTGTCTTATACCGAATATCGGAACGAACTGTTCAGCTCAGTCGTCAATCGCACTCAGATCGAAGGCGCTCTCCGTCACTCTCTGTACTGGAGCCGCCTTGGTGCGTGTTCGTGCCTGAGGTGCAGAAGACTCGCTCAGAAGCGCCGGTAGCGCCTCTGGCGCGGTGGTCTCCTTGAGCTTGAGGAACGGGTTGCTGGCGAGAAGCAGAGGCTTCGAAACGGTGACCGCCTCTTCCGTTGTGGGCTCCTCGTCGTAGAGGTTCTCCGGGTCAATGGATGCGAGCGCGCTGAAGAATGCTTCCTGCTTCTCCACGGCGCTGGCCACCTCCGCCTCCTTTTCCGCCTTGGCCGCTTCGTGCTCATGCTTGAGCTCTTCCACAACTGGCTCAATCTCTTCGAGTGACTCATCGTGGGTGCTGATGGTCTCCTCGTGGGCCGCTACAGCCAGCTTCAGAGTTTCGAGTGCGAGTTCGTCCTTCATCTCCGCGCGGTTGCGCAGGAATGTGATGAAGTCGGGGATAAGCCACCAGAAGAAGATCACCGCTCCGAGAAGCGCGAGGAAGCCCCAGGGCGCGCTGGCGAGCATGGAGAACGCAGCGCCCATGTTTCCGCCAGAGAGCGCCTTTCCGAAACTGTCCATCCACACGGTGTCCAGGGAGAACGCGGTGAGGTAGGTGGCCATGGGCTGATGGAAGTAGGTGACCGGCAAGCCCCAGAAGTCGTCCCCTGTTGGCTTGAAGAGGTCCGCCGACTCGTTGGCGTCACCCTTGGTGGTGTACGTCCCGTCCTCGTTCACGCTGACAATGCGGTGGAGGAAGCGACCAGCGGGGTTCTCCACACCGACCACCTGGCCCACGGTGAGCTGCTGCCCGAGGTAGTCCTGAGTCACCACTACATCGCCCACCTCCACGGTGCCGCTCATGGAGCCGGTGAGCACGGTGGAGAAGTTGTAGCCCAAGAAGGTGGAAAGCACGAAGGGGATGGCTGCGAACACAGCGACGATCACGGTGGCGATCTGTGCCACGAGAAGTGCGAACCCTCCTGCGCGGAATGCTGAACGCTTCCAAAAGATCCTTCGCTTGAAGGACTTCAGCTCCGCGCTATCGCCCTCCTCCCTGGTGGTGGTGAACCCTTCGGTGCTCTGTTCCGCTTCTGTGTCGATCATGGCTGGCTCCTTGTTAGTCGTATTCCTCTCTAAACAGAGCGTTCAGAAACTTCGGGCACGAAAAAGCCCCCGATGGGATAGGTGTCATCGGGGGCTTTTTGAGGGGTTATTCGGCGGTGCCGGTGATCCCTGTTTCGGCGTAGGTCTCAATGTCCGCAGCCGGGATGGCGTAGACCTGCTTGTTCTCCCTGTAATCGAAGACCAGCGTGCCGTTCGCCTTGGCCGCAGCGGCGAGGTCAGAGACGCCTTCGCTGTTGGAAGCCGAGAGCGTGAACTTCGTGCGGAAGGTGTTTGAGAACTCACCGAGGTCATCGGAGTCCCAGTCGGTAGCGTCCTTGGTTGGAGTGAACTTGATGACGACGTTCATCTCTGTTCCAGGGGTGATTACGTACCCCTCACCCACGCCCACGTAGCCGGTAGTGAGGAAGTCGCGAAGCGTGGTGTCGATCTGGCCATAGCTCTCGTTGAACTGGATGGTCACCTTTGTCTCATCGAGCATGGCGTCAGAGAACTCGAACTTGTCACCGTCGATCACCTTGAAGGCGACGGTCCCAGGAAGGTTTCCACCGTTCTTGAGGCGAAGCTCGAAGGTTTGCTCCTCGGCGTTCGGTGAGACGTTGGCGTTGATGAGTCCAGAGCCCTCCAGGAACTCAAGACCGAAGATAGCGTCACCGTGGATCTGGTGGCCTTCCTGCTCCACGGAGGCGTTCAGCCCCGCGAAGGTGCCACCAACGAGTGCGGTGGAGAGGATGGCCGCCATAGCGCCCACCACGATCACACGCTTTCTGTTCTTAGGAACGTTGTAAAATGTCATTTTGTTTCTCCTTGTTTGGGTTTCCCCTCTATGTGTTCCCGGTGGCAGAACCGCGATGGTTCGGGGACGTTTCAAATATCAGTGAGCGGTCTCTAGCCGGATCAGCTCTCTTCGCGATGAACAAGCAGCGGCACCGCGCGGTGCGTGTCCTCAGCGTTGTAGGCGGCCTTCACAGGAGCTGCCAGCTCAACGGGGAAGCCCGGAGTGAAGATCGGTCTGTAGTTGAGGGAAGTCTTCTGGCTTCCTGAGTAGGAGGCCGCTCCGGCGTAGAGCTGCCCGTTGATGGTGGACTTCCCACCGAAGGTGAGAACACAGGGGGTGTAGAGGGAACCGCTTATGCCGTCGCCCATGGTGAACTCGTACAAATTGGACGTCCCTTGCCCCACGCCACAGGTGGGTGCGCCATCCTTCACGGCGTCCGGTGTGAGGAAGTTGATCTGGTGCTCTTCGCCATCGGCGCTGTTCACGGTGAGTCTGTTGCTGTCCGTGAACCCATTGGAGATGAAAGCCACGTTGGTGCGCAGCGCGAAGGTCACCGCGAAGAAACGAGGAGAGCAGCCGCGCAGGTCGTAGAGGGTGGGGCTGGTTCGGGAGTTCACCTCCGCCACGAGTAGCGCGTTGTTCTGGAAGTCGCAGCTGGTGAGCGTCTTCAGCTCGTAGCCAGCGGAAACCCAATCGCTTTCCTTGTAGTCGTAGTCCCGCCAGGCGAAGAAGCCCTCATCGAACTGCTCTGGAAGCTCAAAGCTTGGGGGAAGGATCGAGGTCACCGAGCGGTTGTAACGGCTCGTGCCGGTCACCGAGGGACCAGCGCCCCAAGTGGAGACGGTTCCAGCGAGCGTGAGGTTCCCGCCGATGGTGACGTTCGGCGCGACGGAGTTGCTGCGCCCCGTAGCAGCCGCCGTGACGTTGCCGCCAACGGAGCTCACCTGGAGCTGCGAGAAGTACCCGTTCACGAAGAGATCGCCACCGATGGTGCTCCCGTAGACCTGTACTGCGCCGCCGTCGCTGGTGAGCACGCTCCCGTGGATGCGTGTGTCCACGTTCAAGCTGAGGGGACCACTGGCACTCACAGACCCGCCGATGATGGTGTTCCCGAGGGTTGTTCTGGTTCCGGTGGCGCTGCCGTTGATCTTCGCACCGCTGTTCACAGTGAGAGTTCCCCTGGTTCGCACGTCTCGACCGATGGTGGCGCCCGTGCTCATGGAGAAGTTTCCGAGACTGTAAACATCACCCGCCACCCCCACCGCGTTGTTGGAGATGGCGACGCTGCCGGAGGCGTAGAGAGAGCCACCAATAAAGCAGGCGTTGGAGAGCGTGACATTTCCCTGGAGAACGAAGACGTCCCCGTCGAAGGTGCTGGAGTTGTTACAGTTCAGGTTGCCCTCTGCCAGGAAGAGGTCACCGTCCGCTCCGAGCACCGCCAGAGCGGAGGTGCTGAAGGAGGTGCCGCCTCCGGAGACGACAGCCCCATCCCTACCTGAGAGGTCACGAGTCACCCAGAGATAGGAGTTCACCACCGTGAGGTGTGCGCCGTCGTCGGTGGAAGCTTCCACCACCAGATACTTATCCCCAGTCTGTGGACAGCCGGGCATCACTCCTGGAGCTGTCACCGAGGTGGGCTTCTCGTCGGAAGCGCTCCTGTAGATGTTGTAGCTGTACCCCACCTCTGTGCTTTCTCGGTGTCGCACGCAGCGGTTCATCACCGCGGACGCCAGCGCGGCGTCAAGACCAGAATCCACCTTCGAGACCGCCGCAGTGGTGCCTCGATCATTGGCAAGGGTGAGGGTGGAGCTGAGCACGGTTCCTGCGATGGTTGCGAGGAGGATGAAGATCACCAGTGAAACCATCACCACGCTCAGCAGCGCGACTCCTTCTTCTGTTTTGGTGCGGTAGGCCTGGATGCGGGTTTTCAGAAACTTTCTCATGGGGGTTCTCCTCGACGGACACAGTTATCTCTAACGCGCTGCGCAGAAAAGGCAGGAGCACCATGTAGGAGGTCATAGCTGCGTTTCTGCGGGAGTTGTAGCGGTGAGACGCATAATCACCAACCACCACAGAGCTGAGGCAGAGACTGTCAGCTACCGTTTCGGTTCTCAGTGGCGCTCCTGACGCCAACTGCTTCGTGCGTCACATAGCGCCGAGGCAAAGAAGAAGCCCCCGAACCGACTTAGGGAGTTCAGGGGCTTCTGGTCAGGGAATATCAGGAAAGGCCGACAACCGCCTCCAATGAAGAAGCGGGGATGATGTAGCCCGCGCCATCGGTGGAGTTCATGGTCCCATTAGGCCACGGAAGCTGAGGAGCATCAGCAGCAAGCTGCGTGATCTTCTCTCCGTTGGACTTCGCGTAGCTGAGGAGAGGGGAGTCACCCTTCACTACCTGGCTAATCGCCACGTCGTTGGAGAACTTCACGTCCAGCTTTGTGGTCCTCCAGGCTTCCCACTCCACGGGGTCTACGTTCATCGGTGTCTGAATCTCGTAGACCACAGTGGCCCAGCCGTTCTCAGCGATGGGGTTCGCTGAGACGAACGCGCTGGAGAGGAACTTCCCGAGGGTGCCTCGCCATGCCAGTCCGTTGTCGATCTTCAGCGAAACCACCGCGTCGTTCAGCACCGGGTGAGCTGCGAGAGTTTCCGCTCCCTCACTCAGTACCGGTCGGAACGCCGTGTGAGCCGGGAGCTGCCCGCTGTTGATGATGTTGGTCATCACCTGGTTTGATTCACCAGGACGGTAGTCGCTGGAAGGGCTCAGGTTCACCGCGGTGACCGGGCCAGAGCTCAGCCTGAAGTCCAGGCTCTTTGTGGCTACCGTGTGGGTGTTCGGATCCGTGATGGTCTGAACCAGGTTTGCGAAAGTTCCACCGAGGGCGAGGCCACCGGCGACGAGCACTGCGGTGAGACCGAAGGCAAGTCCTTTCTTCTTGGTGTTTGTGTTTGTCATGTCTGTTTCTCCTTGGTTCAGAAGCCAGCGGCTTCGAGTAGTCCGGTCGCGGGCAGAATGTAGCCGTCGCTGTTCATCCAGCCCTCAGGCCAGTAGGTTTCGTCGTTGATGATCTGCTCACCGTTCGCCTGAGCGAATACGTCGAGCGGGGAGTCATCACCAGGGCCGGTGGAGTGGCTGAAGATGTAGTCCACGTGGAAGTCGGCGGAGACTGTGTTCTTGATGGCCTCCTCCCACTTCTCACCATCCACGCCGACCGGCGTGGCGATGGAGAGCTCCGTCACGAGCTCCTTTCCGGCGTCCACGATGCTCGACTGCCCGTTGAACGGTACGAAAGCGTGATTCAGGAAGTCACCGAAAGTGCCCTTCCACTTGAACGCTGCTGACTCGCCCTTCTTTCCCACGGTGAGCTCCACGAGTGCGTCGGTGAGCACCGGGTGATCTTGTAGGAGTGCGGGGTTCTCCACGCGAGGAACCAGCGCCCACTGTGCGGGGAGCTCACCGGTGTTCTCGATGCTGAACTCGTTCTCGCCACCGTTTCCAGGGGTGAGGTTGTAGCTCAGGGTTTCACCGCTGGTGAGCCAGGTGAACTCGAACGTCTGGCTGTACATGCTGTGCGTGTTCGGGTCGTGAATCACTGTGGCGAGGTTGGCGAGAGTTGCTCCACCAACCAGTAGTCCGACGGTGACAACGCAGCCGCTGAGCGCGAGGGCAAGCCCTTTCTTCTTGTTGTTGTTTTTCATGGTTTGTCTCCTTGACGGTTAGTTGTTCAAAGCCCAGCCGCGGTGGCGACGTCGGCGTTCGGGATTAGGTAGGTGGTGTAGTCCCAGTTGTCGCCGTTCTCGGACTCCCCAGCGAAGGCGGTCTCGCCAGCCACGGTGTTCGCCTGTGCGAAGGCGAGGAGCGGCGAAGTGCCGTCCTGGTACGCGCTGAAGGTGAAGGCGGTCTTAAAGGATGTGTTCACGGCGGTCGCCATGAAGGGCTCCCACTCGGCAGGGTCCACGTCCACCGGGGTCTCCATGGTGATGTCCACCGTGAGGAGGTCATAAGGCGTGATCGGCTGGCTTGACACGATGCTGTGGGTGAGCAGGTCTCCGAGGGTTCCGGACCACTTGAGGATCTGCTGTGCGGCCATGTTCTTCACCTCGATGGTCACCTGAGTGTCCTTCGCCACTGGATGCGCGAGCAGATCGCTGCCGGTGAGGTCCGTGATGGTGAAAGCGAAGGTCGCAGGAAGCGCTCCCAGGTTGTTCACTTCGAGCTTGGTGTGGGACGCATCGGCACCTGGGGTGAGGTCCGCGTTCAGGGTGCCGCTGCTCTCGCTGTAGGCGAAGTTGAAGCTGTCCACCTTCACGGTGTGGGTGTTCTGGTCGGTGATGGTCTGCCCGAGGTTGGCGAACGTGCCACCAAGCACAAGACCACCGGCCACCAGCGTTCCTGCTAGCCCTACGGCTAGTGCTTTCTTCTTGGTATTGCTCTGTGTCATGGCTATCTCCTTGATAGTTGGGGGTTGTTGATTGGAATATCGACCAGCGTCAGCTAGCCGGCTCTTCGACTGCTGCCGAAGAACGCTTGCTCTTCTTGCTCTCAGCGCGCTTCTCCGCGAAGGCGACCAGATCAGGGATGAGCCAGAAGAGGAGGAGCACTGCTCCGAGAAGTACGAAGAATCCCCAAGGCGCATCGGCCTGAAGCTTGGAGAGGTTGCCCCAATCTCCAGCGCTCACCAGTTCGGAAGCATCGACCCACCACTCCGTGTTGATGGTGAAGAGGGTGATGGTGGAAGCGAACGGCTGAGGAATGTGGTTTACGACCACGCCGAAGAGGTCCTTCTGTGACGGCTTGAAAAGGTCAGCCACATTGTTGGCGTCACCCTGAGTGGTGGCGGTCCCGTCCTCGTGAACTTCTTTCACGCGGTGGGTGTAGCGAATCCCGTCGAGGTTCACCCCGACCACACTCCCCGTTACGAGGTCTCCTCCGACAGCAGGTGCGGTGACCAGCACATCGCCCACCATGTAGGTGGGTTCCATGGAGCCGGTGAGCACCTTGTTGAAGCTCACGCCCATGAAGAAGCTGAAGAGCAGCGGGATGAGCGAGAAGATCACCAGCGCCACGGTGGCGAACTGGAAGACCGAGAGAAGGAGCTCGCCGGTGCTCTTGAGCACGTCCTTGATGAAGCTGCCGGAAGACTCCTTCTCAGCGGCGATTGTTTCGGTTGTTGCTTCAAGCATTGCCTTCTCCTTGGTTCGAAGAGGTTTCTAACAACGTTTTGAGAAAAGCTCGCGCTTCCGTTGAGACCTGTTCGATGAGATTCAGGAGGGGTGCCACGTAGGAGGTCATAGCTGCGCTTCTGGGCGAGTTGTAGCGGCGAGACGCATAATCACCAACCACCTGGTTTCTGAAGCGGAGACTGTCAGCTACCGCTTCGGCTCTCAGTGGTGCTGCTGACGCCAACTGCTTCGTGTCGCACATAGTGCCGAGGCAAAGAACAAGCCCCGCATCGCTCGAAAGGATGCGGGGCTTGTTTGCGGTTGGTCAGATCAGCGTGAGCGCGCCCAGGCAAAGTGCGTGGATGTGCTGTGCTGCTCGGGGCAGAGGAAGCAGTGATCCGGGTCGGCTGGGTGAGAGGCGAAGAACGAGCGTTCGAGCAGCGCGATGAACTGTACGGCGCGCCAATCCGCCTCACCACTCAGAAGCTCACCGCGGAGGCGATTGGTGAGGGAGAGCTCCTCAGCGGGGGAGAGTAGGTCACTCATGGATCAGCCCTCCAACTATGGGGAAGGACTGAAGCTCGGGCTGGCTCACCTGGGGCACAGCGAGCCCATGAGCAGCGGAGTAGTAGCCCATGGCGAAACACGCGATGAAGAACAGCGCGAAACCGAGGACGGCACCAGCAGAGAAGCCGTAGACGCCGCGAAGGGTGCTCCTGAAGAGCTTGTCGACGGTCATCGCCCTGCCTCCTCGAGGAGGAACTCGTTGACGTCCTCGAAGCTCAGGTCGTAGGTCGCCATGATGTGTCGGAGGAGTCCGTGGTTCCACTGACGCTTCGCCTCAGCGAGCTGCCGCAACTGCTCTTCCCGGTCGATTGAAATGAGTTGGTTTGTCATCTTCTCTGCTCCTTGGTTGAGAGGTTGTACACCTCTCTAAACGGCTCTGCTCGCAGCCCTCACTTCTTGAACGAAGAACCAGGAACGGAACCGGGAACGGGGGAGTTGTCGAGTCGATCCAGTAGCTCGTAGGCCTCCCCGGGTGTCATGCCGAACTGCGCGATGAGTAAGTCCGCCATGCCGTTGCGGCTGCCGGTGCTCTTGATGGGGTCGTTTTTCTCAGCCATGGTCTTCTCCTTTAGTTGGTGCCGGGTCGTCTTGTGGGGAGACCGCCACCGGCGATCTTCGGCGCTCCAGGGTCCACGCGACGGCGAGGCGCTTCTTCCGTCATGCCCGCGTTGTCCAGCGCATCGAGGATCCGCTCCGCTCCGTGGCGGGTCAGCTCGAACTTTTTCTGAAGCACCACGGAAATGTCTTCGCGGGTGGCTCCGTGGAGGGAGGTTGAGCCGGTGAGCTCGTAGACCACCTTGCGGCTGTACTTGCCACCACCGAGGTGGACGACCCCCTTCCTCAAGTAGTAGGTGGTGCCGTTCTGGGTGAAGGTCACTTCGTGAGTCACAGTCAAAGTCATGGTCAGTTCTCCTTGTTTCTGCTGCTGGTTCTCTCTCTATCTCGCTCGTGAGAAAAGCTCATGCTCGTCGCCTTCTCATGGAACGGCGAGCCTCAGCATTCTTTAGCTCCCACTCTTCGCGGCTGATGTAGCTCCCGGTGAGCACTGCTTTGATGGTGCGAGGGGCCGTGTCCTGTTCCTTGCCGTCCTTCACACGCTTGGTACGAACGACTTTGCCGATGCTCGTGTAGCCGAGTCCCCGAGCTCGAAGCTTTTGAATCTCGACAATGTCCTTCTCCGTGAGGGTTGGCCGACGTCCCAAAGTGACACCTGCCTTTTGTAGTTCACTGAGCGCCCGTTTAGTCTTCTTCTGAATCTCCACGCGGTAGGCCTCGTTGGAAAGACTCTCGAAGGTGAGCTGGACGCCCTGTGAAAAGTCCTCGGGGTCGTCGTAAAGCTTCCTGTCGCGGACCACATACAAAGTTCCGCCGTTGTCGATGAGGTCTTCGATGGCGGAGAGGACCTTGCCCTTCTTGCGTCCCAGGCGGTCAAGCGAGTAGACACAAAGCTCAGCGGTGGGGTGTTGCTGAAGGAACGGAATGAGCTTCGTCGACCACGCCGAGTTCGGATCGGTCAGGTTCGTCTCACCACTGACGCCGTTGTCCGTGAAAAGCGTCATGGAGTCGTCGTAGGCGAGCAACGCCTTCTTTTGGTTTTCGATGCTCTGACCCTTGCCGTCGTCGCGAGATAGGCGCAGATAGCCGATGCGAAGTGGGTTCATTAGATGCTCCTTCGTGAAGTTTGATTTACGTCACGATGGAATATCGGTATAGGTCATGCTCGAAAGGTCATGACGAACTCATGGATTTAGATCACCGCGTGGGAGCCGCAGAAAGCCGCGAAAAAGCCCCACTCGCGTGGTGAACACGAGTGGGGCTCCTTTGAGAATCGCTGCTGAAAGTCACTGGAACGGCTTCAGCACTTCCTTGGTGATGCGGCGGCCTGGTCCTCTCTTGTGGAAACGCACCCACTTGAACGTAGTCATCATCTCCTCGTAAAGGCGGCTCGCCTCTACAGCGGTGCGGCGATGGTCCTTTGTTTCGGCCCACCCGCAGGTTTCAGGATCGCGGCAAAGCCGAGGGTCTCCGTTGTTGGGGTCTATGTGGAACCAGGCGTCAGTAATCATTGATGTTCTCCTTGTTTCGGCGGAAGCGTTCTGCTTTCCGGAAGTAGCGGTCGGCGTCCTCCAGGACTACGGCTTCCATGTCGTCGTAGAGGTAGAGGCGCTTTAGTGTGCGGGTTTGGGTGAACGTTCTCTTCGCCATGAGTTCTTCTCCTTGGTCAGGCGAAAGGGTTTCTAAAACGCTCAGCTCAGAAGCTCGCATTTTCGGTAGGAGACGCTCCCCGCGTTCAGCTCGCAGTGGTTGGTGATTGTGCGTCTCACCCCTACAACTCGCTCAGACTCGCAGCCAGCGCCGCTCACGGGCACAAGAGAGCCCCCGATGGGATAGGTGTCATCGGGGGCTTTCGGGCCTGTCAGCTATTCAGGAACTTCTGGCGGTCGTTGCCCACCGCGTCGAGCTTGCTCTCGATGTGGCCGAAGAGCTCGGGGTAGAAGCTGCGTGCGGTTTGCCAGTAGTTGTACTCTCTGACCTCGCGAAGGTCTTCCTCTTCCCTCGGGTCATACAGAGATTCGAGCGCGGAGTGCACGTCGCCGCGAACTGCGGGCGGGACTTGGACAAACCAGCGCGTTGATACGCCTTCGGGAAGCTTCGGACTGGCTTGCTGCTCCAGCCAGTCCGCTGCTTCGTGAGAGGCGAAAGCGCCTCGGCCCTGGCCACCCTGTGGATCATAGAAGCCCTTGAGTCCCTCAGAGAGGGCTTCCGCGGAGAAGTCCTCGCGACCCTTGCGCTCTTCACTGAAGCCTTGCCACGCGATAGCGTTGGCGCGAGCTCGGCTCTTCTCTTCCTCAAGTGCTGTGTTGGCGGGAGCTGAGTTGAGGGGCTTCTGTTCAAGCCAAGCGTCGTAGAACTCGTCGTAATCGCGCCCGGTTGCTTCCATTGCGTACTGGAAAGCGGACTCCCGCACAGCGCTGTCGTCGTCGAGGTCGTTTTCCTCCAGGAACTCGTAGATTCGGTGAGCGTTGACCGTGATGTTCTCTGGGGTGAGAATCGCTGCGGCGCGCTTACGATCCTTGTTGCGATTCAGCAGGCTTTTGAGCATCACGCGCTGCGAGGCCTTAACCGCCCCCGCATCGACCACGAGGCTCTGCGTCTCCTCAGCCATGGAGGCGGTGACTGCATCAGCGAGCGAGTCAAAGTGGTTCGCCTCTCCGAGCGGGCAAGCGCGCACGCTCGCACCACAGGGTTCAGTCTTACCGTTCTTGGTTACATGGAACTTTGCCATCTTTTCTTCTCCTTCGTCGGTGTCTCTTCTGACGCCGACTGCTTGTTTGTAATATCGGGGTGTCACTCGATGAGCTGATCTGCGGTGACGCTCACCGGGAAGCTGAACTCGATGCGGTGCGTGGGGTTCTGCGGACCACGTACTTCTACCGAAACTTCAGTGCTTTCGTTCGGTGCGAGGTTCCCCAGGGGAAAGCTGCCGGTGAGGACTTCGCGAACGGTTCCGCTCCAGCTCTCGTCGCCGCTGCGGACGGTGGCGGTGCTCTCATCCCAGAGGGTTTCCTTCGCCTCGAGGACAGGCAGGCGTGCCTGATCGACTGAGAAGACGAGCTCCCCAGGCACGTCGCCGCTGTTGGTCACCACGAACTCGCTCACAGTCGGAGCGGGGGCGGCGAGGTCGCCTATGAGCGCATCATCACCGGTGATGGTGACGGCGAGGGTGGGGACAGCAGCATCGGTGGAAACCTGAGCGCCCTGAAGCAGCCCGAAGCCCACCAGCGCAAGCACCAGGAAGAAGCCGAGGCCGAGGAGCTTGGGTGCCACGGAGGGCACGGCACGAAGCTCACGCACGACGACACCGCTCGATGAGAGAGATGAAACCCTCGATGGTCCAACAGAGGATGAGCACCAGCGCAGCGATGATCGCAGCCCACGGTGCGTCCTCCGCTTGCTTCGGTAATTCACTCCAGTCACCCATGAACGCCTTGGTGGTGTCAGCGCGCCACTCATCGGTGCTGAGGAACTGCTGGAGGAACCCAGCGGCCGGCTGAGGAATGTGCGTCACGACGACGCCGACCAGATCGTCCTGAGTGATCGGCGCTCTGTCCGCGGTGGGGTTGTTGTCGCCCTTCATGATTGCGGTGCCGTCAGGGAGCACTGCGAACACTCGGTGAGTAACGCTGATGAAGCCGTAGCGGTAGGTGACGATGGCACCTTCTTGAAGATCGCCTGGTTCCGGGGCGCGCTGAACTACGAAGTCGTCGGTCATGATGGTGGGCTCCATGGAGCCACTCACCACGCGGCTGAACTCCAGCCCGAAGGCGGCTGAGGCACCCACGGGGATAGCCACCAGCGCGACCAGCCCTAGGGCGAGCCACTGAATCAGCGAGAGGGTGAACTTCGTTTTCTTAAGGAAGCGCTTAGGGGCGGTTGTGTTCGTCATACAGGCGTCTCTAACTCGCCACTGAGAAAGCTGGGGCAAAGAAGAAGCCCCGCAGTTTTATGACGAACGTTGCGGGGCTTCTGGTTGGAATATCGCCAGGGTCAGCGGCTCACCAATTTCTGGAAGAGTGGAAGCCCAAGGAGCCAGTCAGCCACCCAGGTCACCAGGTCGGTGATGGGCTCCACGATCCAGGTACCTAGGGCAACCAAGTCCCAGTCAAAACTGGTGAGGAGTGCCAGGGCGAGGCCGGAGACGAGGAGCGCCCCTAGGAGGCCGAAGATGAGGCGGCCCATCAGAACGGCTCCAGCTCAGAGTGCGGGCCGTCGAGCTCTTTGATGAACTCTCGCATATCGTCGTCCCATCCCCAGTCCCACTCATCGGAGGCGGCCTCCGCGGGAGTGAGCGGCTGGAGCGTCTTGAACTCGGGCTGAGGTCCGTCCTGGTCCAGGATCAGCTTGGGCTCCAGGTAGTCCTGCGGTTCGGTCGGCTTGTTTTCGGTCATGATCTTCTCCTTGATCTATTGATGAACGTCTCTAACGCGGCGCTCGAAAAAGCTCAGAACCCGTCGTCCTCGAAGCTCGGCTCGTAGTAGTCAGAGGAGAAGCTGGTGTCAGGGTGAGCGTCCGCGAAGAGGTCACCGTTAGCCTCAGCGCTCGCCGCTTGCCGTTCGCGCCAGTCATCGTGAACCTGCTGTGGCTTGTTCGCTGCGCTCTGGCGGAAGCTCTCGAAGTCAGAGACAGAGAGGGAAGAGGCAGGCACCGCAGGGGTCTGTGGGGGAAGCGGTGTGGGGTCAGCCGCGATGAACTTTCCCCAGTCGTCGGGGAGTGCGAGCTGGTAGTCGCCCTGGGTTTCGAGCGCCTCAAGAGCGAGGGCACGCATCGCATCCTTCGCGCTGCCGTAGTGCTCCTCAACCGGTGCCAAAGGACAGGAGCGCGAGGTGGCACCACAGGGGGCCACGGCGCCAGTGCTGGTGGTGTGGAACTTCATGGTGTCTTCTCCTTCATCGGCGCTGCTGACGCCGACTGACAAAGGGAATATCGGAGAACTTCGTGTGACACGTGGCTACGGGACGGCGGCGAATTGGAAGAGCCCCTCGATGGACGCGACACATCGAGGGGCTCTGGCTTTGGGTCAGTTGCAGGAGGCTGCTCCGTGGCCAGCACAGGCCATATTGGTGAAGAGTTGCTTGCCACCGGAGACGTGGTACACGATGACACCGAATCCGAGGAAGTCTTCGCCGTAACTCATAGTGGTTCCCACTGTGGCCGTCCAGTCGCTCCCGCGGAACGCGGCGGAGTTCGAGAACTGCAAAGCGAGCTCGTGGGCGCGCTTCTGCCAGACGGAGTCGGTGCGGGTACCGCGGTCGTAGAGTCCTTCGGCTTTTGCCTTCGCGTCCACCTTCTTCCAGAGCTCCGTGGCCTTCCCCTGAAGGGAGGCCTGAGTTGCGGTCTTCACGACTGTCTGGGTGGTCGCGGCCTGTGCGGGGCTGCTGGTGAAAGCGAGTCCTGCGGTGAGGCCCACCGCGAGGGTGAGGGTTCCTAAGATAAGTGGAAGCTTTGACATGGGGTTTCTCCTTGATGGGTGCGAGGAATATCGAGTAGCCCCGCACAGGTCTCTCTAACGCGGCTCTGAGAAAAGCTCAGGAGAACAGCTGGACCACCACATACAGCCCACCGATGGCGGTCGCCACGAGAATCAGCTTCACGAGGAGTTCCAGACGCCCTTCGCGAATTTCTTGGCTGCGCGCTTCCAGGTGCTGCGCGAGGAGGTGGCGACGGATCGCTTCTCGCTGCTCCTCCGATGTGGGTTCCGGCTCACGCTGCGGTTCACGCTCCACCGCCTTCACAGCTCAAGCTCCTCATCGTCGTAAGAGATGGTGGGGACGAGCTTCGCCTCGCAGGCTTTGCGAAAAGCCGCTCGCAACTCAGCGGTACTCGATGCATCGATGGTGATCGCTTCCAGCGCACGAGGGGTGATGCGTGAGAGGACGTTCTCGATGGCAGGATCAAGCTCGTCCCACTGGATGGGTGCGCCGGTTCTGGCCACGCCCGCTTCACGGGTGGCACGGCTGATGATGGCCGCTCCCAGCGCATCCCGCACGAGCGCTGCGCGCTCCTCGGTTGCGGGGGTGAGATGGTCTCTTATGCTCATGGTCTGCTCCTTCTGTCGGGTCGTCACAAGGGTTTCTAATGCGAGCAGCTCAGAAGCTCGCACTTTTGCTGGAAGACGCTCTCTGCTTCCAGCTACAGGTGGTTGGTGATTGTGCGTCTCACCGCTACAACTCGCTCAGACTCGAAGCCAGCGCCGCTCAGGGGCATAAGAAAACCCCCGATGTGTGGAGGTCATCGGGGGCTTTCTTACTGCGAATCTCACGCGAAGACTTCTCGCAGATCGGCGGCGGTGATGGCTTCTTCCTCCAGCGCACGGAGGGTGATGGGTAGCCGCTGAGCGAGCGTTTCCCGCTCCAGAGAATCAACCCAGTCCTCCACCGTGAAGCTTCTGGATGCGAGGGTGGTGAGCCCAATCTCCGCGATATGCCAGTCCGCATCCTTTCGGAAGGCGCGATACTTCTCAGTGGATAGCTCCTCAGCGGCGAAGCTTACGAGCGCGCGCTCTTCATCGAAGATCGACCCCTGTTCATCGTCATCGAAGAAGAAACGACGAAGCGCAGCGGGCATGGTGAGCATGTGGGTGCGCTCCGCTTCCATGGCGTGCGCCACCGCCTCTTCCAGTGAGCCGAAGTGATTCGCCTCTCCAAGGGGGCAGGCCTTCACGGTGGCGGTACAGGGCTTTGTTTGGCCGTCCTTGGCGATGTGGAACTTAGCCATTGGCTCGCTCCTTGAGTACCTTGAGGAGGTCACCGTTGCTGCTGGTGGGGGCCTCAGGAAGCTGTTCCGCGACGATCCTCTCGCTGGCACCAAGCGCTGCGCGGAGTCGGGCGTACCGCTCCGTGGAGAGAACGTCGATCACCGGCTTACCTTCCTCCGTTCCCACGATGATGTACGAGTCCTCAGGCTCGAACTCCACGGTGTCCAGGAACTTCCCGAAGGTGGAGGTCACCGAGTCTCCAGGGCGCACCATGAGCTTCACGTTGATCCACTGACTCGGTGTGCGCTCGTAGACGATGGGGAGCTGAACCTGTACGTTTCCGTTCTCGAAGCGAGTGATGACCACCCCGTTACCGAACTGCTGTCCGTTCTCGAAGAAGAACACTTCTTCTCGGGAGGCGATGTGGCGGTGAGCCATGGGAAACGGCTTCGCTTCACGGTGTGCGGCGGAACGGAGCTGCTGCTCCCGAGCGGTCAGGCGCATAGCTGGTCGAGGGGTCTGTGGGCCCATGGCTGCTCGCGCAGCTTCCTGGGCGTTCTCGAAGTGGTTCTCCTCGCCTAGGGGGCAGGCGCGCACACTGGCGTGGCACGGTGCGAGCTGTCCCGCGGCGGTCCTGTGAAGACGAGCCATCTCAGCTCATCCAAACGTTGAGTGCTTCAGCGCGGCCTTCCGTCAATACGTGGATGGTGCGCCACTTGTCCGCTTCAGCGTCGTAGAACATGAAGTGGGTTTCGGTGGTCCCGGTGATTTTCTTAGCGTGGAAGTCTTCAGTTGCAGTTTCCTCGGCCATAATGATTCTCCTTGGTTTAGGTTGGCGAAGCCTTCTCTAATGCGAGAGAGCTGCTGACGCCAACTGACAAGGGGAATATCGAACGAGGGGTCTTAAGGTACTAAAGGTCAGCCTCGACCTCTGCGACGAGGGTCTGCCGATGGCACATCGAACTCTTCTGGATCGAGGAGCTTGTTGTACTGAGCGCGGGTGCGCTCGTATTTCTTCAGGCAGTCACAGCCGCGACGGCCACAAGCGCCAGAAAGATGGTTCTCTCTGAGTTCCTTGCCGATGGCGAAGAGCTTGGCTCGCTTTCGGTCGTAGACGTCCATCAGACTTCCCCCTCCGCCTGTGCCTTCAGCCGTGCGCTCGTGAGCGGGTGTGGCTTGATCTGGCCTGAGAAGAAGATCGCGTTCACGGTGTTACGCGCCTCCTTCTTCTCCGCTGCGGTCCATCCTTCAGTGAACTCACCGAGGAGGTCAAGAACGCCCTCGCGGGCCTGCTGGAAGTTTGAGTTGACCATGATCAGATCACCTCGTCCCAGGTGCCCCAGAACTTGGCGCGACGGACAACGCGCGCCCACTGCTTCCCGTCCACTTCAAGGAGAAGCTCGACTATGCGCTTTACCGTGAGCATTTTCTGACCGCGTTCTTCGAGGATCACACGGAAACTTTCGAGCTGACGGTCCACAGCGATTGAAGCCTTCGCCCAGTCGTTGCCGTAGGCCCCGCAAGCAATCATCGCCAATCGAAGAGCGCTGACCGTGTGCGGGATGGTCTCTTCCCAGTACGCGAAGTTCGCCATGTAGCGCGAGGCCATCTTCTTTCCTGTGATCGGATCGAACTTCGCGCCCTCGACGGTGATAAGTACCTTCAGTTGCTTTGCGAGCCCAACAGCGAGGCGAGCCTCCTTCTGACTAAGGTTCGCAATCTCCATCACTTCTGCGATGGTGAATGTGTGTGCCTTCTTACCCGCGTTTAGGCGAGGAGTGATGAGCACTTCGAGTGCGGTGATGAGACCCGATTTATACGCGGACCAGAGTGAGCGACGCTTGTCAGCGTCCAGATTTACGATTGCCTCACGTAGCTTCGGGTAATCGAGCGAATATGTGACTAAGCCTTTCATAGCGTTTCCTTTATTTTCTGATGGTGGTGTTCCTCCGATCCGCCAAGATCGGTGACATGCTCCGGTTTCCCTCCGTGTGTTCAGTGGGGGCAGGTATTTTGGCGGCCCTGCCCCCGGTGAACACCACTAAGGAAACGATCAATGTCGTGTGACTAATATCGCCACGATGTGTTATATCAACGTCTCTAACCACCGGCTCAAAAAACTTGAGATGTGTGCTGAAGCGGGTTTCGTGGCTGGAGCGGAGGACGGCCTTAGCCGTCATTGGGTCTCGTAGCTGAATCTCAAAGGGCACTAACAAGAGGAGCGGCAATCTTTGTCTACAGCGGCTCACGCGAGAACTCACGGAAAAGCGAATCTCAAAGGGCACTAACAAGAGTTATACCCAGAAGTCTTTTCAAAGTCCTTCTCGCAGACAGCGGTGCTCTGCATCCACGGTGGCTCTCACCCGCTGGACAGTAGCTGCCAGCAATAGAAGTGTTCAAAGGGTGTTCGTTGCGCTTCGCGTGAGTACGCATCCTTAGCCATGCGGATCAAAGTGAGTGCTTCCACTGCGAAAGGTCCCCGCCAGGTCGGAGCCCTTTCTGAGATGAAGTATCGCCATGGCGCTGGAGCTGCTCGGAGCGCTGAGAACTCAGGTTTGGGTCATAGTCGGGGCGCTCGCGCCCCTCTCCCTGTGAACCTAAGGTTTGGCCGGCCAAAGATAGCTGCGCCACAGCGCTGGACCTCTACAGGAACATCCCCGTCTGGGGGGATGTTTCTGCTGTCGTAAGAACAGCCGATGTATCGCATGGCTAAGGATGAGTACCAACTCTCCTTGGCTCGCCGCCACAGCCCGTCGATGCTTACCCTCGTGGTTCCCGTCGTCTCGACGGCCCTCAAGAAGACTTTTTAAAGCTTCTCTCCCGCGGGTGTGCCCGGAGCCGCTACCGGTGGGAGCACCACTGCTGCCGCTTTCTCGAAGTCCTCTGCGCGCACCCACACGCGCCCGTAGGAGTCGGTGAAACTAAAGACTCGCTCTTCTGGACAGCGCCGCTGATGAGCGTTGAAGATCCGAACGAGCTCGTGCTTGCCAGGGCCATGGACCGCCAGCTTCTCCAGGCGAGAGAAGAGGGGAATGAGCGTCGCGTCCATAAGGCTCAATATCGCCCCTGAGCGGCGGTAGCTGCGAGTCTGAGCGAGTTATAGCGGTGAGACGCATAATCACCAACCACCTGACTTCTGAAGCAGAGACTGTCAGCTACCGCTTCTCGTTGAGTGGTGCTGCTGACGCCAACTGCTTCGTGCCGCACGTAGTACCCATGTACACAGAAGTCAACAAAACAGAAGAACGCCCCCGACCGAAGCCAGGGGCGCTCTCGAAGGGTTCGTTCAGCCCTTCGAGATGTAAGGGGAGTCCAGCGGTTCGTCCTCGTTCAAGGTGATGAAGAAGACCAGGTAGCTCGGAGGGAGTCCCTGGGTGGCTGCGGTTCGCAGATCCACCTCCGCGTACTCCTCGTGGTGGCGGTTCCACACCATCAAATTGAAGAACGGTCCCGAGAGGTCATTCTCGCTCAAGGCCGACTCAATCTCAGGGTCCACGGTGTACCCGTCCGCCACCCAGGTCTTCACTTCGTTGGTCTGCGTGTTACGAATCCAGATCGCAACAGCATCCTGGCGCTGCCATATCCCAAAGTCCTCAGTGGACTGGGCACCGTCTTCATATTCTGCGAACTTACTCACAGCCGCGTAGTACCCGGTGCCAGCATCCACAGAGGCTTCGTCTACCGGTTCCTCCGCTGGAGCATCGTTTAGGGAGTCCTGGCTGATAGCGGGGACGTCCGCCTCCGGCGCTTCCTCCTTTGGTGCGCCACAGCCAGTGAGAATCAGCCCCAAGAGGGCGATGGCGCTTACTGCGGTGAGGCTCTTTGTGATCTTCATGGCTGTCTCCTTGTGATCGATGAATGAACATATCGTGAGCTCCGGGCTCTGTATACCGCGAGCTTCAGTCCTTCGAGTCGTCAGCATCGAAGCCGTACTTGTCTTCAGCCCAGTCCTTCGGGTCGAGTCGCTTCGTGGCGGCGTAACGCTCATCCTTAAGCTGGAGTGCGAGCTTCCACCCGTCGCGAAGTTCCGTCAGGTCGTCGTGCTCCGCTGTATCGAGTCCGGCTGCGATGGCCTTCTCGGTGAGCGTGAGGTTGTACTGGAGTCGCTGGCGTCCTCTGAAGGAAGCCTTGAAAGCGAACTGAGAGAGGTTGTCACGACAGTCCCGCTGGACGGCTTCACTTTGGTTCGAGTTGTAGCAGTGGACACCCTTGCGAAGAGCTTTGGCGATGAATCGCGCCTCCAAGAACTTCGCTTCCAGCCCATCCTCCGCATAGGCAAGAAGCTTCTTCGAGAAGTTCTTCACGCCATAACCGCGAGCCTCTGTCTTCAGGTAGGTACCCGAACCCATGTATGCGCGCCAAGCTTCTTGTGGGTTCGAGCGATGCATCCCCACGTAGAGGGAGCCGGTGAGCTCGTTCACCGTGAGGTAGATGTAGTAGGCGTGCCGCGAAAGCGCACCAGGCTTCGGTGCGTTGTCGTGCTCGTTGCTTGTTCCCGTTCCGTCGAGCCAGTACTTGTCGCGCTGTGGGTAGGTGGACATTCCGTTCTGCTCCTTGTATGGAGCCCTTGAAGTGGTAGGTGGGGCTGCGTGTGGTTGTACAGCTCTCTCTAACGCGCCGCTGAGAAAGCCTCCGATAGTTATTTCGTGGACCTTCCTTGTGGTCTATGCCGGAGTGGTTGCCGGATCTGGGAGGGGGAGCTTGAGCTCCCCCTCCCTTCTCTTTGCGCAATTCCCGCAGGTCGTAGAGGTGCCACGTAGGAGGTCGTAGCTGCGCTTCTGAGCGAGTTGTGGCGGCAAGACGCATAATCACCAACCACCTGGTTTCTGGAGCGGAGACTCGCAGCTACCGCTTCGGTTCTCAGTGGTGCTGCTGACGCCAACTGCTTTGTGTCGCACGTAGTGCCAAGGCAAAGAAGAAGCCCCGCATCGCTCGGGACACGGGGCTTGCTCGGGTTTATCGGATCAGGGGATGTTCTCGAAGCCTTCGCCAGAGCCGAACAGCTCTTCACAGTAGGGGTCACCGGCTCGTCTGCTCACGAAGCCTTCGCCTTCAACCATGGACTCCGCTACGGCACAGATAAAGTACCGTCTGTCGTAGTCCTCATCGACCTCATCCCAGACTCCAGCCGAGGCGGAAATGCCCCCCTCGTTCTCCGCTGGATGGTCGACGTACTCCCCAGCATCGGCCATGGTGGGTGTGCCTCCGATCTTCACGGTGAGCTCTTTCACAGCCTGGTCGGCTGCCTCGTGGAGTGCGTTCACCCGTGCGGTGGCCTGGATGTGTCCATAGACCGGAATAGCGATGGCTGTCAGTATCCCGATGATCGCCACTACGATCACCAGCTCCATAAGGGTGAAGCCCTTCTCATCCTTTCTTCTTTCTCTCAATCTCTTCAGCATGTTGGTCTGCTCCTTGGTTAGCCGTGCGGCTGTGTCGCCGCTCAGGAGGGTCTCTAACTCGCTGAGAGAAGAGCCGAGCCGCCAGGGCAAAGAAGAAGCCCCCGACCGAGGCCAGGGGCGTTCTCCAAAGAGTGGTTCAGTTGCGTTCCTCTTTCACGCTCTCCCAGTCTTCGAACTCGTCTCGATCTAGGAACAGCGGAAGTTGTGCGATGTGGAAGCCCTCCTCCTTGGGGACGGTGTACCTCACCTGGTACTCGCCCTGGACGCCGCTGCTGCTGGACTCGATCCACACATTGTCAGCAGCCAACTTGCGTCCAGCCGCGTTCTCAGCCATGCGACGAGCTTCGCTCTGAACGCGGGTGTACACCTCTCGCTTGGCGAAGGTAGGCGAGAGGGAATAGGCAACAGCCTCTTCCAGTGAGCCGAAGTGATTCGCGCCACCAAGTGGGCACGCGCGCACCGTCGCACCGCAGGGTTCGGTCTTACCGCTTCTTGTTACGTGGAACTTTGCCATGGTCTTTCTCCTTGATCGATGCAGCGAATATCACCGCTCAAGGGTTTCTAACGCGCTGCGCAAAGAAGGTGAGTAGTCACCCGTGGAAGGCAGTAGCTTGCGGTCTGCGCGAGTTGTAGCGGTGAGACGCACAATCACTCACCACCACGAAGCTGAAGCAGAGACTGTCAGCTACCGCTTCGGCTCTCAGTGGCGCTGCTGACGCCAACTGCTTCGTGTCGCACGTAGTGCCAAGGCAAAGAAGAAGCCCCGCATCGTCTGGAGCGATGCGGGGCTTCTTAAGGGGCGACTCAGTTCTACGCCAGTCGGGTGGTGTTGTAGAAGTGGATCAGCTCCTGGATGGTTTCCTTTGGCAGGTCGTTGATCGCCGGGTCTCTCCGCTTGCGCCAGTCGAGTACGAGCTTGTCCAAGCGCGCTCTGTCTCTCCAGACTTCGTGCCTCAGCAACTCAAGCTGCTCGGCTTTTAGGGAGGGGTGCTTCTGAAGGATCTTCTCGGTGTGCTTGCCCACCACAGGCTGAGACCTGGTGTAGGTCCCCGTGGTGTTCATCACAGCGGCCAGCTTGTGGCTCTTGCCGTCCGTCCCGACTACCTCCCCCTCCACCAGGAAGACGAACTGATTCTCCTGAGAGGTGGTCACCTTCCACCCTTCCGCCGCGTACTTCACTTTGGTGCTCTCGGACGCATCGCGGAGGTGTTTCTCCTTCGCCTTCTTCTCAAGCTGTGCCTGACTCACTCCCAGCTCTGCGAATATCTCTTGCCCTGTGCGCATCAGGCCGATCCTCTCCTTGAGGCCAGTGAAGTAGGCGCTTACGGAGGCTTCCAGCTCCGGGGTGAGCTCGGTTGTTGTGCCGTGGTCGCCGCGGTATCGCTTCACCGTCACCACGCCGTCCTTAACAAATTTGTTCCAGACGCTCTGGGGGTTCTGTCGTCGCCCCACTTTGAACTCAGCGAAGTCGGACTCCCGAGGGCCATCCTCGCTTTGCCAGCGCCAGGTGCCTGGGATGGTGACCACGGCGCTTCCGTCCTCCTCGATCACTTCGCGTTTCTCAGCTTCGGCGCAGAACTGCTTCACGCTTTCCTGAAGAAGATCGGAGGTGTCAACCTCCTTCGGTGTTTCTGCCATGGAGGCCTGGATCGCCTCCTGCGCGCTGGCGAAGTGATTCGCCTCTCCGAGCGGGCACGCGCGCACCGTGGCGGTGCAGGGTTCGGTCCTACCGCTCTTCGTAACGTGGTATTTCGCCATGGTCTTTCTCCTTCGCCAGCACCGCTTGTCGGCGCCAACTGTCTTATACCGAAATATCGACCGAAGCGTTCAAAAGACTTCTCACGGCGAAGTCGTGGCACCAACGAGGCAACGGCAGGAGCACCCCGCGGGAGGTCATAGCTGCGAGTCTGAGCGAGTTGTAGCGGCAGGACGCACAATCCCTCACCACCACGAAGCTGAGGCGGAGACTGTCAGCTACCGCTTCTCGTTGAGCGGTGCTGCTGACGCCGACTGCTTCTTGCCACAAGCAATCCACTGTCTGAAGCTTCTCTTATGCTCAGCCCATGACCCCCGAACTCACCACCGAGCTGCTGCCACCGGCCAGCAGGAACAGCCGCGCCCCGCGGTGGGCGGTCCGCTTCGAGGGGAAGCTCATTGGTGAGGTTCAGGCGAAGAAGATCGGGCGCAGTTCCTCTCAGTTTTACGAGGGGCTCGTACTCATCCAGGGACGCCTCATCAGCATCGAGCTTGACACCGACCTCGAGGAACGCTGCGAGGAGATTCTGAAAGCCTGGCGTGACCCGTCCAGCAACGTCCACACTCGTTACGCGCTGAAGCTCAAGGAGTAGAGGCGTTCACCAGCCGTCGCCCTCCCAGAGGCTCTTCGAGGCGTAGTGGTTCGATCCTCCACCCACCAGGTAGACAGCGGGGGCGTCCTCAGCGGTGAGCACGTCCACCCCCTCTTCCCTGCCGTCGCACTCCTCGTCGTCGTGTTCATCCATGGAAGCGAAGCACTGTGAGCACAGCCCGTCCTCATTGATCGCCTGGGCTTCTTCGGTGCCAGCCTGAGCTGCGGTGACCGACTCCCACATCGGCCAGCTGGGCTGGTAGGCGATTCGAAGCTCGGCCTCTGGGTTGAGGTCGGAGAGCTGGTCGATCAAGTCCTGAACCTTCATGGTGATTCCTCTATGTCTTCGGCTCCCCCGCGAAGTGAATGCGACGGCCTTTTTGAGCAATTCTTGCTATCTTCGTTTCTGCCTTTTCGTTAGTTCAATTATTTCAGGACTAGTAGAGATAGCAATCGGAGCTGGAACTCTTTTGAAGAGTTTTAGAGGGGAATTTGGGAAGTGTCCTATTCGCTCATCTTTGGGTTTCCTGTCAACAAGTGTTTATGGGATAGCTTCTTGTCACACGGAGTTCCAACCTTGTTTACTGGCGCGCTCTTATCTCTCACTTCGTGTCACACGTAGTTCCAGAGCGCCGTGCGCCTCCTCTGCTGAGGAGTGACCAACGACGAAGCCAGCCGTCCAGGAGCATCTTGGGGCAGGGGGTTCGGGGGAAGCCACTCCCCGCTCATAAGAACAGAGTCATCAGTAGGCAAACTTCTTTGTTGCCTGCGAGGAACGGTTCAACACGACTTTTCTTTGAGTCGAGGGTGTCCCCAGCAACGGTGAGTGCTGGCACTTTTCGGAAGTGCTTTCCGAAGGCTCTTCGAACTGTTCGAAGTCAGGCACCACCACTGCGATGGTGGTTGAGCACTCGGGGCGACCCCCCGAGACCGCCACTGGGCGAGCACCCAGACCCCACAGCTATTGGTGTCACCGGGTTGGTGCAGGAAGTCTCACTGGTCCCGAGAGCCCTTACGTGCAGAGCAGAATCCGTTTCGGAAGTTTGTAGAAAGGGGTCCAGGGCGAAGCCTTGGTCGGCGAAGCCGAAAGAAGAGATTACCGAGTCCCCTGTTTTCTGTGATCGTCCGCGAGAAAGTGCCTCATTCTCTGACTGAGCTGGTGCTGCTTTGTGTGGTGATGGGTGAGTCAGGCTCGGTGCCACCGGTTCCGTCAGGCTCGGTGCCACCACTATGTCGATATTTGTTCCACAACCGATGGGTTTCTCGAATCACGAGAGATTCCACGAGAGAAGGAGCAGACCATGACTGACGTAGTAAATCCCATGCTTGAGGATGATGACGAGACCTCTACCGACATCGCTAACCCCATGCTCGAAGATGACGGTGTGGAGGAGGTGGTTGCCCTCTCGGGACGCTTCGCGGGGCTGAAGCTCGCGCAGCCTGATCCTGTGGCTCCGACGAAAGTTGCTGAGAAGCCAGTGGCGAAGACGCCTGTAACTCAACCGACCAAGAAGAAGCCTCATCGGCTCGGTGGCCCCGTGGTGAAGCCGGAGAACATCGGTAAGCCTGGCTACGACAAGCTCGGGAGGAAGATCACCGGAAGCCCCCGGCGGCGACTCACCGAGAAGGACGGGTTGATCCTCGCCTTCCTCGCTAAGACCCGAGTGGCCTATGACCAGGATCTGGCTGAGCTGTTCATGGCTGAACCCACTCCGATGAAACCTGTGTCGTCGGTGCTCTCCACGAAGACCATGAGCGAGCGGCTCAAGCGGTTGCGCGCCATGGGTTATGTGGAGACAAGCCGCGATAAGCGTGGTGGCACGATCTGGGGTACGAACAGCTCTGGTGTCGCGGCTGCAAGAAACTTCGGGCACCTTCAGCTTGAGGAGGAGGAGCACGGCGCATCTTTCAAGCAGATCGGTTGGAGCGTGAGCGATCACTTCCTCATGATCAGTCGTGTTGCCGCTCGCTTCGCTTCCCCTATGGGTTACTTCGAGGACTCCCTCGGTGTCGGCCCGGTGCCGCTCAGCTCCATGCTTAATGAGCATCAGTTGAACAGCGCTTGGGCGCGGGGCACTCAAGAGATTCTCAATCTGAAGAAAGAGGGGAAGGAGACTGACTATCCCGGGTTCCGGGATGCGCGGCTGAGCAAGGCGTTGGCGGAGGTTCAAGCCGGTCGTCTGAGCTGGAGCAACATGATCGAGGCGAACCCACTGCTCTGGACGCTGGGTGACTACGGGGACAGTGACAAGCAGAAGCTTGAGCCGGATCTTGTGATCGACATGGAAGCCGATCGCACCACCGGTTCCAGCCGAAGCATTCTCGTGGAGGTTGAGCTCACGAAGAAGCCTTGGGACGTCTACGAGACCAGGCTTGCTTCCTTCGCTCGCGAGCTGTCCACGCTCTCGGTCTACGGGCAGATCGTCTATTTCGTTCCCGGACGTGCGGACGGTAAGCCAGACAAGATCGAGCAAGTGCTCCGTGATGTGGACCGCTACAAGGACTACGGGCTTTTCGAGAGCAACCGTTTCAAGGTTCTCCCCCTTTTCAATCGTGATGGTTCAGCGATCCGCCTCGGTGCGGGAAGGAAGCTCGGTGAGTGACATGGAGCAATACATTGGATGGCTCGTCGGAGCCGTTGTGCTGTTGGTGGTTGGCTACTTCGGCGTTAGGTCGCTTGTTCGGGGCCTTGTCCTGAAGTGGACATTGATCCGACTCCCGTTTGAGGAACGGGTGGTGTTCGAGCGGAAGGCGGAGTTGCTGTCGAGTCCGGTGCTGGTGGAGTTCCTCGCTCCGGCTGCGGAGTATCAGCGTGAGTACGGTGAGGACGAGAAGCGACGTAAGCCCATCGCCTGGGTGACCCCCTGGCCGGAGGCGATCAAGTCTCAGTCGAAGAAGTACAAGGGGTCAAGCAAATTCCTTGATGTGCGGGCACAGGTGCGCAGCGCGGCACAGGCGCTCTATGTTGCGATGCTCCCTGACGACCGGCAGCCAGCTAACCCAGGGCCGGAGCACTTCCTGGTCTCCATCCCTCTGGACAACAAGACAGAGGAGCAGGTTCGGGCGCTCGCAGGCACCCTCAAGGGGAAGCTCGGCATCACTCTTGAGCCGAAGGTGATTCTTTCTGAGAACGGTCGCGACGTGGACTTCGAGTTCCACGCGATGGACCCGGAAGACAAGCTGGGGCGTCAGGTGTTCACCGTGAGCTGGCTTGACGAAAATCTCCCGAAGTCGTGGGCACACATTCCGTTGGGTGTCTCGGAGGAGGGCGAGCTGATTAACCTTCAACTCCACCAAACCATCATCTACGGGATGAGCGGTTCCGGTAAGGGCTCCGTGGTTCACGGCTTGATTCGCCAGCTAAGCCACTTCGTGCGCGCCGGTGAGGTGAGGCTTTTCGGCGTGGACACGAAGACAGAGGATGTGGGTGTTTACCGAAACAGCCGATTGTTCTCTGCCTTCGCTTCGAGCGAGGACGACCTGGAGCAACTCATCGAGTTCTTCCACACGAAGATGGAGGAGCGTTCCCGTGCTCGTGTTCAGGATCTGGATGCGGGGGAAACCGGAATGCGAGTGAAGCTGGGGAAGGACAATCCCGTCCACGTGCTGATCATCGACGAGTATGTGGACACTCTAAACTCGCTGCGTTTGAGTAAGACCTTCAACGTCACCAAGGCGCGCATCGAGTCGATCCTCGCCAAGGGACGCTCGCTCGGATTCTTCATCGTGGTCGCCGGTCAGTCTATGGACCACGCGCTCCTTGAGCGCCAGCGTGATCTTTTCGTGAACGGTGTCTCCTTACGAGCGAAGAAGGCCTACTGGGCTGAACAGGCTCTCGGTGAGGGTGCGCCGGAAGCTGAGCTGGCTGTGGCCATTTCAGCGAACACACCAGGTGTCGGCTACCTGCGCGCCGACCTGGATGGCACACCGGAGCGCGTGCGTTTCCCTTACACAAGCGAAGCCGATGTGCTTGCGATGCTCCGCAAGTGGGGTCTTCGCAAGCCAGCGGAGGCCACGGAGTTCGCTCGCTGGAAGATCGAACGTGCCACGAAGAGTAAGAAGTCGAAGGACAACGAGTCCACCGGGAAACCTCAGGACGCAGCCGACGAACAATCAGCCGAGAACCCTCGACCACAACAGCAGGATGCTCCTGCTCCCTCGCGTCCGCAGCGTTTGGACGCCCCCGCGTCGGTTCGCTCTCAGGTGGATGAGCTGGGGAAGGTCCAAAGCTTTGACGATCTGAAGCTTCAGAAGCTTCACCAGGCCATCAGCGCGGACCCGAAGAAGCGAGACAGCATCAGAGGCCGCTCGCTCCTGAGCGCCATCGAAGCGGAACAACGCACACGAAAGATGCTCTCGTCTATGCCCTCCTTCAAGCCAGAGATTGAGGACGACGACCTCAGCGGCATGGCTCTCCCGGAGCTGTGAGCCTTTTTCCGGAGCGAGTTAGAGAGGCAAACATCGACCCAACAAGGAGAAACCCATGGGAAATAGAAGCTGGAAACACACCGACTCTGACTTCACGCGCGAAGAGCTGGAGCTGGCGATTGATCGCCGTGCTGCTTGGGATGCGCAAGTGGATCAGTGGGCACAGGAGGGTGAGTCGTTTTGGAGCGATCACAAACCTGCTGACGTGGATGCGCTGCGCGCGTCACTAAACAACGAGGAGGAAGGATGATGGGTAAGCAAGACGAAGTAACTGAGCTGGTGGAGGTTCCGCCGAACACCATACTCTTCGGCTACCCATGCCGAAACTGTGGACGACCGACTCCGATGCACTTTGCCAGGTCCATGAATGTCGTCACAGAGAGCTCGCTCATCGCTGCGAAGGAAACCACGGGTTGGCGCTGCGGCTTCTGTAACCATCTCCAGTACGTGGGGCACGACCCCGAAGGTGCTCGGGCGCTGGTAGAGGGTAGGAAACCTCGAGGTGGTCGCCGCCGTGACAGGTTTGCGGGCCTTAAGAAGAGCTACAAGCGTGAGACTCAGCTTCGCTCCTCCGATGGACACGTCCACTACGGGATGATCAAGAATCTCGCGAAGCGTGGGTTCACCATTCCCGAAGGCTTCAGCGGGAACAGCGATGCGCTCGCTCAGGCCATCGGCGCGTCCCACTCTGAGCTCGCCGCAGCCTGGAAAGTCTCCGAAACGGAGCTACGGCAAAGAGGAACCTTCGATCTGAGCGACTGATCGACGCAACAAAAGAGGCCCACCGGCAGTTGATCGCCGGTGGGCCTCTTTTCAGTCAAGGAGAAGTAGTGACGAGACAACTATCAGCGAGAAGCCCACTTTCACCCTGGAACGCTAGCTGCGCGTAGCTGGTGCTAGCTCCGAAAGGCGCAATCACCCGTCCAGGCCAGGAAACTCGCTCAGACTCGCAGCTAGCGCCGTAGAGCGGTGGTGTAGCTGCTATTCGCCGCTCACGTTGTAGACCAGCGGAGTTCCGGCCACCACGATCACGGACTTCACCTCTTTGCCTTCGCGCTTCGACTCAGCGAGAGTCTCCAAGAAGCTCTCGTGGAGCTCAGGCTTCACCTGGCTCCTCCAGTCCTCTGAGTTCTCCCAGTGCTCGCGGTTCATGGTCGCCATCACTTCTCCTCTTTCTTGAGTCCTGTCCACAGCCCTTTGCTGAAGTCCTTGGTGTCTTCCCAAAGCTCCTTGAGCTCTTCTCCCACTGCCTTACCTGTCCGAAAGCTTCCCGAGTCGGGGGTGACCTGCGGAGCCGGTGCCGCCGTGGGCTCGCTGGTGGGCTGAGGTTGCGGTGCCGCTGGAGCACTTATCTCGGGGCACGGCGGTTGCGGTGCTGGAGCGCAGGCGGCCAACGAAACCGCCAGCGGGACCACCAGAAGGAGAGAGCTGAGCCGATTCATGGCGATGACATTATCCTGAGCTCGCGACAAAGGCGCAGTGTCTCTCAGAGCTCCAGAAGCTTCCTAAACTGCGCGTTGGCGCTACACCGCCTGTAGGAGGTCGTAGCTGCGAGTCTGAGCGAGTTATAGCCTTCGGACGGGTGATTGTGCGCCTTCCGGGGCTGGCACCAGCTACGCGCAGCTAGCGTTTCGACGTTTCAGTCGATGAGCCCACTGGAGAGCCGAGGATCTTCAAGAAACGGAACCGAGCGATCCAGCGCGCGAGGGTGAGAGGTGATGGACCGCTCGAAGTCGTCCACCGCAAGCGTGATCAAGACACCTTCTCCGCCGCTCGAAGAGAAGTGCGCATCGGTGATGTTCTCGAAGGTTCGTGCCCCGTTGGTGAGCCCGTTCTCCGAGAGTCTCCAAGTGGTGATCGCGTTCTGGTTGGTGCGCAGGTAGAGCCGGTCTCCCTGCTCATTGAACGCCACCCCTGTGGCTCCTCTCACTTCCTTCGCCAGTCGAGTGAGAGTGAGAGCCACGCTGGTGCTCTGTTCTGCTCCAGTAGTGGTCTCCTCCATGGTGCGCGAGGCGGTGGCGACAAGTTGAAAAATCATGAGGGTGACCAGCCCGAAAATCACCATGGCGACCACCATTTCCAGAAGCGTCATGCCGCTTTCGTTTCTTTGTCTCATGGTGCTCTCCTCGGGTGGGTCTATCGGAGGAGTTTCTAAAGAGAGCTGAGCCGAAGGTAGGCGAAAGGCAGAAACCTGCGGTAGAACCACACTTCTTCAGGTTGTAGGTACCTATCCTGAAGCTTCAGGAGACGAAGTGGACTGAGTGGCTGCTCGGTGCTGCTGACGCCAACTGCTTCGTGTCACACCAAGCCTCAGGCCCGCTCGATGGGGTACCAGTCAGCATCCACGTTGTACTGCTTCTGCTCTTCTTCTGTGGCTCCGAGCTGGTGCCCTGGCACGTTGATCTGAGTCAGAAGAGTGTAGGCCGCTTCCTCCGCCGTAAGGCCGTTGTAGAGCGGGTGCGGTTCCTCCCAGTGGATCTTCACCCGAGCCTCAAAGTCCGAGTGCTTTCTGGAACCTGGCTTCCCCGGCATGATTACCACCGACTGAATCTCCTGCTTCAGGATCAGCCTCCGCTCATCGAACGGCAACTCTCGGGAACGCCGGTAGGTTCTCCAAGCTTGCTCACGGGTGACGATCACCCGCGGCTTAGGCGCTGTGTCGGCGTTGTAGCGGTTCCTCTCACTCACCAGCTCACGCCGTTGCTGGTCGAGTTTCTCCACCTGAGGGAAGACGATGGAAGAGGAGAGCCGATCCGAGTTGTAGGCCTCCATGAGTTCTTCGATCTTGCTATCGATCGAAACCAGTTGCTTCTCCCCTGTCCAGGGTGCTCGCTCCTGCTGCTCTGGCTCCAGCTCGCCATGGATCGCTCGGTCGAGGATATAGCGATGGACCACAAGCTCCAGGTGCTTTTCGAGCTTGTCTGCCCTAATGCCCAGGTGAGCGCTCCGCCCGTTGCTACAGACGTAGTTCGATGGACGGGTGCCACTACCTTGATTGCCGTAAAGAGGACGCCCGCATTTTCCACAGCGAAGGAGCCCTGAGAGAAGCCACTTCCCATGCCGCCGTTTGGGCTTCGCGTAATGATTCTCCAGCTCTTGGAGGGCTTGAGTACGCTTCTCCAAGCTGATGATCGGTTCCCACTCCCCCATGACAATCTCGCCGTGCTCGTCGTAGAGAGGCTCACGATGGTAGGAGCGCACACCAGCCACGCGCCAGGAGAAGAGGGCGTCCTTCACTTTCGAATGACCCCAGTAAGTGGTCCCCCGAGTGGAGGTGACACCCTTCTCTTCCCAGGTCTTCCCTATCTGACGAATCGAAGCTCCAGCGATCACCTTGTCCACTGCTTCGCGGATTAGCTGAGCTTCCTTCGGGTGATGGGTCACAGCATCATCGAGGAACCCGAACGGTCTCCACGGCGGACGCTTGTTCTTTCCGGCGAGCGCGAGCTGACGATGCGCTGCCACTGACCGTTCGGAGTTCAACCCTGCTTCAGCGGCGTCCACAGACGCCTTGATGCGCGCCACCATCTTTCCTTGCTCTTTGGAAAGATCATCATCACCGCTGCGAACAGTCTTGATCACGACACCGGTGTCCTGGTGAAGCTGGATCAGCCCCTCTAGCTCCAGTGGGCGTCGAGTGAGACGGCTGTTCTCTGTGGCGAGGATGTAAGCGAAGCGATCAGCCCGTGCCTCCGCGTGAAGCTTCTCGTAGCCCTTGCGCGGCTTCTTGTTTCGACTCTTGTCCGACGCTCCTATGTCATTGTCATGGAAGGTCGCCACCACCGTGAGCCCGAGTCTTGAAGCAAGCTCTGTACAGAGGGCGATCTGCGTCTCAATACCCTCACCCTCGCGCTCCTCACCGAAGCGCTTGTCTCGACTGAGACGAGCGTAGATCGCCGCGGTGTTCGGAGCGGCCTGCGGTGTCACCATGAAACCCCCGTTCTGACACCATTACCGTGGGCGTCGTACCTACCTCGCGTAACAATACACCCTAAGCACTACACACCTGGATGAGCCCGCCCTGCACTCTCGCGGTGGAAGAGCCGGAGGTGGATGCCGCATCCGCCGGCGTCATCGAGCAGTGGCGTGTCACCCACCGCAAGACCGGCGACGAGCTCGTGGTGCAGATCTACGAGATCGTGCACGACACCGCACATGAGCTGGGCGTGGACCCGGGTCTGGTCAAGGACGGAGTCGAGGCCGACCTGCAGCGCCTGCTCGCCGAGCAGGTCGATGTGATCGGCGACGGGCTGCAGCTCGTGCGCCGCGAGTTCCCGACCGCGATCGGGCCGGTCGACCTGCTGCTGCGCGACCCTGCCGGCGGCACGATCGCGGTCGAGGTCAAGCGCCGCGGCGACATCGACGGCGTCGAGCAGCTCACGCGCTACCTCGAGCTGCTCGACCGCGACCCGCACCTGACGCCGGTGACCGGCGTCTTCGCGGCGCAGGAGATCAAGCCGCAGGCCAAGGTGCTGGCCGCCGATCGCGGTATCCGCTGCGTGACCCTGGACTACGAGGGCATGAAGGGCGTCGAGTCGGGCGCCCCGCGCCTGTTCTGACCGATCAGTCTCGGGCCAGCGCGGCTCTCAGTCGGGGGAAGTCTCGGGCGACCGTCTCCCACAGGGCATCGAGGTCGATCCGGTCATAGTGGTGCACGACAAAGTCACGATTGCGCGCGGCCAGAGCCCAGACGTCGTCGCTGAAACGCTCGGGTTCCGCAGCGATGAGGCGCTTCGCGGCCTCTCCGACACGATTCGACAGCGCCTCGAAGGCGAGCTGAACGGCCCTGTCGGCATCGAAAACTGCCCGTTCGCGAGCGACCAACTCCGCCGCGGACTCCAGATCCCGCATGAGGTCGTCGACCCATCGATCAACGCGGTTCACAGCGGCCGTGCCTCTCGGAGGATCGCGGCGTCGCGATCGGCGTGGAGCGAACGGCGCGACACCACATCGACCGGGCGCCCGAGAAGCATCTCCATATCTCGCTCGAATTGCGCGAAGTCGAAGAGGGACGCACCTGGCTCCGGGTCGACCAGCAGATCGATGTCGCTCTCGGCGGAGTCTTCGCCGCGTGCAACCGAACCGAACACGCTCACCGCCTCAATGTGGCTGAGTCGAGCCAGTCGCGCGATGAGCTCACGCCGCACGTGCAACTCCTCACGAAGTGACACCGGGTCTGCGGCATCCCGTTGCCTCACGTACCGCCGATAGGGGATGAGTACCGCCTCCGGCGACCGATGCGAGCCGAACACGACGACCTCGGCATTATCAGGATCCGCGCGAAAGCCGCGGAGGATGCCGGTCAGTCCGGCGCGCGCCTCGTTGACGGGGCGCACTTCGACAACGCTCACGGGATCTCCTTCTGTACAGAAAAGTGTACATGTTTCTGCGATGGCCATACCGCCTCACCGTGAGAGTGCAGCTGGTCGCCGAGAGATAGGGAAGTACCCGCATCCTCGTCCACCAGTTGCACTCTCACTGAGGCGCGACATCGGCTGCCCCACGCCCCGGCCCGCACGCGCCCCGCACCCCGGCCCGCCCGTACCCACCCCGTAGGCTGGTCGCATGCCGTATCGCTCGCCCTTCACCTGCGTCCTGTGGGACGTCGACGGCACGATCATCGACGCGTCCGAGGGCATCCTGCGGCGCCTGACGACGACCCTCACGCACTTGGGCTTCCCGCCGCCCACGCGCGGTGAGCTCGTGCACTGGATCGGCCCGCCGATGTACGACTCGATGCAGACGAACCTCGGCGTCACGGCCGAGAAGGCGGCCGAGGCGGTCACCTACTACCGCGCCGTCGGCAAGGCCGAGGGATACGCCGCGGGCGCGCGGCTCATCGACGGCATCGGCGAGCTCATCGCCGAGCTCGACGCGGCCGGCATCCCGCAGGCGACGGCGAGCTCGAAGCCAGAGGTCCAGGTCGTCGCGCTCATGGAGCACTTCGACCTCGACACGCACTTCACCGCGATGGCCGGTTCGACGCCCGATGAGAAGACCCTCAGCCGCAAGGCCGACATCATCGGCGAGGCGCTGCGCCGCCTCGAGGCCGCGGGCGTCGACACCAGCCGACCCGTGCTCATCGGCGACCGCCACCACGACGTCGAGGGCGGCGCCGAGCAGGACGTGCCCGTGATCTTCGTGCGCTGGGGCTTCAGCTGGCCGCACGAATCCGAGGGCGCCCAGGCCGCGGTCGACACCGTCGCCGAGCTGCGCGAGCTGCTGCTCCTGCCCGAGGGCGACTGACATGAGCGAGCTGGTCGGCGAGATCATGCGGTGGGGCGTTCCGGCCCTGGTGGTCGTGGTGATCGCCGGCATCCTCGTGGTCGTGATCGCGTGGGCGATCCGCGCTGCCCGCCGCTCACCGCGGGCGCGAGCCGCCGCCGATGCCGCGCGCAGCAAGGCCGGGGCAGACCTGGTCCGGCTCGACGACGCGGTCGCCGAGCTCGACCTCGAGGTGGGCCTGTCGGGCGCCCTCTACGGGGGAGACGCGCCGGCCTCACTGCGTCGCGCCCGCATGACCGCGCAGCACGTGCGCGATGACGCGTTCGAGGTGTTCCGCACGATCAGCGACGACCACGGTCTGCTGCCGGCCGAGGTGCAGCGCCGTGCACGGATCATCTCCACGCGCGTGACCGAGGCGATGGCCGCCATCATGCACGCGAGCAGCGAGCACGAGGCCTGGATGCACGCGAACACGTCGGCCGCCGGCCAGGTCGCGGCCGCGCGGCGACGCCTCGCCGACCTGCGCGAGCAGATGGGCGACCCCGATGCCCTCATCGCGCAGCTGCGCACCCGGTACGACGAGTCGGAGTGGGTAGATGCCGCGGCCGCCGCGGCTGCGGCATCCACCCACGTCTCCGAGGCCGGCGAACTGCTCGACCGTGCCGCGGCCAGCGCCGGCGATCCGTCGCGCAGCGCGCTGTCGGATCTCTCCCTCGCCGAGCGGCGCATCCGCGCGGCACAGAACGAGGCGCGTCGCCTCGACGACGTGCACGGCTTCATCACGCAGGCGGTGCAGTCGTTGCCCGACGAGTTCACGGCCGCCCGCGCGGCGCTGCGGCAGGCGATGACGGTGCGTGAGAGCCTCGAGCCCGACGCCGCCGAGCGGCTGGGCGCGGCGATCCACGAGGCCGAGACGGCGGTGACGCGATGGGAGAAGGATGCCGCGCGGCGGCCCACCGCGGCTGTCGACGGGATCGCGCGCGTGCGCGACCGGCTCGATCTCGCCCTGGGCGACGCGCGCACGGCGCAGCAGCGCCTGCGCGGGGCGCGCACGGCACTGACCGGCACGATCGCGGCCGCGCAGTCGGCGGTGTCGCGCGCCGAGGCGGCGGTCACGGGCGCAGGTGCCGACGCACGCGTGCGTCTGGCGTCAGCGCGCGAAGAATTGGCGGACGCCCGCCGGTTGCCCGATCCGGTGGAGGCATTGGATGCCGCGCGCCGGGCGATGCGTCACGCCGAAGACGCGCAGGCTCTCGCCACCTACGACCGGATGACATCCGGGCGCTGATGACGAGAGCCGCGCAGTGCTGTGTGTGATTACAGCGCGCGGATGTTCTCGGCCTGCAGGCCCTTGGGGCCCTGAGCGACCTCGAACTCGACGCGCTGGTTCTCCTCAAGGCTCTTGAAGCCGTTGGACTGGATGGCGCTGTAGTGCGCGAAGACGTCCGCACCCCCCTCGTCGGGGGCGATGAAGCCGAAGCCCTTCTCCGCGTTGAACCACTTGACGGTGCCCTGCGTGCTCATGTACTGCCGTTCTTTCGGTTCCCAGCACACCGTGCGCCGGGATTTCCTCCACGCTAACGAACACAGGGGCCACGCGGTGTGTCCGTGTCGGATGGTGACACAAATGTTGCAGAACGGCGCCCCATACGGTGCCCGGACCGGCGACAGAACGACGCACGGGCCGGGCACCGACGGATCCCCCCGGATAGGTCACGCGAACGTGACGCTTCAACTCTACTGATATATCGCGGGGAACTCCTGCGGCCGACCACCACAGCCACGGGGCCCTCTTGTGGTTTCTGCACATATGCCGAACTGGTATATTCCCCAGCAATTCCCAGTGCTCTGTTATTACCGGTCGTTCACCCGGCGACCGCCCCCTCACCGATACATAGACTTGGGCCACCCATGACCAGCGATGTTGCTTTCGCGCCGCTCGACCCGCGCGGCGCTGTCCTCGGCGACGAGGTATACACAGTCCTCGGCGAGGCGATCCTCGACGGTCGTCTCGCACCCGGCGAGCGCCTCCGAGACGTCGAACTCGCCGAGAACCTCGGCGTCTCGCGCACACCGGTGCGCGAGGCGCTCCAACGCCTGGAGAGATGCGGTCTCGTCGAGGTCTCGGCCAATCGGTGGACGCGCGTGTCGATCCCCGATGAGTCGATGCTCGCGGCCACCCACGAGTTCGTCGTCTACACGATGGGCAACGCGATTCGCATGGCCGTGGGTCGCTGCACCGACGACGCCTTGGATCAGCTCCTCGCCGGTGTCGACGAGTTGATCGCGGCATCCCATGCCGATGACCGCCGCGAGATGCTGCGGCTCAGCGCCCAGTTCTTCACGATGGTGACGTACGCGACCGGAAACCGGATGCTGCAGCAGATCCTCGAGGAGTGCGAGTTCGGTCTGCGACGCAACCTGTACGGCTGGCGCCCGCACGTAACCGACGAGGTCGAGCGCACCGATATGTACCGGGTGTTCCGCGACGCGGTGGCCACCCGCGACGGCGATCGCGCCGAGCGCATCCTGCGCCTGCAGCACGGTTTCGGCTGACGCCGCAGCCGAGTACCTTTGGCGCATGGCGCACATCGAGCTGCGTGCTCTCGACGACGACGATCTCGACGCCGTCTTCGAGATGATGCGGGATCCGGATGCCGTGGCGATGGCCTCGTTCACCGCCGCGGACCCGTCCGACCGTGACGCCTTCGATACCCACATGGCGAAGGTGCGCGCCGACCCCGAGAACACGCTGTTCGTCGTGACCGAGCGCGGCGGCTTCGCCGGTACGGCCGGCGCTTACACCTCCGACGGTGAGCGCGAGGTCACCTACTGGATCGCCCGGCATGCCTGGGGGCGGGGCGTGGCCACCGAGGCGCTGCGGCTGCTCATCTCGCGCGAGCCCATCCGGCCCCTGTTCGCGCGCGTCGCCGCGCACAATGCGGGTTCGATCGCGGTCCTCGAGAAGAATGGCTTCGCCGAGGTCTCACGCGGGGTGGGGTTCGCCGCCGGACTCGGCCGTGAGGTCGAAGAGCTGAAGCTCGCGTTGGTCCCGGTCGTGGAGTGAGGCGGGCTCAGCCTGCGATCGCGCGCGCCAGGACGTAGACCGCGAGCACCACGACCACCGCGCCGACGACCAGATCGGTCCACGTCGCGACGAGCTCCTGGGCGTTCTTGCCCCTCTTCCGCACGTGCAGCGCGCCCGCGATGAGCAGGAAGACGCCGCCCGCGAGCCCGGCGGGCAGCGCCCAGCCGGGGATCAGCGCGAGGAGGCCGGCCACGCCCATGGCGATGTTGGCGGTTCCGAGCTCGCGGGTCAGCTGCGTCTCCTGCACGCTCGGCTGCTCCGCACCGAGGATCTCGGACGTGCGTCCCCGCCCGGAGACCTGCACAACACCGGCGACCAGAAGGCGGGTGCCGACACCCCAGAAGACCCACCACATGCCGAACACGAGGACCGGGTCGCCGCCGACCCCGACCAGCTGGACGATCCCGCTGACGACCGGCAGCACGACGGTCTGCGCCAGCACGAAGACGATGTACCCCATGCGCTCACGCCCCTCACGGACTCGCCGCCGAGTCCTGCACCTGAGCTTGGCACGAGCGCGGGATGCCGCGGCATCCACTTTTCACGTGAAACATCCGGTCGGGGAGGGGAGGGACGCCGGGTGGATGCCGCGGCCGAAGGATGCTGCACGCGCGAAGTAGACGCAGATCGACGTGGCCGATGCCTTGCGGCGGGACGGATCGGAGCCCCAACCAACGAAAAAGGGCCCCTCATGGGACCCTTTTCCATCTGTGCGCGAGGGGGGACTTGAACCCCCACGCCCTTGCGGGCACTGGCACCTGAAGCCAGCGCGTCTACCTATTCCGCCACTCGCGCAGGTTCGGGATGACACCCGAAACCAACTTCACGAGAATAGCATGTGCACGCGCGCGCGACGAATCCGCGATACCCCCGACAACCCCCGAAACCGCCGGGCCGCGGCCCGAATCCACCGCCCGCCCAGCCGGGATGACTACCATGTAGCCACCAGTCCGCCTGCCCGAGGAGACGTGTGGGACTACTTGACAGCTTCGAGCGGGGTCTCGAGCGCGCCGTGAACGGTGCGTTCGCCAAGACCTTCCGCAGCGGCATCCAGCCGGTCGAGATCGCCTCCGCCCTGCGCAGCGAGCTCGACAAGAAGGCCGCCGTCGTCTCACGCGATCGCATCCTCGTGCCCAACACCCTCGTGGTGCGGCTCGCCGCGAACGACGCCGAGCGCATGGCGGGCATCGGCCCCGCGCTGATCGGAGAGCTCACCGAGATCGTGCGCACGCACGCGGCATCCCAGCACTATTCCTTCGCCGGACCGGTGTCGGTCACCCTGCAGTCCGACCCCACGTTGTCCACAGGCACGCTGCGGGTGGATTCACGTACGGCCGAAGGCACGGTATCGTGGCGCGGCGTGGTCGACATCGCCGGAACCCGCCACCCCCTGCGCAAGGGTCGCACCGTGATCGGCCGCGGCAGCGACGCCGACATCACCGTCGCCGACGCGGGCACGAGCCGCAAGCACGTCGAGATCCTGTGGGACGGCGAACGCGCCGTCGTGCGCGACCTCGGCTCGACCAACGGCACGACCGTCGACGGCCAGAAGGTCTCGCAGGCTCCGCTGCCGCCCGACTCGACCGTGCAGATCGGGCGCACCGACATCGTCTTCCGCGTCGTGCCGCAGGCGGCTCCGCAGGCCCCGTCGGGGATGGATGCCGCGACCCGGCAGTTCGGCGCCGGGGGAGGCCGTCTGTGAGCGAACTGACCCTCCTTCTTCTGCGCATCGGCTTCCTCGTGCTGATGTGGTTCTTCGTCTTCGCGGTGGTGTACTCGCTGCGCGCCGACCTCTTCGGCGTGAAGGTGCGCAAGATGCCCGAGCCGCAGGCCGCCGCCGTCCCGACCGCGCCGACGGCCGGTCCGGCCGACGCCACGATGCCGGTGCAGTCGCTGAAGTCCCCGCCCGCGGCCGCCGGCGCCGCCACGACCCAGACCGTCTCGCGCATCGTCATCACCAGCGGCCCCAAGACCGGCCTCGAGCTGCCGCTGGGCACCGAGCCGCTGACCATCGGTCGCTCGAGCGAGTCGGGGCTCGTGATCCGCGACGACTACACCTCGAGCCACCATGCGCGCCTCGTGCTCTGGGGCGACCAGTGGATGATCCAGGACCTCGACTCGACCAACGGCACCTGGCACGCCGGCGTCCGCGTGTCGGCGCCGACCCCGGTGACCGTCGGCGCACCCATCAAGGTGGGCGCGACGACGTTCGAGCTGCGGAAGTAGGCACGCGCCGACATGGTCTTCTCGGGATCGAGTGCCGCCCTCTCGCACACCGGCAAGGTGCGCTCGAACAACCAGGACTCGGGCTATTCCGGCGCCAACCTGTTCGTCGTCGCCGACGGCATGGGCGGCCACGCCGGCGGTGACGTCGCCTCGAGTGTCGCGATCGCCCGGCTCGAAGGCCTCGACCGCACCTACGCGACCACCGGCGAAGCCGAGAAGGCGCTCGAAGACACGCTGCACGCGGCGGCGCGCGACCTCATCAGCACCGTGAAGGCCAAGCCCGAGCTGGCGGGACTGGGCACGACGGTGTGCGCGATCATCATGGTCGACGAGTATGCGGTGATCGCCCACATCGGCGACTCGCGCATCTACCTGTACCGCGACGACGCGCTCACCCAGATCACCACCGATCACACCTTCGTGCAGCGACTCGTGGATTCGGGGCGCATCACCCCCGAAGAGGCGCGCTACCACCCGCGCCGCTCGGTGCTGATGCGCGTGCTCTCCGACATGGAGTCCGACCCCGAGATCGACACGTTCGTCATGCCGACCCGGCCCGGCGACCGGTGGCTGCTGTGCTCCGACGGGCTGTCGGGCGTCGTCGACGACACGCACACGGCGAAGACCCTGGCCCTCGGCATGGCACCTGGCCGCACCGCCGACATGCTTCTCAAGCAGGCGCTGGATGCCGGAGCCCCCGACAACGTGACGATGGTGATCGTGGATGTCGGGGGTCAGCATCCGCTCGTCTCCGGCACGCCGACCATCGTGGGCGCGGCATCCAACCCCCAGGGCGTCGAGGTGCCGGCTGCCCGCACCGGCCGCATCTCGTGGTTCCACCCCGCACGGCAGGCCGCCAACGAGCCCACGCACTTCGAACCCGCCGCCGAATACCTCGAAGAGCTCATCGAAGAGGACCGGCGACGTGCCCGCCGGCGGCGCATCGGCTGGATTGCGGGCCTCGTGCTCGTGCTGGCGATCATCGCCGGCGCGCTGTTCGGCGCGTACCAGTGGACGCAGACGCGCTTCTTCGTGGGCGCCGACAACGACACCGTGGTGATCTTCCGCGGCATCCAGCAGAAGATCGGACCGATCTCACTGTCGAGTCCCTACGAAGACACCGGAATCCCGCTGATCCTGCTGCCGGAGTTCGAGCGCGAGACCGTGCAGGCGACGATCACGGCGGGCTCCCTCGAGGACGCCCAGAACATCGTCGACGGGCTTCGCAAGAACATAGGGAGGGAATGATGCGCACACCCCCCGGTGGAATCACCCCCGTCCGGCCCGGCCCGGCACCGACCGCCGTCGACGACGACCACGCCGACACCGCCGTGGTGCGCGCGCTGCGCAAGATCCGCGTGCCGCAGAAGCAGCGCAACCGCGAGCTGGCACTGCTGATCTTCGCATTCATCCTCAACGGCGCGGCGGTCATCCTCGTGCAGCTGGGCGCCGCCGGCGAGGTCGACCCGAAGTTCCTCATCTATCTCGGCGTGCTCACGGCCCTCGCGCTCGCGCTGCACATCACCCTGCGCATCGTCGCGCGCGATGCCGACCCGTTCGTCGTACCCATCGCGACGGTGCTGACCGGGCTCGGCCTGGCCATGATCTACCGCCTCGACGTGCACTGGGGCCGACACGGCTGGGCCGCGTACTCGAACCGCCAGCTCGCGTGGGCGGGCATCGCCCTGGTCGGGGCGATCCTCGTCGTGATCCTGCTGCGCAACTACCGCGTGCTCTTCCGGTACACGTACCTCTTCGGCCTCGCCGGCATCCTGCTGCTGGTCCTGCCGATCATCCCGGGACTGGGGACGGATGCCAATGCCGACGTCTGGGTGTCGCTCGGTTTCTTCTCGTTCCAGCCGGGTGAGCTCGCCAAGATCTGCCTGGCGATCTTCTTCGCCGGCTATCTCGTGCGCACTCGCGACAGCCTGACCTCGACCGGCAGGAAGTTCCTCGGCTTCACCTGGCCGCGCCCGCGCGAGCTCGGCCCGCTGCTGGTGATCTGGCTCATCTCGCTGGGCATCATCGTCATGCAGCGCGACCTGGGCACCGGCCTGCTCATCTTCGGCATGTTCGTGGCGATGCTGTACGTGGCCACCGGCAAGACGAGCTGGGTGCTGATGGGCGTGATCCTGGCGGCCGCCGGTGCCTTCGCGGCATCCCGCGTCCTTCCCTACGTGCACGGCCGCTTCGAGAACTGGCTCGACGCCTTCAATCCGAAGCTCATGGACGACAGCAGCTACCAGCTGGTCACCGGCATCTTCGGCATGGCGCAGGGCGGACTCATCGGCACAGGCCTCGGTCAGGGGCGGCCATGGCTGACGCCGGTCGCCGAGAGCGACTACATCTTCCCGAGCCTGGGTGAGGAGCTCGGTCTCATCGGGCTGTTCGCCATCCTCTGCCTGTACATGGTGTTCACCAGCCGCGGACTGCGCATCGGTCTGAACGGACAGGACGACTTCGGCAAGCTGCTCGCCGTCGGCGTCTCGTTCACCATCGCACTGCAGGTCGTGATCATGGTCGGCGGCGTCACGCGCCTCATTCCGCTGACCGGCCTCGCCACCCCGTTCCTGGCCGCGGGCGGGTCGTCGCTCGTGGCCAACTGGATCATCGTCGCGATCCTGCTGCGGATCTCGGATGCCGTCAGATCGCGACCGCGGGTGGTGATCGGCTGAGATGACGATGCGGAACGCATTCGGAGCGCCCGCGGCGCGACGGTCGCCCGAAGGGGGCGACGAATGACAAAAGAGCTCAGGCGCCTCTCGATCATCGTCCTGATCATGTTCCTCGCGCTGTTCGGTTCGACCAGCGTGATCCAGGTCGTGCAGGCCGACAACCTCGCCAAGAACACCGCCAACAAGCGGGCGCTCTACGACTCGTTCGAGGTGCAGCGCGGGTCGATCATCGCCAGCGGGTCGGCCATCGCACGCTCGGTGGCCTCCGACGACATCTACAGCTGGCAGCGCAAGTACACCGACCCCGAGATGTGGGCACCGGTGACCGGCTACATCAACCCGGTCCTGCAGTCGTCGACGGGCATCGAGCAGGCGATGAACCAGGAGCTCTCGGGCACCGGCAACTCGCAGTTCCTGGCACGGATCGAGCGTATCGTCAGCGGCCAGCCGCCCCGGGGGTCGAACGTCGTCCTCTCGCTCGACGCCGACGTGCAGAAGGCCGCGTACGACGCGCTCGGCGACCTGCAGGGCGCGGTCGTGGCGATCGAGCCGAAGACCGGCCGCGTGCTCGCGATGGTCACGAGCCCCAGTTTCGACACGAACAAGCTGGCCTCGCACGACTCGGACTCGGTCAACACGTTCTACGAGAAGCTGCTCAAGGACTCGTCGAACCCGCTGTACAACCGCGCGATCGGCGGCAACCTGAACCCGCCCGGATCGACCTTCAAGCTCGTCACCGTCTCGGCCGCCCTCGCCTCGGGCGACTTCACCCCCGACTCGAAGCTCCCGAACCTGTCGCGCTACACCCTGCCGGGCACCTCGACCCAGATCCGCAACGACACCGGCGGCACCTGCGGCTCGGGCAAGGAGGTCACGATCGCGACGGCGCTGCGCCTGAGCTGCAACATCCCGATGGCAGAGCTCGCCGTCGAGGTCGGCGGCGACGCGATCCGCGCCGAGGCCGAGAAGTACGGCTTCAACGCGTCGTTCGACATGCCGCTGACCTCGACCGCATCGGTCTACCCCGACGGCCTCACACCCGATCGCGTCGCCCTCAGCGGCTTCGGTCAGGGCGACGTGCGTGCCACGCCGCTGCAGATGGCCATGGTCACCGCCGGTATCGCCAACGGCGGCATCGTGATGAACCCCCGGATGGTCGATCAGGTCGTGGGTCCCGACCTCGCGGTGCAGAAGACGTTCGACGACACCCAGTTCGGCCGCGCGCTCGATGAGGAACTCGACAAAGAGATGGTCGACATGATGGTCTCCAATGTCAGCGAGGGCATCGCGACCAATGCAAGAATTGACGGGGTCGAGGTCGGAGGCAAGACCGGAACCGCGCAGAACGGCGATGGAGAGCCGTTCACGCTGTGGTTCACGGGTTTCGCACCGGCAGACGACCCTCAGGTTGCGGTGGCGGTCGTCGTGGAGAATGGCGGAGGCCAGGGGCAGTCGGGCAGTGGGAATACGATCGCGGCGCCCATCGCGAAAAAGGTCATGGAGGCGGTGCTGGGTAAATGAGACCGACGCAGGGTGTGACCTTCGGCGGCCGCTACGAGCTCGACTCGCGGATCGCGATCGGCGGTATGGGCGAGGTGTGGGAGGCGACCGACCACGTCATCGGCCGCACCGTCGCCATCAAGATCCTCAAAGACGAGTACATGGGCGACCCGGGCTTCCTCGAGCGCTTCCGCGCCGAGGCGCGCCACGCCGCCCTCGTCAACCACGAGGGCATCGCGAGCGTCTTCGACTACGGCGAGGAGAACGGCTCGGCCTTCCTCGTCATGGAGCTCGTGCCCGGCGAGGCGCTGTCGACCGTCCTCGAACGCGAGACCTCGCTGTCGACCGACAAGACCCTCGACATCGTCGCCCAGACCGCCTCGGCGCTGCAGGCCGCGCACGCGGCGGGCCTCGTGCACCGCGACATCAAACCCGGCAACCTGCTGATCACGCCAGACGGCCGGGTGAAGATCACCGACTTCGGCATCGCCCGCATCGCCGACCAGGTGCCGCTGACCGCGACCGGTCAGGTCATGGGCACGGTGCAGTACCTCTCGCCCGAGCAGGCGTCCGGACACCCTGCATCCCCCGCCACCGACATCTACTCGCTGGGCATCGTCGCCTACGAGTGCCTCGCCGGCAAGCGCCCGTTCACCGGCGAGTCGCAGGTCGCGATCGCCATGGCGCAGATCAACGATGTGGCGCCGCCGCTGCCGGCCACGGTCGCGCAGCCCGTGCAGAACTTCGTGATGTCGATGATCGCGAAGAAGCCCGAAGACCGCCCGGCCTCGACCGCCGTCGTGGCGCGCGCCGCGACGGCTCTGCGGCGCGGCGACATCGCGGCGGCCATCGCGGCCGTGCCCGCCATCGGGACGGGGGTGGATGCCGCGACCCAGCTGCTCACGGCGAGCGGTGACACCTCGGCTGCCACCCGACTGCTGCCCGAGGCCTCGCTGCTGCCGGGCCAGCCCGCCGGCGAGGACGAGAAGCAGAAGAAGAAGAAGCGCAGCCCGTGGACCTGGCCACTGATCGCGCTCATCGCGCTGCTGATCATCGTGCTCGGCGGCACGCTCTGGGCCATCTTCGGCAGCCGTGGGAACGACAACGCGGCCACCGGCAGCCCCTCGACCCCGGTGTCGAGCCCGTCGACACCGACACCCACGGTGACGCCGGTGAACATCGACGCGCTCAGCCTCGTCGGCATGAAGTGCGACGACGCCGAGGCGTTGCTCGAAGAGAACGATCTGGACGCCACGATCGCCGACGGGTCGCCGGCGTCCTCGAAGGACCAGCAGGGAACCGTGCAGTCGGTCGACCCGCGCGGCAACGCCACGCCCCCCGCCACGATCACCCTCACCTGCTACACGGCGCCCACCACCATCACGACTCCTCCGGGAACGGCGTCCATCACGGGCTCCGGCGACAACGGCCAGGTCATCGAGGGCGGCACGGCGACCGTCACGATCCCCGACTTCACCTGCCCCGCGGGCACGGGTGACCTCAGCGGCTACGCCTTCACAGCGACCAACGGCCAGTTCGTGAACGGGTCGAACTCGGGCAGCAAGTCCACGCTCTCGACGGGTGCGAGCCCGGGCGACATCGCGCTGACCGTCACCGGATCAGCCGGCGACGACCTCAAGATCGTCTACACCGCGACGTGCTCGGGCACCAACGGCGAGCTCACGTCGCCCGAGTCGACGAAGACCGTCACGATCGGCGCCGCGCCCGTCGCGCCCGAAGACACGACGACGCCTCCCGCCGACGACCAGGGCCAGGGGTCGGGCGATGACGGCGGCGACCAGGGCGATTCCGGAGATGCGGCGGGCTGACGTCCACGCGGGCCGGTCCGTTAGGCTGGCGTGAGTGCAATCCATGGAGAGTGATGTGGCAGCCGAGTCGCGCGTGCTTTCCGGACGCTACCGCGTCGACGAGCCCATCGGGCACGGCGGCATGGCATCGGTGTTCCGGGGATACGACCTCACCCTCGGTCGCCCTGTCGCAATCAAGATCCTCGATGCCGAGCTGAGCCGCGACAACGCGTTCCGCACGCGGTTCCGCCTCGAGGCGCAGGCCGCCTCGCGCATGTCGTCGCCCGCCATCGTGCGCGTGTACGACGCGGGCGAAGACGCGGAGGTCGATGACAGCGGCACGACGCGGCCGATTCCGTTCATCATCATGGAGCTCGTCCACGGCCGGCTCCTGAAGGACATCATCGCCGAGGGACCGGTGCCGATCCCCGACGCGGTCCGCTACGTCGACGGCATCCTCGAGGCTCTCGAGTACTCGCACCGTGCCGGCGTGGTGCACCGCGACATCAAGCCCGGCAACGTCATGGTCACCGATGCGGGCCAGGTCAAGGTGATGGACTTCGGCATCGCCCGCGCCGTCTCCGACTCGTCATCGACGGTCGCCGAGACCACGACGATCCTCGGCACCGCCGCGTACTTCTCGCCCGAGCAGGCGAAGGGCGATGTGGTGGATGCCCGCACCGACCTGTACTCGACGGGCGTGGTGCTCTATGAGTTGTTGACCGGACGCCAGCCCTTCCGCGGCGACACCCCGGTGGCCGTGGCCTACCAGCACGTCAGCGAGGCGCCGATCCCGCCGTCCGAGATCGTCGAGACCGTGCCGCGGGCGCTCGACGCGGTCGTGCTGCGCGCCCTGGCGAAGGATCCGTTCCAGCGCTTCCCCGACGCCGCGGCATTCCGCGAGACACTCGACGCGACCGTCGACGGCAAAGAACCCTCGCGTCGTCAGGTCGACACGCTCTCGAACACGCTGTACGGACCCGATCCCCGGCAGGCCGCCGACACGGCACGGGCTCTGCGCCAGCTGAGCACCGACCCGACGATGAAGCGCACGCAGGCGGGCCCTCCCGCGGCGTGGATCTGGGGCGGCGTCGCCGTGCTCGCCGTGCTGCTCATCTCTGTGCTCGTGTGGGTGTTCACGCTCCGGCCCCTGAACATCGTGCCCAGCGGCTCGCGCATCGTGCCGGCGGTCGTCGGCATGAGCTACGAGAACGCCGAGCAGGCGCTCAATGAGGAAGACCTCGTGGCCAAGCGGGTCGACACGCCCAGCGAGACGGTCGACGACGGAACGGTGATCCGCAGCGATCCCGACGCCGGCATCTCCGTGCAGAAGGACACCACCGTCACCGTGTACGTCTCCAGCGGCCCCGAGATGACCACCGTTCCGACGCTCGAGGGCCTCTCCCGGAGCGATGCCGAGCAGGCGCTCGACGACGCGGGCCTGACACTCGGGCAGGTGCGCAGCGAGCAGGACCCCGACACCGAGAAGGATGTGGTCCTGAGCGCGTCGGTCTCCAAGGGCGACAAGGTGTCGAAGGGCACGGCGGTCGACCTGGTCGTCGCGACCGGCACTGTGACGGTCATCAACTTCGACCAGGAGGGCTACACCCTCGATGCGGCGAAGTCGGCGCTCGCGGAGCTCAAGCTCAACGTCACGGTGGACGACGACCCGAACTGCGCCGCCACCGACCCCCGCGCGGTCAAGACGCAGAACCCGATCGGTGAGGTGCCGATCCACTCCGATGTGACCCTGGTGTCGTGCTCGGGCGGTGCCAACACCGACCAGCCCGGCGACGTCGGCGGAGACGACTCGGGCGACGACGGGCAGTAGCTCAGCCCACCCGCGCGAGCCAGGTGCCCAGCAGCGTGTCTCCGTGCTCGGTCAGCACGCTCTCGGGGTGGAACTGCACCCCTTCGATGGGGGCGCTGCGATGGCGCAGACCCATGGTCGTACCCTCCGGCGTCCATGCCGTGACCTGCAGATCGGCGGGAACCCGAGTGACCGCCAGCGAGTGGTACCGCCCCGCGGCGAAGGGCTGCGGCATCCCCTCGAACACTCCCGTGCCGTCGTGCGCGACCTGTGACACCATGCCGTGCATGAGCTCGGGCGCCGTGCCCACGACGCCGCCGAACGCCTCGGCGATGGCCTGGTGTCCGAGACAGACGCCGAGCAGCGGCATTCCGCGCCGGAATGCCTCGTGCACGAGGGGGATCGACGCCCCCGCGTCGGCGGGCGTGCCCGGTCCCGGTGAGATGAGCGCGGCGTCGAAGCCGTCCAGAACGGTCGCGGGATCGAGGGCGTCCGCCTCGACGATGTCGACGACCGCCCCCCGCACGAGCAGACGATCGATCAGGATGTGCACGAAGCTGTCGTGGTTGTCGACCACCAGCAGGCGGGTCACTGCACCGTGCCGCTGTCGGGATCGATGATCGCGCTGAACCACGGGAACACGTAGAAGAACAGACCGTACAGCACAGCCGCCACCACGACGAGCAGGATCAGCACCCGCACCCACCACGGGCCGGGAAGGACGCGCCAGAGGGCCGCGTACATCACTTCACCCCCTTGAGCACGTCGGGCGGGCCGTCCGCGCGCGGCGTGAACGACTCGAACACGCTGTAGGCGACGATCCGCTCGGTCTTCCAGTACATCGGGCTGCAGCTGGTCATCGTGAGGTACCGGCCGTCGGCCTCGACGTCCTTCTCCTGCGGCACCGGCAGCAGCACGTCGACCGCGCCGGGCTTGACGTACTCGAGGTTGCGGAACCGATAGACGTACCAGCCGGCCTTGGTCTCGATGATGATCGGGTCGTTCAGGCGCAGCTTCGCGATCTTGTTGAACGGCTTGCCGTAGGTCGTGCGATGCGCGGCCAGCGAGACATTGCCCTTCGCACCGGGCATCGGCGTGCCCGGGTAATGCCCGATGCCGATCGGGTCGAGAGTGACCGGCCGGCTCACGCCCCCGGCCATCGGCACCTGGTAGTCCTTGCCGAAACGCGGGATGTACATCACCCCGAACACCTTGCCGTCCTTGGCCTCGGGCAGGACGACCGGCTTCGCGGTCTTCGTCGGACTCGGCGCCGCGGACGCCGTCGGGTCAGCGCTGGGGGTGGGGGATGCCGTGAATTCGGCGGCCCACTGCCGGCTGATGCTGCTGCCCTCGGCGTTCTTCTGCGCCGCGCCGATCCAGTCACCGATCCACAGCTGCCAGGCCACGAACAGCAGGGCGACGACGCCCACGCTGATGAGCAGCTCGCCGAGCACGCCGATGAAGGTCGCGCCGCCCCGAGGGCGCGACGTTCGGCGGAGACCCCGCCGCGATGCCCCAGCGTCGGCCGATTCGGTCACACAGTGAGTCTAACCAGCGCACTCCCACCGCTGGCTGTGACAGTTCTCTGACCGGGCCCTCGCCCCGTAGAATGGCGGGTATGGCACGATCAGGCAAGGCTGGCGAACCCGACGTCGAGCGCAGCGAGGGCGACGCCGCCCCCAACCCGGTGTGGTTCAAGCCGATCATGATCGGTCTGATGATCATCGGCCTGCTCTGGGTGCTGGTGTTCTACCTCAGCGGCATGCAGTTCCCGATTCCCGGCATCGAGGCGTGGAACCTCGTCATCGGCTTCGGCATCGCGTTCGTCGGGTTCCTCATGACGACCCGGTGGCGCTGAATCACACCGGTGTAATTCATCCCCAGTTGGGGATGAACCTGTGGATAACTCTCAGAAGTAGAGGGCCGCAGGAATGATCAGCAACGCGAGCAGCACCACCGTCAGTCCCACCAGCAGACCGATCTGCAGGCGGCGCTGACGCACCGCTCGCGTGCGGGCGTAGATGAAACCCACGGCGCAGCCGGCGATGAGGCCGCCCAGATGCGCCTGCCACGAGATGTTCACCGAGCCGCCCGCCAGAAGGCCGGCGACGAACGGGAACGCGAAGTTGATCCCGATGATCACGGCGATGCTCGTGACGTTCGCCCCGATGTGCCGGCCGATGATCAGCAGGGCGCCGAACAGACCGAAGATCGCACCGGACGCCCCGACAACCCAGGTGGCGGGCGCCAGAAGCGCGACGGCCACCGACCCGCCGATGCCCGAGATCAGGTACATCACCACGAACCGGGTATGGCCCACGAGCGGCTCGAGAATGCGCCCGATCATCCACAGCGCCAGCATGTTCAGCGCGATGTGCAGGAAGCCGGAGTGCACGAACAGCACCGTCAGCAGTCGCCACGGCTCGAAGTGACCGAACGCCGGCACGAGGTAGACGCTGTTCAGGGCGAACAGCTGCTGCGCCGGCGAGGTCGGTATCAGCTGCGTGAGGTACGCGACCACGGTGATGCCGATGAGCCAGTACGTGGCCAGCGGCTTGTGCATCGTCGGCGCCGCGACGGCGGTGGGGCGCGAACCCCACCGCCGTTCGGCGCGGCGTTGAGCGGGTGTCGCCGACTTCTGCTGGTCGCGCAGGCACTCGGGGCAGATCACGCCCACGGGCGCCTGGATCTGGCACTCGGGACAGATCGTGCGCAGACAGCGCTGACAGAGCACGAAGCTCTGACGATCAGGATGCCGGTAGCAGAAGTTCTCGCTGTTGCGGGAGAAGTCGGCGGACGTCATGCGTCAGGCGCGGCCGCGGCTCACGCCTGCGCGATGTCGATCGACGAGATCACGACGTCGGCGACCGGTCGGTCCTGCGCACCGGTGGCGACCGCGCTGATCTCGTCGACGACGGCGCGCGAGGCGTCATCGGCGACCTCGCCGAAGATCGTGTGCTTGCCGGTGAGCCACGGCGTCGGGTCGGTCGTGATGAAGAACTGCGAGCCGTTGGTGCCCTCGGCCTTGCCCGTGATCGCGTTGCGGCGCAGGCCGGCGTTCGCCATGGCGAGCAGGTACGGCGAACCGAAGGAGAGCTCGGGGTGGATCTCGTCGTCGAAGTTGTAGCCGGGGCCGCCGATGCCCTGCCCGAGCGGGTCACCGCCCTGGATCATGAAGCCGGGGATGATGCGGTGGAAGATGACGTCCTTGTAGAGGGGGCCTTCGCCGGCCTGGCCGGTGCGGGGGTCGGTCCACTCACCGGTGCCGTCGGCGAGCCCGATGAAGTTCTTGACGGTACGAGGGGCGTGGTCGCCGAAGAGGTTGACGACGATGTCGCCGTGGTTGGTGTGCAGCGTGGCGACAGCGGTAGGGATAGCCATGGGGCCATTCTCTCAGAGATACCTTTCCAAGTTCTGTACATCCCCTTCCGCCGGCGGCCACGTCTGGCAAGATGAAGATGCACACACCCCGATCGATTGGGAGGGCACCCCCGTGAGCCTCAGCCGAAAGCGCAAGAAGGAACTCCGCCGACTGCAGGACCAGGCGAACAAGCTCTGGGAATCGCAGCAGGTGCTCGTCGGCGAGGCGGCCACCGTCGCCCGTGAAGCCGGTCGGCAGCTGGGCAACTACAACCGTGAGCACATCACGCCGACGGTGCAGGCCAACTACGAGAAGTACGCCGCACCGTACGTCGACAAGAGCGTGAAGACGGCCCAGCAGGTGTTCAACGACAAGCTCGTGCCCGCGGCCGGTGCCGTGGTCGGCTCGGCGATGTCGGTGTGGGATGCCGCGAACGACACGCGTTCGAAGCTCGCGGCCGGCCGCGGCGTGTCCGTCGATCTCGATGCGCTCAGCAAGGCCGCGCAGAAGAACAGCAAGAAGGCGACCAAGAAGCTGCAGGCGCAGCTCGCGGCTGCTTCGCAGCCCGTCCAGAAGAAGAGCGGCATGAGCGCGGGCGGCGTCATCGCGCTGCTGCTGGGCATCGCCGCGGCGGTCGGCGTCGTCTACGCCGCGTGGCAGACGTTGCGCGCCGACGACGAGCTGTGGGTGGCGGACGACCCGCTGCGCACCCCCGACGCGTGATCGGTCGCGGTCGTTGAGCGAGGCGCACGGCGCCGAGTCGAAACGACCACACCCGCACCCTGACGACCCCACCGCACGCGTGCGGGCCGCGGCATCCATTCGTCATCTCGACATCGAGGTGCGGGAGCGCCCCGACGCGCACAGTCTCGTCGAGGCGGCGCAGGTCATCGGCGTGCGTCCCGCCGACATCGTGAAGACACTCGTGGTGAAGCGGCACGACGGCGACTACCTGTTCGCGCTGATCCCGGGTGACCGTGCGATCTCGTGGCCCAAGCTGCGGGCGGTGGTCGGGGTGAACAGGCTGCGCATGCCCGAGCCCGAGCGCGCCCTCGAGGCCACCGGCTACGCGCGCGGCACGATCACGCCGATCGGCAGCGACCGTGACTGGCCGGTCTACGCCGACGCCGACATCGTCGGGCGGCGCATCGCGATGGGTGCCGGCGCACGGGGCTACAGCGTGTTCGTCGACGCCGACGCCCTCATCGCCGCGTACGACGCGACCGTCGCCGACATCTCGCAACCCCTGCCCGAGCCCGGTCGATGATCGCGGGGCGAAGGCGCGAGTCGAGACGCCGCGGCCTCGCTCAGTAGGCGACGCTCGCCATCTTCAGCGCGATGTCGACGAGTCGCACGCGCTGGAGGTTGCGCACCTCGCTGAGCGGGAACCATCCGGCCCGGTCGGTCGATCCGCCCACCTCGTTGCGCAGCTTGCCGCCGGTGATCTCGGCACGGTAGAGGATGCGCAGGGTGTGCAGCGGCTGGCCCGACTCGCGCGTCACGCGCCGACCGGCGGGGATCACCCGGGAGTGGATGCCGAGCAGCTCGCCGATGCGCGCCCGGTATCCCGTCTCCTCGCGGATCTCCCGCCGCACCGCGTCGACGGGGTCTTCGCCGTCTTCGAGTCCGCCGCCGGGCATCGTCCACGCAGGGCGCCGCCCCTGTGTCCAGTGCGACAGGAGCACGTGGTCGCCGTCGTCGACGATCACGGCGTACGCGGCGACCCTCAGATCCATGCTCACAACGATAGATCCACCCTCCGACCTGGGGTCGCAGCGCATCGCTCGAGTTCTCACGGAAGGGGTCTCCGCCGTCGTCGTCATCCGGTGGCCGCGGGGAGGGCACTTCGTCGCCGGGCGGACGCTCCGACGGCTCTGGCGCGCGTCCGAGACCGGTCGTAGCGTGTGGGCATGGTCTTCTCTGCTGATGTGCATGCCGCGCGCCTCGAGCGCGCTCGTCGCCTCGCCGCCGAGGCCGGGCTCGACGCGGTCGTGGTCGGTGCCGGCCCCGACCTCGACTACCTCGTCGGCGTCGAGGGCGACACGATCGAGCGCCTCACCGCGCTGGTCGTGCCCGCCACCGGGCCCGCGACCATCGTCGTGCCGCGCATGGAGCTCGCGAAGGTGCGCGACACCGCGATCGCGTCGCTGGACGTGCGGCAGGCCGACTGGGTCGACGGCGACGACCCCTACGCGCTGGTCGCCGCCGCGATGCCCGCCGATGCGCGTCGGGTCGCCGTGTCGGACGCGCTGCCCGCCCTGCACACGGTGCCGATCGGCGAGCGTCTCGACGTGCGTCTGGAGCTTGCCACGCCGGTGCTGCGCGAGGGACGGATGATCAAGGATGCCGCGGAGGTCGCCGAGCTGCGCCGCGCCGGCGACGCCATCGACGACGTGCACCGGCAGGTGCCCGCTCTGCTGCGTGCAGGGCGCACCGAACGCGAGGTCGCCGACGACATCGCCGCGGCCATCCTCGCATCAGGGCACCGGAAGGTCGAGTTCGTGATCGTCGGCTCGGGGCCGAACGGTGCCGACCCGCACCACGAGGTGTCGGACCGCATGATCGGCGACGGCGAGATCGTCGTGGTCGACATCGGCGGTGCGGTGCCGTCCGGGTACAACTCCGACAGCACGCGCACGTACGTGGTGGGCGCGCCCGATCCCTCAGCGGCGGAGAGGATCGAGGTGCTCGTGCGTGCCCAGCAGGCGGCGGTGGATGCCGTGCACCCGGGTGCGAGGGCGGAAGAGGTGGATGCCGCGGCCCGCGGCGTGCTCGCGCAGGCGGGACTGGCTGACGCGTTCCTACACCGCACCGGGCACGGCATCGGGCTGTCGGTGCACGAGGAGCCCTACATCGCTCCGGGCAACGCGATCGAGCTGCGAGAAGGCATGGCGTTCAGCATCGAGCCCGGCATCTACTTCCCTGGCGAATGGGGCGCGCGCATCGAAGACATCGTGGTGGTCACCGCCGACGGCGCCGAGCGCCTCAACACCACGCCGCACGGGCTCACCGCCGCGGGGTGACGCCGGTCAGTCGGCGAGCTCGACCACCTCGAACTCGAGCAGGGCGGACTGCGTCGACAGGGTCGGGCTGCCGGGGCCGGCCGGAGCGTGCGGGGTGCGCTGGTTGCGCCACGCCTGGAAGTCCTCTTCACTCGCCCAGGTCGTGATGACGAAGTACCGGGTCTCACCGCCGGTCGGACGCAGCAGCTGGAAGCCTTCGAATCCGGGTGCCGAGTCCACCGAGTGCTTGCGTGCGGCGAAGCGGCTCTCGAGTTCGGGTCCGGCGCCCTCGGGCACGGAGAGCGCATTGATCTTGACGACGGACACGGATGTCTCCTCTCGGTCGTGACGGCTCCAGCCTGACACGGCGCGACGGGTCGTCGGGCCACGCGAGCCGGGAATATCCGATCAGCCCGCGTCGGCCCGGCGCAGCAGCTCGGCCGCGCGGGAGAGATGCAGCTCAAGCTCGTTTCGCTCGGCGCTGCTCAGCCCCGGCGTTGCCGCCTCGATCGCGGAGGTGGCGGGGTTGTCTGCCCGTTCGAGAATCGCGCGTCGGACCGCGGCATCCAACTCCACCCGCACCTTGCGGCGATCCGTCGGGTCGGTCGTGAGCACCAGCGCGCCGGCATCGGCCACCGCGCGAGTGATGCGCGAGACCAGGCTCTGCGCAAGGCCCGTGCGGTGCGTGATCTCGCCGATCGTCGCGCCGGGATGCTTGGCCACGTCTTCCATCACGGCGAGCTCGCCGGCGTTCACCCGGTCGTCGCCGGTGTTCTCGGTGGCGTTCAGCGCTATCTCGCGCAGCGTGCGCGCCAGGCGGTGGAGGTCGGCGGCGCGCATGCGTCTATTCCACCACCGGCACAGGCGCGGTCGGCACCCGGCGCGCGCGGACGAACAGCACGCCGCTGCGCGTGACGACCTCTATGAGCGCCATCGCGATGAGCGCCGATGCCCACGTCGCTGCAGCGTGCAAGTGCAGGTCGGTGCTCCAGGTGGCGACGACCTGCCCACCGCCGTGCGCGGCGAACAGCCCGAAGGCGAGGCGGGCTGCCATGCCGACGATCCAGAGCGCGGCGGCGATCCACCCCGCACGCGCTTTCACCACACCCTGCTCGCGATAGACCTCGGTCAGCAGGGCGCAGCCGGCACCCAGCGCCAGTCCCGCTCCCACGCAGACGGCCACGAAGGCCCAGTCCGACAGGTCAGCCGGCACGCTGCCGAGGTATTCGATCGCACCCCAGGCGACGAGCGGCAACGGCCACAGCAACCCGATCACGGTGAGCTTTCGCCCGCGGATCTGCCACACCACGACGGCGATCAGTGCGACCGAGATGATCCATTCGGTGAGGTCCACGGCATCCACCCCTCCTTTTCATCACTAACGATACATCTCTAGTGATGAAAATCGAGGCCAATGCGTGGATTGTCGACCACGGGTGCCTGCGCACGCGCGCACCAAGATGGAGAAACCCCGGAGTCCTGCGCGACGCGCATGAGTCCGGGGTTCTGACGAAGGGTGGAGCCTACCGGGTTCGAACCGGTGACCCCCTGCTTGCAAAGCAGGTGCTCTACCAACTGAGCTAAGGCCCCGAAAATCTTGCAGTGTGGGGGTACCAGGACTTGAACCTGGGACCTCTTCATTATCAGTGAAGCGCTCTAACCGCCTGAGCTATACCCCCGTGCGTCAACGCACGTCAACCTCAAAGAGATTACCCGAAACCGCGGGATTTTCCGAATCAGTCCGATTCAGTTCGAGGTGAACCCGATCAGCAGCCCGCCGGTGATCTTCACGGCGAGGTTGTAGATGCCGGCGACCACCGCGCCGAGCACCGTCACCACCACGAGATTGAGGATCGCGATGATCGCGGCCATGGCCATCACCTGCGGCAGGCCGATGATCGACGACAGCGCGATGCCCCCGTCGGAGATGCTCTTGAACAGCTCATCGGCCTTGCCGACGAGGCCCGTCGCCGAGACCACCATGTAGATGAGGAAGAACGTGACGATCGTCACGACCGCCATCACCACCGCCGCCAGGAACGACAGCTTCACCGCGGACCAGAAGTCGACGTACACGAGGCGCAGGCGCACCTGCTTGGCGCTGGTCTTGTGGGTGGACTTCTTCGCCAGCTTGTCGGCCACTGTGCTCATGCGTCAGTACTCTCTTCGGTGGTCTCGGGGGATGCGTCGTTCGCACCGGCATCGTCGGTGTCGGCCGTGGCTTCCACCTCGTCGTCGTCACCCAATCCGCGTTCGGAGTTCCGCGCGATCGCGATGATCTTGTCATCGTCGCCCGGACGGGCGAACACGACACCCATAGTGTCTCGACCCTTGGCGGGCACCTCGGCCACGGCAGAGCGTACCACCTTGCCACTGGCAAGAACCACAAGGATCTCGTCGTCCGCAGAGGCGATCAGACCGCCCGCGAGCTCGCCGCGATCGTCGTTGAGTTTGGCCACCTTGATGCCGAGACCACCACGCCCCTGCACCCGGTATTCGCCCACCACCGTGCGCTTCGCGTAGCCGCCGTCGGTCACCACGAAGACGTAGCCGTCATCGGACACGACCGATGCCGACAACAGGCTGTCGTCCCCGCGGAACGACATGCCCTTCACGCCCTCCGTGGAGCGGCCCATGGGGCGCAACGCGTCGTCGGTCGCCGAGAAGCGCAGTGACATGCCGCGCCGACTGATGAGAAGGATGTCGTCGCCCTCGTCAACGGTCATGGCGCTGACGAGCTCGTCGCCCTCGCGCAGGCGGATGGCGATGATGCCGCCCTGGCGGTTCGTGTCGTACTCGCTCAGACGCGTCTTCTTGACGAGGCCGCCCCGGGTCGCGAGCACCAGATACTGGGCGTCTTCATAGCTGTGCAGATCGAGGATCTGGGCGATCTCCTCCTCGGGCTGCAGCGCGAGCAGGTTCGCTACGTGCTGTCCCTTGGCGTCGCGCCCGGCCTCCGGCACCTCGTACGCCTTGGCCCGGTACACACGGCCCTTGGTCGTGAAGAACAGCAGCCAGTGGTGCGTGGTCGTCACGAAGAAGTGCTCGACCACATCGTCGGCGCGCAGCTGCGCGCCCTTCACACCCTTGCCGCCACGGTGCTGCGAGCGGTAGTTGTCGCTGCGCGTGCGCTTGATGTAGCCGTCGCGGGTGACGGTGACCACCATCTCCTCTTCGGGGATGAGGTCTTCCATCGACATGTCGCCGTCGTAGCCGGGGATGATCTGCGTGCGCCGCTCGTCGCCGAACTTGGCCACGATCTCGGTGAGCTCTTCACGCACGATCGTGCGCTGCCGCTCGGGCTTGGCGAGAATGTCGTTGAAGTCGGCGATCTGCAGTTCGAGCTCGGCGGCCTCGTCGATGATCTTCTGACGCTCGAGGGCGGCGAGGCGCCGCAGCTGCATCGCCAGGATCGCGTCGGCCTGGTCGTCGTCGATCTCGAGCAGCTGCTTCAGGCCCTGCCGTGCGTCATCGACCGTGGGCGACCGGCGGATGAGCGCGATGACCTCGTCGAGCGCGTCGAGCGCCTTGAGGTAGCCGCGCAGGATGTGCATGCGCTCCTCGGCCTTGCGCAGCCGGTAGCGGGTGCGCCGCACGATGACGTCGATCTGGTGGTTCACCCAGTGGATGATGAAGCCGTCCAGCGGCAGCGTGCGCGGCACGCCGTCGACGATCGCCAGCATGTTGGCGCCGAAGTTCTCCTGCAGCTGGGTGTGCTTGTACAGGTTGTTGAGCACGACCTTGGCAACGGCATCCCGTCGCAGCACGATGACCAGCCGCTGGCCGGTGCGATCCGACGACTCGTCGCGGATGTCGGCGATGCCGGCGATGCGCCCGTCACGGGTGAGATCGCGGATCTTGACGGCGAGGTTGTCGGGGTTGACCTGGTACGGGAGCTCGGTGACCACCAGGCAGGTGCGCCCCTGGATCTCCTCCACGTTGACGACCGCGCGCATCGTGATCGATCCGCGGCCGGTGCGATAGGCATCGTGGATGCCGCGGGTCCCGAGGATCTGCGCGGCGGTGGGGAAGTCGGGGCCGGGGATGCGCTGCATGAGCGCTTCGAGCAGCTCGTCGCGGGCCGCATCGGGGTGGTCGAGGGCCCACAAAGCCCCGTCGGCGACCTCGCGCAGGTTGTGCGGCGGGATGTTGGTGGCCATGCCGACCGCGATGCCCACCGAGCCGTTCACCAGCAGGTTCGGGAAGCGCGCCGGGAGCACCTTGGGCTCCTGCGTCTGGCCGTCGTAGTTGTCCTCGAAGTCGACGGTGTCTTCCTCGATGTCGCGCACCATCTCGAGCGCGAGGGGAGCCATCTTGGTCTCGGTGTACCGGGGGGCGGCGGCCCCCATGTTGCCGGGCGAGCCGAAGTTGCCCTGGCCGAGGGCGAGCGGGTAGCGCAGCGACCACGGCTGCACCAGGCGCACCAGGGTGTCGTAGATCGCCGAGTCACCGTGCGGGTGGTACTGACCCATCACCTCGCCGACGACGCGCGCGCACTTCGAGAACGACTTGTCGGGGCGGTAGCCGCCGTCGTACATCGCGTAGATCACGCGGCGGTGCACGGGCTTGAGTCCGTCGCGCACGTCGGGCAGCGCGCGCCCGACGATCACGCTCATCGCGTAGTCGAGGTAGCTGCGCTGCATCTCCACCTGCAGATCGACCTGGTCGATCTTGCCGTGGTTGTGCTCGGGGGCTTCGTTGGGGCGTTCGTCGTCAGCCATTAGTCTTCGTTCTCCGTTGCTGTCGTTCCATCTCGCCCCGCCCGCTCAACGGCCGCTCGGTGAGCGGGGAGTGAAGCGACGAGTCGAAACGCACAGGTGATGCCTAGATGTCGAGGAAGCGCACGTCTTTCGCGTTGCGCTGGATGAAGGTGCGCCGCGATTCGACGTCTTCACCCATCAGCACCGAGAAGATCTCGTCAGCCGAGGCGGCGTCATCGATCGTGACCTGGCGCAGCGTGCGCGTCGTCGGGTCCATGGTGGTCTCCCACAGCTCCTTCGGGTTCATCTCGCCGAGACCCTTGTAGCGCTGGATGCCGTTGTCCTTGGGGATGCGCTTGCCACCGGCGAGCCCGTTGGCCAGCAGACCGTCGCGCTCGGCATCGGAGTACACGTACTCATGCGGAGAGTTGGTCCACTTCAGCCGGTACAGCGGCGGCATGGCGAGGTAGACGAAGCCGGCCTCGATGAGCCCGCGCATGTAGCGGAACAGCAGCGTCAGCAGCAGCGTCGTGATGTGCTGGCCGTCGACGTCCGCATCGGCCATCAGAACGATCTTGTGGTAGCGGGCCTTGTCGAGGTCGAAGTCTTCGCCGATGCCCGTGCCGAACGCCTGGATCATCGCCTGGATCTCGTTGTTCGACAGCGCCCGGTCGAGGCGTGCGCGCTCGACGTTCAGGATCTTGCCGCGCAGCGACAGGATCGCCTGCGTGTGCGGGTCACGGCCCTGCACGGCCGAGCCGCCAGCCGAGTCGCCCTCCACGAGGAAGATCTCACTGATCGAGGGATCTTTGCTCGTGCAGTCCTTGAGTTTGTCGGGCATGGATGCCGACTCGAAGACGCTCTTGCGGCGGGCGGTCTCGCGCGCCTTGCGCGCCGCCATGCGTGCGGTCGACGCGTCGATCGCCTTGCGCACGATGTTCTTCGCCGAGGTGGGGTTGCGGTCGAACCAGTCGCCGAGCTGGTCGCCGACGACCTTCTGCACGAACGCCTTCGCCTCGGTGTTGCCGAGCTTCGTCTTGGTCTGCCCCTCGAACTGTGGCTCGGAGAGCTTGACCGAGATCACCGCGGTCAGGCCCTCGCGCACGTCCTCGCCGGAGAGGTTGTCATCCTTCTCCTTCAGGAGATTGTTCGCCCGCGCATACTTGTTCACCAGGCTCGTCAGCGCCGAGCGGAAGCCCTCTTCGTGCGTGCCGCCCTCGTGGGTGTTGATCGTGTTCGCGTAGGTGAAGACATTCTCGGTGTAGCTCGTCGTCCACTGCATCGCGACCTCGAGCGAGATCTTGCGCACGGTGTCTTCCGACTCGAAGTCGATGATCTCGTCGTGCACCTGCTCGGTCTTGCGCACCTTGTTGAGGTACTCGACGTAGTCGACGAGGCCGCGCTCGTAGAGGAAGGTGTCGTGGCGCTGGGTGATGACCTCTTCGCCCTCGATGTCTTCGATCTCGATGGCCTTCTCGCGCTCGTCCTCGAGCGTGATGGTCAGGCCCTTGTTCAGGAACGCCATCTGCTGGAAGCGCACGCGCAGGGTGTCGTAATCGAATTCGACGGTGTCGAAGATCGACGCGTCGGGCCAGAACGTGATGATCGTGCCGGTCTCGTCGGTCTCTTCGCCCTGCTCGAGCGGCCCCTGGGGGAAGCCGCCGGCCGCGAAGACCTGCCGCCAGGCGTAGCCCTCGCGCTTGACCTCGACCTCGAAGCGGGTCGACAGGGCGTTGACCACCGACGAGCCGACGCCGTGCAGACCACCGGAGACCGCGTACCCGCCGCCGCCGAACTTGCCGCCGGCGTGCAGCACCGTCAGCACGACCTCGACGGTGGACTTGCTGGGGTCGGACGCGTGCGGGGCGACCGGGATGCCGCGACCGTTGTCGACACAGCGGATGCCGCCGTCGGCGAGGATCGTGACGTTGATGGTGTCGCAGTACCCGGCGAGGGCCTCGTCGACCGAGTTGTCGACGATCTCCTGCACGAGGTGGTGCAGGCCGCGCTCACCGGTCGACCCGATGTACATGCCGGGCCGCTTGCGCACGGCCTCGAGCCCTTCGAGCACCTGGATCGCGTCAGCGCCGTAGTCGGTCTTCGCGGGTTTCGGGGTGGTGACCCTCGGCTGCTGCTCTGCGTCGCCTTGCTGGTCGCCTGCCTGCGCGGACTCGTTCTCCGGTGTATCTGACGTCATAGGGATCCCGCGTTCCGAATCATGTGAAGAAGTTGCCTTCAGTCTATCAAGAGACCCCTGGGAACGCGGCATGAACGGCCCTGTGACGCGAGAAAACGATGCGGCCCGATCCGGGACCCGACCTAACCGTAGGTATCGCGCGGACCACGCCCTGGAACGGCTCTCGGACCCCATTTCCAGGAAGGGACATCCGGCCCGATGAACCGCAGACTCGAGACGCCCGCATCCGGAAAGCGCTGGAGGATCTGCGTGAGGATGTGCGCGCGCATGAGCTGCAGCTGCTTGGCCCAGGCCGTCGAGTCGCACTGGATCGTCAGCATCCCGTCCGCAAGAGCGACCGGTCGTGTGTGCTGTGCAGTGTCGGCGCCGGCCACCTCGGCCCACCGGCGCACGAGGTCTGCACGGGCCATCGGCTCGTCCCAGCCGGAATCGTGCGTGAGCTTGTCGAGCACGTCGCCGACGCCCTTCGGGTCACGGCCGGGCGCGAACGGCTGGTTCTCGTCGTCGTCGTTGCCGCGCCTGCGCCGACGGCGCTTCGCGCGCGGCGAGGGCTCGAGACCCCGCAGCCTCAGATACGTCGCGAGCGTCTCCGGAACGTCGTCGTCCTCAGCGCTCATCGTCTGCCCCTTCGGGGGCGGGATGCCGCGGGCCGGTGGCTTCATCCGGCATCGCCGTGTCACCCGCGTCGTCCTTGTCGGCGGGATGCTCCGGGTCGATGATCGTGCCGGCTTCGACACGCACGACATGTGCACGCAGCGCATCGGGGATGTCGGGCTCGACCGCGGCCGTCACGATCACCTGCTCATAATCAGCCACGAGCGAGGCCAAGCGCACGCGGCGGTCGGCGTCGAGCTCGGCGAACACGTCGTCGAGGATCACGATCGGGTCGCCCAGTTGCGATTCGGCGCGCAGCAGCTCAGCCGAGGCCAGCCGCAGGCCGAGCGCGACCGACCACGACTCGCCGTGCGACGCGTAGCCCTTCACCGGCAGGCCGCGCAAGCGCAGGATGAGGTCGTCGCGATGCGGGCCGACCAGCGTGATGCCGCGCTCGAGCTCTGTCGCGCGCTTCGCGGCAAGGGCCGCGCGGAACCTGTCGACCGTGGTGCCGGCGGCCGCGGCATCCACCTCTGTGTCGTCCTCGTCGGGATCGGCGCCGTCGACCGAGAGCGCCCAGTCGAGCCCTGAGTGGTGGTCCGCTCCTGCGATGGCGGTGTACGCCCCGGCAAGCGGCGCCGCGAGCTCGTCGGCCAGCCTGGCGCGCGCGTCGATGACCTGTGCCCCGAGCGTGACGAGTTTGTCGTCCCACACCTCGAGCGTCGACAGCTGGTCACCGCGGATGCCGCGCGCCTTTGCGGACTTCAGCAGGGCGTTTCGCTGCCGTACGACCCGGTCGTAGTCACCGAGGACACCCGCCATGCGCGGCGCGCGCTGGATGAGCAGCTGATCCATGAACCGCCGCCGCGCGGACGGGTCGCCCCGCACGATCTGCAGGTCTTCGGGCGCGAAGAGCACGACCTGCGCATAGCGCGGCAGTTCGGCGGGACGGATCGTGGACCCGTTCACGCGCGCCTTGTTCGACCCCTGCTTGTTGACCTGCACCTCGAGCACGATGCGCCGGGTTCCGTGCGCGAGCCGCGCGCGGACGATCGCGGCGTCGGCCCCGCGGCGCACCATCGGCGCATCGGTCGAGACGCGGTGCGAACCCAGCGTGGCGAAATAGGCGATGGCCTCGGCGAGGTTCGTCTTGCCCTGTCCGTTGCGGCCGACGAAGACGTTCGGGCCCGCCTGCAGCGACACGTCGGCGGCCGCGTAATTGCGGAAATCCACCAGGCTCAACTGCTCGACGATCACCGGATCAACCCTACCGACGGCATCCCCCACCGCCTACGCGCGGCGCCCTCCGCTTCCGCTGCCCCCTCTTCCCAGGCCTCCTCCTGCGCCAAATTCACATGAGTCTGTCGAGCGCACATCGAACCGCCCGGCAGTGTGACGTGCACGGGACGGATTCATGTGAGTCCGCCGGGTCGGCGGCCGATCTGGGCGGCGGGTCAGCGCAGCAACACGCTGTAGTCAGCGCAGCAACACGCTGTAGTCAGCGCAGCAACACGCTGTAGTCAGCGCAGCAACAGGTTCGGCTGCAGCAGGTAGCGGAAGGTGTCCTCTCCGCCCTTCTCGACCGAGGTCTGCGGGGTGATCAGCACCGGGCTCAGCTTGTTCTGGTTCTCGGCCGACGTGAAGGTGATGCGCGTGAACTCGCTGCGCACCGCGCTGAGAGCCTCGAGCAGGTACTGGGGGTTGAGGCCGAGTGTGACGTCCTCGCCCACGAGGGTCGACTCGACCGACTCGTTCGCCCGCGCCTGCTCTGTGCCCGAGGCATCCATCGACACCGTGTCGGCGGTGAACGTGAACCGCAGCGGCGCGGACCGGTCGAGCACGAGCGACACGCGCCGCACGGCTTCGGCCAGATCGGCGGTGTTCACGACAGCATGGTGCTCGGTCTGCTCGGGGAACAGGCGCCGCACCGGCGGGAAATTGCCCTTGATCAGGAGGGATGTCACGGTCTTGTCGCCGGAGGTGAACGCGATGATCTCGCGGTCGCCCGATCCCGAGAACGAGATGGAGATCTCGCCGCCGTGCGAGAACGTCTTGCCGACCTCCGTGAGCGTGCGCGCCGGCACGAGTGCCGACGTGCTCTCTTCGGATGCGGCGCTGCCGCTGTCCCACGGGATGTCGCGGAGCGCGACGCGGTAGCGGTCGGTCGCGACGAGGCTGAGCTGCGTGCCGCTCACCTCGAGCTGCACGCCGGTGAGGACCGGGGTGACGTCGTCGCGCGACGCAGCGAACGCGACCTGCGAGATCGCGGTCGCGAAGTCTTCGGCGGGGACGAGGCCCGACTCTCCGCTGACCTCGGGGATCGCGGGGTATTCCTGCACGGGCATCGAGGCGAGCATGAAGCGCGCCGAACCGCACGTGAGCGCGATGCCGTCGTCTTCGACCTCCACCTGGATCGGCGCGTTGGGCAGGCGACTGGCGATGTCGGAGAGCAGTCGACCGTGCACGAGGATCGTGCCCGGCTCGTCGACGCTCGCCTCGATCGTCGTGCGTGCGGACGCCTCGTAGTCGAATGCCGAGAGCGACAGTCCGTCGTCACCGGCCTCGATGAGCACGCCGGCCAGAATCGGCTGGGGGTTGCGCTGCGGGAGCAGCTTCACGACGAATGACACGGCCTCGCTGAAGACATCGCGACCTACGTGGAACTTCACTTGCGCTCCCTCGACCTTTTGTTGGGTTCACCCATGCTAATGCCCACGACCCGTTCGTCGAGAGGACTGCGTGCACTTCCGGCTCGGCCGCCGGCTTTTCCGCAATGGTGATGGAGCGGCTATTTCTGAGTTAACTCTTCGTCATGGTGTTAACACCTGTGGAGACTGTGGATAACTCGGTGGATCCGTGGAATCACAAGGGAACTACACGCGTGTGAGTTGTGGAACGGCTGCGGAAACGCGTGTTCATGCGGACGGAGCGGGGATGCCGTCGTCACGGCGTTCTCCACAGGAAGCGGCCCATGACTCACAGAGAATGACATTCGCGGCCGTATTCTCCACAAGTTATCCACATGTGCAGAAGCGCAATCCTGGCGCGGGCGCAGCCCTTCGTCAAGAGGGGAGGTCAGCGGGCGTTTCGTCCCAGCTGCGCGGTGATGTCGGTGACGTGGTTGAAGATCGAGCGACGCTCCTTCATGAGATCGCTGATCTTCTTGTACGCGTACATGACGGTCGTGTGATCGCGGCCGCCGAACAGCTGACCGATCTTCGGGAGTGAGAGGCTGGTGCGCTCGCGGCACAGGTACATGGCGATCTGGCGGGCCTGCGCGACCTGCTGCGATCGGCTCGACCCGTACAGGTCGTCCACCGAGAGCTTGAAGTACGACGCGGTCGCCGTGATGATGTCCGTCGGCGAGATGATGTTGGCGTCGTCCTGGTCGACGATGTCGCGGAGCACGGTCTGAGCGAGCGACATGTCGAGCGTCGACCGGTTCAGGCTCGCGAAGGCCGAGACGCGGATGAGCGCGCCCTCGAGTTCGCGGATGTTCGACGAGACCACCGTGGCGATGTACTCGAGCACCTCGTCGGGGATCTGCAGGCGCTCGCTCTGCGCCTTCTTACGAAGGATCGCGATGCGGGTCTCCAGGTCGGGCGCCTGCACATCGGTGATCAGGCCCCACTCGAACCGGCTGCGCATGCGGTCCTCGAAGCCGGTCAGGTGCTTCGGCGGCACATCGCTGGTGATGACGACCTGCTTGTCGTGGTCGTGCAGCTGGTTGAACGTGTGGAAGAAGGCCTCTTGGGTCTCGGCGCGCCCCTGCAGGAACTGGATGTCGTCGATGAGGAGGATGTCGACGTCGCGGTACCGCGCCTGGAATGCGGCCCCGCGGTTGTTGGCGATCGAGTTGATGAAGTCGTTGGTGAACTCTTCGCTGGAGACGTAGCGGACACGGATGCCGGCATACATGCTCTGTGCGTAGTCGCCGATGGCGTGCAGAAGGTGCGTCTTGCCCAGGCCCGAGTCGCCGTACACGAACAGCGGGTTGTAGGCCTTCGCCGGCGCTTCGGCGACAGCGACGGCCGCGGCATGCGCGAAGCGGTTGGACTGGCCGATCACGAAGCTGTCGAACGTGTACTTGGGGTTCAGCCGTGTGTCGCTGCGGGCCGGCGGGGCGACGGGTTCGCTGCGCTCGGGCACGATGCGCTCTTCGAGCATCGGAGACGGCGCGGTCTGCACGGGGATCGCCGCGGTCAGCTGGGCGTCGGTGAGATCGGGGTTCACGACGACGCGGAAGGTCGTGACATCGTCGCCGGCGTGCTCGAGCGCCTCCATGATCGGTGCGCGCATCCGCTTGTTGATCTGGGAGGCCGTCAGATCGTTGGGGACATCGATGTAGAGGATGCCGCCCATCACGCCCTGCGGGACGGCCAGATTCAGGAAGCCCCACATCTGCGGGGTGACGCGGTCATCGGCCTCGAGGAGGTGGACGACCGTGCGCCAAACCGGTACGTCTGGAATCTCCTGCTGCGCCATGGCCCCCCCGGCTGTCGATGTGACACAGGTGGCGGAGGACGCCGTGACCTGTGGATAACTTGCCCGAGCAACGCTAGTCAGCACGCGCGAAGAGAGCAAACTCCACTGTAGATGGCGGGCGCGTGTCACTTCCAGCGCTTCCACCGACCCTGTGGATAATGTGCGTGTCTTGTCACTCGGTTTGAGATATCGGCACCTACGACGTAGCCTTAATCGGTTGACTTATACCTCTGCGGTGTGAGTCCCTCATCGTCGTCCCCGGGCCAGCGACCCGGTGAACCTCCCGGAGTGAACCCATGACCAAGCGCACCTTCCAGCCCAACAACCGCCGTCGCGCCAAGAAGCACGGCTTCCGCGCCCGCATGCGCACCCGCGCCGGCCGCGCCATTCTCTCGGCTCGCCGCGCCAAGGGCCGCAGCGAACTCTCCGCCTGACGCGATCCCAGTGCTCGCGAGGCCGAATCGGCTGACCCGCGGCGCGGAGTACAAAGCCGTCGTCCGTCGGGGTGTGAAGTGTGCCGGGCGGCACACGATCACGTACGTCGTCTCCTCCGATGAGGCGCGCGCGGCACGGTTCGGCTTCATCGTGAGCAAGCAGGTGGGAACAGCCGTCACGCGCAACACCGTGCGTCGACGGCTCAAAGCCGTCTGTGCCCAGGCGCTGCCGCGCACCCGTGACGGTGCAGACGTCGTGATCCGTGCACTGCCGAGTGCTGCGCGCGCCGACTTCCGCACCCTCCAGGCCGAGGTCGACCGGTGCCTGGCACGGAGGGCGGCGTGAGCGTCGCCACCCTGCCGGCAGGGTACGTCGGTCAGGGCCGCTGGCGCGGCATCCGATTCTGGCGAACTCTGCCGCTTCTCCCCCGAAACCTCCTCCTCGTCTTCCTGCACACGTATCGTGCGACGATCTCGCACGCGTATGGCGATGTCTGCAGGTATTACCCGACATGCTCGGCCTATGCGGTCGGCGCGGTCCAGCAGCACGGCGCGGTCCTCGGCGGCGCTCGTGCTTTCTGGCGCATTCTGCGCTGCCATCCATGGGCGGCCGGCGGCGTCGATGACGTCCCGCCCGGTCGGCGCTTCCGCTTCGAGCTGACTCCGCACGGATTCGTCGTGCCCCCCAGAAAGGACTGATCCGTGCAGGATCTTCTGCTTCTCGCCGCGAGCACCCCCTCGCCGTCGCCGACAGCCGCCTCCGGGGGCGGTTTCGACCCCATCGGCTTCGTGCTGTGGCCGCTGAAGTGGGCGGTCGAGGCGATCCTGGTCGCCTTCCACTGGTTCTTCACGCTGTTCGGGATGAACCCGGCATCCGGCCTGACCTGGGTTCTGTCGATCATCGGTCTGGTCGTCGTCGTGCGTGCCGCCCTTGTTCCGCTGTTCGTCAAGCAGATCAAGAGTCAGCGCAAGATGATGGAGATCGCGCCCGAGCTCAAGAAGATCCAAGAGAAGTACAAGGGCAAGCGCGATCAGCTCTCTCGCGAGGCGATGAGCCGCGAGACGATGGCGCTGTACAAGAAGAACGGCACGTCTCCGGTGTCGGGCTGTCTGCCGATCCTGGTGCAGATGCCGGTGTTCTTCTCGCTGTACAGCGTGCTCTCGACGATCAAGACCAACGCCGAAGCCGGGCACGGCGGTATCTTCTGGCTGACGAGCGAGCTGACGCAGGAGTTCTACAATGCGAAGCTCTTCGGCGTCGCATCGCTGCACGAGTCGCTGCAGGGCACGATCCAGACCAAGCCCGAGGGGTGGCAGATCACGGTCACCATCATGGTGACGCTGGTGGTGCTGATGATCGCGTCGCAGTTCTTCACGCAGCTGCAGATCGTCTCGAAGAACCTGTCGCCCGAGGCCCGCCAGGGCCAGGCGTACAAGATGCAGCGGATGATGGTCTACATCCTGCCGTTCGCGTTCGTCTTCTCGGGCGTGTTCTTCCCGCTCGGTGTCGTCATCTACTGGTTCACCAGCAACATCTGGACGGCTGTGCAGCAGTTCATGGTCATCCGCAACATGCCGACGCCCGGATCGCAGGCAGCCAAGGAGCGTGAGGAGCGCCTGGCTAAGAAGGGCAAGGCGCTCGACGCCAAGGGCAAGATCATTCCGATGGAGAAGTATGTCGCCGAGCAGGAGCGGCTTCTCGCAGAGGCGGAGAAGGCGAAGGCTGCTGCTCCGAAGCGGCAGCAGCCGGTGAGCAAGCAGCGCGCGAAGAAGCAGGCGCAGAAGAACAAGCCGTCGGGTGCCCCGGGCAATTCCGGCGGATCCGCGACATCCTCATCCTGAACCCCGGAGGAACACGCATGTCCACGACCCAGACCCCGAGCGGTCACGAGGCCACTGTCGAGCAGCTCGAGCAGGAAGGCGACATCGCCGCCGACTTCATCGAGGGGCTGCTGGATATCGCCGACCTCGATGGTGATCTCGCCCTTGACGTCCGGAACGGGCGCGCGTATGTCTCCGTCGAGGCGGAGGATGCCTCCTCGCTGCGCATCCTCGGCGACCCTGATACCGTCCAGGCGGTACAGGAACTCACTCGCCTCGCCGTGCAGAACCAGACGGGTCGTTTCTCGCGCCTGATCCTCGATATCGCAGGTTCGCGCGACGCTCGACAGCACGAGCTCGCCCGTCTCGTCGATCGCGCCGTGGCGCGGTTGGATGACGGTGCATCGCAGGCGTCGCTGCCGTCGATGTCGAGTTACGAGCGCAAGCTCGTGCACGACATCGTGGCGGAGCGCGGTCTCGTCTCGGAGTCCTACGGCGAAGGCGCAGACCGACACACCGTGATCCGCCGCGCGTGAGCGGAGCCGACGTGGTGGACGAGGGGATGCTGGAGCCCGAGCCGGCAGCGGCCGTCACTGTCTTCGGCGACCGTGTCGAGCTGGCCCGTCGATTCACCGCGGCGTTGGCTGAACATGGTGAAGAACGCGGTTTGATCGGGCCTTTAGAGCTTCCGCGACTGTGGAGCCGGCACCTCTTGAACAGCGCCGTGATCGCTCCGCTTTTCACTGGGCGCGTGGCAGACGTAGGGTCCGGTGCCGGCCTGCCGGGGCTTGTACTCGCGATCGCGCGACCTGATGTGGAGTGGGTTCTCATCGAGCCCATGGAGCGCCGTGTCTCCTGGCTGAACGAACAGGTTGCCGAGCTGAAGCTCGACAACGTGGAAGTGGTTCGTGCGCGCGCCGAGGACTGGAAGGGCGGCCGTGTGTTCGACGCCGTCACGGCACGCGCGGTGAGCGCATTGCGCACCCTCATTCCGCTGACGGCACCGCTGGTTCGTGACGGCGGTGAGCTGATCTTCTTGAAGGGCAAGAGCGCCCCAGCAGAGATCGACGCCGCCGAGAAGCAGGTGCGAAAGTTCCGCCTCTCCGCGGTGCGGACGGAGACCTTCGGCGAAGGCGTCGTCGATGAACCGTCCACCGTCGTGCGCGCGGTCGTTCGCGCGAGCTGAGCGACGATCCCTGCTGCCGCCGCTGCTGCCGTCGCCTCTCTCCCTGCTGCGGTCGGCCCCTGCCTCTGCTGCTGGGCCGGCCAGGCTGTCCGGTTTCAGTGACGGCCTCGTCGTTGCATATCGCTGTGGTGGATCGCACCGCTACGGATCTATGGGTGCCCGGTGCCGCGTCGGTCGGTCGGTCTTCAGCTTCCGCCTGTGGGTGTTTCACGTGAAACAGCGCTGTTGCTTCGGTATCTCGAGCCTTTGGCGCGTTGGCGAGGCTGATAGGTGTTGTAACAGGACGTGACCACCACTGTGTCGCGGCGCGGTGTGACGAGGCTGGCTCGAGGTGACGTGATCGACTGTCGGCGCGGTGGTCATGGCGCGGTGCTGGAGCCGGTGCTCAACCATTTCGGCGGGAACGTCGTTCACGCGGACGTCGCCGAAGCGTCAAAGACACCATCCCCTGCCTGGCTACGCATCCGATGAGACGAATCACCTGCGAAGCACTGGCGCGGGGCTGAATGGCGTGTATTCGAGCGGATCTGGATCATGTGAGGGTGACGGAATCGTGGGAAGCATCTCGCGTAGCGTAACTCGGTGCGGGCCGCGCACTTCGGGCGCGTTTCACGTGAAACATCGCATTAAGCAGTGGAAGTAGCGTGCCGCGCGGTTGGCTGGTTCGGCTCGTGGCCAGCGGTCTACGCGAGACGTCTTTCGCACAGACCACTGGTGAGCGCACGTATGGTCGGTCTCCTGGCATGGTGGTGACGGCAGTGAGTGCGATGCCGGGACCCACGCTGGAGAGGGTCGACTGATGCAGCGGTTGACTCTGACCTTGTAACGAGAGGCAGGGTGTCCGTGTATGGGTTTCGCGGACGGTCTCTGAGCATGAGCGGTCGGGGGTCGTCGCTTCGGCGCATCGGGAGTGCTGTCCTGGACTACCTGGGTCACTCGCGTGGGGTTCGCGCCGTCGTTTCACGTGAAACATCGACGGCAAGCGAGGCTTCTGCGCGAGAGCGTTGGCGCGGGGTTGCGCGTTGCGGCTGGCATGTCGTAGGCGGTGTGCTGTGGTTGGCATGGTCTGCCACCCGGGCATCAACGGCGCCGGACGGGACCGAAACGCGCGGTGTGTCGCGGCCGAGCCGACGGAACTCACTCGCACGCTCCTCTTCCGTTTTGTAGGGCTGCCGAAAGCGGCCTCACCCGGTGCGCCCCTCTGCATAGGCGTCGGCAGGTGGGCTCGGTTCGCGCACCTCTGAGGCGTGCGCTGAGACCCGCGGCGCTGCGGACGCCTGGCTGATTCACTGGCCCTGGTCCTGGACACGGAGCCGCTCCTGGCGCGGCGACGCGCTGCTGATCTGTGCGTGCGCCATGCCGCCTCGCGAGGCTTGTGTGAAGATCTCGCGCTGTCGTCGAAGGAGTGATGGACCGGTCATGGCTGTCCGGGCAGTGCGGAGCTGGTCGAGATTGACGCACTTGAGCAGCGGCGATCGATGGAATCGGCACGCGCCCGCCGACCGCGTTATCCGTTCGCGCCCTAGCGCGAGTGGTGACCGAGTCCGGGCACGCCGCGTACTCGTGGTCGTCGCATGCGGAAGCAGACTCCGACCTTCCCGGGTGCGGCGTTTCACGTGAAACACGTACTCGATATCGCGCAACCGAGGTGATGTGAGGGTGCTTCCGCGATCGATCTGGTGCTGGAGAGGCGTGCTGTCTTGCCATTGAGTCTTGAGGTGTGCCGCTGCGCGCCGCTAGGCGGGCCGCGGCTGGTGTCCACGCGATCAGCCCCGGGCCCGTTGTAAGCCGCGCCCCATCAGTGTTTCACGTGAAACACTTCGCTTTGGTGGCACCGAGGCGGCATGATTCCGTGGATCGGAACCATCGTGGTGAGCGGGAGGCCCCAGAGGTGACGTCGATCGCGGAAGAGCAGGCGGGAGTTGTCTCAACCGATGTCGCGGCTCGCGTATCCACCCCACCGTTCATTGGGCAGTCGGTACGGCGATTGGTTTCACGTGAAACATACCCGGCTGGCGGTCATCCGTCGGTTACAGATGGTCGAGACGCGGTGGAGTTCTCACGGTGAAGTAGAGTCCATGACACGCGACCCTCCCTGCGGGTTGTCGTGGCTCGCTCTCTGTGCTGATCTGCGGTGGTGTGCCGTTGCACACTGATGATCGGCGGATGCGAGCCGGTTCACTGTGTTTCACGTGAAACGGCGGGCTGACGCAGTCTTGTCTCGAGCGGCGCGTGGCAGGTTGCCTGCCTTGCGCTCTGAACGACCCAGATGTCGGCTCTGGGAACGGGGTATGCGGGCGTCGACCTTCGTAGCGAGGCGTACGGGGGTGCGTGCTTGGCCGGGGTGCGGTCGCTGTGGGGGTGGTGCCGAGTCCACTCGCCACCGATCACGTTTTACGTGAGACGCGACCGTCGGCGTGCATCGGGCCAGGTGAGAGTGCCCGTTGAACGGATGTTGTGGAGGGCAGACACCTGCGCGAGAGCGGGAAGGATGTGACGGACGTCCCGGCCCCTGCTCGACGTGAGCCCGCTCGTCGGATCGTTAGGCGAAGCTGGCGGCACGGCACGTACGTTTCACGTGAAACATAGGAGGGTGTGGGCTCCAGGCGATACGGGGCTCGAGACCAACTCAAGTGCGGTGTAGAGCGAAGCGCGGAGGCGATCTGAGCGCTGTGGCGCGAAGGGGTAGTCGCGCGGACGGCGAGACCGCGATGAGTCCCACGACAACCCGACGACAACCCGGTGAGTGATGGCGCCCTACGACACCTCGCCTCCCACCCCGCGAAGGTAAGCGAACGCAGCGCATCTCGGAGGATCCGGCCTCATCCGGCGCTTCGTATGGAGGATCCGATCATCGGATACGCCGGTCCGCAAGGATGAGGCTGGGTAGCCGGGCTCGTCGCGAGGCTGCACCGTAGGTGTTCCGACATCAAGCTCCGGGACATCCAACGCCGGGACCTGCGGTGGTCCCCACGCGTAGAGCGCTGTTGCTCCCGCTATGTGCAGGGGTGAAGGCACGCTCCTCCCGGCGCCGCGTTGAGCAGGTCGGCTGCAGAGCAGGTCAGGTGCTGCGAACATCGAGTCGGCCAAATAGCTGCCTGTTTCACGTGAAACACGCGGTGCGAATGCAGTCGGAACGGAGCGCGACGCCCACGAAATTCATCGCGCCGAACCATGCGCGAGTACGGAATGCGCGGAGTTGTGTATGCACTTGGGTTGTCGCATGAGTCCGCCTCCGTTGCCCATCCACATGCTCTGTCCCCACCTCTGCGGAGCCAGCCAGGATGGTGCGTGGTTTCACGTGAAACGGCGGCCGAGAACGCGCCGTAATGGGCCGTGACGGTGGCGTGGGCTGTGCGGTGGCGTGGGCTGTGCGGTGGCGTGGGCTGTGCGGTGGCGTGGGCTGTGCGGTGGCGTGGGCTGTGCGGTGGTGTGGGCTGTGGAGCAAAGTGCGGCTGATTGCTTCCCGGTGGCTCGGGCTGCGCAGAGTGCTGGTAGGCCCTCACGGCGGATGGGTGCGTCCTCTCTGTGGCAGGTCGCGGAGGGATGCCCTTGAGCTAAGCCGACACGCACCGGTTTAAGGCCGGAGTTTCACGTGAAACGGCCAACGATGCGCACGGGCGCGACGGTGGCGAGCGCAGCCAGGTGTGGCTGTCGCTGGGGATGAGTGCTGACCCACGTGTCGAGTGAAGCGGTGCGCGGGGACCAGCGATGATCTGGCGTCATTCAGGATCGTTTGCTACTCAAATCGCGTTGCCTGGGTAGAGAGAAACCCGGCGCGTTTCACGTGAAACAACCGCGGTAAGAGGGGTCGACTCGGGAAGACGAGAGGTCATGCGTCCGCGCACCGCTGACGGGTGCGTGAGATTCATCGGGCGATCGCGCCCGCGGTGACGGCTTGTCCGACTGCGACGGAAGACGCGCGCGTGGAGGAGGCCCGTCGATGAGCCGTCGCGCCGTCGCGACGTTTCACGTGAAACGGTCCGGCACTCGCGCTGTGGCGGGAGGAGCTCTCGCCAGCGCCGCGTGAAGAACGCGTGCACGTCACGGGGGACGGCCGTTGCGATCTTGGGTAGAAGTGTGTCCTGGGCGCCCCGTGTGGGATTCGTCCCATCGCCTGGTGCGTCCACCGCAGCGAGAAGACACAGTGATGTCGAGCGCGAGGTGCGCTCGTACCCGAACGACCGGGATCCTCCTCGACGCCGGCAAGTACCCACGGAGAGGCTGGAGGAGCGACGTGTCGGTGTCACCTGACACACGCGGGCGACGAACGACCGCACGAACGGGTGAACAGTGAAGGATCACGGATTACCCTGCGTGGAACTATCGGCAAGATGGTCTGGGTTACGTCGGCGGTCATGGGAGGTGAGAGCCCGCGACCTGCGCAGGGCATCCGGCAGGCAACGGTTCTCTGGGTCTTCGGTCCGCGCGTAAGCGGCGAACGCCCAAGCCGCTCCTGCACAGAGCAGGTCCGAAGAAATGCTCTGGGAACCGGAGTAGCGCCGCCGGCTTCATGGAGCGCGGGTGAGCCCATGAAGAGGACAGTCACCCCTTGAGTCGCCAGAGGCCACCGAGACGTGGTGTTTCACGTGAAACACAGCCCGCCCGAACGCGTGCCACATCGGTGAGGATGGGCAGTGAGCCCCGGTCGAGCCCCGGCACTGGGTGTGCGGCATGTGCAGGGGAACTCGCCCGGACGGGCGCTGCACCGAAGGGGAGCGGGCCTGTCGATACCAACCCCGATGGTCGGCGCATCGACGGAGCATGACACCGACCTGACGTGGAAAGATCGCACGATCAAAGAGGGTGTGGATGCTGCCGATCGACGCCAGTCCGCCCGCGAAAATGCAGGCCGGCAACCGGTTCAAGGCCTACGACAGCGATGCTCTCTGAAACACGCGCAGACGGTGTCGGGAGCGTCGGATCCATGGCATACGCTCGAGAGAGAAGGCGATTGAGAGCGACGGGCATACGTTGTTCGATGGCGATGACGTCACCAGATCCGTGTGCAGAAAGGGCCACGTGAAGGAGCAGTCCACGGAGAAGAAGCGTCGCTTGTGGGATCGGTGGCGGGTTCCGCGCCGCGATGCCACGACATCGGGATCTCTCGTCGATGCGGTGGCCGGGACGCGTTTAGACTTGGAAGCGGATTCGCCGCGTTCGGCGGCCGCAGAGCCGGTCGAGTCGGGGGATGCGCCACTGGATGCGGAGCCCGCCGAACACGTGGGTGATCCGACGGAATCGGGGACGGCGACACAGGATCCGATCCAGCCGGAACCAGAACCCGAACCGGAACCAGAACCCGAACCGGAGCCAGAAGTGGAACCGGACGCCGAACGGCAGTCGGATGCAGACCCGGAGCCTGATATCGATCCGCAACCCGTTTCTCTGCCGGAGGCAGACTCGGAGCCGATCACGGACCAGACCGAATCGCTGAACAGGAGTGCGTTTCACGTGGAACAGCCCGATGACGCCCCCGCTGAGACGACATTCGAGCAGCCTCAGATCGGTGACAGCCCGATCGCGCGCGAACTCGCCGATCTCACCGCTCGTCAGCGAACGCTTGAGCAGACCACGGTCGAACTGACGGGGCACACCCGGATCATCACGGTGTCGAACCAGAAGGGCGGTGTCGGCAAGACCACCTCGGTGGTCAACCTCGCCGCGGCGCTGGCAACCGTCGGTGCGCGTGTCCTCGTCATCGACCTCGACCCGCAGGGCAATGCGTCGACGGCTCTCAACATCACGCACACGGCCGACACACCCAGCATCTACGACGTGCTCATCGACGAGTTCCCCATGGTCGACATCATTCAGACCAGTCCGGAGTCGGACCTGCTGACCTGTGCGCCGAGTACCATCCACCTCGCTGGGGCCGAGATCGAGCTGGTCTCGCAGGTCGCACGAGAGCACCGGCTGCGCACCGCACTCGAGAACTACATCGATGCGTCGGAAGAGAAGCCCGACTTCGTTCTCATCGACTGCCCGCCGTCACTCGGCCTGTTGACGATCAATGCGTTCACCGCCGCCGATGAGGTGCTCATCCCCATCCAGTGCGAGTACTACGCCCTCGAGGGGCTGAGCCAGCTGCTCGGGAACGTGCAGATGATCCAGAAGCACCTGAACCAGAAGCTTCGCGTCTCGACGATTCTCCTGACGATGTACGACGCGCGTACCCGGCTTGCCCAGCAGGTGGCCGAGGAAGTGCGCTCGCACTTCCCGAAGGAAGTCCTCGAGACGGTCATTCCCCGGTCGGTTCGAGTTTCCGAGGCTCCGAGCTTCGGTCAGACGGTCATCGCCTACGACGGACAGTCGGCGGGTGCCGTGGCGTACCGCGAAGCGGCGGTGGAGATCATCCAGCGTGAGAATGCGGCAGCAGTGAAAGAAGGAGGCGCCTGATGGCGGCGAAGCGGACAGGACTCGGTCGGGGCATCGGAGCACTCATCCCGACCACGGAATCGACGAGCGAGCGTCCCGTCGACGTGTTCTTCCCCGGTGTCTCGGCTACGGCCACGGCCGTCAAGGAGCGCCCGGCGAAGGCCAAGACTGCCAAGAAGACTGACAACGTACCGGCTGAGACCACAGATGTAACGGCCGAGACGGATGCCGCTGAGGTCGTCGAGTCCGCGGAAGAGCTCGTCGCGGTTCCGGGTGCGCGACTGATCAGCGTCAACCCCAACGACATCGTGCCGAACCCGCGTCAGCCGCGCTCGGTGTTCGACGCCGACGACCTTGCCGAGCTCGTGCACAGCGTCAAGGAGTTCGGCGTTCTGCAGCCGGTCGTCGTCCGTCAGAACGCGGATGGTGAGTACGAGCTCATCATGGGCGAGCGACGCACCCGCGCCGCACGCGAGGCCGGGCTGGAGTCGATCCCGGCGATCCTGCGCGAGACCTCCGACGATGACATGCTGCGCGATGCGCTGCTGGAGAACCTGCACCGTTCCGAGCTCAACCCGTTGGAAGAGGCATCCGCCTATCAGCAGCTGCTCGACGATTTCGGTATCACGCAGGAGGAGCTCGCCAACCGCATCGGTCGTTCGCGGCCCCAGATCAGCAACACGATCCGACTGCTCCGACTGCCGGTCCCGGTGCAGCAGCGCGTTGCCGCGGGCGTGCTGAGCGCCGGCCACGCGCGTGCGGTGCTGTCGCTCGACGACGAGGAGGCGATGCAGCGACTCGCCGACCGCATCGTGAACGAAGACCTCTCCGTCCGCGCGGCCGAGGCTGCGGCGAAGGCCAAGAACGATGTGGGCACGCGTCGCGTTGCGCCGAAGGCGGGAGCACGGCAGGCCTACCTCAACGAGGTGGGCGACCGGCTCGGCGACCGCCTCAACACCAAGGTCCGCGTCACGCTCGGTGCGCGCAAGGGGCAGATCGCCATCGACTTCGCGAGCATCCAGGATCTCAACCGCATCCTCGAGGATCTCGGCGAGTCCGGCTTCGCCTCCTGACCGCGGCACGTCGGACACCCTGGGGGCCGAAGGCGCTTAGGCTGGTCGGGTGAGTTCTTCAGCCGACCAGCCCCGCGAGGTCACCCCGCGACGACGGGCGAGCCTGGAACTGCTGCGCGCCGAGGCGACCGATGAGCTCTCTGTGATCATCGAGGAACGTCTGCTCGGCGGGGAGGACCCCTGGGAGTTCATGGAGGAGCTCCCCAGCGTCGACGAGCTCGTCGTCTTCACACTGCGTGCCGAGAACATCGCGGCGAACGGTGGCGTCCGTCCCAACCCCGCACGTCACTATCGCGTACTCCGTCAGATCGCGCTCGACTACCCGCCGCTGACCCCGGCGGTATGGAAGCTGCTCGGCGAGGCCAACACTCATCGCCGCTGGGACGCCGTCGTGCATACCGAGGCCTCCTGAGCGGCATCCACCGCCCCTTTTCGTCGGCATATGCCGACGGCGGCATGTGCGTCTGCTCGGTGATCCATCCCACAACGCGCTGATCTGGGCGTACCGTGTGCACCGGCGATCCGCTCGCCGGCGGATCGTCACGACCGACAACGAAGTGTGGTGTGTGATGAGTGCGACGCAGACGAAAACCGAACCCGAACCGGTCACAGGCTCATTCGAGACCGCGGACGGCGGACTCAAACGCAGACTCTCCCTCACCCAGCTGCTGCTGCTGGGTGTCAGCGCGCAGATCGGATCGGGCTGGCTCTTCGGTGTGCTCGCCGCCGCCGGCGTCGCGGGCCCGGCGGCCATCCTGTCGTGGATCATCGCCTCGGTACTCGTGTTCCTCATTGCACTCACGTACCTCGAACTCGGGGCAATGCTGCCGCGCTCGGGCGCCATCGTGCGATACACGTACCTGACGCACGGGTCACTCTCGGGATGGATCATTGGATGGGCCTATTGGCTGTCGGTCGTCTCGATTCCGCCGATCGAGGCGGAGGCGACGCTGACGTACCTCGGCGGCCGGTTCCCGAATCTGCACCTGCTGACGACGGTCGAAGGTGTGCAGGTGCTCAGCTGGCCGACGGGCATCCTCGCCGGCTTCGTGCTGATGGTCGTGTTCTTCGCGTTGAACTTCTTCGGTGCGCGATTCCTCGCGGAGTCGAACCGCTGGGTCACGATCTGGAAGATCGCCCTGCCGACGCTGACGTTCATCTTCCTGTTCTTCATCTTCAAGGGCACGAACTTCACCACGTACGACGGCTTCGCCCCGCTGGGTGTGCCGCCGATCTTCCACGCGATCGCGACGACGGGCATCATCTTCTCGCTGCTCGGGTTCCGTCAGGCACTCGATTACGGCGGTGAGGCGAAGAACCCGCAGCGCAACGTGCCTCTCGCCACCATCGGGTCGATCGCGATCCCGGCTGTCATCTACACGCTGCTGCAGGTCGCGTTCATCGGCGCCATCAACTGGAAGGACATGGGGCTGGCCCCGGGTTCATGGGACAAGCTGGTGCAGGGAGGATGGGCGGACGGCCCGCTGTTCCACGCGCTGGACTCGGCGAACATGGCGGCGTTGGCGGCGCTCGGCACATTCCTGCTGATCGACGCGGCGGTCTCGCCGCTGGCCACCGGCTGGGTGTACCTCGGCACGGGCGCGCGCACCGGCTACGGGCTGGGCGTGCACCGCAACATCCCGAAGGTGTTCACGTCGAACAACCGGTTCGGCATCCCGTGGCTGCCCCTGCTCGTGTCGACCGTCGTGGGCTGTGTGTTCTTCGTGCCGGCGCCCAGCTGGTACCAGCTCGTCGGCTTCATCAGCTCGGCCGCGGTGCTCACCTACATCATGGGCGGTGCGGGCCTGCCCGTGCTGCGCCGCACGGCGCCGAACCTGAAGCGGCCGTTCCTGCTGAAGGGTTTCAAGTTCTGGTCGCCGGTCTCCTTCCTCGCTGCCGTGCTGATCCTCTACTGGAGCGGCTTCTCGACGCTGACGAACGTCATCACGGCGACCTTCATCGGACTGCCGTTCTTCACCGCCTACTACGCGTGGAAGATGAAGTGGATGAACGCGGTGTCGAGCATCGTCATCAGCGTCGTGTTCTTCGTCGCGTGGATCTGGGTGGCGACCGCCGGCGGATGGGTTCTGACCACGGGCGGGCAGCAGCGGGAGGGCGGCTGGCCGTTCCCGGTCTACTACATCGCGTTCTGCGTGCTGGTCATCGCGTTCTGCGCGGCGGTGTGGGCGACGACGGGCAAGGAGGGCAAGCGCGCGGTGTCGGCGAACTGGTGGTTGATCTGGCTGCTGCTCGCATCGATGCTCGTCGGCTACTTGGGCGAGTACGGGCCGATGGAGCACCCGGCACTGGGCTTTCCGTGGGGCATGGGCGTCGAGGTGCTCGTCGGCATCGTCGCCTATGTCTGGGCGATCCGCAGCGGTTACGCCACCGATGAGATCAAGGACATCGTGGCGACGTCGGATGCCGCGACCGCCGCGACCGCGGTGCAACCCGGCGGAACACCGCCGGCCGCGGCCGGTCGGCCCGCGGCATCCTGACCGCTCATGACGAAAGCCCCCGCGAACCTGAACGGTCGCGGGGGCTTTCGCTGTCTGTGCGTCTACTTGAGGTAGGTCGCGAGGTCCTTCTCGAGGGCGAACTTCGGCTTGGCGCCGATGATCGAGGTCTTCACCTCGCCCTTCTCGAACACCTTCATCGCGGGGATCGACGTGATCTGGTACTTCATGGCCAGGTCGGGGTTCTCGTCGACGTTCAGCTTCAGGACCGTGATCTTGTCGGGGTTCTCGGCCGCGATCTCATCGAGCACGGGCGAGACCATGCGACACGGACCGCACCACGCGGCCCAGAAGTCGACGAGCACGGGGCCGTCGGCGTTCAGGACGTCCTGCTCGAATGTGGCGGATGTGGTCGCCTTCGCGGTCATGGTTCTCCTTCGGTGGGAAAGTCTCTTGCTCGATGAAACGCCGGATGGCGCGGGTTTGTTCCTACGCCACGGCCTCGGCCTCGGGGCGGCCGCTGATCTCGTCGGCGTCTGCCTCGGGGGCGCCGGCCTCGCCGTGCGCGGCGAGGAAGTGCTCGGCGTCCAGGGCAGCGACCGTGCCGGACCCGGCCGCGGTCACGGCCTGGCGGTACGTCGGGTCGATGACGTCGCCGGCGGCGAACACGCCGTCGATCGAGGTGCGCGACGAGCGGCCGTCGACCCAGACCGTGCCCTCGGGCGTCAGGTCGAGCTTGCCGTGCACGAGGTGCGTGCGCGGGTCGTTGCCGATCGCGACGAACACGCCCGTCAGCGGCAGCTCGCTCTCGGTGCCGTCGACCGTGGAACGCAGCTTCACGCCGGTCACGGCGGAGTCGCCGAGGATGTCGACGACCTCGCTGTTCCACACGAACTCGATCTTCGGATCGGCGAACGCGCGCTCCTGCATGATCTTCGAGGCGCGCAGCTCGTCGCGACGGTGGATGACGTAGACCTTCGAGGCGAAGCGGGTGAGGAACGTGGCCTCTTCCATCGCGGAGTCGCCGCCGCCGACGACCGCGATCTCCTGCTCGCGGAAGAAGAATCCGTCGCAGGTCGCGCACCACGAGACGCCGTGGCCCGATAGGCGCTGCTCGCCCTCGATGCCGATCTTGCGGTAGGCGGAGCCGGTCGCGAAGATCAGCGCGTCGGCCTCTTCGACCTTGCCCGAGCCCAGCGTGACGCGCTTGACGGGTCCGTCGAGCGCGAGCTCGACCGCGTCGTCGTACGCGACCTCGGCGCCGAACTTCTCGGCCTGCGCCTGCAGCTTCGCCATGAGATCGGGGCCCTGGATGCCCTCGGGGAAGCCGGGGAAATTCTCGACCTCGGTCGTGTTCATCAGCTCACCGCCGACGTCGACGCTGCTCGCGACGATGAGGGGCTTGAGGTTCGCCCGGGCCGCATAGATGGCGGCGGTCAAACCGGCAGGACCCGATCCGATGATGATGAGCTGACGCACGTTCTCTCCCTTGTCGCGGACGTTTCGACGCGTCCGCATGCCTCAACACATCGTAACCGCGGGGCATTCCGCCCCGGCCCGTGCGTCGGAGCGTTGCGCGGCGCACCGACCCGCGGCATCCACTCGATGAATCGGTCAGCGGCGCACGACGCGGCGCAGCGTGTCGAGCGCCGGGCGCAGCTCGGGCGCACGCAGCAGCGCCAGCAGCGCGACATAGACGATGAGCGCGACCACGCCGATGACGCACGAGCCGACGACCCCGAGCACGATGCTGCCGGTCATCCACCCGCCGATGCCGCCGGCGAGCAGGAACACGCCCCAGCCCGCGGCCGCCGCCGGGATCGCGGCGACGGTGAAGCGGATGAGCCCGGCCATCCACGAGCGGGTGCCGAGTGGACCGATCTTGCGACGCAGCAGCCAGGTCGCCAGCACGAGCTGCACGATCGCCGCGAACGACTGCCCGAGGGCGAGCGCCGCGGCGAGGAACTCGATCGGCACGAACAGCCCCGAGAGCCAGGCCGTCAGCGCAACGATGCCGGCCTGCACGATCGTGAAGAAGAACGGCGTGCGCGTGTCGTTGTACATGTAGAACGTGCGCTGGATCGTGAACTGCACAGCGTTGGGGATCAGTCCCACGAGGTAGCACACGAGCACGAGGGCGAAGGCCACGGAGGCGTCGGGGTCCTTCGTGAACATGCGGGAGGCGGGGATGGATGCCGCGGCCAGCGCGAACGTCGCGAAGACGATGAAGACGCCGACGGTGCGGATGCTGCGGCCGATGTCGCCCCGCACCTCATCGTGACGGCCCGCCGCCGCGTGCTCGCTGAGCCGCGTGAAATAGGGCGTTCCGATCGAGAGGACGATCAGCGAATACGGGATCATGTACAGCAGCCAGGCGTTCTGCCCCGCGAACACACCCGCATGGCCCTTGGCCGCCTCCGACAGCACCCGTGACTGCACGAGGCCGGCGAGCTGACCGAGCAGCACCATCAGGAAGGTCCAGCCGGCGAGGCGACCGATGCGGTTCAGCCCCACGCCGCGCCAGTGGAAGTCGGGGCGGATGCGCAGGCCGGTCTTCGGCCAGAAAAGGAACAGCACGAGCGCCTGCACGACGATGCCGATCGTGGCGGTGGCGCCCATGAAGGCGATGCGGCCCGGGGTCCAGTCGACGATGTCGCCGAGCGGACCGAACAGCAGGAAGAACAGCCCGAAGCCCGCGATCGACACGATGTTGTTGACGATCGGCGCCCACGTGAACGGGCCGTAGATGTTGCGCGCGTTCAGGGCCTCGCCGACCAGCGCGTACAGCCCGTAGAAGAGGATCTGGGGCAGGCACCAGTACGCGAACGCCGTGGCGAGGGCCTTCTGATCGGGCGTGAAGCCCCGCGCATACAGTTCGACGAGCAGGGGGGCGCACACCATCGCGATCACGGTGATCACGAGCAGCGCGACGAAGCCCAGAGTGAAGAGCTTGGAGATGAACGCCGTGCCGCCGTCGGAGTGCGACGCGGCCTGCACGATCTGCGGCACGACAACCGCGGCGAGAAGACCCGTCGAGATGATCGCGTAGATGGCGTTCGGCAGCCCGTTCGCGACGGCGAACGCGTTGCCGGCGGCGGCGAACGATCCGCCGAGGGCCGCCACCATGATCAGCTGACGCACGAAGCCGCTGAGGCGTGAGACGACCGTGCCCGCCCCGATCAGCACGCTCGCGCGGCCGATGCCGGTCACCGGGCGGCTCCGTCGTCGGGGGTGGATGCCGCACCGCCGGCCGCGCCGCCGGTCGAAGCTCCGCCGGCGTCGGTGCGCGGTGCGGACCCGTCACCGCCCGCGTCGGGAGCAGAAATGCCGCCCGCGGCGGCGGCCGCGGCATCCGCCGCCCGCCTCCGGCGGGAGAGGACGGTGCGGACCACGCCGATCACGAGGAAGGCGCCGATGCCGACACCGAGCACGGTGAGACCGATGATCTCCCAGTCGGCGTGCACCGTCACGACGACGTCGCGCGGCTGGCCGATCGGCACACCGGTGGGGCTCACCAGGCGCAGGTTGAGGGTGACGTCGCCGTTGCCGATCTGCGCCTGGATCGGCACGTGCGCGGCAGTGGTGCTCGAGGCCTGCGCGGTGACCTCGGTCGACTCCTGCACCTCGAGGCGCAGGTTGTCGGGATGCACGAAGAGGGTGACCTTCACCGGCCAGGGCAGCTGGTTGCGAATGCCGAAGCTGCGCGTCGCCGCGCGCCCGGCGAGGTTGAAGTCGCTGGTGGGGGCGATCGAGACGGAGTTCAGGGTGTCGATGGTCGCCTGCCGGTGGGCGGCGATCGCGTCGGCCCAGCCCTCCGAATCGTCGAGCCAGCCGCCGCCCATGAGCTGCAGGACCGTCGCGCGCTCGGGTGCCGTCAGGAGCGTCGGATCGTCGAGCACCGTCGCGAACGCCGCAACGCCCCGCTCACCGTCGATCAGCTGCTTCAGCGTGTCGACGCGGGCGGTGTCGGCCGCGGCATCCTTCACCGTCACCTGACGTGCCGGCGAATCGAGCAGCCGTGTCAGCGTCGACGCGGTGGTGCTCGGCGCACCCGTCACCGCCTCGACCGCCGCAGACAGTCCCAGCACCGACCGTGTCGACGCGCGGTCGACGACGACCATGAGCGGCGAGCCGTCGCCGGAACTCGCGGCGATGTTGAGCGAAGCGGTCACGGACGCGAGGGCGGCGCCGCGGATCTTGGAGTCGTCTTCGAGGGACGCCGTGCGCAGGGTGTCGGAGATCGCCGCGTCGTACACCAGCACGTTCGCCCCGTCCGCGTCGACGTGTGCCGACCCAGACGATGCGGACGCCGACGAGAGCAGGGTGACGGCGTCGGTGTCATCCGTCGACATCGCATCCAGCTTCGTGACGCCGGCCGCGCCGACGCTCTTCGAGAACGGCCAGTAGACGGCGTCGCGCGTGTTCTCGCCGAGGCTCTCGAGCTCGTCGATGCTCGGGAACGTGGGCGCACCCGGCGTCGCGGTGTCGGTGGGCGTCGGCGTCTCGGCGATCTCGTCACCGGTGGAGGCGGTGTCGTCGTCGCTGAAGTCGGCGGCGTTCATGTACGACTGCAGCGTCGCCGGGCGCAGCAGGCTCGAGCGGCCCTCGTGCAGCTGCGCCGCGATGTCGGCGTCGCCGAACTGCAGTGCGAACCGCTCGTTCGAGAGCATGTCGAGCCGTTCGAGCCACGCGGTCGCGGTCTTCGGCGCGGATGACCCGAGTACCCGGATGGAGGCGGGAAGGGCGGGGTCGATCGCCAGGATCGCCGAGGTGCCGGCGACAGCGTTCAGCTCGGCGGTGAGCTCGCCGTCGGGGGCGGTGAGCGTCTCGAGCTGGTCTGCGCTGAGCAGGCCGGCGTCGAGTCCGCCGACGGTGATCGGCACGACGATCGCGACCGGGGTGCGGTCGGTGTCGTGCTCCTTCGGGACGGTCAGCACGCTGGTCGCGACGCGTGTCTGGGCGGGCCCGGTGATCGTGGCGCTGAGCGGGTACACGCCGGGCTTGAGCTTCGTGAGCGCCTTGTCGTCGGCCGACACCGTGATCTCGACCGATTCGGTCTCGCCCGACTCGACGACCGCGATCGAGCCGGTGCCGAGCGCGGTCGTGGTCCCGTCGACCGATGCGGGGTCGGCCTGCCCTCCGTCTGCGTCGTCGCCGCCGGTGCCGGCATCGAGCCAGGCGGTCAGCTCGCTGCGGGATGTGAGCCGTGCGGTTCCGAGGCTCAGCGTGACGTCGGTCGCGGGCACCGCGGTATCGGTGCCGTTGCGCAGCGTGACGTGGGTGATGAGGTCTTCGTCGGGCTCGAGCACGCCGTTCGCGTCGGGCGACACGAACGCGTCGACGGTGCCCGACAATGGCGTCGGCGAGGGCGACGGGGTCGGAGTGGGGTCCGCGGCGAACGCGGCCGGCGTCGTGAACAGCGGCGCGACGACGAGGGCGGTCGCGGTGGCGAGGGCGGCGAACCGGCGGCGGCGGTGCGGTTTGCGGTCACCACAGGTGCGCGGGTCGGTGGAGGGCCGGGGGGCGGCCTGCGATGCGCGCATGCGGGGATCTTCGGAACTCGCGGTCATGGAGCGGTGATCGTGGGGGGATGCCGCACGAACAGCTGCGATTCTACGGGGGCGGCCTCTGCGCCCGCCGAACGCGCGCCGCGGCGAGCGCGGGCCCCCGCATGTTCAGAACTCCGCACATTCGGGTGGCGGCGGAGGGCCCGGGGTGCGTGCGGGCGCGGATCGACACGGATGTGAGGAGTTCTGAACGGGGAAGGGGCGGTTGAATGGGGGGATGCCGCTTCCCGAACCCGATCCGGTGCTGTGCCGGGCCCTCGCCGCCGACCTCGATGCCGCCGGCTACCGCACGGACGCAGTGCGCGAGACGTGGGGAGACGCCGCCGACGGTGCGCTGGGTCGTGGGCACACGCTGCCGATCCGGCGCCGGCTCGCCGGCGACGAGAGCGCCCTGGCCGTGGTCGCCCGGCTGTTCGGCATCGGCGATGCGGTGCCGGTGGAGGCGGCATCCCGCGCCTTTCCGGCCACGGCGATCGCCGGGCTCCAGGCCCTCGGGCTGGCCCGCGTCGACGACGGGATGCTGCGGCCGACCGCCCTCGTGCGCCCGCAGGCGTTCATCGATGAAGACGCCGTGGGCGAGTGGTGGGTCGCCAGCGACCTCGACGAGGCGGCCCTGGGCGGCCCGCTGCCCGAGGACCACGTGCTGGGCGTGGGCGGCGCGTCGCTGACGCTGGCCGGTCTGCAGCTCACGTCTCCGGTGCACACGGCGCTGGATCTCGGCTGCGGCTGCGGCATCCAGTCCCTGCGGGCGCGCCGCGCCGCGGCATCCGTCGTCGCCACCGACGTCTCGCAGCGGGCGCTGCGCTTCACGCGGCTGAACGCCCTGCTGAACGGCGCCGACGCGATCTCGACCCGCGCGGGCGACATGTTCGCACCGGTGGCCGGCGAGCGGTTCGACCGCGTCGTGTCGAATCCGCCGTTCGTGATCACCCCGCGCGTGGACGGGGTGCCCGCGTATGAGTACCGCGACGGCGGGCGGGTCGGCGACGCGCTCGTCGCCGAGTTCATCGCCGGCGTCGGCGCGCATCTGACATCGGGAGGCACCGCGCAGCTGCTCGCGAACTGGGAGACCCGCGACGGCGCGGCGGGACTGGACCGGGTGCGCGGCTGGGTGGATGCGGCCGGGCTCGACGCCTGGGTGATCGAGCGCGAGCTGCTGGATCCGGTCGCGTATGCCGAGCTGTGGATCCGCGACGCCGGCACCCTGCCGGGCACGCCGGAGTTCGACGCGCTGCTGGGCGCGTGGCTTGACGACTTCGCGGCGCGCGGGGTGAGCGAGGTCGGCTTCGGGTACATCCTGCTGCGCCGCCCGGTCGGAGCGGTGACGCTGGCGCGGTATGAGCGGATGCCGCAGCCGGTGCCCGAGCACGCGCTCGGGGCGCACCTCGGACGATCGCTCGCCGCGCACGACCGGCTTGTCGAGTTGGACGACACGGCGCTCGCGGCGGCGGTGCTGATCGTCGCGGGCGATGTCACCGAGGCGCGGCACCACCTGCCGGGGGCGGAGGCGCCCAGCGTCATCGAGCTGCGGCAGGGCGGCGGCTTCGGTCGCGTGGTCGAGGCGGACCCGGCGCTGGCGGCCCTGGTCGGCGCGTGCGACGGCGACCTGGCGGTCGGCCCCCTGATCGCGGCGATCGCGCAGCTGCTCGAGGTCGACCCCGGTGCCCTGCGCGACGACCTGCTGCCGCGCGTGCGCGAGCTGGTGTTCGCCGGGTTCCTCGCGTTCGCGTGAGGCGCGGGGCGGCGGGTTAGGCTGGAATCCATGCTGAACATGGCCGAGGGCGTGGCGCGCCTGGACGCGCTGGCCGCGTCCCCCGCCGTCGCATCCCTCGCGGAGGCGTTCGCGGCAGCCGGGCGCGAGCTGGCTCTCGTCGGCGGTCCGGTGCGCGACGCGCTGCTGGGTCGCGTGACCCACGACCTCGACTTCACCACGGACGCGCAGCCGGACGAGATCCTGAAGATCGTCACGCCCATCTCCACGGCCCACTGGGACATCGGCCGCGAGTTCGGCACGATCGGCGCCCGGGTGCGCGGTGAGCAGGTCGAGATCACGACCTACCGCGCCGACAGCTACGACGGCACGACCCGCAAGCCCGTGGTCGCGTTCGGCGACTCCATCGACGGCGACCTCGTGCGCCGCGACTTCACCGTCAATGCGATGGCGCTGCTGCTGCCCTCGAAGAAGCTGGTCGACCCCACCGGCGGCGTCGAAGACCTGGTCCGCGGCATCCTGCGCACCCCGATCGATCCGCGCATCAGCTTCGGCGACGACCCGCTGCGGATGCTGCGCGCCGCGCGCTTCGCATCGCAGCTCGAGTTCACGGTCGATCCCGACACGATCCAGGCGATCGAGCAGCTGCGCGAGACGATCCAGATCGTCTCCGCAGAGCGCATCCAGAGCGAGTTGATGCGGCTGCTGGCGACGGACGACCCGACCCGCGGCATCCGGATTCTCGTCGACACGGGACTGATGGCGCAGTTCCTGCCCGAGATCCCCGCGCTGCGCCTCGAAGTCGACGAGCACCACCACCACAAGGACGTCTACGAGCACTCGCTCACCGTGCTGCGGCAGGCCATCGATCTCGAGCACAGCCGTCACCCGGGTGCCGCGCCCGATCTGCCGCTGCGGCTGGCCGCGCTGCTGCACGACATCGGCAAGCCGGCCACGCGCAAGCTCGAGCCGGGTGGGGCGGTGACGTTCCACCACCACGACGTGCGCGGAGCGCGCCTGGCCCGCAAGCGGCTGCGCGAGCTGCGCTTCGACTCGGCGACGACCGACACCGTCACCAAGCTCATCGAGCTGCACCTGCGCTTCTTCGGCTACGCCGAGGGAGCGTGGACGGATGCTGCGGTGCGGCGCTATGTGCGCGACGCCGGCGACGAGCTGGAACGGCTGCACATCCTCACGCGGGCCGACGTCACCACTCGCAACAAGCGCAAGGCGCACATGCTCGCGGCCGCGTACGACGACATCGAGCGCCGCATCGACGAGCTCGCCGCCCAGGAGGAGCTGGACGCGATCCGTCCCGACCTCGACGGCAATCAGATCCAGGAGATCCTCGGCGTGAAGCCCGGCCGCGTCGTCGGCGAGGCGTACCGGTTCCTGCTCGACCTGCGGCTGGACGAGGGCGTGCTCGGGCCCGACGAGGCCGAGCGCCGGCTGCGGGACTGGTGGGCCGCCCGGGGCTGAGCGTCTCAGAGCTCGGGATGCCGCGGCCGCCGGCGGTGCGGCGCGGGCTCAGCGTGAGGGCGCGTGCGGCGCGACCTGTCCCGCGAGGGCATCCCTCACGAGGAACGTCACGTCGACGCTCACGATCCCCTCGCCGCTGACGAGATCGGGGCCGATCCAGTCCGTGCGGTGCGCGGCCGGCGCGGGGGCGACGGCGGCGGCCGGCACGGCCTGCGCCGGTGTCATCGCGAGCCCTCATCGTCGGTGGCGGCGCCGGTGGCGGCATCCACCCCCGTCCGCTCGCCGTGCGCGTCGCCGTCGGGCACCGCGGTCGGCGTCGGCGCGCCCTCGGTCGCGCCGGGCGTCGGTTCAGGCGTCGGCTCGGGTGAAGACCCCTCCGTCGGCTCGGGAGAGGGAGTGGGGGATGCCGCGAGCAGCCGCTGCAGCGACGGCACCTGCGCGAACGGCGGTGTGGCGGCCTGGGCGAGCGTGGGGTCGCCGTCGTCGAGGCCGGCGGGGATCTCCTCCAGGGGGAATATGTTCCACACCGGTGTGCGGCCCGGCTGAGACACCCCGACGGGGACCGGCCCTCCGCCCCAGGCGAAGTACTCGTCGACCGGGCTCGTCGGGTCCTGACCGCCCACCGTCGTCAGCGGGTTGCCGTTCTGGTCGAACAGCTGCACATCGGTCAGCGGATTGCCGTCGGCGTCGTACGCGAAGATGTTGCGCACGCGCTGGCCGTCCACGGCGAGCCCGGGCGGAGCCTGGTCGTACACGTACCCGGCCGACGCGTCGCGCTGCCAGCTCTGCACCTGCCCGATCGCGATGCCGATCACGAACGGCAGCATCACGGCGGTCACCGTGCTCACGACGATCAGTCCCACGCGCGTCCAGGCCCAGGGGCGCCACCGGCCGCGACCCCACTGGATGCTGACCACGACCATGACCACGAGGATCGCGATCGCGGCCCCGCTCATCGGGATCGGCACATCGACCGACAGACCGAGGAACACGCGGAGCACGAGGAGCACCAGTACGTACAGCATCCATCCCCTCGCGATCCACCAGATCGGCCGCAGCGCGACGGCGAAGTCGAGCAGGCCGGAGCCGATGCGGGACGAGCGGATGCCGCGGACGGTGCGATCACCGATGCTGCGCAACTGCGCGCCGAGCGCCTGGCGGGCGGTCATGCCGCTCGGCCGTTCGGGCAGCCCAGCCGCCTGCCGCAGCTCGGCCGCATAGGCGGCGGCATCGGGCAGCTCGAACCCGTCGCCGTGCTCGGCGGCCTGCTCGGCCAGGTCGGACTCGAGGCCGTCGACGATGTCGTCGACCTCGTCGGCGGGCAGATCGCGGAGCTCGGTGCGGACCGCCGCCGCGAAGGCGGCGATCGGGTCGGCGGGCGCGGTGGTGGTGGTCATCGGTTCTCTCCGATCGTGCGCAGAGCGGGAGTGGGCTTCTCGGCGAGCAGTCCCGTCATCACCGACGAGAACTTCGCCCAGTCGTGGCGCTGCTCGTCGAGCAGCGCGAGGCCCCGGGGGCTGATCGCGTAGTACTTGCGGTGCGGGCCGCCGTCGGACGGCACCACGTAACTCGACAGCGCGCCGGCCGTGTAGAGCCGGCGCAGCGTTCCGTACACCGACGCGTCGCCGACCTCGCCGAGGCCCGCGTCGCGCAGGCGCCGGACGATGTCGTAGCCGTATCCGTCGTCGTGCTGCACGACCGCGAGCACCGCGGCATCCAGCACGCCCTTGAGCAGTTGTGTCGTGTCCATAGGCCCCTCGCTGTCTTCTGCGAGAGACAGTACCACGCAATGCACAGTAGTGCGCGAAGAAGATAAGGGGTGTGTCGTGTCGCCACCCCGCGGCCTACACTGGACCCACCCGTCAGCGCCGATCGGATCCGGTATGTCCTCGCCCTGGTCTTCACCGCGCGGCGTCCACCCCGACGCATCGCGTCTTCTGATCGAGCGCGCGCACGAGGAGTTCATCACCGGCAACCCCGCTGACCCGCGCGTCGGCGACGTGCGTGCGGTGGTGCGCGACAGCTGGCGGCGCTCGCTCGACAGCCTCGTCGGGGTCGAGTCGCTCGCGCCGATCCGGCTGACGCCCGAAGAGCTCGAGGCGCTCCGCCGCACGCATCCGCTGGCCGGCGTGGTGGACATGATCCGCGAACTGCTCATGCCCGGCGACGTCGCCGAGTCGGGGGTGGTGGTCGCGGTCGGCGACGCAGCCGGTCGGCTCCTCTGGGTGGAGGGCGATCGCCACGTGCGCGCGCTCACCGGTGACATGGGCTTCGTGCCCGGGGCGGACTGGTCGGAGGATGCCGTGGGCACGGCCGCTCCCGGAACGGCGCTGCGCCTGGGATCCGGGGTGCAGATCCGCGGGGCCGAGCACTTCAACCGCCTCGTGCAGCCGTGGTCGTGCACGGCGGCGCCGGTCTACGACCCCGAGACCCGCGGCATCCTGGGCGTGATCGATGTGACCGGCGGCGACGAGGTCGTCACCCCGCAGGCGAAGCTGCTGGTCGACGCCACCGCGCGCGCCGTGGAGAGCGAGCTGCTGCTGGCGCGGCTGCGCGAGCGCGCCGAGCGCCCGACCGCGGCACGGGCACCGTCGCGGCCGGCACCGGCCGGCGCCACGCTGCGCGTGCTCGGCCGCGACCGCGCCGAGCTCGACCGCGCCGGCACCGCGCACGAGCTGACCCTGCGGCATGCCGAGCTGCTGCTCATGCTCGCCACGCACCCCGAGGGGCTGAACGGCGATGCGCTGGCCGACCTGGTGTACGAGCGCACCGAGTCGCCGGTCACCGTGCGCGCCGAGATGGCCCGGCTGCGCAAGGCCCTCGGGCCGCTGGGCATCGAGCTGCAGTCGCAGCCGTACCGGCTGGGCGGGCGCGTCGAGACGGACGCGCAGCAGGTGCTGTCGCTGCTGGACCGCGGCGCGCACCGGGTGGCCCTCGCGTCGTACCCGGGCGATGTGCTGCCGGGGTCGTTGGCGCCGGGCGTGGCGGAGTTCCGTGAGAGCGTGCGCACCGCGCTGCGTGAGACGCTGCTGGCCGAGGCGTCCGTCGACGTGCTGCTCGCGTTCACCGACGGTCCCGTCGGGCGCGACGACGTGCAGGCCCTGCAGCTGTGCCTGCGCATGCTGCCGCCGCGCTCGCCGCGGCGGGCCGGCATCGTCGCGCGGCTGGAGAAGCTCGAGGCCTGAGGCGGCGGCCCGCGGCATCCCTCCGTTGCAACACTCTGCAACCCGTGCCGATCTACTCTCGACGCACGCGACGACCCCCGTCGCGACACCGTCAAAGGAGACAGCACATGACCATCGTCGAAGAGGGCGTCTCGAGCGCCTATGCGGCTCCCGGCCAGCGCGGCAGCGTGGCGGAGTACCGCTCCCGGTACGGCCACTACATCGGCGGCGAGTTCGTCGAGCCGATCAAGGGCCAGTACTTCGAAGACATCACTCCGGTCACCGGCAAGCCGTTCTGCGAGGTCGGCCGCGGCACGGCCGAAGACATCGACCGGGCGGTGGATGTCGCGTGGAAGGCCTTCGAGGGATGGCGCAAGACCAGCCCGACCGAGCGCAGCGTCATCCTCAACAAGATCGCCGACCGCATCGAGGCGAACCTCGAGCGCATCGCGGTGGCGGAGACCTGGGAGAACGGCAAGCCCATCCGCGAGACCCTGGCCGCCGACATCCCGCTCGCCGTCGACCACTTCCGCTACTTCGCCGGTGTGCTGCGGGCGCAGGAGGGCAGCATCAGCCAGATCGACGATGACACGGTCGCCTATCACTTCCACGAACCGCTGGGCGTGGTCGGGCAGATCATTCCGTGGAACTTCCCGATCCTGATGGCCGCGTGGAAGCTCGCGCCGGCCCTCGCCGCCGGCAACTGCGTCGTCATCAAGCCCGCCGAGCAGACCCCGGCGTCGCTGCTGTTCCTGTTCGAGATCATCGGCGACCTGCTGCCGGCGGGCGTCGTGAACATCGTCAACGGCTTCGGCATCGAGGCGGGGGCGCCGCTCGCGTCGCACCGGCGAATCCGCAAGATCGCCTTCACCGGAGAGACCACGACCGGGCGGCTGATCATGCAGTACGCGTCGCAGAACCTCATCCCGGTGACGCTCGAGCTGGGCGGCAAGAGCCCGAACGTGTTCTTCGAGGATGTCGCGCTGCACACCGACGACGCCTACTACGACAAGGCGCAGGAGGGCTTCGCGATGTTCGCGCTGAATCAGGGCGAGGTCTGCACCTGTCCGTCGCGCGCGCTCGTGCAGCGGTCGATCTACGATCGGTTCGTCGGCGACGGCATCGAGCGCGTCGGGCGCATGGTGCAGGGCAACCCGCTCGACCCGGCGACGATGGTCGGCGCCCAGGCGTCGAACGACCAGCTCGAGAAGATCCTGTCGTACATCGCCATCGGCAAGGAAAACGGCGCGAAGGTGCTCATCGGGGGCGAGCGCGCCGACCTCGGCGGCGAGTTCAGCGAGGGCTACTACGTCACGCCCACCGTGTTCGAGGGCACGAACGACATGCGCATCTTCCAGGAGGAGATCTTCGGACCGGTGCTGTCGGTGACGTCGTTCAGCGACTTCGACGACGCGATCTCGATCGCCAACGACACGCTCTACGGCCTGGGCGCCGGCGTGTGGAGTCGCATCGGCGACGTCGCCTACCGCGCCGGTCGCGCGATCGAGGCCGGTCGCGTGTGGACCAACACCTATCACCAGTACCCGGCGCACGCCGCGTTCGGCGGGTACAAGCAGTCGGGGATCGGCCGCGAGAACCACCTGAAGATGCTCGACCACTACCAGCAGACCAAGAACCTTCTGGTGTCGTACGCCGAAGGCGCGATGGGTTTCTTCTGATCCGCGGCGGGGGCGGGCGCAGGCCCTGCGGCACCCGCCCCCGGTGCGTTCACGCGAGGAGAGGAGCGGCATCATGGCCGATGAGTACCGGCGCGTCGCGGTGACGGATGCCGCGGCCGCCCTGCTGGGCGAGCTCGAGGAGCAGCACGGGCCGCTGATGATCCATCAGTCGGGGGGATGCTGCGACGGCAGCTCGCCCATGTGCTACCCGGTCGGGATGTTCCTGACCGGACCGGGCGATGTGCGACTGGGAGTGCTCGAGATCGACGGGGTGACGCCGATCGAGGTGTTCATGTCGGCCGCGCAGTTCGAGTACTGGAAGTACACGCATCTGACCATCGACGCCGTGCCCGGCCGCGGGGCGGGGTTCTCGGTGGAGGGCCCGACCGGCAAGCGCTTCATCATCCATTCGCGCATGCTCGACGAGGCCGAGCTCGCGCATTTCGGACTCGGTCCGGCCGAGGGGGGAGAGTGAGTGGATGCCGCGGGTCGCGGCATCCACTCGACTCGGTCTTCGATCAGAGCCAGCCGTTGTCTTCCGCGATGCGGGCGGCATCGGCGCGGTTGCGGCCGCCGGTCTTGCCGATCGCGCTGGAGAGGTGGTTGCGCACCGTGCCCTCCGACAGATGCAGGATGCGGGCGATGTCGGCGATCGAGCCGCCGGCGCGGGCGGCCTCGAGCACGTCGGTCTCGCGCTCGGTCAGCGGCGACTCGCCCTGCGCAAGCGACTCGGCCGCCAGCCCGGGATCGACCACGCGCAGCCCCTGAGCGACGCGGCGCACCGCGTCGGCGAGCTGGGCGGCGGGGGTGTCCTTGACGACGAAGCCCGAGGCGCCCGCGCGCATCGCGCGGGTGAGGTAGCCGGGGCGGCCGAACGTCGTGACGATGAGGGTGCGGCACGCCGGCACCTTCTCGCGCAGCAGGGCGGCGGCGGCGATGCCGTCGAGCCCCGGCATCTCGATGTCGAGCAGGGCGACGTCGGGGTTCGTGCGGAGTGCGGCATCCACCACCTCATCGCCGCGCCCCACCTCGGCGACCACGTCGATGTCGGGCTCGAGGGCGAGCAGGGCCGAGAGTGCTCCGCGCACAAGGGCCTGGTCGTCGGCGATGAGGAGGGTGATCACAGGTCCACCTTCAGGCTGAAGCCGCCGAGGTCGCTGCGGCCGATGGTCAGGGTGCCGCCGGCCTCGGCGACCCGCTCGTGCAGGCCCGCGAGCCCTGTGGACGAGGCACTGGATGCCACGGGCCCGACGCCGTCGTCGGCGACCTCGACGCTGCGCGGGCCGAGGCGCACCTCGCACCGGGTCGCGCCGGAGTGACGGACGACGTTGGTGACGCCCTCGCGGACGATCCAGGCCGCGAGCTCGCGGTGGGCCGGGCCCACGGCATCCGTCGCCGTCGGGATCTCGGGTGTGATGCCCGCCGCCTCCAGTGCGGCGCGGGCCACGACCAGCTCGGCCGGCAGGTTCACGCCGCGGGCACCGGCGACCGTCGTGCGCACGTCGGCGAGGGCTCCGCGCGCGAGCTGCTCGATCTCGGAGAGCTCGGTCTTCGCGCGGGCGGGATCCACGTCGATGAGTTTGTTCGCCAGCTCGGCCTTCACCGTGATGACCGTGAGCGAGTGGCCGAGGATGTCGTGGATGTCGCGGGCCATGCGCCCGCGCTCGCGCTCGGCGGCGAGCTGTGCGAGCTGATTCTGCGTGGCACGCAGCTGGTTCATGGCCGCGAAGGTGCGGGCGAACGCGGCCATCATGAGCGAGATCGAGAAGATGATGGCCGGGCCCCAGAGGATGTCCTCCGTCCAGCCGTCGATCCCCACCCGGAAGAACAGGCCCAGCGCCGCCAGCGCGACGATGAGGATGAGGGTGGTCCGCCAGCTCAGCACCATCATGCCGATGACGACGCCGACGTAGGTCCACTGCGACCAGATGTCCCAGCTCAGCCAGGGGAAGAGCGCGAAAGAGAGGGCGAACAGGCCGAGCGCCGGCAGCAGGCGCCAGCGGACGGGGAGGCCCCAGCCGACCGGCACCGCGAGCAGGAAGCCGATGCCGTAGAGCACGACCAGCAGGATGCCGATGGTCGCCGATCCTGCCGTGGATGCCTGCTCGATGACCTCTTGTCCCGTGCTGATCAGCCAGAGCAGTGAGATGCCGCCGCCCACGTACCAGCTGATCGCGCCGCGGCTCCAGACGACGTCGCGCATGAGCAGGAACGCCCCGGTGCCCATCTCGGGCGGCATCACGGGCCACGGCGGGTTGGGGGTGCGCAGCCCGTCGCGGTCGGCGGCGCGCGTCCGCGGCCGGTCGCGCGCGTGCGGGGGCGCCTGCGCGGGCCGGCGCGCGTGCGGCTCGGTGTCGTGCTCATCCATCGTGTTCACCCTAGGTTCTGCGGCCCCGCTCCGCCGAGGTCGCACGCTTTTTCGCGAGGTCGCGTGACTTCCCGCGAGGTCGCGTGACTTCTCGCGAGAAACGGTGCGACCTCGCGAGAAACGGTGCGATCTCGCGAGAAACGGTGCGATCTCGGCGCCGGGGGGAGGCCCGGCGCCGAGACCACGGGGGTGCGGCGTGATGCCGCGAGTCACACCCGCTTCGTGTCGCGGCGGAACAGCAGTGCCGTCCCGAGCACGAACAGCGCCAGCCAGAGCAGCACGTTCAGCAGAGCTCCGAGGTCGAAGCCGTCGCCGGTGAGCGGAGCGCGGCTGAGTTCGCCGATGCCGAAGACGGGGGTCCAGGCGGCGACATCCTGCAGCACCTGCGGCATCATGTTGACGGGGTAGAACAGTCCGCCGAGGAACGCCAGGAACACGATCACCAGGCTCGTGAGCTGCATCGCGTTCTCACCGGGCACGAGGTACCCCATCATGAGGCCGAGTGCCGTGAACACCGCGGCCCCCAGTAGCCAGGCGACGAGTCCCGAGACCAGCCACTGCGACCAGCTCATGTGCACGCCGGTCAGGGCTCCGCCCAGGTAGGTCGCGACGATCGCGATGAGACCGAACAGCATGCCGGCGATCACCTTGGTCGCGACGGCCGCGACCGGGTTCAGCGGAGTGAGGCGCAGCTGGCGGCTCCAGCCGAGCGAGCGCTCGACGGCGACCGCGGCGCCGGATGCCGTCGCCGACATCATCGCGCCGTACACGGCCATCGAGACCATGATGTAGGCGGCCACCGACAGCCCGCCGGCCGAGATCGGCTCACCGGTCAGCGGCGTATTGCGGTTGGGGTAGCCGACCATGAAGTACATGGCGACGGGGAACACGACCGTGAAGGCGAGCGTGCGGTAGTTGCGGAAGCGTCGCTTCAGCTCGATCGCGAGGAAGCGCATGTTGAACCCGCCGAACGGCGGCACCTTGCGTTCCAGCGAGATGGCGGTGACGGTGGTCATGACCGGGCTCCTTCCGAGGTGAGGGCGAGGAACACGCTCTCGAGGTTCTGGGATGAGATCTCGACGTCGTGTGCGTCGGTAAGGGTGAGCAGGTGGCGCGCGAGCGCGTCGGAGTCGGTGGTGCGCACGGTGATGCGGTCGCCCTGGGTCTCGACGTCGGTGACACCCGGCAGCGCGGCCAGGGCCACGGCATCCGCCCCCGGCAGCGTGGCGTGCACGACACGTCCGGCGACGAGGTTCTTGATCTCGGCGGTCGGTCCGTCGGCGACGATGCGCCCCTGGCTCATGAGGATGATGCGATCGGCGTACGTGTCGGCCTCATCCAGGTAGTGCGTCGCGAAGAGCACGGTGCGCCCGCGCTGGGCGTCGTCGCGGATCGCCTGCCAGAACGAGCGGCGACCCTCGACGTCCATGCCCGTGGTCGGCTCGTCGAGGATGAGCAGTCCGGGGTCGCTCAGCAGCGCCATCGCGAACCGCAGCCGCTGCTGCTGGCCGCCCGAGCACTTGCCGACCATGCGGTCGGCGATGTCGAGGATGCCGGCCCTGCCGAGCACCTCATCGACCGGCCGGGTGTCGCTGAACAGGCTACCGGTGAGCGCCACCGTCTCGCGGACGGTGAGGTCTTTGAGCAGCCCGCCGGTCTGCAGCACCGCCGACACGTATCCGCGGGCGATCGCGCCGCGCGGGGTCGTGCCGAAGACGCTGATCTCGCCCCCATCGGGCTGCGACAGGCCGAGGATCATGTCGATCGTCGTCGTCTTGCCGGCGCCGTTCGGGCCGAGGAAGGCCACGACCTCGCCGGGCTCGACGTGCAGGTCGACGCCCGCGACGGCACGGACGCGCCCGAAGCTCTTGGTCAGGCCGCTCGCTGAGATCGCCGGCGCGGTGCCGGCGGCTGCGGCATCCCTTCCACGTCCGGTCGGGAGTGTTGTCGATTCCATGTCTCCATGCTCGAACGCAGACCCCCACGGGCCCGCACACGCCCGTCACGACCTCACCGTGACATTCGTCACGCCCCGCGCACCCCTGCCCGGTCGCCAAATTCACATGAGTCCGTCGAACGAACGTCAAACCGCCGGAGGTTTGACGTTCGTGGGACAAACTCATGTGAATTCGGCGGGGTGAAGGGGCGGATGAGGGGATGCCCCGGCCGGCGCGCGCGCGAAGGGGCCGGGGCCTGCGAGGGCCCCGACCCCGGAATGCGTGAATGCCCTACTTGCGCACCGTGATGCGTGCGGTCTTCGCGACCCCGGTCTGAGCGCCCTCGACCGTGACCTTCACGACCTGCTGGCGGCCCGACGGCACCGGCGCCGTGAACGTCGCCGTGACCGCACCGTCGATCACGTCGACCCGCTGCGTCTCGTCGCCGAACGTGACGGTCGCCTGCCGGTCGCCGGCGAACCCGTCGCCGCGCACGGTGACCTTGCGGCCCGGCGTGGCATAGCCCGACGAGACCGAGGCCTTCTTGCTCAGCTTGGCCGCATCGGTCGACAGCCCGAGCGTGCGGCTGATCGTCCCGAACGTGTCGGTCTGGTCGGTGAGCCCCACGACGTTCGCCGCGCCCGGGCCGTACCCGGCGATGCGCAGCTGCGTTCCGGTGTGCTGCTGTGAGCCTCCCGCCGCGGCGGTGCCGTACGAGATCTTCATCACGGTGCCGTCGGCGGTGTTGACCGCGGTCGACAGCGAGGTGGGCGGCGTCGAGTCGACGATCTGGCTGGAGTGCGCGTGGTCGGCGGTCACCAGCACGAGGGTGTTCTTGTCCTTCTTGGCGAACGCGAGGGCGACCTGCACGGCCTCGTCGAGGTCGAGCGTCTCGCCGATCTGTCCGCACGCGTCGGCGGCGTGGTCGCGCTTGTCGATCGAGGCGCCCTCGATCTGCAGGAAGAAGCCCTTGCCGCCGTTCTTCGACCCCGCAGACAGCAGGTCGATGGCCTTGTCGGTCAGCGACGCGAGCGACAGCGAGCTCGGCAGCCGGTCGGCCGACTCCCGGCACGTCACCGGGGTGTCGGCGCCGCCCACAGTCGCGGTGGTCGCCTCGTAGCGCGTCGGGAAGTTGCCGTCGGTGAACAGGCCGAGCAGCGGCTGCGACTGGTTCGCCTTCTTCACCGAGGCCAGGCCCGCGGCATCCGTCACCACCTGGTATCCGCGCGCGGTCGCCTGCTGCAGCAGGGTCGAACCCTTCCATTGGCCGGCCGCCGCTCGCTGGCCGAACGACGCGAGCCCGCCGCCGAGCACCACGTCGGCGCGGGTGTCGAGCAGCTGCTCGGAGATCGACCCGAGCCCGCCGGCGGCCAGTGCGTCGTCGCCGCACGACGAGCTGTCGGGTCCGTAGCACGAGCGCTGGTCGACGTGCGCGACCTGCACGGCCGGCGTCGCGTCCTGGATCTCGGCGGTCGACACGTCGCCGGTGCGGAAGCCGTTGGCCTTCGCCAGCTCGAGCAGCGTCGGCAGCGGGTTGCCGTCGACGTCGACCGAGATAGCGCCGTCGTAGGTCTTCGTGCCGGTCGCCCAGCCCGTGCCGCTGGCGGCCGAGTCGGTCACATAGTCGGGTTTGCCCTTGTCTGCCCCGTCCTTGTAGACCGAGTAGGTCGTGTACGAGCCGGTCAGCGGCAACGCGTCGATGCCGGGCAGCTCGCCCGCTGCGCCGTACGCGTAGTTGCGTGCGATCGTGATCTCGCTGTCGCCCATGCCGTCGCCGACCAGGAGGATGACGTTCTTGGCCTTGCCGCCGACGATCGCCTGGCGGACGTCCTTCGTCTTGTCGGCCGAGACCCGATGCGAGGCGGGCGTGAAGGCGCTCGAGCCCGACGCCGCGCCGGCGCCGACCGCGAGCAGGGTGCCGGCGGCGACCGCCGAGACGGCGATCACGCCGACCGTGCGACGTCGTGCAGATCCGCGCACAGACCTGGAGGAACGGTTCATTCTTCGTGGCTCCTGTTCGGAAGAGTGGATGCCGGGGGCCCGGCCAGACCCACTCGACCGGGTGCGCATGACGGCCCGGAGAACACGGGGTGAACATCCCACCACGGTCGTCGAAACCGAATCGAAATCTGGATGCGGCACTCTTGTCCTTAGACTTCAGGGGTCGACCTCGCCCGAGGGTCGGCGCCTCGAAGATGAGGAAAGGGAAGAAATGCGAAGGATCCTCGCCCTGCCGGTGGCCGTCGTGGCCGCCGCGCTGCTGCTCACCGGATGCGTGAACAACCAAGACACCGAGAACCCGCAGGGCGGCGGCGGAGACAACTCCGCCAGTGCCGATGCGTCGGGCTACGGCGTCACCAAAGACGATGCGCTCGCGGCCACGCTGCCCGACGCGATCAAGTCCGCCGGCGTGCTGAAGATCGGCACCGACCCGACGTACGCACCCAACGAGTACAAGGACAACGCCGGCAACCCGATCGGCTGGGACATCGACCTGGCCAACGCGATGGCCGCCAAGCTCGGTGTGAAGGCCGAGTACACCGCCGCGAAGTTCGACAACATCATCCCGTCGATCGTCGGCGGCAAGTACGACCTCGGCGTCTCGTCATTCACCGACACGACCGAGCGCGAGAAGCAGGTTGACTTCGTCAACTACTACAACGCCGGCATCCTCTGGGCGTCGGTCAAGGGCAAGACGGTCGACCCCGACAACGCCTGCGGCCTGAAGGTCGCCGTCGAGGACGGCACGTACGAAGACACCGAAGAGCTGCCCGCCAAGTCGAAGGCCTGCACCGACGCGGGCAAGGACGCCATCAAGGTCTTCAAGTACGACGGTCAGGACGGCGCGACCAACGCCCTCGTGCTCGGCCAGGTCGACGCGATGAGCGCCGACTCGCCGATCACCGAGTACGCGATCCACCAGAAGTCCGACAAGATCCAGGCCGCCGGCGAGACGTTCGACGTCGCCCCGTACGGCTTCGCCACCGCCAAGGGCGGCGAGCTCACCGACGTGATCAAGAACACGCTGCAGTCGCTCATCGACGACGGCACGTACCTGAAGATCCTGCAGAAGTGGGGCGTCGAAGACGGCGCTGTCACGGCCGCCGATGTGAACGCGGCGTCGAAGCAGTAGTCATGTCCGACACCCAACGGCCCGAGGGGGCGGATGCCGCGGCATCCACTCCCTCGGTCGACACGGCCGCAGTGCACACCGAACGGGCGGAGACGATCCGCGCGGTGCGCCTGCGGCATCCGTGGCGCAACACCGTCGCCGTCGTCCTCATCCTCCTGGTGCTGCTGTTCGTGCTCGACGCCGCACAGCGCGAGGCGTTCCAGTGGGACATCGTCGGCAAGTACATCTTCGACACCCGCGTCACGCAGGCCGCGTTCATCACACTCGCCCTGACCGTGCTCGCGATGCTGTTCGGCATCATCCTCGGCCTGATCCTCGCGGTGATGCGCCTGTCGCCCAACCCCGTGCTCAAGTGGATCGCCTGGGCGTTCCTGTGGGTGTTCCGCGGTACGCCGGTCTACGTGCAGCTGGTCTTCTGGGGTCTGGTGACCCTGATCTACAAGACCGTGTACGTCGGCATCCCGTTCGTGCACACCTGGGCCGAGTTCACCATCACCTGGACGCCGCCGCTCTTCATGCTGGCGGTCATCGGCCTGGCGCTGAACGAGTCGGCCTACATGGCCGAGATCGTGCGCGCAGGTCTCCTCTCGGTCGACCCGGGGCAGGAAGAGGCGTGCACCGCGCTCGGCATGTCGTGGGGCCAGACGATGGGCCGCGTCGTCGTCCCGCAGGCGATGCGCGTGATCATCCCGCCCACCGGCAACGAAGTCATCTCGATGCTGAAGACGACGTCGCTGGTGGTCGCGATCCCGTATTCGATGGACCTGTTCGGCCGCACCAGCGACATCTCGGCGACGATCTTCGCGCCGATCCCGCTGCTGATCGTCGCGTCGATCTGGTATCTGTTCTTCACGTCGGTGCTCATGGCCGGCCAGTACTTCGTCGAGAAGCGGTTCGCCCGTGGGTCCGACCGCTCACGGCCCGCCGTCGGCGGGGTCGTGGTGGGCGCCGAGGGCGTCGCCGGCGTCGGCATCGACGTGGGAGGGAAGGGATGACGGTGGCCACCGACACTCCGATGGTCGAGGCCAAGATGGTCTCGAAGAGCTTCGGCAGCAACGAGGTGCTCAAGTCCATCTCGCTGCGCGTCGACCGCGGCCAGGTGATGTGCGTGATCGGCCCCTCGGGGTCGGGCAAGTCCACCTTCCTGCGCTGCATCAACCACCTCGAGCGCATCGACGCCGGCCGTCTCTACGTGGACGGCGAGCTGATGGGCTACCGCGAGAAGGGCGACAAGCTCTACGAGCTCAAGCCCGCCGAGGCGAACCGTCAGCGGCGCGACATCGGCATGGTCTTCCAGCACTTCAACCTGTTCGGCCACATGACCGCGCTCGAGAACGTGATGGAGGCCCCGATCCGGGTCAAGGGTGCGACGAAGAAGGATGCCGCGGCCCGCGGCCGCGAGCTGCTGGCGCGTGTGGGGTTGGCGAATCAGGCCGGCCACTACCCGGCGCAGCTCTCCGGCGGCCAGCAGCAGCGCGTCGCGATCGCCCGGGCCCTGGCGATGGACCCGAAGCTCATGCTCTTCGACGAGCCCACCAGCGCACTCGACCCCGAGCTCGTCGGCGAGGTGCTCGACGTCATGCGCGAGCTTGCCGAGAGCGGGATGACGATGGTCGTCGTCACGCACGAGATGGGCTTCGCGCGCGAGGTCGGCGACGCCGTCGTCTTCATGGACGGCGGCGTGGTCGTCGAATCGGGCGATCCGCACGAGGTGCTCACGAATCCGCAGCACCAACGCACCAAGGCCTTCCTCTCGAAGGTGCTCTGACCCCTGGCATCCTGCCCCCTGTCGGGTCGGCATCCGTTGCGTTCTGATCACAGAACACCGCTCTGGTTGCCTATCCCGACAGGTGTGGTGAGGATGGTACTCATATACGGTCGCGCCACCCTGCGCGGCCGCTTCGCACACAGCAAGGTAACGACTATGTCATTGCAGACACACTCGCGCGGGCGCCTCCTGCTCGCGCTCGGGGCGATCGGCGCCTCGGCCGTGGTCCTGTCCGGCTGCGCCGGCGGCGGCAACGGCGGCGGCTCCGGCGACAACGGCGGCAACGCCGCCAGCGGGCTGATCGTCGGCACGACCGACAAGATCACCTCCATCGACCCGGCCGGTTCGTACGACAACGGCTCGTTCGCCGTGATGAACCAGATCTACCCGTTCCTGCTCAACAGCAAGTACGGCACCGCCGACGTCACCCCCGACATCGCCGAGTCGGCGGAGTTCACCGCTCCGCACGACTACACGGTCAAGCTCAAGTCGGGTCTGAAGTTCGCCAACGGTGACGACCTCACGTCCTCCGACGTGAAGTTCTCGTTCGAGCGCGTGATCAAGATCAACGACCCGAACGGCCCCGCATCGCTGCTCGGCAACCTCGACAGCATCGACACCCCCGATGACACGACGGTCGTCTTCCACCTGAAGAACCCGAACGACCAGACGTGGCCCCAGGTGCTCTCGAGCCCCGCCGGCCCGATCGTCGACGAGCAGGTGTTCTCGGCCGACAAGGTCACGTCCGACGACGACATCGTCAAGGGCAAGGCATTCGCCGGCCAGTACGTCATCTCGTCGTACAAGGTCAACGAGCTCGTCAACTACGAGCCCAACAAGGACTACCAGGGTGAGCTCGGCGCTGCGGAGAACTCCAGCGTGACCGTCAAGTACTACGCGGATGCCTCGAACCTGAAGCTCGCGATCGGCAACGGCGACATCGATGTGGCGTTCCGCAGCCTGTCGGCGACCGACGTCGAAGACCTGGGCAAGAACAGCAAGGTCCAGGTCGTCAAGGGCCCGGGCGGCGAGATCCGCTACATCGTGTTCAACATGGCCACGATGCCGTTCGGCACCAAGACCGACGACGCCGACCCGGCGAAGGCCCTGGCCGTCCGCCAGGCGATGGCCGACCTCATCGACCGCGAGAAGCTCGCCTCCGACGTCTACAAGGACACCTACACGCCCCTGTACTCGTACGTCGCAGACGGCATGACCGGTGCGAACACGGCGCTGAAGTCGCTGTACGGCGACGGCAACGGCGGCCCCAGCCTCGACAAGGCCAAGCAGGCCCTCTCCGACGCCGGCGTCAGCACGCCGGTGACCCTGAACCTGCAGTACAACGGCGACCACTACGGCCCGTCGTCGGGTGACGAGTACGCCGCCATCAAGACGCAGCTCGAGAACGGCGGCCTGTTCAAGGTCAACCTCGCCCAGACCGAGTGGGTGCAGTACTCGAAGGACCGCACCTCCGACGTGTACCCGATGTACCAGCTGGGCTGGTTCCCGGACTTCTCGGACGCCGACAACTACCTGTCGCCGTTCTTCTCGAAGGACAACTTCCTGGCGAACCACTACGACAACGCCGACGTGCAGTCGCTGATCTCCAAGGAGCAGACCGAGACCGACGCCACCAAGCGCGCGGACGAGATCGGTCAGATCCAGGACCTCGTGGCCAAGGACCTGTCGACGCTGCCGTACCTGCAGGGCACGCAGGTCGCCGTCGTGGGCAAGGACGTTCAGGGCACCACCCTCGACGCCTCGTTCAAGTTCCGCTACGCGCCGCTGCACAAGTAGTGACATCCAGGTCGTGCCCGGCCGCTCCGGCGACCGGGCACGACCGGTGTCTGAGTAAGGTTCACGCATGACCACTGTCGTCGAAGACGCCGACCTGGCGTCCAAACCCGTCCGCGCCCGAAGCGGCGGGCTCTGGCGCTACATCCTCGTCCGTCTGCTGCTGATCATCCCGACGGTGTTCATCCTCGTCACGACGGTGTTCTTCCTGATGCGGCTGACCGGTGACCCGATCACCGCGGCACTCGGCGGAAAGCTGCCGCCCGAGCAGCTCGCCGCCCGCATCCACGAGGCCGGCTACGACCGGCCCCTGGTCGTCCAGTACCTCGACTATCTGCTCGGGGTCTTCCGCGGGGACTTCGGCACGACCCTCACCGACCACCGGCCGGTCACCGAGATCCTCCTGCAGTACGGGTCGGCCACCCTTGAGCTCGCGTTCTACGCACTCATCGTCGCGTTCATCATCGGCATTCCGCTGGGACTCGTCGCCGCCTACAAGCGCGACCGGTGGCAGGATGCCGTGCTCCGGGTCGGTGCGATCCTCGGCTACGCGACGCCGATCTTCTTCATCGCGATCCTGCTGAAGCTCGTGTTCGCGGTGCAGTTCAACATCCTGCCCGTGTCGGGTCGGGCATCCACCCGCGTCGAACTCCAGCTCGAGACGCTGAACAACCCCAGCGGCATCTACCTCATCGACGCGATTCGGCTGGGCAATCCCGATGCCGTGATCGACGTGCTGTGGCACGCGGTGCTGCCGGGTCTCGCACTCGGAATCCTGACGGCCGGCGTCTTCCTGCGCCTGGTGCGCATCAACGTCATCGGCACGCTGGGCGCCCAGTACGTGACCTCGGCGCGCTCGCGCGGTGTCGGCGAGTACCGCCTCGTCACCAAGCACGCGTACCGGCCGGCGCTCATCCCGATCGTCACCCTGATCGGACTGCAGATCGCCCTGCTGCTGGCCGGCGCCGTGCTGACCGAGACGTCGTTCGAGTGGAAGGGTCTCGGCTTCATGCTGGCCGAGTATCTGAAAGCCCGAGATTTCGTGGCCGTGCAGGGCATCGTCATCATGATCGCGGTGGTCGTGGCCGTCGTGAACTTCATCGTCGATGTGATCGCCGTGCTGATCGACCCGCGAGTGAGGTACTGAGATGAGCCAGACCCAGGACCCCACCCCCACCGGCGTGTTCGACCCGGCCGAGACCGGTGTGCTGCAGGCCGGGCTCGGCGCACCCAAGCGGCCGCTCTCCGACCGCATCCCGGTCGTGTCGCACCTGAAGCACAGCGTCGGCTGGCAGCGCACGATGCTCGTCACCGGCCTCGTGCTCACCGGCCTGTTCGTGATCGTCGCGATCTTCGCGCCGTGGATCGCCCCCTACGGCTACGCACAGCGCACCACGGCGGACGGGCAGGACTTCGGCACCCTCCAGGCCCCGAGCGCGCAGAACCTGCTGGGCACCACGGTCAGCGGATTCGACGTGCTCTCGCGCACGATCTGGGGGGCGCAGACCGCGCTGCTCGTGATCATCTGCGCGATCATCTTCTCGATCTTCATCGGCATCTTCATCGGCCTGCTCTCCGGCTACTTCGGCGGGTGGATCGACCGCATCCTCGTCGTGATCGCCGATGCGATCTACGCGTTCCCATCGCTGCTGCTGGCCATCGTCATGGCGATCGTCATCAGCCACGGGCAGTCGACGCTGTGGGGCGGCATCCTCGCCGCGGCGATCTCGATCACGGTCGTGTTCGTGCCGCAGTACTTCCGCATCGTGCGCAGCGAGGTGGTGCGGGTCAAGGCCGAGCCGTTCGTCGAGTCGGCGAAGGTCATCGGCGTGCCGACGCTGCGCATCCTCACCCGGCACGTGCTGCGCAACTCGACCCGTTCGGTGCCGGTCGTGGTGACGCTGAACGCCTCCGAGGCGGTGCTGACCCTCGCGGGTCTGGGCTTCCTGGGCTTCGGCATCGAGGCCACGGCCGCCGCCGAGTGGGGGTATGACCTGTCGCGGTCGGTGTCGGATGTGACCAGTCACATCTGGTGGACGGCCATCCCGCCCGGGGTCGCGATCGTGCTCGTGGTGCTCGGCATCACGCTCGTGGGCGAGAGCCTGAACGACCTCAGTGACCCGCGCCTGCGCCGCCGGCGCCGGGCGGCTGTCGTCGCCGCCGAGAAGGAGGCCGCCGAGTGAGCGACACCACGCGCGACGCGACGGTGCCCGGCGCGGGCGCGCCGGACGCGGCATCCATCCACAACCTCAAGGTCACCTTCGCGACCGACGGCGATCCCGTCGTCGCCGTGAACGGCATCTCGCTCGAAGCGCACGCCGGCGAGGTGCTCGCGATCGTGGGCGAGTCGGGGTCGGGCAAGACCGTCACCGCGAACGCGCTGCTGGGACTGCTGCCCGAGACGGCGACGCTGCAGGGAGCGCTGATCATCCGCGGGCCGCACGGCGACGAGACCGACGTCGTGCACGCCTCGCACGCGCAGCTGCGCGCGATGCGCGGGCGCGACGCGGCCATGGTGTTCCAAGAGCCCTCGACCGCGCTGAACCCCGTGTACACGGTTGGATTCCAGATCGCCGAGGGGCTGCGTGCCCACCATCGCATCTCGAAGCGCGAGGCCAAGAAGGCCGCGATCGACATCATGCGGCGCGTGGGCATCCCCGAGCCCGACCGGCGCGTCGACGACTACCCGCACCAGTTCTCGGGCGGGCAGAAGCAGCGCATCGTCATCGCGATGGCGCTCGTGCTCAACGCGGGGCTGATCATCGCCGACGAGCCGACCACCGCGCTCGACGTGACCGTGCAGGCCGAGATCCTCGACCTGCTGCGCACGGCCCGCGACGAGTTCGGCGCGACCGTCGTGCTCATCACGCACAACATGGGCGTGGTCGCCGACCTCGCCGACCGCGTCGTCGTGATGTACCAGGGCGACATCGTCGAGCAGGCGTCGGCGCGCGAGCTGTTCGCTGCCCCGCGCGAGGAGTACACGAGGAAGCTGCTGGCCGCAGTTCCCCACGTCGGCCGCGGCAAGAGCGCCACGCAGGACCGCTCGGTGCCCGCGCCGACGGAGCCGCCCGAGGGGTCGCTCGTCGTCGCGGAGAACCTGCACATCGCCTACCCGGGGCGTTTCGGGCGCACCGGCGTGGTCGCGGTGCAGGGCGTCGACTTCTGGATCGCCCCCGGCGAGGTGCTGGGGCTGGTCGGCGAGTCGGGGTCGGGCAAGACGACCATCGGCCGCTCGATCGTGGGGCTCACCCAGGTCGTCGACGGATCGCTGAAGGTGCTCGGGCACGAGATGCGCGGCACGACGATGCGCGGGCTGAAGAAGCTGCGGCCCGACATCGGGTTCGTGTTCCAGGACCCGGCGACGAGCTTCAACCCGCTGCTGACGATCGCCGAGTGCATCGCCGAGCCGCTCGTCGTGCACGGCCGGGCCGCGCATCCCCGGGCCGCGCGCGGCCGGGTGGATCAGCTGCTGGATGCCGTGCACCTGCCCACCTCGTACGGCGACCGGTACCCGCACGAGCTGTCGGGCGGTCAGCGTCAGCGGGCGTCGCTCGCGCGCGCCATCGCGCTGCAGCCGAAGCTGCTCATCGCCGATGAGCCGACCAGCGCGCTCGACGTGTCGGTGCAGGCACGGGTGCTCGAGCTGTTCGCCGAGCTGCAGGCCGAGCTGGGCTTCGCGTGCCTGTTCATCAGCCACGACCTCGCCGTGATCGACGAGGTCGCCGACCGCATCGTGGTGCTGCGGCACGGGACGATCCGCGAGCAGGGCACGACCGCCCAGGTGCTCGGCGACGCGCACGACGAGTACACGCGGCGCCTGCTGGCGTCGATCCCGGTGCCCGACCCCGAGGCGCAGGCCGCGCGCCGCGCCGCATGGGCCGCCGCCGAGGCCGCCGACACCGAGGAGCGCTGAGCGGGCTTCTCGGGCTCGCGCCGACGGAACGGGCCAGCGGTCTCTTGTGTTGTCGGAGGACGGGACACATCCTCCAGACGTATTGAACTTCTCGTTCACACAGCGCATCGGCCGCGCCCGGGGTCTGTGCCGCGTGGTCGGGCCGTGCGCCCGGGCCGCGTGGTCGGGCCGCGTGGTCGGGCCGTGTGCCGCGGCGTGCACCCGTGCCGCGTGCCGCGGCATCCACCGTTCCCAGACTCCGGAGGATCGCACGATCTTCGGAGTGTTCTGCCCGATCGCTCCGAAGTCGGCGCGACTCTCCGAAGTCTGTGAGGTGGCGGGCGCGCGAGCCCGGAGGGGGCCTGTCTGCGGTATGGCACCGGGCCGCGGCATCCCGCCCCCTGTTCGGCAGGCGCATTCTGCAGGCTCTCGCGCCGGGCACTTGCAGAAGTTGACTGCGGAACCAGGGGTCCGATCTGCGGCGCGGCACCGGGCTGCGGCATCCCGACCCCTCCTCGCCTCGGGCGAGGGGAATGGATGACGCGAGGGCTTGATCGCGCGAAAGGGCCCTCGCCTGGGCAGATCTCCTCGCCTCGGGCGAGGGCGAGAGTGGATGCCGCGACCCGAGCCGCCAGTAGAGCGTGCGCGGCGCCTGCCCCTCAGGCCGGCCAGGCGCCGGTCGCGGCGAACTCCTCGAGCACGGCCGAAGGCCCGGCGAGGTCGATCCCGCGCTCGGCCAGCCACGCGTTGTCGCCGTAGGTGTGCCGGTAGCGGTCGGCCGAGTCGCACAGCAGCGTCACGACGCTGCCGGTCTCGCCGCGCCGCAGCATGTCGGCGATCAGCCCGAACGCCGCCCACAGGTTCGTTCCCGTCGACGCTCCGGCGCCGAACCCCGTGCGCGCGCGGATGAACCGCATCGCGGCGATGGATGCGGCATCCGGCACCCGCACCATATGGTCCACGATCTGCGGTAGGAAGCTCGGCTCGACCCGCGGCCGCCCGATGCCCTCGATGCGACTGGGCGCACCCGTGGTGACCGACAGGTCGCCGGTGGCCCACGCATCCAGGAAGGCGGAGTTCTCGGGATCGGCCACGCACAGCTGGGTGGGATGCCGCTGGTACCGCAGATAGCGACCGATCGTCGCGCTCGTGCCGCCGGTGCCGGCACCGACGACGATCCACCGGGGCACCGGGTGCCGCTCGGCCGAGAGCTGGTCGAAGATCGACTCGGCGATGTTGTTGTTCCCGCGCCAGTCGGTCGCCCGCTCGGCATACGTGAACTGGTCCATGTAGTGGCCGCCGCGCGCCGCGGCGATGCGTGCCGCCTCGGCATAGACCTCGCCCGGGTCGTCGACGAAGTGGCACTGCCCGCCGTAGAACTCGATGAGGTCGATCTTCTCCTGCGTGGTCGATCGCGGCACCACCGCGACGAACGGCAGCCCCAGCATCCGGGCGAAATACGCCTCCGAGACGGCCGTCGACCCGCTCGATGCCTCGACGATGGTGGTGCCCTCGACGATCCACCCGTTGCACAGGCCGTATAAGAACAGCGACCGCGCGAGCCGGTGCTTCAGGCTCCCGGTCGGGTGCGTCGACTCGTCCTTGAGGTAGAGCTCGATGCCCCACTCGGGCGGCAGCGGAACCGTCAGCAGATGCGTGTCGGATGACCGGTTGGCGTCGGCGGCGACCTTGCGCACCGCCTCGTTCACCCAGTCGCGGGTTCGGCGGGCCTGTTCGAGATCGTGCATCGTCGCTCCTTCCGCGGCGAGCCTATCTGGTCGTCAAGTGGGGACCCAATGGGTCGTGTTGTGTGATCCTCGTCAACGCTTTCTCAAGGTAGGTGGCGAAGACCGCGGGATTCTCTGCGTGGGGGAAGTGACCGAGGTCCGGCATCTCCTCGAACGACGAGTTCGGGATGACTGCGGCGAGTTCACGCGAGGCGGATGGAGGGACTGTGGTGTCGAACGCGCCGCTGAGCACGGCGATGTGGGGTGTGGACTCTGACAGAAGTGGCCTCACCTCATCGAATTCCCACTGTTCATATGAGGCGATATCGGCGGAGTACAACCCGGCGCCGCCGGATGAGTACCCCCACCACACGCGCTTGCGGTACTCGGCGGGGGACGCGGGATTCATGAGCCCGTATGTCCACTCCGGGACGAACAGCGACTGGTCGATGTCCGCGGATCGTAGTTGCGGCGCCGCCCGGTTGCGAACGCGTGGTCCGACCTGGCAAGCGACCGCGCCGCCGAATCGAGCGGGGTGCCGAGCGAGCGCGTGCACCACGGCCGCGCCCGCCATCGATGCGCCGACCAGCACCGGCCGCCGCATGTCCAGCTCATCTGCGATTCGGCAGATGAAATCGGTGTACGTAGCGGGCTTCAGGCGCCAACCACCGAGTGGTGTGCCAAAGGTGGGCGACGATTTGCCATGCCACGGCAGGTCTACGGTCACGAGCTCGTGCCGCTCGGTGATATCGCTCTGCGTCATGAGTCCGTGCCACTGCGACGTGTCACTGCCCGCGGTGGCGAGCGCGAGGAGCGCAGGCCCTGTCCCGCACCGCTCCACATAGACGTCGGCGGTCCCCAGCGCACTCGACACGCGCTGGTACTCACCACGTGCCTGCAGCAGTCGAGCGGGAGCGTCAGGATGCCAATCGTCGGCGCCGCGCGCAGCGTCAAGGAGTGCGCGCACAAGGTGGATGTGCCGCGCGTATTCGACCTCGCTCCCGTGCAGCTCGACCGTCCCTGTGCGCACGAGATGGACGATGCTCTGCCATCCCGCGAGCGGTGTCTGCGTGAGTAGTGCGGACCATGTGGTGTCGTCCGCCTGCAGCTGAAAGCGGGGGGAGCCGCCGGCGGACATCCCGACCTTGTCGGCGACGATATTGATACTCCACCGATCACCCCGAAGTTCGAAGGCCGTCTCGGCGCCGCGGGAGATGGCACTCACCGAGGGAGATTGGATCGCAGCCAGAAGACGTGCTCGTATCATGCGATGCCGATCGTCGCCGCGAGGTTCGACAGCGCGCCCGGGAGGGCTGCGTGCCGGCTCAGCTCGCGCGCATCGTGCCCGCTCACGATGCGCGCGGCCGGTGACCGACGGAGTCGCTCGAGCGCATCGAAGGATGCCGGCAGGTCTGCCATCGATTGGAACAGCATGTCTCGCTCGAGCTCTTCATGAAAGTGCATTGCGTCGCTGGCAAGCATGACGACGCCCTCAACGGTCGTTACGGAAACGACCGACTGGCCTGGAGTGTGTCCGCCGACGACGGAGGCGATGATGCCCGGACGGACGACGACTTCGGAGTCGAACGTGTGCAGACGTCCTTGCCTGCGCGCGGGTTCTAACGCGTCGACCGAGGTCGGGTCGCCGTAATGCGCGAAGAGCGTCTTCCGCGCCATGGGACTCGTCCAGAAATCCAGTTCTGCACGCGAGATGTACACGGGCGAGTTCGGGAACGCATCGACATTGCCGATGTGATCGTAATGGGCGTGGGTGATCACGACGGGATGCCCGGCTTCGGGATCGATGCCGAGTTCTCGGAGCGCATCGACGGGGTCGATGAGCACTTCCCTTCCGCGTCTCGTCCCCTCGTGGCGGGAGTAGCCGGTGTCGACGATGACGGCCTGATCGCCGCGGCGCAGAACCCAGAAGTAGTAGTCCACACGATGGGGCGCGTCACGCTCACCGTAGAACGAATAGTTCATGAAGGCATCCGAACGCGTGGTCATCCGCGTGCCGTGTTTGATGATCACGACCTGCCACGTGGTTTCTGCTCGCATACCGTCTCCTTCCCCGCTCGGGCTCGTTACGCGCCCGAACCACCCTCGTGCGCGACGACCGTCGGCTCGATTCCCTCTGCGCCGACGACATCGCGCCACGCTTCGAATCCGGTCTGGAAAGCGACGACCCCCGCCTCCGGCAGGGCGATCTCGATCGCCTCGAGGATCTCGGTCGGGCTCAGCCCAAGGTCGAGCGCGACGCGGATATGCGACTGGATGTGTCCCTTGGATGCCCTCATCACCGTCAGCGAGACGATGAAGATGAGTTCCTTGGTCTTGCGGTCCAGAGTCCGCTCGTCGAGGTACGCCGCCGAGACGACGTGATTGGCCGCCTGCAATACTGGGAAGTCCTGCTTTGCCATGATCTTGTGGTAATCGAGCACATAGCCCCGCTTGCGAGCCATGTCATTGATGTACGCCTGTGCGTCGGTGTCGGTCATCGGTTGTTCTCCATCTCGTTGTCATCGAGCCCGTACAAGCGGGCGATCTCGGTGTGGTCCGGCGCGCCGTGGAGCTGCGAGCGTCCCTCCCGGAGGTGCTCGAACACCGACCGGACGATCGGTGTGTCGAGGCCGTCCGACAAGCCGACGGCGATGCGCATATCTTTCAGCATCAGGTCGTAGGCGAAGCCGCTTGCAAACGTTCCAGGAAGGATGTGCTTCGGAAACTTCACCTCGCTCGCTTGGCTACGGCCCGTGGCGGCGTTGAGCACGTCGACCATGGTCTGACGACGAATTCCGAACAGCTCCGCGACGGCGACCGCCTCACTGGCGACCGCGATGTTGCTTGCGCTGACGAGATTGTTCAGGGCCTTGGCCGCATCGCCTGAGCCTGCCGGCCCGACGTGCAGCAGGGAGCCGCCCATAACCTCAAGGTGTGGCATCGCCTTGGCCACGGCCGATTCGGTGCCGCCGATCATGATCGCCAGTTCGCCGGTGATCGCTTTGGCCACGCCGCCCGAGACCGGCGCATCCACGTAGTCGATACCGTGGGTTGCGGCAGTCGACGCCAGCGCGCGTGTGCTGGCCGGTTCGCTCGAGCCCATGTCGATGACCAAAGCGCCGTCTGTCAGCCGGCTGAGGAGTCCGTCACTCCCTCCCAGGATTGCTTCGACGTGGTCGCTGGTGGGAAGCATGAGGATCACCGTGTCCACGCCGGGGGGTAGACGGGTGAGGTCACCGGCGGGAGTCGCGGGCGAGGATGTCGTCACCCGAGCGACGGCATCCTCGGACAGATCGAAGACGACCGTAGGAAACGCATTCGCGTGCAGGGTCGCCATCGGCGCCCCCATGTTCCCGAGGCCGATGAAGAGAGTGTTTGACATGTGGGTCCTTCCTTGCCGTCTCAGTCGAAGACGACGGAGTCCTGCGGGCGGGTGTTCACGTGCAGCTCGAACACATCGGGGCGCGCGTAATGGCCGACGACATCGAAGTCGAGGTGAGCTCGAGTCTTCTCGGCGGGATCGATGACCGCGAACAGGATCGATTCCTTGTCGTAGACGGGTCCGGCCAGCACCTTGCCCGAGGGAGCGACGATCATGCTGCCGCCGCGCATCACGACGTCACCGCCTGGCGGCTCCTCATCGAATGGATGGTCATCGGGGAACGCGTCCTTGGTGATGTATTGACATGCCGACAGCACGTGGGTCCGTCCCTCGAGCGCGATATGGGTCATCGTCGCCGCCCACGAAGGTCTGTCGTCGGCGGTCGGAGCGCAGTACACCTCGACTCCCTGGGCGTACATGGCCTGACGCAGAAGAGGCATGTAGTTCTCCCAACAGATCACCGTGCCTACGCGTCCTGCCGGGGTGTCCATGACATCGAGCGTGGATCCATCGCCGAAGCCCCAGATCACACGTTCCGCACCGGTCGGCATGAGCTTCCGATGGGTTCCAGCGACACCGTCCTGCGGATCGATCATCACAGCCGTGCAGTAGAGCGTGCTGCCGTGGCGTTCGATCACGCCGACCACGACGGATATCGCGTGCTCCCGTGCCGCCTCGCAAAGACGCGCTACCTGCGGGCCGTCCAGTGCGATGGCGCCGTCAGCATAGCGGCGGTACTGCTCTCGGCCGGCGTCGGTTCTTAGTCCCACGGGGGCGCCGAAGGTGCTGCCCTTGGGGTACCCCCCGATGAACGCTTCGGGGAAGACGGCCAGCGTGGCACCCTCATGGGCGGCCTCGGCGAGCAGACCGACCGCCTTCTCCGTGGATGCTTCAGCGTCGAACGGAATCGATGCCGCTTGGATGACTGCGACCTTGTGCATGGGGGAGACCTAACCGCGTGAGATGTCGACGTTCTTGGTCTCCTTCAGCGTTGGCAAAAGGATGACCGTGGCGAGGAGTGCGATGGCGATCATGTAGAACGCCGGAGAGATGAGGAGTCCAGTGCCCGCCACCAACGCAGCCGCGATAAGAGGTCCGGGTCCGGCGAGAAGCGCGTAGGCGACGTTGTATCCGATGGCCGATCCGGTGGCTCGAATCGAAGCAGGAAAGACCTCCACCAGCAGAACGTTGTTGACAACGGCCGTGCAAGCGACGAAGAACGAGAACGGGATGAGCGCGAGACCGGATACCCAGGGATTTCCGGTCCCCATCAGCCAGAACGTCGGGATGCTCCAGACCATAAGGCCGACCAGACCCGTGTAGAGGATGGGACGGCGGCCGACTCGGTCGACGAGTACGCCAACCAGGGGGTTGAACGCTACATAGATGGCCATGATCACGCCACAGACGGTGAGCGCCTGAAGCCGCGGCATCCCGACAGGTCCCGAGAGGAAATTGTTCACGTATGTGATGAGGTAGTACAGGCTTACGCCGAAGACGCCCGAGAAGGCCAGCGTCATCACGAATGCCTTCACCTTTGCGCTCGTCGCGGTGTGCTCGAGACTGTTCTCCGCGCGCTTGCGCTCGACCTCCTCGAAGACTGGGGTGTCGTCGAGTCTCCGACGGATGTAGACGGCGATCACGGCCATCACGAGCGACGCGAGGAACGGCAGTCGCCAGCCCCATGAGCTCAACGCGGCGTCGGACATCACGGCGGTCAAGATCGCGGCAGTGACCGTCCCGATGAGGAACGCGAGTCCCGCCGTACCGGTGACCACGCTCGCGTACGTCGCGCGCCGATCTCGCGGAGCGCTTTCGCCGATGTAAGCGGCAGCGCTCGTCCACTCGCTGCCGGCGAACCCACCCTGCAACAGTCGCAGCGCGACGACGATGATCGGGGCCGCGATGCCAATCGACGCGAATGATGGGGTGAGACCGATCAGGGCGGTGATGATGCCCATTCCCAGGACAGTGATGATGAGCACCGTGCGTCGCCCGAGCCTGTCGCCGATCGGCCCAAGAATGAGAGCACCGAACGGTCTCGAGATGAAACCGACGGCGAACACCGCGAGTGACGAGAGCATCTCCGCGGTCGGATTGCCTGAGGGGAAGAACTGAGCGCCGATGATGGCTGCGAAGTAGCCGTAGATCGCGAAATCGAACCACTCCATGAAGTTGCCGATGCCGACGGCCACCATGCGTCGGGTGCGGTCGGAGCGCGTCAGTGTGAGTGGAGTCGTTCCGGTCCGTGTTGCGATGGGTGCGGTCTTCGCCGCGGTGGTGTCGTCCATGCGTGATCTCCCTTGGTCACGATCAAGAGCTTCGACCCACTGTCGGTCGAATCTAGACAACAGTCAAACCGATGTTTATCATGACTAGTATCAACCGCATCGATTTACATTCCGTCGATCTGAACCTGCTCGTGGTGTTCCAGGCGCTCATGCAAGAAGGAAGCGTGACGCGAGCGGGGTACAAGCTGAGCCTTTCGCAGAGCGCCGTGAGTGCGGCGCTCGGACGCCTGCGCAGGCTCTTCGATGATCCGTTGTTCGAGCGCACGAGATCGGGGATGACACCGACAGCCAAAGCGCTGTCCCTCTCGCTGAGCATCGGTCCGAGCCTCAGCACGATCGCCTCTGTGATCCTTGATGACGTCGAGTTCGAGCCTTGGCAGAGTTCCCGCACCTTCCACCTGGCGATGTCCGACGACATAGAGATGTTGTTCGGACCGTGGGTGGCCAGGCAGAAGCTTGACCACAACTGGGGGGTGGACTTCGCCATTCACCAGACGAATAGTCACCTCTGGCGCGAGACCCTCGACGACCCGCAGATCGACCTCGTTCTGGCGACCACACCCGCTCATACGGCCGCCGACTTCCAGATAGAGCCGATGTTCTCTGGTGACTACCGATGTGTCTACAATCCGAGACTTCTGACGCTGTCGGACCCGCTCACGGAGCGCGAATACATCGAGACGCGGCACGTACGCGTGTCCTATGACCTCCAGCGCGGTTGGGTGGACGACGTGCTTGCTGCCATGGGACACAGACGCAAGACGCTGTGCACGATCAGTCACTTCAGTGGACTGGGGGCGATTCTGCTCGACCTGCCGGTGATAGCGACCATCCCTGAGCACGTGGCCGCCCGCACGGCGCAGATGCTCGATCTGCGTCTCTCCCCTGTACCGATTCAGATGCCTCGGTTCACGATCTCGGCGCTGTGGCGAACGGAAGTGGATGGACTGATCGAAAACCACTGGATCCGTCGGCTGTGCGCGTCGTTCGTTCAGTCGCAGGAACTGTGAAGCGTGCGGATAAGCGTGTCCGGGGCGATGTCGCGGAGTGGCACCGCCGTCCCGCTACCATCGCACCGTGAGCGACGAGACCCCCGCCGAGCCCGAGACGCCGCGACAGCAGCGCATCTTCAGCGCCGAGCGCGCGAAGGCGTTCATCGACGCGGTCGTCGCCATCGCGATGACACTGCTGATCCTGCCGCTCATGGAGAGCGTCGGCGAGGCCGAGCCCGACCTCGGCACCCTCGGCTGGTTCGCCGAGCACCAGTGGCAGGTGATCACGTTCGTGGTCAGCTTCGCGGTGATCGCCAGCTTCTGGGTCAACCAGCACCACCTGTTCGCCCAGGTCGAGTCGGTGTCGAACCGACTGCTGTGGGTGTGCATCGCGTGGCTGCTGACGATCGTGTGGATGCCGGTGGCCACGGCCCTCACCGGAGCCATGCCCGACGACGACCAGGTCGTCAAGCTCGTGTACATCGGCACGATGATGCTCACGTGTGTGCTGGCCCTGGCGCAGCGGCTGGTGCTGCTGCGGCATCCCGAGCTGCATTCGATGACCCGCGATCAGCTGCGCCGCGGCCTTGCCGTCGACATCGCTATGACATTGCTGTTCGGCATCGCGATGGTCATCGCGGTGACCGTGCCGCAGATCAGCTACTACGCGCTGTTCCTGCTGATGCTGACCGGGCCCGCGCATCGGGTGATCGCCCGCATGCTCGGCGTGCGCCGCGTGCGCTGAGGGTCAGCGCACGAAGGTGAAGAACCAGCCCACCACGATCACGAGCATCACCACGATGCCCGCGACCGGCACCCCCGGGCGCAGGCGTCGACCCTGGGGTGCGACTCCCGGAGGCGGCGGCGTCAGAAGGGGCGATCCGGAGACGAAGGGATGCTGCGGCCCGGCGCCGGTCCCGATGGTTCCGGCCTCCGACGCGCCGGCCGCGCCCGCGCTGACCGTGCCGGCCGCCGGGCCCGCGGCGTCCCGAGCCAGACGATCATCGCGCCAGCGCGCCCACTGCGCCATCTTGTCGAGGATCGCCCCCACCGTCGCGAACAGCCACTGCCAGGTCGCCGGGTCGAGCGTCGACAGATCGCGCTGCGCATAGAGGAACAGCCAGTCGTCGACGATCTCGACGTCGAGCGCGGCGGCGTGGTCGATGAACCGCGCCATGATGTCGGGGGTGAAGAGGTACAGGGCGTCCTGCTCGTACCCGGTCGGGCAGTACAGCGTGAAATGCGCGTCGAAGTCGCCCTCGAGCGACAGCCGCTGGCCGCGGGCGAGCGATGTCGGCAGGTTCGAGCCGAACAGGCCGTTGTTGCTCTTGGCGTCGAGCACGATGTTCGGCAGCGGCGCGTCGAGCTTGATCGCGACGTATCCCCAACGATGCGTCGACTCGTTCTTGCCCGATCCGGTCTTGTAGAGGTAGTTGCCGAACTCGACGAAGCGCGGCCGCTGCCCGCGGACGAGGCTCGACGACCGGCGGTCGTGCCCGCGCTGGAAGATCATCCCGGGCAGCGACGGGTCGGCGACTCCGACGTCGTACGCCATGCCGTTCGCGCGGGCGAACCGGTCGAGCCGAAAGGCGGTGACAGCCGCCCCTGCGCCGACGATGCTGCGCACCACGGCGACGATGCCGATCACCACGATCACCGCGAACACGAGGGGCACGATGAAGAACGCGGCCCCGAATCCGCCGCCGACGCTCGCCCCGATCGAGAAGAACGCGCCGAACACCTGGCCGGCGACGCCGACGAAGAACACGAGGAACACCGCGATGAACGCGATGCCGATCACGCGGCCGACATTCGATCCCGCGGGCCGCACACTTTTCCAGAAGGCGCGGGCGGCCTTCTTGTCGACCGGTTCGGTCAGCGCACGGGCGTCGAAGGGAAGGGTCATCGGTTCACCTCGTCGGCATCCCAGGAGAGGTCGGAATCGGCGGGGATGGATGCCGCCTCCAGCGCCGGATCGGCGACGATCGCCGCGACCAGCTCGGCTGGGCCCGCCACGATCGTCGAGTCGAAGTCGATCTCGCCGACCATGACCCATGCGCGGTCGTCGGGCCAGACGAGGTTGGGTGCGTGTGCCGACGGGGCGAAGCCGTGCTCCTCGCTCGCACGGTCGCGCCACGGCGCGTTCAGGATCCAGTCGGGATCGGTGAAGGTCGACACCCCCGCGCGGAACAGCACGTACGACCGGTCGGGAAGCTCGAGGCGCGGCCCGCGCGAGATCTCGTCGGACAGGATGCCGGGCCGCCAGGTCGCCTTGCGGAACGGATTGTTGAAGACGTCCTTGATCGACCGGTACAGCACCGACTCGTGGGGTGTCTCCTCCGGCGTGTACTCCGCGTAGCGGCGCGGCATGCCCGGGCTCTGCCCGAAGAATCCGCGCACCGGCGCATCGACCATCGCGCCGACGAGGTCGCCCCAGCCCTCCCAGACCGCCGTGCCCCCGGCATCCGGCGTCGTCGTCGCGGCGGCGAGCAGCCTCGCCAGCGCCGCCAGCGGCTGCGGATCGAGCGCTCCCTGCTCCGGGTCGATGTAGCGCCAGCCGTCACGATCCCGCGGGAAGTCCTCGTTCTCGATGATGACGCCCGGCGCCACGAGATGCGTCCACTGCGCAAGCGGATGCATGGTGGTGCCCATCGCCGCCGCCGTCTGCGCCCAGGTGGCCGGCTCGGCGATGATCGACGGCTCCGCCGACTGGAAGGCGTCCCACTCCCGCTTGTGCGCATCGAACGGCAGGGGCGGCCACGCGCGCCCCTCCGGCCGCTCGCGCGTCACCGGGTGGAACACCCGCGCATAGGCCTCGAACCCGCGCGGCACGACACTGTGCATCGTGTGCGCCCAGGTGTCGTCGAGCCGTTCGCGCAGCCAGTCGCCGGCCGCGACATCCGCCGTCCACTCCATCCGACCACCGTAGCGGGCACGCTCGGGCGTAGCCTTTCGGCGTGACGGTGATCATCGCGTTCCTCGCCAACGTCCTCGTCGCGATCGCCAAGACGGTCGCGGCCGCCCTCACCTCGTCGGCGTCGATGGTCGCCGAGGCGGCGCACTCGTGGGCGGATGCCGGCAACGAGGTGTTCCTGCTCATCGCCGACCGGCACTCGGCCAAGCCCAAGGACGAGCGCCATCCCCTCGGCTACGGGCGCAGTGCCTTCGTGTGGTCGCTGATCGCCGCATTCGGCATCTTCACCGCGGGCGCGATCGTGTCGGTGATGCACGGCATCCAGGAGCTGGACGCGAACGAGCCGGTCGAAGACCCGGTGATCGCCTACATCGTGCTGGGCATCGCGTTCGTGCTCGAAGGATCGTCGTTCCTGCAGGCGTTCGTGAAATCGCGTCGCCTCGCGCACCAGCGGGGTTCATCGACCTGGGACTTCGTGCTCGACACCAGCGACACCACGCTGCGGGCGGTGTTCTTCGAGGATGCCGCGGCCCTGATCGGCCTCGTCCTGGCGGGCGGCTCGATCCTGATCCATCAGCTGACCGGTGAGGCGATGTGGGATGCCGTCGGGTCGATCCTCGTGGGGATCCTGCTGGCGATCGTGGCGGTCATGCTGATCCGCCGCAACGTGGCCTTCCTCATCGGCACGAGTGTTGCGCCCGGGGTGCGTGCGCGTGCGGGCCTCGCGCTGCTCGAGGACCCGGAGATCGAGCGGGTCACCTACCTGCACCTGGAGTACGTCGGGCCGAACCGGCTGTTCGTCGTGGCCGAGGTCGATCTGGCCGGCGACGCGCGGGAGCACGATGTGGCCCTGCGGCTGCGTGACCTGGAACGGCAGCTCGAGGCGCAGGAGATCGTCGAGACGGCGGTGCTCTCGCTGTCGGTGGCCGACGAGCCCTCGCTCGAGTTCGACGCGGGTGGCGGCATCCGATAGACTGTCAAGGTTGTCTGGTGTGCCCGTCACTCCAGGCGACGCGTAACACACCCTCCTGCTCGTGGGAAATGCCCGCGAGCCGTTCTAGTCCGAAGGAGGTGGGTAAGTGACGCACCAGTACGAACTCATGGTCATTCTGAACCCTGAGATCGATGAGCGCCAGGTCTCGACGCACCTGGACAAGTTCCTCAAGGTCATCACCGACGCCAAGGGAACGATCGACAACGTGGACATCTGGGGCCGTCGCCGTTTGGCGTACGAGATCCAGAAGAAGAACGAGGGCATCTACGCCGTCGTCGACTTCACCGCGACCAGCGAGGCGACGCAGGAGCTCGACCGTCAGCTCAAGCTGAACGAGCTCGTCATGCGCACCAAGGTCCTGCGTGCCGAGGAGGCGATCGCCCAGGTCGCCGCCGAGAAGGTCCGCAGCGACGCCAAGGCTGCTCGCAAGGCCACCGCCGGGGCGAAGGCGTAAGCACCATGGCCGGCGAGACGATCATCACCGTCGTGGGAAACCTCACGGCAGACCCCGAGCTGCGCTACACGCAGTCCGGCCTGCCCGTCGCGAACTTCACGATCGCGTCGACGCCGCGCACGTTCGATCGCCAGGCGAACGAGTGGAAGGACGGCGAAGCGCTGTTCCTCCGCGCGAGCGTGTGGCGTGACTTCGCCGAGCACGTGGCCGGTTCGCTGACCAAGGGCTCGCGTGTCGTGGCCACCGGGCGTCTCAAGCAGCGCTCGTACCAGGACCGCGACGGCAACAACCGCACCGCGATCGAGCTGGAGGTCGACGAGATCGGCCCCTCGCTGCGCTACGCGACCGCCCAGGTCACGCGCGCGGCCTCGTCGGGCGGTGCCGGTGGCGGTGTCCCGCGTCAGCAGCAGCAGGTCTCGGAAGAGCCCTGGTCGACCCCCGGTTCGTCCGGTGGCGCCGACGCGTGGTCGACCCCCGGGTCCTACGGCGACGACACCCCGTTCTGATGCCGGTCCGGCTCGCGGGCGCGTAGTGCCGCGCCGGAATGCCGGGGCCGAGGCATCCACTTCTCATCTGATCTAAGGAAACAACATGGCTGGAAAGTCGAGCGGCGACCGCCGCAAGCCGCGGAAGGGCGCGAAGAACGCCGCTCCCGCGAAGCACATCCGTGTCGGCGTCATTGACTACAAGGACGTCGCCACCCTTCGCAAGTTCATCTCGGAGCGTGGAAAGATCCGCGCCCGTCGTATCACCGGTGTCTCCGTGCAGGAGCAGCGCCTCATCGCCCGCGCGATCAAGAACGCGCGCGAGATGGCGCTCCTGCCCTACGCCGGCGCCGGCCGCTAAGGAGCTACCCATGGCAAAGCTGATTCTCACGAACGAGGTCGCCGGGCTGGGTAGCGCCGGTGACGTGGTCGAGGTCAAGAACGGGTACGCCCGCAACTACCTCATCCCGCAGGGCTTCGCGGTCACGTGGAGCCGTGGCGGCGAGAAGCAGGTGGCGTCCATCCGCGCCGCCCGCGACGCGCGCGCCATCCACGACCACGAAGAGGCCGTGGCCCTGAAGGACGCGATCGAGGGCACCAAGGTGCGCCTGGCCGTCAAGGCCGGTGCCGAGGGGCGCCTGTTCGGTTCGGTCAAGACCGTCGACATCGCGGAGGCCGTCAAGGCCGCCGGCATCGGCGAGCTCGACAAGCGCCGCATCCACATCACCTCGCCCATCAAGGCCGTCGGTGAGCACGAGGCGACGGTCCGTCTGCGCGACGACCTGACCGCCGTCATCACGCTGCAGGTGGTCGCCGCCAAGTAGCGACACGCTGTGAGAGGCCGTCGACCTTCGGGTCGGCGGCCTCTTCGCGTCGGGGTGGGGGTGGGGGTGGATGCCGCGGCCTACAGCCCGCGGGCGATCGCGGCCGCGGCGGCCAGCCAAGCCCGCTGCGTCGCATCACGCAGCGCGTCGAATGTGATGACGCCGTCGACGAGGGCCGGGTCGAACGGGATCGTGACGACCTCGCGGGCGAGGGCGCCGAACCCGTCCGCGACGTGCCGGATGTCGGCATCCGTCGCCTTCGGATCGGCCTGGGTCACAACGGCCACGGCTCCGCGTGCGAGGGCGGCTGAGCGCTCGTCGCGATCGGCGAGGGCCTCCAGCAGGAGCGCGCCGGCCTCGGCGTGGTCGTCGCGGGTCGTGGTCGCGACGACGAGCTGGTCGGCGTGGTCGATCATCTGCAGCCAGAGCGGGTCGGTCTCGTCGTTGCCCGAGTCGATGACGATGAGCCGGTAGTACTTCGCGGCCACGGAGTGGATGCGCGAGACGTCGTCGGCGGTGATGCGCTGCTCGTTGGCGAGCACGGCGGGCTTCGACCGCAGCACGTCGTACTTGTCGGCGGTCTGATGGTGCACGTAGCGCGCGAGGTCGGCCGACTGCGCGCCGGTGCCCAGTAGCATGCCGGTCTGCGGCAGCAGCTCGAGCAGAGTGGACTCGTGAGGCCCCTGCTCGGTGCGCCAGCCGAGGGTTCCCCGGGTCTGGTTGTTGTCCCACGCGAGCACGCCCGCGCCGCCGTTGCGGGCGAACACCGCGGCGAGGTTGATGGTCGTCGGGGTCTTGCCGGCACCGCCCTTGCCGTTGACGACGGCGATCGTGCGGGGACCGGCCCAGTGCTGCGACACGGCGTGCAGGTCCTCGCGCTCCGCGCGCTCGTGGGCGTTCGGCGGCACGCGCATGCCCATGCGCGTGAGCGCACCGCGCCATCCTTTGGTCGCGGGCTGCTCGGCCTGCTCGTGCTTGAGGAACGACGGGCGCTCCTCGCGACGGGTGGAAGGACGAGTGGATGCCGCGGGCGGCGCCGTGCGCTGCGCGACGGGCTGCGCGGCCGGGAGCGACGTCGCGGCCGGGACAGCGGCATCCCTGTCAGCCATCGCCGGCGTCGCGGCCGGGGCCGCGGCATCCCCGTCCTCCGACGCCGGTGTCGCGCTCGCGACAGGAGCGCTCGGGGCCGCCGCGGCCTCTTCGGCGTCGGTCACTGAGCCGTCGGCGGCCACGACGAGGCGTGAGGCGCCGTCGGGCTCCGTCACCAGCACCCGCACCGGGGCGCCGCCCTGGGCGGCGTGCTGGGCCGCGCGCACGACGATCTCGCGGCGGGCGTCTTCGCTCCGGGTGGTCGGGACGGTCTCGGTGCTGTCAGCGGTCTGCAGGGTCGCCGAGCCGTCGACGCTGATGGTGGCGATGATCGTCGTATCGGGCATGCGCGGTTCCTGTTACGGGCCGGATGGGCCCGGGAGTCGAAGGTGCGGCGGCCCCAGCCCGCCACGATGGCCCCAGTGGTGTGACTGCCCTGACGCAGCACCCCAGGGGATTTTAGCGATCCAGGCTGAGAGACCCATGGTGGCGGATATCCGCCAACCGTTCGGAGACGAGTCTCGAGGACTTGCACAAAACGCTCGACTGTGCATAACTCGCGACACGCCCGGAACTTTAAACCCGCACTTCAAGGACAGATCCATCCACAGTCTGTGAATTTGCCTTTCCCAGGTCAGGAGGTGAAAAAAAGATGGAATCGGCGAATTACACAGATGTTCTCCACAGGGTCTGTACACAGGACGGTCGGCGTTCTCCGCAAACTCTCCACATAGTTATCCACAGGCTGGCTTGCACCCGTCGACGTGCGTCTCTAGCGTGGGTCTCTGACCCGCTCGGGGGAGGGTACGGCGCCGCGGACAGCGATGTCGGGGGCTCGTGATGTGCTTGATGGCAGGGCGGTTGCGGCATCCATCGTCGTCATCCCCGAACGGTGCTCGGTGCGCCCGAGACCATGCCTGACACACTTTGGAGGACTGACGTCGTGACGATTGCGGACATCTCCGACGAGCGGCTGGGCGGGCATCGCGAACCGGAGCGGACCCCTCCGCACGACCTCCTGGCCGAGCAGAGCGCGCTGGGCGGCATGCTGCTGTCGAAGGATGCCGTCGCCGACGTCATCGAGAGCCTGCGGGGCACAGACTTCTACGTGCCCAAGCACGAGCTCATCTTCGACGCGATCCTCACCCTCTATTCGCACGGCGAGCCGACCGACGTCATCACCGTTACCGACGAACTGATCAAGACCGGTGACCTGCAGCGCGCCGGCGGCGCCGACTACCTGCACACGCTCACCTCGATCGTGCCGACCGCGGCCAACGCCGGCTACTACGCGTCGATCGTCTCCGAGCGCGCGCTGCTGCGGCGCCTCGTCGAGGCCGGCACGCGCATCGTGCAGATGGGCTATTCGGGGCAGGGCGAGGCGCTCGACCTCGTCAACACCGCGCAGGCCGAGATCTACGGCGTGACCGGTGCGGAGGCGTCCGAAGACTACGTGCCCCTGACGGTGGCGGTGGATGCCGCGGTCGACGAGATCGAGGCGGCCAAGGGTCGCGACGGGCAGATGACCGGTGTGCCGACCGGGTTCCACGAGCTCGACGAGCTGACCAACGGCCTGCACGGCGGGCAGATGATCGTCGTCGCGGCGCGTCCCGCGATGGGTAAGTCGACGCTCGCGCTCGATTTCGCACGGGCCGCGGCCATCAAACACAACATGCCGGCGATCTTCTTCTCGCTCGAGATGGGGCGCAGCGAGATCGCGATGCGTCTGCTGTCGGCAGAGGGTGCGATTCCGCTGCAGAACCTGCGCAAGGGCATGCTCGACCAGCGCGACTGGACGACCGTGGCCGCCACCCGCGGGCGCATCAACGACGCGCCGCTGTACATCGACGACAGCCCGAACATGACGCTCGTCGAAATCCGCGCGAAGTGCCGGCGGCTCAAGCAGCGGGTCGGCCTCAAGATGGTCGTCATCGACTACCTGCAGCTGATGTCGAGCGGCAAGCGCGTCGAGTCGCGTCAGCAAGAGGTCAGCGAGTTCTCGCGCGCGCTCAAGCTGCTTGCGAAAGAACTGCAGGTGCCGGTGATCGCGCTGTCGCAGCTGAACCGTGGCTCCGAGCAGCGGCAGGACAAGAAGCCCCAGGTGTCAGACCTGCGTGAATCGGGATCGATCGAGCAGGACGCCGACATGGTCATCCTGCTGCACCGCGACTCGGTGTACGACAAAGACACCCGCCCGGGCGAGGCTGACCTGATCGTGGCCAAGCACCGTAACGGTCCGACCGCGACGATCGAGATCGCGTTCCAAGGCCACTTCTCCCGCTTCGCCGACATGGCGCCGGCGGGGGACTTCCAGTAGGAGGGGCCTGCACCGCACGTCGATCGGCGGGATGCTGTCGGCGGCGCGAGGCGTTCGCGCCTACGGCGAAATGTCCGACGATCGCACGGACCGGCTGACGCGTCGCCCGTCCAACGCGCAGACACCTCGCTGCGCTCGGAGCGCGGCGGGGGATGCGCCGGCCCGCGGCATCCCGCCCGCCCTCACCGTCGCTCGGCGAGCCTGTACCCGACCACGGCGACGCCCATCACGACGATGTGCATCGCCATCAGCGAGATGACGCCGACGAGCGTGGCGCCGGGGATGAACCCCGTGACCAGCAGCAGAACGTCGGGGACGAACGACACGATGAGCACCCCGAGGGCGATCTGCGGCATCGTTCGCCGCGGATCGCGCACGCGCCGCGACACCGCGCGCCAGGCGAACCAGCCGACCACCATCGGCACGACGGTGCACCCCGCGAACACGGGCAGGGTGAGCGGCGCGAAGTGTGCCGGCGCTCCGGCCGCGACGGCGAGGGCGGCGATCCCCGCGTTCACCGCGACGGCGGCGATCACCGCGGCGGTGAGCACGCCGATGCGATAGCCGAGGGAGCGCGGGGCGGAGGTCGACGCGACCCCGGCCAGTTGCGAAGAGGATGTTCCGGTCATGATGACCTCCCGTTCTATTACGAAACTCCTTAGTTCCGTAAACACATACGGTACTCCTCGGTTTCGAAATGTAAAGTGTCTCCATGACCACCGCATCGCCTGTGGGGCGCCCGCGCGACCCCGAGGTCGACGCCGCCATCCTCGACGCGACGGCAGATCTGCTCGCCGAGAAGGGGCCGTCGGCGATGACGGTGGACGCCGTGGCCGCCGCCGCCGGCTGCGGCAAAGCCGCGATCTACCGCCGGTGGGCGGGCAAGACCGAACTCGTCGTCGCCGCGGTGCGGCGGCTGTACCTCGCGCCCGACGTGCCCGACACCGGAACCCTTCGCGGCGACCTGCTCGTCGCGGTCGGGCACTACTCCGGTCGCGACGACCGTGCCGCGCGCGTGCTCGCGAACGTGCTGCTCGAGGCGCAGGACGCCTCGGCGCTGCGGGCCGCGGCGTACGAGTCGGTCGGGCGCCCGCCGGTGGACGTGCTCCACCGGGTCATGGCGCGTGCGATCGAACGCGGCGACCTCGCGGTCGACGCGCCGGTCGACCTCATCGCGACCATCGTGCCCGCGGTGGCCTTCCAGACGTTGACGTCGCAACGGCGCACTCTAACGCAGGCCGAGGTGGTCGAGCTTATCGACCGGGTGGTCATCCCCGCGCTCACATCGCGCGCGGCACCCCGGTAGTGCGCAACGTCACCGCGATCTTGGCGATCGCCGCGCCGCTCAGACCAGGCGCGGATTCTCCGTGAACCCCGAGACATCGGTCGGGCGGGTGACCGGTGCCGACAGCATCCCGCTCGCCGCATCGATGAGGAAATAACCGACGTCCAGCCAGTCACCCTGCTCGTCGCCGGCGTTGCGGCGCGCTTCGAAGTCGGCGGCGACACCGAGCACGAGGTGCCCGACGATCCCCGACCGTGCCCGCAGGACGTTCCTCGAGACGGTGTCGACCCGATCGAACATCGCCTCGATGTCGCGTGTGAGCGCCTGGCTCTCGACGGAGTCGCGGATGATCGCGTCGGCCGACGGCACCGACCTCAGCTGGATGAGGAACTGCGCGCGATAGCTCGGCCGCGGCAACGAGTCGAGCACCTCGATGAAGGGGAGCAGTCGGCAGCGCACGATGTCGTACACCGTCGGCTCGGCGCTGAGCTCGTCGAGCAACTCGCGGCGGCGCTCGGTCATCGGGGCGTTGTGGCGGGCCATCAGCGCACGGATCAGGTCGTCGCGGCTGCCGAAGTGGTACGCGATCGCGGAGTGGTTCGCATTGCCCGCGCGCTCAGCGATCTGCCGGTTCGAGACCGCGTCGATGCCGTGCAGGGCGAACAGCTCTTCAGCGGCATCCATCAGCTGCGCGCGCACGCGGTCGCTGTGCTGTCCCATCGGGCCTCCGAAAATGTGAATCCACCGAGACTCCGATTGTGAGTTCCCGGAATCTAAGACGCGTGGCTTAAATTATAGTTCTCGTTCGATCAATGGCGATCACTGGAACTCATCATCACATCAGGAGCGCGAAACGTGACCGCTGTACCCCCTCCTCTCTCCCGCAAAGAGGCTCGTGAAACCGACTCCGTCGCGCCGGCGGCCGACACCGCGACCGACGAGAAGCCGGGGGTGGATGCCGCGGCCAAGGCCGCGAAGCGTGCGAAAGCCGAGAAGATCGGGCGTATGGGGGCGATCTTCCTCATGCCGCTGATCCTCGTGGGCATGATGATCGTCGGCTACCTCGGCACCATGCACTCGCCGACGGTGCGCGACATGCCCGTCGCCGTGGCCGGAACCTCGGCCGCCGCCTTTGCGGACGAGCTGTCGGACTCAGCCGGCGACGCCCTCGCCGTCGAGGTCGTCGACAGCCCGCTGGACGCGCGTGACAGGGTCACCGCCCGCGAGGCATCGGCCGCCGTCGTCATCGACGGCGACACGGCGACCCTCTACACCGCGTCGGGTGCCGGAGTCTCACAGGTGACGACGGTCACGTCGCTGGTCACCCCGGTGATCATCGGGCAGAACCTGACGCTGGAGACGACGGACCTCGCCCCGCTTCCCGAGGGCGACCCCTCGGGTCTGGGCGCGGTGTTCCTGGCGACGGCCCTGGTGATGGCCGGGTACCTGCCGTTCAGCGTGCTGCGCACGAACTCGCCCGAGCTGCTGAAGTTCCGCCGCATTGTCCCGCTGCTGGCCGGGTGGTCGGCACTCATCGCCGGTATCGCGTGGCTCGTGACCGGGCCGATCCTCGGGATCGTCGCCGGTGAGCACTACCTCGCCGTGGCCGCGATCGCCTGGTTGGGGGTGTTCGCGATAGGCAGCGTGCAGCTGTTCCTCACCCGATTGTTCGGGTCGATGGGGGTGATCGCCGGCATCCTCTTCCTCATGGTGCTCGGTATGCCGGCATCCAACATGAGCCTGTCGATCTATTCGATGCCCGGTTTCTACCGCTTCCTGCACGAGATCCTGCCGATGGCGGCGATCGGCGAGTCGATGCGCTCGGTGCTGTACTTCGGCGCCGCCGGGGTGGTCGGACACCTGCTGGTGCTGGCGATCGGCGCGGTCGCCGGGCTCGGCGCGACGGCGATCTGGGACAGACTGCGCGGCCACCGGCATCCCGAAGGCGTCCCCACCGACGTGAACGTCGCCTCACTGCACGGCGGACGTCGGCCGAAGGGCAAGTTCTGGCGGTATGCCACGCTGCTGTTCTTCCCGCTCGCGATGGTCACGATGATGCTCACCACGATGCTCGGTGCGATGCACCAGCCGTCGCCGAAAGACATGCCGGTCGCCGTCATCGGTGCGACCACCGAGCAGGCGCACGAGACGATCGTCGGGCTCGAGAAGAGCATGGGCGACATGTTCGACTTCACCGCCTACTCGGCCGCCGAGACCGACGATGTGCGCACGCTCGTCGAGAACCGCGAGCTGGTCGCCGCTTTCGTGCTGCCGTCGCAGGCGAGCCCCGAGTTCACACTGATCGCGAACCAGGCGGGCAGCCCGAGCGCGTACCAGGTCGCCGACCGCGTGTTCACGCAGGTCGCGGCGGCCCAGGAGATGACGCTGACGATCGATGACCTCGCACCGCTGCCCGATCGCGACAGCCAGGGTCTCGTGACGATGTACCTCGCGATGGGGTGGATGCTCGCCGGCTTCATGGTGGTCATCGTCGCGGCCAACGCGGCCCCCTTCACACGCCCGCTGCGCACGATGCTGCCGCTCACCGCGGTCTACGCCATGTTCATGTCGGCGGTGCTGTGGGTGATCGCCGACCCGATCACCGGTTCGGTCGACGGGCACTTCTGGCCGCTGTGGGGTGCGGGTGCGGTCACGATCTTCTGTGTCGCGATGTTCGCGATGGTCTTCGAGAGGCTGATCGGAATGCTCGCGATCATCCCGGCCGTCGGAATCCTGATGTTCCTGGGGGTGCCCTCATCGAACGGGGCGTTCTCGATGTACATGGCGCCCGACTGGTTCCGCACGATGCACGACTACCTGCCGATGCCGGCGGCGGTGGAGATCATCCGCTCGATCGTCTACTTCGACGGAGACACCGTCGCCCACAACCTGCAGGTGCTGGGACTGTGGGGCCTCGTGTCGCTGGTCGTAGTCTTCATCATCGACGCGCTCAAGCGGGTGCGCACCGAGCACGACTTCGGCGACCTGGCGGCGCCGGCGCCGGCGGGTGGGGGCTCTACGCCCGCGGCGGTCGATGAGGGTTCAGTCGGCGATGAGTCGGAGAAGTCGGATGAGTCGGATGGGTCGGCGGGGTCGGCCGCCGAACCCGAGGACGCCGACGAACGGGAGCGTGAGCTCGTCCTGAGCTGAGGTCGAGCGGCTCGGCGGCCGCGGAGTGGACGCAGAATCGCCTCAGGTGACGTGGAGACATGCGATCGCGTCCACTCCGCGGTTCCGGCCGCTCTTCGCCGACGCAGGGTAGACGCACAATCACGCCATGCCGGCGGGCGGCGCGGAATCACGACCACTCTGCGCGGGGCGCCAGGGCGCGGCATCCATTGACCGTCTCTTCGCGTCAAAGGAAGTGCGACCCCGGCGGCGTGGGGTAGCGTCCCTGAGGTGGGGAAGACGGCGAGACGCAGACGGCAGCCTTGGGACACCCATCGGCGCGTCGCCGTCTGGCTCGGTCTGCTCGTCCCCGTCGTGGGTCTGCTGGCGCCGCTGTTCACCGGCGGGCCGCTCTTCACCGGCGAGGTGACCGACGCGTCGACGTACATGACCGTCGTGCTGCTCGCGGGGCCGGCGGCCATCTCGGGCGCCGTCAGCGGCAGCCGTTTCTTCTCGTTGTACGAGGGCTACGCGGAACGCCTCGACCCCACGCGCACGCTGTCGGCGGAGGATGCCGCGAAGGGTGCGGAGGCCGCGTTCAGCCCGCTCGGTGATTGGTTGTGGGGCAGCCTGGTCGCAGGGCTTTCGGGCGGCGCCGTGCTCTGCGTGATGGTCGCTATGACGCAGGAGAACGATCCGCTCACCGCCATCCTCTTCGGGATCCTCATCTATCTGCCGCTGGCGTTCACCGTCGCGATGGGCTGGATGATCGGTGCGCTCATCGGCACGGGCGTCTCGGTGTTCTTGAGCGCCGCGGTGGGCATGCTCGTCGGCCTGAGGAAGCAGCCGAGCCGTCGCGGCAGGACAACGTGGGCGCTGTTGGCGGCGTTCGTCCCGCTGATCGCAATCGCGGCGATCGGCACGGCCGGTGTGACCGCCGACATCCCGATCAGCACGATGGACAAGCTCGGGTACATCGCGGGGTTCGACGTGCCCGGTGCGGGCTTCGTGCTGGGGCCGGTCGTGCTGTGGGTGTGCCGCGTCTTCCTGTGGGCCGCGATGACGCTGTTCCTCGTGCTGGTCGCGATCGGGTTCCCGGCCTACGCCGAACGCCGCCGTCGGCGCAGCCTGGGGCTGCCGCCCGACCCTCCGCTCGAGAACGACGCACCCGACGCCGGTTCGGGCCACACACTTCCCGACGGTTTTCGCTGACCCTGCCGTGATCAGTCGACGGTCACGCGCTCGGTGAGTGCGCGGGCCAGGATCGTCGACCCGGCGACCGCCGCGGGCATCGTGATGATCGCGCCCAGCGGCACCATGAAGCACAGCTGCGTCGCGATGCCGAAGCCGAGGGTGCGCGCCCGGCCACCGGCCAGGATGTGAGCTCCCCAGGTCGGAGGCTGTCGTGAGTTGTCCACAGATCGACGAGCAACGTCCCCACTTCCGGATCTTGCTCGGCAAGCTCAGTGTCATGCCGGAGATGATGACCCCGCAGTTCCTTTCGGCTCGGCGGCCCGTCTGGACCATGGAGAAGGTAGACTGAGCATGTTGATTACGCATAAGCAAGTTGGAGGGGACATGGCTGCGAAGACGGTGGGCATCGCGGTTTCCGATGAGCTTCGGCCGGCACTGGACGAGGTGGTCGAACACTTCGGCCACGGCAATCGCAGCGAGTTCCTTCGGTTGGCGGTGCGCGACTACCAGGGGCGGCTGCGTCTGGAGCGTATGCACGAACTGCGTGATCGCGCCCGCGCCGAGCGCGGCGGCCGTCGGTACTCGACGGACGAGGTGCTGCAGCTCATCCGCGACTCCACCGCGCAGTGATCGACCCGACGGTCGGCGTCGTCTTCGACGTCAACGTCTATCTCGACTACATCCTCGGCGACGATGGCAGCTGGCCCCTCCTGCCGGAGGTGCCGCCGACGACCGACAACGCCGCAGCCGATGCCGTCGCGCTCGCCTTCGCCGGACGGTTTCGGCTCTTCACATCGCCGCACATCGTGCGCAACGTGGTGCGCGTGATGCGGATGGCGGGCCAGAGTGAGTCGACGGTCGAGGCATTCGTATCGGCGATCGTGGAGATGTGCGAGTTCTCGGGCGGCGCCGTCATCGAACCCGAAGAGCGCGACCACGGAATTCGCGATCACGAGGACAATCAGATCGTCGCTCTCGCAAAGGATGCGGCGGTCGATGCGCTGCTGATCGTCACGAGTGACCATGACCTGCTCGACCTCGGTCCGCAGTGGCATGGCCGCCTCATCATGCGTCCGGGAGAGTTCGTGCGGCGCGTACTCGCGCGCTGAGGCGAGCTCTCGCCTCTGCAGCGCGGTGGGCGTCAGGCTGCGGCATCCCGCGCCCGCGCCCGCAGGATCCAGACCATCGCCTGATTGAACGGGGTCGGGATGCCGTGGGCCAGGCCCAGCGCGACGACCCGGCCTCCGAACGAGTCGACCTCGGTGGGCCGGCCCGCGCGGACGTCCTGGTGCATCGAGGTGCGGCCGTCGACGGGCTGCCCGGCCAGCACACGGTGCCACGCCTCGACGTCCTCGAGACCGAGCGCGACGCCCTCCGCGTTCGCGACGGCGACGACCTCGTCGACCAGCGCCGACATCAGCGCGCGGGCGTCGCCATCGTGCTGGAAGTCACCGTACGGCGCATCGAGCACGGCCGAGGCCTGATTGATACCCACGTTGACCATGAACTTCCACCACAGCCGGTGGCGCATGTCGACCGGTGTCTCCCACGCGAGTCCGGCACGGGTGAGAGTCTCTTGCACAGCCTGCACCTCCGGTGAGATCTCGTCGTTGTGCGGCCGTCCGAAGACGAGTTTCCCCGCCTGCCGATAGCGGATCTCGCCGTCGATGCGCTCGGCGTCCATCGCGAGCGCGACGCACAGCAGCACGGTCGCCCCGTCGCCCAAGCGCTCGGCGATGCGCTCCTCCGAGTCGAGGCCGTTGAGCACCGACAGCACGATCGTCGAGGGGGAGGCGGTGGACGCCGCATCGTCGAGGGCCGCGTCGAGCTGGCCGTCCTTCACGGCGAAGAGCAGCAGGTCGGCGGCCCAGTCCTCGGGGGCGTCGGCGTCGATCACGTCCGCGTGCACCGGCTCGCCGTTGACGACCAGCTGGGCATCGCGCAGCCGCGCGGCGCGCTCGCCGCGAGCGACGAATCGCACGTCGAAACCGGCCTTCGCGAAGTGCGCCGCGTACATTCCACCCATGGCGCCGGCGCCCACCACGCCGACCCGTTCGATCGTGCTCGTCACGCGTTTCATCGTAAGCCGGGGCCGATCCGAGCCGGCACCGGCTCGTCTTCCCGCCGTGTGAGGATGGTCAGCGTGATCGAGAGCCTCTCCCTGCCTGTTGAGCTGATCGTTCGCACCGGAGGCGTCACGATCCGCCGTGCGTGCATCGACGACCTGCGGGCCCTCATGCGGTTGCTCTCAGATGACCCGATCAGCGCCTCCCGCGGTGACGTGAACACCGCCGACGATGAGCCTGCGTACGCACGCGGCCTGGAGCGGGTCATTGCGGACCCTTCCAACGACCTCGTCGTCGCAGAAGACGACGGCCGTGTCGTCGGGATGCTTCAGCTCACCGTCATTCCGGGACTCGCTCGTCGCGGCAGCACACGCCTGCTCGTCGAGGCCGTGCGCGTGGCCGGCGATCGACGTTCCACCGGTATCGGCGGCGCGATGATGCGCTGGGTGATGGATGCCGCAGCCCGGGCGACCGGCTCCGACCTGGTGCAGCTCACCTCGGATGCCGCGCGGACCGACGCCCATCGCTTCTACACGCGGCTCGGCTTCGTCGACTCGCACGTCGGCTTCAAGTACCGTGTCGGCGAGAACTGAGCGCGCCGTCATCCGTCTCGCACCGACCCGCCCCGACCGAGCGGGCTCTCGGCGCCGTTGTGAAGGAGGTGCTGCGTGAGATGGGCTTTTCGCTGAGCTTCTTCCGTGTGGGTGACGACAGGATTCTCGACGCGGATCGCGAGGGACTCGCTAAGTTTCTGAAGACGCACGGGCTTCATATCCGTAGGGTGCAAGACACGGGGGCTCTCTTCGACACCGCGGCGAATCCGCTGGCGTTCGATGGCTCGTGGAGCGATCTGCGGCTCGATCCCCTCGATCAGGCAGCACCCGTCACGGCCTCCATCGGTCATGCCACTCTGTCCGACGCTGAGTGCGTGTTCATCTATGAGCTGTGCGTCGCAGGACGGATGCTGATCGTGAACCATCAGGGCGGCCCGCTCTATGTGGTCCCGGCGGGCAACCACAGAGCGGCAGCGGTCCCCGATGCGAAGGACACTGCGTGGGTCGGCTCACCGCAGGAGCTGGCGGCCGCACTCGGCGGGCTATTCACATCGTTCCAGGAGTTCCGGCGTGCGGCGATCGATGGTGGCGCACCGAACGATGAGGCACCACATCCGCAGTAGGGCCGATTACAGGCACGCCTGAATGCGGCGGATCACCTCGCCCAGCACGCCCGAGGCCAGGAGCCCCGCCCCGAGCGGCCCTGAACTGTTCTCGCCGAGCGGCGGAAGCTGACGCAGCGCCGCGCGCGCCTCCGGCGACAGCTGCGCGAGCTGCCACGCGACCTCGGCGTCGGTGGCATCGGGTTTGCCCACCGCGAGTCCCGCGGCCTTCGCCGCGTACGCCGCGGCCCCCAGTGCGTGCGCGCCCATGTGCGCGACGCCCGATGCCTGCGCGGCGGCGCGGGCCGCGGCGACTCCGGCCGGAGTCTGCGCCGACGCGGCCGCCCGCCCCGCGACGAACCGCCGACGGATCTCCCCGGCCGCGTCGAGCTCGCCCCGCGCGAACGCCCGCGCCCGCGCAATCGCGTCTCGTGCGCGTGCGTCATCGGGTGCTTCCGCCTCGAACAGGGCGAGTACATGCCCGGCGCAGTCGGCCGCCCATGCCGCGACAGTGCGGCGATCGGCCTCGCTCAGCGCCTGTGGCGAGGTCGATCGGCCCACGTCAGCTCCTCGATCTCAGAACAGCGGCGCGGGCAGAGCGCCCTCGAACTCGAGCAGCCGGCGCTTGGTGAGAAGCCCCTCGCCGGGCGCTCCGCCCGAATAGCCGCCGAGCCCGTCGCTGGCGAGCACCCGATGACACGGCACGATGATCGGCACCGGATTCGCGCCCATGATCGCGCCGATGCCGCGGGCCGGGATGTCGGTGCCGCTGCGCTCGGCCAGCTGCCCGTAGGTGATCGAGTCGCCGTACCCGACCGTGTCGTACAGGGTGGTCAGCACGGCACGCGTGGACTCGGCCTGCTCACCGAGGTCGAACGGCACGTCGAACCGGCGCAGCTCACCGGCGAAGTACGCCTCGAGCTGGTTCAGCGCCTCGGCCACGAGCCCGTCGACGTCTTGCTCGACCGCGCCGCGCACCCACGTCACGCGGATGATCGCGCCGCCGTCGCCGGTGACGCCGAGCGTGCCCACGGGGGTATCGAGCGTGCCGAACGACATGACGCGAGTCTAGGGGCGGGTGCCGACAGTCTCAGCGCCGGGTCGCCGTCGCGATGATCGCCGTCGAAGGCAGGGTCAGGATGCCGCCGCCCGACAGCTCGTCGAAGGCCTGTCGCATCGCGGCCCGGCCTTCCTCGTCCTGCGCGCGATAGGCCGTCCCGACCGTCGCGATGCCTGCTTCGACGCCGCGCCAGAGATCGTCGGCGGGGATGACGAAGTCCCACGAGATCTCGGCGGCCGCGGCATCCACCAGCCCTCCCTCGGTCAGCAGCGACGGCAACCCGTCGGGGGTGCGGGCGAAGTCGTCGGCTGCGGGCAGCCGCTGTCCGCCCGGTGGCGTCGCGCCCGCGCGCGCCATCACCTCGTTCCACAGGGCATTCATCGGACTGATCGGCGCGCTCGGCCAGATCGTCACGATGACGCACCCGCCCGGCGCGGTGACGCGCGCGAGCTCGACGACGGCAGCGCGCGGCTTCGGCACATGGTTGACGACGAAGTTCGCGACGGTGAGGTCGAAGCGGCCGCTCGCGAACGGGAGATCGGGCAGAGACGCCGCTGTGAACGTCACCCCGGGGTGCGCGGCGCGGGCGTGCCGGACCATGTCGGTTGCGGCATCCACCCCCTCCACGTTCCAGCCGGACTCCGCGAGCGCCGCCGCGACCGTGCCCGTGCCGGTTCCGGCATCGAGGGCGCGACCGGTTGTGGGCGCCCGATCGAGGATGTGCGGCACGGTGCCCGCGCAGAGGCGGGCGAAGGAGCGCGCGTACGCGTCGGCGGTGTCGGTCCAGTCCCTCATCGGGGACCAGCCTTGCCGATCGCGGGTGCCTCGCGCCAGTCGGGAATGGATCCGACCCGCAAGTGGTTGTACATGCAACTAAGCTTGATCACGGAGGAAGCAATGATCCAGACGCACACCGTCACCGCACCCGACGGCATCCTCGACCCGGCGACGGGGATGGATGCCGTCACCCTGCGCGTCGGCGACCTCGATCTGATGTCGTCGTACTACGAGAGCGCCCTCGCGCTCACCCCCATCGAAGAGCGCACCCGCGGCCGCGAGGTGCACCGTGTGCTCGGACGCGGCACCGTGCCGATGGTGCGGCTCATCGCGACGCCCGACCTGCCCGCGGTCGACCCGCGGCAGGCGGGGCTGTTCCACACGGCGTTCCTGTTCGACGACGCGCCGACGCTGGCCGCCACGGTGCTGCGGGCCGCGCAGGATCCCCGCAGCCGCTTCACCGGCTCGAGCGACCACCTGGTCAGCGAGGCCTTCTACTTCACCGACCCCGAGGGCAACGGCGTCGAGCTGTACACCGACCGCGACCGGTCGCAGTGGACGTACGACGCCGACGGCCAGGTGCGCATGTCGACGCTGTACCTCGACCCGAACGCCTACCTGAACACGCACCTGACCGAGGAGGTCTTCGCGGGGGTCGGCGAGGCGCCCGGCAAGGTCGGGCACGTGCACCTGCAGGTGGGCGACGTACCGACCGCGCGGGCGTTCTACGTCGACGCGCTCGGGTTCGAGACGACGGTCGGAAGCTATCCGGGCGCACTGTTCGCGTCGGCCGGCGGCTACCACCACCACATCGCGATGAACACCTGGAACAGCGCCGGCGCCGGCCCGCGCGCCGCGAGCCTGGGGCTCGGGGATGTCGCGATCACGGTGCCTGCCCGCGACGATCTCGACGCTCTGGTGGCGCGGCTGAGCGAGCGCAAGCTGCCGTTCGCCGACGACGGCCGCTCGGTCGTCGTGGCCGACCCGTGGGGCACGCAGGTCACGCTCGCGCTGCCGGGCGCCGACGCGGGGGAGCTGCTCGGGCGCTGAGGCTCGGCCGCTGAGGCTGTAGCCGGTCAGCGCGCCAGGCGCCGCCCGATGATCTCCTTCATGATCTCGGTCGTGCCGCCGAAGATCGTCGCGACCCGCGAGTCGAGGTAGTCGCGCGCGACGGGGAACTCGCGCATGAACCCGTACCCGCCGTGCAGCTGCACCGCGCGCTGGATGACGCGCTGGTGCAGCTCGGTCGTCCACCACTTGGCCATCGCGGCGGTGACCTCGTCGAGGCGGTGCTCGGCGGCATCCAGAATGCAGCGATCGACGAAGGTCTGCGTGACCTCGATCTCGGTCGCGAGCTCGGCGAGGTAGAACCGGTTGGCCTGGAAATCGACGATGCGCTGGCCGAACGCCTGCCGCTCGGTCGCATAGGCGAGCGCCTGCTCGAAGGTCGCGCGCATGCGGGCCATCGACGTGATGGCGATGCTCATCCGCTCGATGGGCAGGTTGTGGCGCATGTGCCTCCACCCCTTGCCCTCGCCGCCGAGCACGTTCGCCCGCGGCACCCGCACGTCGGTGAAGAAGAGCTCGGCGGTGTCCTGCGCATCCAGGCCCACCTTGTGCAGCGGTCCGTTGCGGTCGAAACCGGGCGTGTCGGTGTCGATGACCAGCAGGCTGATGCCGTCGTGACCGGCCTCGGGGTCGGTGCGCACCGCGGCGATGACGAAGTCGGCGAGCAACCCGTTGGAGATGAACGTCTTCGCACCGCTCACGACGAACTCGTCGCCGTCCGGGCGGGCGGTCGTCGTGAGGGCGGCGAGATCTGACCCGGTGCCGGGCTCGGTGAGGGCGATCGCGCCGACCTTCTCGCCCGCGAGCATGGGCGCCAGCCACCGCTCGTTCTGCTCGTCGGTGCCGAACGCGATGAAGTACGGGGCGATGAGGTCGTTCTCACCGCCGATCGACATCGACTCGGCCGTGGCGCCGACGCGGGCGAACTCCTCGGTCACGATCGCGTGGAAGCGGAAGTCGTCGACACCGCCGCCGCCGAACCGCTCTGGCGCGGTCACGCCGAGCAGACCCGTCTCGGCCGCCTTGCGGAAGAGCGAGCGGTCGACGCGGTGCGCGGCATCCCACTCCTCCCGGTGCGGCACGACCTCGCGTGCGACGAACTGCCGCACGACGTCACGAAAGGCGTCGTGGGACTCATCGAAGATCGTGCGGGGAAGGGCGACACTGACCATGCTCCGGATTATAGGCAGTGTCAATCATTGATGTCTACAACTAATTTGCGACGGGATGCCGCGGGCCGCGCGCGTGCGGAGGGGGCGCGTCACACTTCGGCGGGGCGCGCGCGCCGCCGCGCGTCAGGGCTCAGTCGGGCGCGTGCGCCGCTGCGCGTCACCCCTCGGCGGCGCGCGGCAGTGCGGCGAAGCCGGTGCGCTGCTGCGGGTCGATCCGTTCGACGAGGGGCTCGAGGATGTCGGGCAGCGCCCGCAGCTGTGCGGGGTCGAGGCGGTCGATGACGAGCCGGCGCACGAGCGCGAGGTGACCGGGCAGTGCGCGGACCAGCGCCCGGCGCCCGGCCGAAGTGAGGTGCACGTGGATGACGCGGCCGTCGGCGTCGCCGCCGAGGCGCTCGACCAGTCCCCGCTCGGCGAGCTTGCCGACCACGCGCGACAGGCGCGGCATGGTCGCATTCACGGCGGCGGCGAGATCCTTCGTGCGCAGCGACGATCCCTTGGCCTGTTGCAACGTGGTGAGCACCATGAACTCGAAGTGCGTCATGCCGGCCTCGGCCTGCAGCTGGGCGTCGAGTGCGGCGGGCAGCAGCTCGGCCGTCCAGACGAGCGAGAGCCACGCGCGCGACTCGTCCTCGCTCATGCGGGGGACCTGGTATGCCATGGCATCCGAGTCTATTCTGGCCGACGGGAATAGATGCAGCTACAACGAGGTTTGCCCATGTAGTTGCATCTACAACTTATGAGGAGAAGCACAATGGCATCCATCTCGGTCATCGGAACAGGCAACATGGGCTCGGCCATCGCCGGCATCGCCGCGAAGGGCGGCGCGTCGGTGCAGGTCGTCGCGCGCGACATCACGAAGGCGAAGCAGCTCGCCGAGCAGGTTGGCGGCACCGCGGGCTCGTTCGGCGAAGCGCTCAGCGGCGACGTCGTCGTGCTCGCACTGCCGTACCCCGCGCTCGCCGACGTCATCGCGACGTACGGCCCCCAGCTCGACGGCAAGGTCGTGGTGGATGTCACGAACCCGGTCGACTTCGCCACGTTCGACGGTCTCACGGTGCCGGCCGACTCGTCGGCGGCCGCGGAGCTGCAGGCGGCTCTGCCCGGCGCCAAGGTCATCAAGGCGTTCAACACGAACTTCGCCGCGACGCTCGCGACGGGCGAGGTCGGCGGCGTGCCCACGACCGTCGTGATCGCAGGCGACGACGAGACGGCGAAGGGGCAGCTGACCGAGATCGTGTCGGCCGGCGGTGTGGCCGTCGCCGACGCCGGGTCGCTCAAGCGCGCGCGTGAGCTCGAGGCCCTCGGCTTCCTGCAGATGGCGCTCGCCGTGCGCGAGCAGGTGCCGTGGACCGGCGGGTTCGCGGTGCGCGCCTGACGCACTGCTTGTGAACGCGGTCGCCCTTCGTCGGGCGGCCGCGTTCTGTTCTTCGGGGCAGCCGGTGTGCGCGAGAATCGGCGGATGAGCGGCATCCACCTCTTCGGCACTCTGGTTTGTCGCGACGCGCACGAGGCGGCGATCGTCGTGGCACGGCTGCCCGAGCACGTGCGGCTGACGCACGCCGAGCCCGGGTGCGTCTCGTTCGAGGTCGCGCCCACGGACGATCCGCTCGTCTGGTCGGTCGAGGAGGGATTCGTGGATGCCGCGGCCTTCCGTGCGCATCAGCAGCGCGTCGCCGGCTCGGCGTGGGGGCGCGCGACGGTGGGGATCGAGCGGCGGTACGAGGTCGAGGGGCTGTAGGGAGGGCACGGCCCGCGGCATCCAGCCTCCCCGCGGCATCCCCCCCCCGCGACACGGATCTGTCGCGGTTGCGCGTTCTCGGTCCACACGCTGCGCGACGGCGACAGATCTGCGCACCGAATCGTGGGCGGATGGATGCCGCAGCCCGAAGTGGCGCGATCTCACACGCGCGGCGGCCGGGGTGGGGATCTGCGTCCACTTGGCGACCGGCCCTTCGCCTCGCCGCGCTCGCTCAGGGACCTGAGATCATCCACCGCCCGAAGTGCACGCCAGCCCCCGACGCGATAGCGTCGCGGGCATGACCGACTGCATCTTCTGCGCCATCGTGGCCGGTGCCGCGCCGAGCGTGATCGTGGCCGAAGACGAGCGCACGCTCGCGTTCATGGACATCAACCCTGCCTCCGACGGGCATCTGCTCGTGATTCCGAAGGCGCACAGCGCGGATCTGCTCGACATCGCGCCCGAAGATCTCACGGCAGTCACCCTCATGGCGCAGCGGCTCGCGCGCGACGCGGTCGACGAGTTCGGGGCCGACGGGGTCAACCTGCTCAACTGCTGCGGGGCCGATGCGTGGCAGACGGTGTTCCATTTCCACATGCATGTGATCCCGCGTTATCTCGACAAGACGCGCGACCGTTTGCACCTGCCCTGGACGGCTGACATCCCGGGCGACAGCGACCTCATCGCCTCCCTCGGCTCACGACTGGCCGCGACCGTCTGACGGCCATGGGCCTGCGCGGGTGGTACCGGTCGACGGGTGCCGACCTGCCCTTCCAGAGCCCGCTGCCTGCGCATCCGGGTGTCGCGATGGAGGGCTATTTCTGGCGCATCACCGATCCCGCGACCGGCCGTGTGCTCATCGCGCTGAACGGCGTCAACCGCGGACCCGACGGCGCCTGGGCGACACTCGGGTTCGCCGCGCATCCGGGCGGGTTCCTCCGCGCTGAAGCGCACCCGGTAGCCCACGCCGACCTCCGCCGCATCGGAGCGAGTGCGGGCACGGCCTTCGACGGCGACGACCGGCACCTGCGCGTCGACCTCGGGCCCGACGCCCGGCTGGAGATCTCGATCGAAGACCCGGTGCTCTGGCCGCAGCGCGCGTTCGGCGGGTCGAGCGTCTTCCACATGGTGCCGGCCCTCAATCAGTACTGGCATCCGTGGCTGCTCGGCGGCCGCGCCACCGGCACCGCGACCGTCGGCGACGAGACCTGGAACCTCGACGGCGCGCAGCTCTACGCCGAGAAGAACTGGGGCCGCGAAGGATTCCCTGACTCGTGGTGGTGGGGCCAGGCACAGGGCTTCGCGGAACCCGACGCGTGCGTCGCATTCGCCGGCGGCCAGGTGCACGCCGGGCCCCTGCGCACCGAGGTGACCGCACTGGTCGTGCGACTGCCGGGCGGACAGGTCCTCCGGCTCGGCAATCCGGGGACGAGTTCCGTCCGTGCCGTGGTGACGGACGAGACGTGGATGCTGCGCACACGCGCCCATGGATGGTCGATCGACGTGCGCGCACAGGCGCCGCGCGCGGCATCCCACATCCTGCCGGTGCCGCTGCCCAGCGAGCACCGCAACGTCGCCGGAGCCCTCGAGCACCTCGCCGGCGTGCTCGAGATCGAGGTGCGCCGCCGCGGGCGCATCGTGTGGGAGGGACGCTCGGCGCTCGCCGGGCTCGAGCACGGCGGCCTCGCGCGAGCTCGCGCGGAGCTCGTGCGGCGCGGTGTCGATCCCGATGCGACGCACGCGCCGCCGACGCTGTGACGGCCGACGCACGCGTTGTGTGAGCGGGAAGTCACATGCGTTTCGGGACCCATCTCCGTCCCCGCGAGATCATCCTCGTGCACGCTTCTCCGCCCCAAAAGCGTGCAGAAGGATGATCTCGCGCTCTCAGAGGTGCTCGCTCATCCAGCCGCCACGGGCGCCACGGGCGCCGTGGGCGCCGCGGCCCCGCGCCCGCGCCATATGCCGAACCCGACGAGCAGCGCGGCCAGCACCGTGAGCGCGCCGCCCGCCCATGCGACGCCGGCGGAGAACTGCGCGTGCTGCGCGCCCGTCCATCCGGGGTCGGCGATGCTGCCGACGAACAGAGCCGCGATGACGGTGCCGCTCAGCGCGATGCCGAGCCCGGTCGTGACCTCGCTCGCGGTGTCGACGAGCGCCGCGCCGATCGTGGTGCGGTTCTCGGGCAGCCCGCGCATGACGTTCGTGCCGGCGACCACGCCGACCACCCGCATCCCGAGTGCGACCAGCGCGAGCGAGAGCGCGACCCATCCGTAGCCGAGCGGCCCGAGCGCGGTGAACACGGCGAGACCGCAGACGGTCGCAATCGCGCTGATCCACGCCGTCGCGCCCATGCCGAGTCGGCGCACGAGCGGACCGATCAGTGCCCCACCCGCGATGAGCACGACCACCTGCGGCAGCATGCCGAGTGCGGCCTGCGCCGGCGTCCACCCCCAGCCGAACTGCAGCTGCAGGGTGACGAGGTACCCGAGCCCGGCGGTCGCGAGTCCCGACGCCGCCTTGTAGGCGAGTCCGCTCGAGACCAGCGGCCGCGCGACGAGATGCAGATCGAGAAGGGGATGCCGCGCCAACCGCTCGCGCACGACGAACAGCACGGCGGCTCCGGCCGTTGCGACCACGGCGACCCACGGCCACACCGACCCGGCCCCGAGATCGACGAACAGCGTCGGGGCCACCAGGGCGAGCGCGATGGTCGCGGTGCCCAGCAGGGCACCTGTGACATCAACCGGGTCGCGGTGCAGCTCGCCGGACGCATCGGCGGGGATGCCGCGGCGAATGCCGAGGTACGCGAGCGCCGCGACCGGCACGTTGACCAGCAGCAGCGCCTGCCACGGGACGACCGCCAGCGCGAAGCCGCCGGCGGTCGGGCCGATCGCGAGACCGACGAGTCCGACCGTGGAGATCACCGTCGTCGCGCGGACGCGCAACAGGTCGTCGTCGAACAGCCGAAAGGCCAGGGCGAGCGACCCGGGGGTCGTCATGGCGGCCGCCACACCCATCGCGGCACGCACGGCGATGAGCTCGCCGGTCGTGGTGACGAACGCGGTCGCCAGGCTCGCCAGGGCGAGCACGATCAAGCCCAGCAGCATGATGCGACGGCGCCCGACCCGGTCGGCGAGGGCGCCGAAGGCGAGCATCAGTCCGCCGAACACGACGGCGTACACGCCGGTGATCCACTGCAGCGCGGTCGTCGACGCCGACAGTTCGCGCCCGATCGTGGGCAGCGCGACATTGAGGATCGAGTTGTCGAGCATCTCGAACAGGAACACGGCCGACAGGCCGGTCAGCGCGATCCACGCCTGGCCGAGCGTGCGGGGCGGCGCTGCAGCGCGGGTCGAAGAGAGACGGACGGTCATGAGCACTCCTTCACGGGGAAGAAGTGGCGCCGCGGTCGCGATCGCGTGTACTCGCGGCCTGAGCGTCCGGCAGATCAGGGACGGCGCAGCCGCGTTTCTACTTCGATGACGCCCACGCTACCGGAGACGGCTGAGAGCTTCACGAGCACACCGCCCGGTCGCGCGCACACAGAGGGCCGCGGCATCCACCCCTCCCGACGACGCCCGCGATCTGCTTGACTCGACGCGACGGGCGCACCCAGGAGGAGCCATGACCGCACTCACCGACCCCCTCGACGTGCACGGCACCCCGCTGCACAGCACCGCCGTCACCGAGGAGTTCGCCTGCTGGGCCGCCGACCTGCCGGGCGGCGGCACCGTGAGCATCCTCATCGAGCCGCCCGCCGCTCCCGCCGACGAGGCGGTCGAGACCGCCGCGGGCGTCATCGCCGATTTCGCGGCGCTCGCCGAGGCCGCGGCGGTGTACCTCGTCGCCGAACTCGCCGCCCCCGAATGGGGACTGGATGCCGCAGACCTCGGCCGCCTGAGCACCGACGCGTTCGACATGCCCGAGGCCGTCGTCTGGGAGGACGGCACGTGGATGCTGCGCTTCGCCGACTGCGATCTGCAGGTCGGCGCGGATTACGGCATCGGCGTGAACTTCGTCGGCACGCAGCCGGTCGGCGTCGAAGACCTCTCCGACGCCGACGAGCCCTGACGCCTGCCCGGTCGCTCAGCCTTCGGCCGGCACGATCTCGCAGTCCGAGCCGGGCGAGAGCACGGCCTCGTGCCCGTCGTCGTAACGGACCACGAGAAGCTCGCCCTCGCGCACCTCGACGACCTCGCCGACACGGTCGGGCGTCTCGACCGTCCTGCCGTGCACCCGGATGCGATCGCCCACGTTCACTCGCATGATGATCACCTCGCCTCCACGGTAGGCCGAACCCGCGGCGGCGTACAGGCCCGATCGGGTCACGACCGCCCGCGCCCGCCGATCCCCGCGAACAGGGCGTGCAGCAGCGGCAGCGCCGAGACGCTCATGAGCACGGTGCCGAACACCGCGTCGGACGGATGCAGCAGGATGCCGCCGATGAGAAGCCCCGCGAACAGCACCGCCGACACCGCCCGGCGCGCGGTGCGCTCGAGCCGGTTCATGCGCCGGTCGATCGCGGGCGTGTCGGCGCGCAGGTGCCCGCTCTCCAGCAGCGTCACGAGCCTGTCGATGCGCTGCGGCAGGGCTGCCGTCACCCGCACCCACGAGAGCGCCTGCTGCGCGGCATCCCGCACCACGTCCTTGCCCTGGTTGCGGATCAGCTCCTGCGCATAGGGCTCGACGGCCTTCCACATGTTGAACTGCGGGTCGAGCGCGCTGCACACGCCGGAGGTGACCGAAGCTGCGCGGATCACGAGCAGGAAGTTCTCGGGCAGCTGGAACGGCATGCTGCGCAGCACCTCGCCGAACCGCTGTGCGAAGTCTTCGAACTCGCGCGGGTCGACGTTCTGCAGATCGGAGATCGCCATGCCCCCGAACCGCGCGAACAGCTCGGTCATCGCCTGCTCGAGTTGCGCCTCGTCGGCCGAGGGCAGCAGCACGCCCATGCCGCTGATCGCGGCGACCAGTCCCTTGCCGTCACGCGAGGCCACGGCGATGAGCAGCTTCTGCAGTCCGGTGCGCAGCGTGTCGGGAATCTGGCCCATCATGCCGAAGTCGACGAACGTGAGCGCCCATCCACGCGCAAGGTCGGGCCGCGGCGTCACGAAGATGTTGCCGGGATGCGGGTCGGCATGGAAGAACCCGTCGCGGAACAGCTGGTCGAACATCGCCGCGGCAAGCGCCTCGGCGACCTCATGCGGGTCGATGCCCGCCGCCCGGAGACCTGCGTGGTCGCTGATCTTGATCGCGGTGACGTCCGAGAGCGTGAGCACGCGGCGGGTCGTGCGCTCCCACGCGGGCACGGGCGCCTCGACACCCGGGTCGTCGGCGAACGCCGCCGCGAACCGCTCGGCGCCGGCGGCCTCGTGCAGGTAGTCGACCTCCTGCCGGCTGGTGACGGCGAACTCTTCGACGAGCGCGGGCAGGTCGACGCGCTGCGCGATGAACCCGACGCGCGCGAGCCATCGGGCGATGCGCCGCAGCGCGCGCAGGTCGACGTCGATGATCTCGTCGATGCCGGGTCGCTGGATCTTCACGACGACGTCGGCGAACCCGGCCTGCACGGAGTCGTCGGGTGCCAGGCGCGCACGGTGCACCTGGCCGAGGGATGCCGCAGCCACCGGATCGCGGTCGAACGACGCGTACGCACGGTCGAGCGGCACGCCGAGCTCGGCCTCGGCGAGCTGCCGGATCGCCTCGAACGGCACGGGCGGCACCTCGTCCTGCAGCGACTCGAGTTCGCTCGTGATCTCGGGCGGCAGCACGTCGAGGCGTGACGAGAGGAACTGGCCGACCTTGATCATGAGCCCGCCGAGGTCGACGGCCAGCGCGTGGAACCGCGCAGCGATGCGCGCGAAGCGGGCGGGGCGTCCACGACGCGCGAAGGCGCCGAGCCCGATGCGCGGAAGGACCAGCGCGAACCACCACTCCTGCAGGATGTAGCGCGCGGCGAAGCGCATGATCCGCCGGTACCGGGCGCGGGTGGATGCCGCGGCCGCCGGTGTTGCGGGCGCCGTCGCCGTTGCGGCGGGCGCGCGGCCGCCCGTGCCTGCCGTCGAGGGGCCGTCGTGCGGCATCCGCTCAGTCCGCCGCGAGGATCGCGTAGATCTTGCGGCGCGCGTCGTCGAGCACGGCGATGGCCTGCTCCTTCTGCGCCGCCGTGCCGTTGCGCATCACCTGCATGCTCGCCTCGGCGAGCTTGGCGCCGGCCTTCGGCAGTGCGGCCATGTGCTCGGTGCGGCTCGCCGGGCCCTCCCAGGGGGCGGGCCCTTCGGCGGCCTCGGCCTGCGCGCGGCCGTCGTCGGTGAGCGCGTAGGTCTTCTTGCCGTCCGACTCGGTGACGCTGACGAGATCCTCGTCGGCGAGCAGCTGCAGGGCCGGGTACACCGAGCCGGGGCTGGGCTTCCACGAGCCGCCGGAGCGCTCCTCGATCTCCTGGATCAGCTGGTAGCCGTGCATCGGCTTCTCGAGCAGCAGCGCGAGGATCGCCGCGCGGACGTCGCCGCGCCCCATCCTCGGGCCGACGCGCTGTTCGAACATGTCGCGCAGGTTGCCGACGGCATCCCACATCCCCGCTCCGAACTGGCCGAAGTCGGGGCGCCCGAAGCCGTGTGCGCCGGCGTCGTAACGCCCGCCTGTCGTGGAACCGTTCATGATGATCCTCCGTTCGAGACGGGTCCCGGAGCGGGGCCTTGACGATAGTGAACGATATATCGCTGAGAATGAGGTGTGAAGAGGGGATGCCGTGGCCCGTGGCGCGGGCTCAGCGCTTGTCGCCGCGCGGCCAGTGTCGCCCGCTGCGCTCTTCGATCGCGGCGTTGTAACGCTCGAGTGCCGTGGCGAAGCTCTCGATCTCGTCGTCGGTCCAGTCGTCGAGCAGCAGCTTCGTCGCGCGGAGGTTGTTGGCCTGCTCGGCGGCGAGGCGCCGGGCGCCCTCGGGCGAGATGCGGAACTTGCGCGCCATGCCACCGGCAGGATCGGGGATGCGCTCGGCGAGGTCTGCGCGCAGCAGCGCCGCGGTCTGCCGATTGAGGGTCGAGACGTCGCGGCCCAGCACCGCCGAGAGCTCGGCGAGCGTCATCGGCCCGCCGGCGTCGAGACAGGCGAGCAGCGTCATGGCGCTGCGATCGAGCCGGCTCTCGCGGCGGGTCATGTCGGTGAAGTTGCGGCCGATCAGCAGGAATCCCTGCACGATCCGGTCGTAGGCCGAGGTCATCGCGTCTCCTCCCTGTGACATGAGTCTAGCCTGCATGTGTATAGTGCATAGTCTGTGCACTATGCACATGAGTCGATCGGGCTGCGCCACTCGGCACCCCAGACCACAACCAGGACAGAGATCTTCATGACCACAACCATCAAGAGCGGCCGGCTCATCACCGTGCTCGCCTTCGCCGGCATCCTCGGCGCACTCACCCAGACACTCGTCGTGCCGCTGATCGCCGAGCTGCCCGTCATCTTCGACACCAGCAGCACGAACGCTTCGTGGATCATCACGGTCACGCTGCTCACCGGTGCCGTCGCGACGCCGATCATCGGGCGGCTCGGTGACATGTACGGCAAGAAGAAGATCCTGCTGATCGCCCTGGTGCCCATGCTCATCGGCTCGATCGTGTGTGCCCTGGCCGGCGGGCTCGTGCCGATGATCATCGGTCGCGGCCTGCAGGGCATCGCCGCGGGCACCGTGCCGCTGGGCATCAGCCTGCTGCACGATGTGCTGCCGCACGAGAAGGTGCACGGCGCGGTCGCGCTGATGAGTGCCTCGATGGGCATCGGCGGCGCGCTCGGCCTGCCGCTGGCCGCCGCCGTCGCGCAGTATGCGAACTGGCGGGTGCTGTTCTGGGTCGTCACCGCGCTCACCGCGCTCACGATCCTGGCGTCCTGGCTCGTGGTGCCGCGTGACGAGGAGCGGCCCGCGGCATCCCGCAGCTTCGACTACGCGGGTGCGGTCGTGCTCGCGATCGGCGTGGTCGCCCTGCTGCTGGGCGTCTCGAAGGGGTCGGAGTGGGGCTGGACGAGCGCGCTGACCCTGTCGCTGCTCATCGGTTCGGTCGTCGTGTTCGTGGTCTGGGGCTGGTGGGAGCTGCGCACGCCGCATCGCCTCGTCGACCTGCGCGCCACCGTGCGTCGTCCGGTGCTGCTGACGAACCTCGCCTCTGTGCTCGTCGGTTTCGCCATGTACGCGCAGTCGCTGGTGATCCCGCAGCTGATGCAGCTGCCGGTGGAGACCGGATACGGCCACGGCCAGACCATGCTCCAGATGGGACTGTGGATGGCCCCGATGGGCATCGGCATGATGGCCGTCTCGCCGCTCGGCGGCTGGGTGACCCGCCGCTACGGTGCGAAGACCACGCTCGTGTTCGGCTCGATCATCATTGCGGTCGGCTACGGTCTGTCGACGCTCGTGACCGGATCGCTCGTCGGTCTCATGCTCACGAGCACGCTGGCCAGCGCCGGCGTGGGCTTCGCCTACGGCGCGATGCCGGCACTGATCATGGCGACCACGCCCGCGAAGGACAAGGCTGCCGCCAACGGCTTCAACTCCCTCATGCGCTCGTTCGGTACCACGGCCTCGGCGGCGGTCATCGGCGTCGTGCTCGCCCAGTTGAGCACACCCATGGGTGAGTACACCGTGCCGACGCTGTCGGGTATGCGCATCTCGCTGCTCATCGGCTGTGCGGTCGCGGTCGTCGCCGCCGTGCTCGCGGCCTTCACGTCGTCGCGGCGCGGTGTCGTGGCGTCGGCCGAGAAGGTGCTCGCCGAGGCGTCGGATGAGGGGGTGGATGCCGCGGCCCGGTGAAGTCGTCAGCTCGCTGAGCGAGCGAGCGAGCGAGCGGGCAGGCTGCGGCATCCCGAATCTCCTCGCCTCGGGCGAGGAGAATGGCCGAGACGAGGACCGGATCGCGCGAAACCATCCTCGTCTCGGCAGATCCCCTCGCCTGGGGCGAGGACTGCCGGAGCGGCGGTCAGGAGGCTGCGTGAACGGGAAGTTCACTGCGGTTTTCGCAGGTCCATGCCGCGCCCGGCACCGACCGGGCCGTGTGGGTGAGGGCACCGGCCCTTCGTCTCGCTGCGCTCGCTCAGGGACCGGAATTGTGCACGCCGAGCGGCTCACCCCACGAGGCGTACGAGCGCCGCGACCACCTGGTCGTCGATCGGCCGGCGCGTGAGTACTCGGTAGAGCAGGGCGCCGATCGCGGCGTCGGCCCGGGCTTCCGCCGAGTCGGAGTCGCCCATGAGCGCCACCAGCTGTGCGTGTGCGGGCGCGGTCAAGCGCGCGTACAGCGCGGCCGACTCGGCGTCGTCCTCGGCTGATGCCGCTGCGAGGGCGCGCACGAGCGAGACGCTGCGCGCGTCGCGAAGGCCGGCCGCGAAGCCGGCCATCCACTCCGCGGGGGTCGCGGGCGCGGCATCCATCGGCTCCTCCAACGCGATGAGTCCCTCGACGACGGCCTCGGCGACGATCGCCGACTTCGAGTCCCACCAGCGGTAGATCGTCTGCCGGCCGACGCCGGCGCGCGCGGCGATGCCGCCGATCGACAGGCCGTCATACCCGACCTCGCCCAGCAGCGCCGCGGTCGCCACGAGCACGGAGCGATGCGCGGCCTCGCTGCGGGGTCGGCCTCTTCCTGACACGCACCCACGCTAACGCGATCCGGACTAGACTGATGAATAACGAGACATAATGTCTTGAAATTGCGAAGGAGCATCATGAGCCACAACGTCACCGTGATCGTCGGTGCCGGCGGAATGGGCGAGACCATCGCCCGTCGCATCGGCGCCGGCACGAAGCTGGTCGTCGCCGACTTCAACGACGAGCTGCTCTCCCGGCTGCAGACAGAGCTGGCCGGTGACGGCTTCGACGTCACCACGCAGAAGGTCGACGTGTCGTCGCGGGAGTCCGTCGCGGCGCTCGCCGATGCAGCCGCCGCGCTGGGACCGGTGACCACCGTCATCCACACCGCCGGTCTCTCGCCGACACAGGCGCCGACCCCGGCGATCCTCGCCGTCGACCTGCTCGGCGTCGCGATCAGCCTCGAGGAGTTCGCCCGTGTCATCGCTCCCGGCGGCGCCGGCGTCGTCATCGCGAGCATGGCCGGCACGATGGCCGCAGGTCGCTTCCCCGCCGAGATGGAGACCGCCCTCGCCCTCACGCCGACCGACCAGCTGCTCGCGCTGCCTTTCCTGGCCGAAGGCGCCGTGCCGAACCCCGGCATCGCGTACTCGATCGCCAAGCGCGCGAACCAGCTGCGCGTGCAGACCGCGAGCGTTGCCTGGGGCGAGCGCGGTGCGCGCATCAACAGCATCAGCCCCGGCGTGATCTCGACGCCGATGGGCCAGCTCGAGCTCGCGAGCGAGTCGGGCGCGAACATGCGCGCGATGGTGGATGCCTCGGCCACCGGCCGGCTCGGCACCCCGAGCGACATCGCCGCGGCCGCCGAGTTCCTGGTCTCGCCGAACGCCTCGTTCGTCACCGGCACCGACCTCCTGGTCGACGGCGGCGTGGTCGCCGCGGTCCGCGCGGGCAAGGTCAACCCCGAGGGGTGACGCGACGGCGGGATGCCGCGGGTGCCCCCCGGCCCGCGGCATCCCGCCTCTTCTCCTCGCCCCGGGCGAGGGGAATGGACGAGGCGAGGGCCGCAATCCGGGGAAGACCCCTCGCCCCGGCAGATCCCCTCGCCCCGGGCGAGGGCGGTGCGGGGGAAGCCGGCGAGGGAGTTGCGGGGGAAGCCGGTGAGGGCACGGGAAGCCGGCGAGGGCACGGTCTTCCGCCTCGCCGCGTCCGATGCGCGCGGTGTCGGAGCCCTTTGGCATGGTGGAGGCATGACCGATCTCCACGCGATCCTGCCCGCCGGGCGTCGGCATCTGCTCGAGCAGCCCCTGTACGGGCATCTCGGCACGATCCGCCCCGACGGCACCGTGCAGGTGAACCCGATGTGGTTCGAGTTCGACGGCGAACACGTGCGCTTCACCCACACGACCAAGCGCCAGAAGTTTCGCAACCTGCAGCACAATCCGTCGATGGCGTTGTCGGTGGTCGACCCCGACAACCCCGTGCGCTACATCGAGGTGGCGGGCAGCCTCGTCGAGGCCGTGCCCGACCCCGAGGGCGCGTTCTACGTGCGGCTGCAGAACCGCTACGGCAACCCGAGCACGACGCCGCCCGCCGACAAGGCAGACCGGGTCGTGCTCGTGATGTCGATCGAGCGCGCGACCGGGCAGTAGGCCGCGCGGTCGGCCGTACGGTCTGCGGATAGACTCGCCGCGGCGAGAGGGGACGGCGATGCGGATCCGCGACGCGAGACCGGAGGATGCCGCGGCGATCGCCGCGATCTACAACGACGCGGTCGTGCACACCACGGCGGTGTGGAACGACGCGCCCGTCGATGTGCCCGACCGCGAGAGCTGGATGATCGAGCGGCAGCGTGCCGGCTTCCCGGTGATCGTGGCCGCCGACGACGCCGACGAGGCGATCGGCTTCGCCACCTACGGACCCTGGCGCCCGCACGACGGGTATCGCCACACCGTCGAGCACTCGGTCTATGTGCGCACCGACCAGCGGGGCGCCGGTCTCGGGCGCACGCTCATGGAGGCGCTCATCGCTCGGGCGCGCGCCGCCGGCGTGCACGTGATGGTCGCCGGCATCGAGGCCGGCAACACGGGCTCGATCGCCCTGCACGACCGCTTCGGCTTCGTCGAGGTCGGTCGGCTTCCCCAGGTCGGCGTGAAGTTCGACCGCTGGCTCGACCTCGTCTTCCTGCAGCTGACGCTCGACGATGCACCGGCGCCGGCCGGCGGCATCCCCTCTTCCCCTCGACAGGAGAACGCATGACCGACGTCGCGCTCCACGGCACCGATCTGCTCGCCCAGGCCGACGGGCTCGCCGCGTTCGCCGCTGCGAACGGCTGGCGGTACGACGCGATCGCCGACCCGCCCGCGCTGGGCGCGAGCCTGTGGGAGTGGGCGTCGAACGGCACCGTGCACGACCGGGTCAGCGGCCCCGGCTGGGAGGCCGGTCGCATCACGGGCGGCACCCGCGAGGCGACGTCGGTGACGCAGAAGGGCGCCTGGACGGTGACCCGCTCGGTCACGGTCAGCAGGCCCGAGAAGTCCCTCAACCTCGGCTACCTCGCGATCACGCTGCCGCGGCGCCTGCCGCAGATGGTGCTGGATGCCACGAGCAACGACCGGCACGGCTCGTCGAGCCTGCTGCACGTGCCTCGCGCCGACCAGGCCCTCTCGCTCGAGGGTGACTTCGACTCGCACTTCCGTCTCTACGTGCCGACCGGCTACGAGCGCGACGCGCTGTACGTGTTCACGCCCGATCTCATGGCGCTGCTGATCGACGAGACCGGCGACCTCGACGTCGAGATCCGTGACGACAAGCTCATGGTCTACCGGCCCGGCGGGTTCGACCTGCACGACCCGGCGACCTGGGAGCGCCTCGCGCACATCCGCCGCACGATCGGCGCCAAGGCGTGGGATCAGACCGACATGTACCAGGACGAGCGGGTCGGAGTGCCGACGCTCGCGCTGGCCGGGCCCGCCGCCAACGCCGTCGCGCCCCAGGGGGCCCGGCTGCGCTCCTCGTTCTTCGGCAAGATCCCGTGGTGGGCCTGGGTGATCGGCGGGGTGGTCGTGCTGTTCATCGCCGGCGGGGCGACACTCGCGATCGTCTCGGCGGTCGCGCTGCTGGGCTGACTCAGACCCGCGGATCGGCCCGTCGCGACTCGTCCCACGGGCGGGTCCAGCCGAGCGAGTCGAACACGCTCGACAGCAGAATGCCGGTGAACCCCCAGATCAGGCGGCCGTCGAGCTCGAACGCCGGCATCGGCGGCATCTTCAGTCCGCGCACGCGCGTGACGCTGCGGCGGTTCTCGGGATCGAGCAGCTGCCCGACCGGGGCGAGGAAGACCTCTTCGGTCTCGGCGGCGTCGACGGCGTGGACGGGGGAGGGATGCCGCCACCAGGCCGGCACCGGCGTGACGAGGTTGTTGCTCACGGCCAGTGGCAGCTCGGGCAGCGGTGCGAACAGCTCGACGCCGCGCGGATCGATGCCGGTCTCTTCGACCGCCTCGCGCACGGCCGTGCCGACCGGCCACTCATCGCCGGCCTCGACCCCGCCGCCGGGAAAGCCGATCTGTCCCGGATGATGGCGCAGACTCGACGCTCGGCGCAGCAGGAGGACGGCGGCGTCGTCGGGGGCGACGGGATGCTCGCCGTCGGTGCCGTCGGCCGGTCCGAACAGCATCAGCACCGCCGAGCGGCGACCGGTCGCGGCATCCACTCTCTCCGGACGCAGGCGGCGCCAGTCTCGCGGCGCGCTGAGGCGGGCGAGAGCGGCGCGGGCGTCGGCGGGCGAGATGTCGGAGGTGTCGGCCATACTCGGCGTGTCCGCATCTGTCACCCTCAGCACAGTACTCGGGGCGGCGGACACCACCGGAGGAGGACGATGATGACCGCGACCGAAGAGGGTTTCATCCAGCTGATGCCCGACGAGTTCCATGCGACGCCCGGCACCGACGACTGGCATGTGCTGTTCTGGGGTGCGCAGGCGTTCTACCGCACCGATTCGTTCGCGCAGGCTGCCGCGTTCGTGGCCGACATTGCACGCGCCGCGGCCGAGGTCGGGCATGATCCCGACGTCGACGTGCGGCCGGAGGGCGTGGCGATCAAGACGTTCACGCGCGCCGACGGTGCGCTCAGCCGCGCCGATGCCGATGTCGCCGTGGCCGTGAGTGCGGCCGCGCACGCCCGGGGGCTCGTGGCCGACCCGAGCGTGCTGTCGGTCGTGGGCATCGCCGTGGCGCAGGATGCCGGGGTCGACCTGCGGGAGTTCTTCGAGTCGGTGTTCGGCTATGTGCGGGTGGGGGAGGAGGACCTCATCGACCCGCTGCGACGCGGGCCGCACCTGTGGTTCCACGAGCTCACGCCGCCCAAGCCGGGTCGCGGGCGCACGCACATCGACTTCTCGGTGCCGGCCGACGTGGCCGAAGAGCGAATGCGGGCCGCGCTCGCCCACGGTGGCCGGATGGTGGGCGACGGCGCGATCATGCCGCAGACCTGGACGGTGGCGTCGCCCGACAACCACGGCATCGACATCGCCGGGTGGGCCGACAGTGTGGCGTGATAATGATGTCGAGATGTTATGATGCGGTGATGCGAACGACTCTGGACATTGACCCCGTCGTGCTCAGCGCAGCGCGAGCGAAGGCGGCAGCCGAGCGCATTTCGCTGGGCGAAGCCGTGTCTGCATTGGCACGCGCGGGGCTGGCGCCCCAGGTGCAAGCGTCGTCGGGGTCTGGCTTCCCGGTCCTGCATGGAGCCCCCGATCATCTGGTGACGGAGGAGATCGTGAGACAGTTCCGCGATGACGATGCTGCTTGACGTCAACGTTCTCTTCGCGCTGAGCTGGGACCGGCACGTGCATCACGCTGCCGCACATACTCGATTCGCCACTCTGGGCACCTGGTACACCACTCCCGTCACCGAGGCGGGACTCCTGAGGCTGCTACTCACGGAAGCTGTCGTGGGGCGTCGCGTGACTGGCGCGGAGGCAATGGGGCAGCTGGCGGCGATCAGAACAGTGCCCGGCTGGCGCTTCTTGCCCGACGATGCGACCCTTGCCGATCCGATCATTGACACTCGAGTTCTCATGGGGCGCCGTCAGGTCACCGACCTCCATCTGGTCAATCTCGCAGCCGCCCATGGCGTGACATTGGCGACGTTCGATGCCGCGATTCCAGACAGCTTGGTGCCGACAGATCGTCGCTGGGTGGACATCTGGTCGTCGGCCGCATGAGTGTGGAACGTCAGAGATGGGGTGGGACGCGAGCTGCCCGCGCATCCCACCCCATCCAACTGCGGGCTCAGCCCTTGTACGAGTAGAAGCCCTCGCCCGTGGCGACGCCGAGCTTGCCCTTGTCGATGTACTGCTCCTTGAGCAGCTTCGCGAAGGCCTGCTGCTTGGGGCCGCCCGCCGACGAGATGTTGTAGGCCGTGGTCAGGCCCACGACGTCGAAGATCTGGAACGGGCCGGCCGGTGCACCGGTGCCGATGCGCCAGACGTTGTCGATGTCTTCGGGGGTTGCGATGCCCTCGACGAGCAGGTCGCCCGCGGCATCCAGGAACGGCACCAGCAGCGAGTTGAGCACGTATCCCGAGCGCTCCTTGTGCAGCTGGATCGGCACCATGCCGATGCTCTTGGCGAAGGCGACGACCTCGTCGTACACCTTCGGGTCGGTACCCGGGTGGCCCATGACCTCGGCGGTGTTGTGCACCCAGATCTCGTTGGCGAAGTGCAGCGCGAGGAAGCGCTCGGGACGCCCGGTGAACTCGGCGATCGCCGACGGCAGCAGCGTCGACGAGTTCGTCGCGAACACCGTCTTGGCCGGGGCCACCTCGCCGAGTTTCGTGTAGACGTCGCGCTTGAGCTCGAGCTTCTCGGGGACGGCCTCGATGACCAGGTCGGCGTCCTTCACTGCGTCGGCGAGGTCGGAGCTGTACCGGATCCGCCCCAGCGCCGCGTCGGCCTTGCCGTCGGCGGCACCCTCGACGTGCTTCGCGTAGGTGGCGGCGAGCTTCTCGAACCGGGTCTTGGCCGCGGCGAGGGCGTCGTCGTTCACGTCGTACGCGACGACGGGGTGGCCGCTGTACGCGGTCTGGAAGGCGATCTGCGAACCGAGCACACCCGTGCCCAGCACTGTGATGTTGTCCATCTCTTCTTCCTTCTGTTGTGTGTGGAGAGTGGATGCCGCAGCCTGTCGGCCGCGGACGATCAATCGGTGCGCGCCCCCGCGGTGAAGCGCGCCAGGTCGTGTGCGAACCGGTCGACGTCGCCGTCGCTCCAGTCGCGCATCGCATCGGCCACGGCTCCGGTGAGCACGGCGATGGTCTCGCGGTACGCCTGGGCGCCCGCGTCGGTCAGCTCGAGCGGGCGGCCGCGACCGGGGCCTTCGACCTCGCTCACGAGACCGGCGCGCACGAGGTCGCCGAGCTGCCGTGACACGGTCGAGCGGTTCAGCCGGAAGTCTCGTGCGATGTCGGCCGCGCGGCATCCCGGATTGTCCACGATGTAGCCCACGATCGACTGCGCGGTCATGCTGAGCGCGATGTCGGGGGTGCGGGCGTCGGAGACGCCGCGGCGCGAGATGAGGATGAGGGCGCTCAGGATCTGAGCGGTGTCGGTGGTCCGCGGCATCCCGCACCTCCTCCTATGTTGCTTGATGCAACAATAGCGCGGAGTGTTGCATTCCGCAACACTCCGCGCTCGTCAGTCGATTCAGGCGGTGACGGCCTCGGGCGCGGTCTCCGGCTCGCCGACCGATGCCTCATTGCGGAAGTGCCCGAGCCCGGTGAGGATCAGCCCGCCGACCGCCCAGCACGCGAGCACCACGATCGGGAACGTCGAATCGGCGTCGGGGAAGTACGACAGGTTGCGGATGAGCGTCGCGCCCGCCCCCGGCGGGAAGAACTGCCCGATCTCGCCCCATGGCGTCGGATAGAACTCCTTCGGGAACGTCGCGCCCGAGATCGGGTTGCCGATCAGCATGAACAGCACGGGTCCGACGGCGATGCCCGGTCGGCCGAACATCGAGGCGAAGCCGACGATCGTCGCGCCCATGGCCAGGAGCGTCAGGGAGAACGCCGAGACGTTGAGCAGGTAGTCGCCCTCGAGGACGCCGAACCAGCCCTGCATGATGCCGGTGATGGCGAGACCGCCGACGATGGCGTAGGTGATCAGCGCGACCACGCGCCGCCAGACGCCGCTCACCGTGAACGCGATCGCGACACCGCCGATCATGCCGCCGAACACGAGCGGCAGGGCGGCCGCGGCAAGACCTGCGCCGCGTGGGTCGTTGTCGGAGAGCGGAACGACGTCGGTGAGCTTCACCGTCACGGTCGGGGCCGCAGCGCCGGCGGCCTGGGCCGCGGCATCCGCCTGCTGCTGGGCGGAGGCCAGCACCTGCGTGTGCAGCTGCGTCATGAGCTGGTTGGTCGCCGTGCTCGCGGCCGACGAGGTGAGCACCTCGGGAGTCGTGCCGAGCACGACCGCCCCGTAGATGTCACGGGTCTTGATCGCCTGCACGGCGGCATCGCGGTCGTCGAACTCCTGCAGGTCGAACACGCCGTCGGCCGCCTCGTTCAGCGCCTGCTCGACCGGCTGCACGGCCTGGGCCGGCCCGGAGATGCCGATCGGCACGTTCTTCGGATCGAGCGTGACGCTGGGCCACGAGAACGCGAGCACGACGATGCAGACGACGAAGGAGAGGACCACTCCGAGCCCTATCGTGCGTCCCCACGGGGTGTGCGGGGCGTGCAGTGCGGCGTTCATGAGTCCTCCTCAACAAAAACGAATACTCGTTCTTTATAATACGAGTACGGTCGAATCACAACCCGGGAGGGCGAAATGCCGAAGGTCTCAGATGCGCATCGCGCGTCGCGCCGCGATCAGATCCTCGATGCGGCGCTCGCATGCTTCGCGGAGAAGGGCTTTCGCGGCACCTCGATGACCGACGTGTTCGACGCGTCGGGCCTGTCGGCCGGGGCGGTGTACTCGTATTTCGCGAGCAAGCAGGAGCTCGCCGTCGCCGTCGCCAAGCGCACGATCGGGCTGCAGGTGGGCCAGATCCTCGACGGCGCCGAGGCCGGACCGGTGATCCCGCCGTCGCGGCTGCTGCGGATGATCGCGGGCGGCTTCGTGCAGGTGAAGCTGCCGACGGCGATCATCGTGCAGCTGTGGGGCGAGGCCGCGGTCGAGCCCGACTTCTTCGAGATCGCGATCGGTGCGTTCGACACGCTGAAGACGAGTTTCCTCTCGGTGCTGACCCGCTGGGGGGTGGAAGGACGCGGGATGGATGCCGCGGCCGCCGACGCGTGGGCGCAGAAGGTTCTGCCGGTCATGCTCGCCCTCGCCCAGGGCTACATCATCCAGTCGGGGCTGTTCCCGGGCTTCGACGCCGACGCCTATTTCGCGGGCGTCGAGGCCGTGCTCGACTGACGGGACGCTCTTCTCGGGGGTGGCAGGGCCCGTGCGCGGGGCGGCGCGGGCAGTGCGTCGGCGGGGCGGCGGCCGCGGCATCCGACCCCTCCGTTCAGCAGTCACGTTCTGCGGTCCATCGCGCGCTGCGCCTGCCGAAAGCGCCTGCCGAAAATTCGCCCCCTCCGTTCAGCAGTCGCCTCTTACCGCCGATGTCGATCCGGGGCCGCAGATACTGACTGCTGAACGGCGCGGCCGGGTGGGCTCGGAGCGCGCGGTGCACCGGGCAGGTCGGGTGGCACGGCGAGCCGGTCCGAGCGATTCACCGCGGGCCGCGGCATTCACCCCCTTCCGCACCGGCGGATCGCCGCGGCGGAACGTCTACGTCTGCGTCGTCGGGACGCTGCACGTGCGCAACCATCTCGCGGTGCGCGACATCCTGCGGGCGCGACCCGACCTGCGCGACCGATACGGAACGGTGAAGCGCGAGCTCGCCGCGGACGCGGCGATGGACATCGACCGGTACCTCGCCGGCAAGTCGGCGATTCTGCAGGAGGTGCTCGCGCTGTCGGACCTCAGCGAGAGCGAGAAGGCGGCGATTCTGCGGCTGAACACAGGAGGCTGAGACGTGTGGCAGCGTCGCCGCCTAAGGTGCTGAGCATGACGCTCGATCCCGCAGACCGCGCCGCTGTTGCGGCATTCGTCCGCAGCGAGGGGCGCGCTGTCGTCGCCACCGTGACCGCAGAGGCCGCCCCCGAGGCGGCTCTCGTGGGCCTTGCCGCCCTCGACGACGGCACGCTGATCTTCGACGCGCCCGCGCACACCCGCAAGATCGCCAACCTGCACGGCCACGCCCGGGTGGCGGTCGTCGTCGGGCTGTGCGGCGACGTGTCGCTGCAGCTCGAGGGTGCCGCGACGCTCACCGAGGGCGATGAACGGCAGCGGCTCGGTGCTGCATACGACGCGCAGCTGCCCGGGTCGCACGCGCTCGACGCGGGCTTCGCCGTCGTCGCCGTGCACCCCGATTGGGTGCGCGTCTACGACGTCTCGTCGGGCGGGGCCGACGTCGCCGAGGCGCGGTGGCGTCCCTGACGCCCCTGCTGCGTCGCCGTCAGCGCTGCAGCGGCGAGTAGAACGTGAGCCCGTTGCCCTGGCTGTCGTAGACGACGGCGCGACGCTCGTGTGCGTCGTTGTACGGGCCCTTCGCGATGCCGCCGCCATTGTCGTCGACGGCCTTCGCGTCGCCGTTGACGTCGTCGGTCTTGATGCCGACGACGACCTGTCCGGGAATCGGGTGGTCGAGCGCCGTCGCCAGCGCGAGCGTGATCGTGCCGCCGTCGAGCGCGGCGAAGTGATTGCCGTCGCGGAACTTCAGCGGAAAGCCGAGGGTCTCCGTGTAGAACTTGATGGACTCGTCGAGATCCTCCGTGGACAGGACGATCATCTTCACCTGGCGCTCGGTCATGGCGGCTCCTCCGTCGCGGTGTCGTGTTGGCCCCGACGCTACTCCGGCCTCCGCCCTCGTTGCGCAGCATCTCGGCCCGCGGCATCCCGCCCCGTCTGAGATCGGTGAGAGAACATCTGACGGACGAGGATGCGGTTGTTTCCCTATCTCTCGTCCGTCAGATGTTCTCTCACGGTCTGGGGGCTGCGCGGGAGTGGAGTGGGGTGAGGGGATGCCGCGGCACGGCGCGTGCGGCGGCAGCGCCGGGATGCGCGGCTCAAGCCGAGGGTGCGGTCAGCACCCGCACGAGGCGCGCGGCCGTCGACGGGTCGAGCGGCTCGCGGCTGAGCGCGCGCACGATGATCAGTCCGAGCAGGGCCTCGGTGAGCTCGGCACCGGAGGCCGGGGCGGCGTCGGGGTGGGCATCCACCTCTGCCTGCAGCCGCCGCGCGAACACGAAGTCGGCGCCGAGCGCCGACCGCAGGCGCTTGCCCACCTCGGGGTGCTCGGCGGCCGCCGCGATGATCGAGCGCATGAGCGCCTCGCCGCGCGGCTGCTGCATGACCTCCGAGAGGGTCTGCAGCCAGGCGCCGAGGTCGGCCTCGAGGTCGCCGGTGTCGGGCGGGGCGAGCGTGTCGGGCAGGATCAGCCCCTCGAGCAGCGCCTCGGCGATGAGCTCGCCCTTCGATGCCCACCAGCGGTAGACGGTCTGCTTGCCCGTGCCGGCGTCGTGGGCGATGCCCTCGATCGTCAGGCGGTCGTAGCCCTTCTCGTGGAACTGCCGGGCGGTCGCCTCGAGGATCGCCCGCCGCGCCGCATCGCTGCGCACGGGTCCGCTGCGGTGCCCCTCGGTCATGGCTCTCATCCTAGGCACAGCTGCCTAGACGAGACGTAGCGTATCATCTAGAAGGCGTCGGAGCCCGAACCGGCGCCTTTCTTCTTTTCTGGAGGGTGCGCGCGTGGCCGAACTTCTGTACCGACTCGGACGATTCTCGGCGCGACGCGCCTGGGTCGTGCTCGTCTCGTGGCTCGCGATCCTGGCGATCGCGGTCGTCGGCTTCGTCATCGGCTTCAAGCCGCTCGCCTCGAGCTTCGACATCCCGGGCACCGCGTCTGGTCAGGTCACCGATGAGCTCGCCGCGAAGCTGCCCGATCTCGCTGGGGCATCCGGCCAGGTCGTGTTCTCGACGACCGACGGCAAGGCGTTCACCGCCGACCAGAAGAAGCAGATCAGCGCGCTGGTCGACGGTGCCGGCGATCTGCCCGATGTCTCGGACGTCGTCGACCCCTTCGACACCGAGAAGGAGCGCGCCGACCAGGCGACCGAGCTCGACGACGCCGTGACCAAGCTCGATGACGCGCAGAAGCAGATCGACGACGGCGAGGCGCAGATCGCCGACGGGCTCGACCAGCTCGACGCCGCGCAGACGCAGCTCGACGCGGCGCGCGAACAGGCGGAGGCCGCGGGCTACCCGACCGATCAGATCGACGCCCAGCAGAAGACGCTCGACGAGAACCGGGCCGAGCTGAAGAAGCAGAAGGCAGGGCTCGCCGACAGCCAGGACGAGCTCGACGCGAACCGCACCAAGACCGAGCTGGGGCAGAAGCTGCTGTCGTACGCCGAGGGCATCCGCACGGTGTCGAAGGACGGCTCGGCCGCCATCGTCAACGTGGCTTTCGACCTGGCGCGCCTCGAGCTGCCCGAGTCGTCGAAGCAGGCCGTGATCGACTACTTCGACGGCACCCCGATCGACGGAGTCGAGGTCGCATTCTCGACCGACATCGCCCAGGGTGTCCCGTCGATCTTCGGCGTCGGCGAGGCGGTCGGCCTCGTGGTCGCGGCGGTCGTGCTGCTGGTCATGCTGGGCTCGATCGTGGCGGCGGTGCTCCCGCTGGTCACCGCGATCCTCGGCGTCGGCGTGGGTGTCGTCGGCTCGATGGCGTTCTCGGGCATCGTCGACATGACCAGCGTCACCCCGGTGCTCGGCGTCATGCTGGGCCTGGCCGTCGGCATCGACTACGCCCTGTTCATCATCAACCGGCACCGCAAGCAGCTGCGCGCCGGCATGCCCGTGCACGAGTCGATCGGACTCGCCAACGGCACCGCGGGCAACGCGGTCGTGTTCGCCGGAACGACGGTCATCGTGGCGCTGCTGGCTCTGAACATCACCGGCGTCCCCTTCCTCGGCGTCATGGGCACGGTCGGCGCCGTGTGCGTCGCGATCGCGGTGCTCATGGCCATCACCATGACCCCCGCCCTGCTCGGCATGGCCGGCGAGAAGCTGCTCACCCGCCGTGCCCGCGCGAAGCGCGCGGCCGTGATCGCCGAGCACGAGAGGGTGGATGCCGCGGCCTCCGCCGCTCCCGCCGTGAAGCCCATGTCGACCTGGCGTGCGGCACTGACCGCGGTCGGAGCGGTCGTCGCCCTGCTGGTGGTGGCGATCCCCGCCCTGTCGATGCGCGTCGGACTGCCCGACGGATCGACCGAGCCCGAGGGATCGGCGTCGTACCGTGCGTTCATGGTCGTCGACGACGAATTCGGTGCGGGCGCGAACGGTGCGCTCCTGGTGTCGGCGAGCCTGCCCGCCGGGCTCGACGACGACGGCGTTCTGCAGGCACAGGTGGATGTGGCATCCACTCTCATGAACCAGAAGGATGTCGTCGCGGTCGCCCCGATCGCCGTCAGCGACGACAACCGGCTCGCGGCGTTCCAGGTGATCCCCGCCGACGGACCCAGCAGCGAGAGCACCGAGCAGCTCGTGCGTGACCTGCGCGCGCTCGAGCCGGTCGACGGCGACATCACGCTCGGCGTTGCCGGCCAGGCGTCGATCAACATCGACATCTCCGAGAACCTGCTCGACGTGCTGCCCATCTATCTCGCCGTCGTGATCGGACTGTCGCTGCTGATCATGATCTGCGTGTTCCGCTCGCTGCTGGTACCGCTGATCGCGACCGGCGGGTTCGTGCTGTCGCTGTTCGCGACGTTCGGGGCGCTGACCGCGGTGTTCCAGTGGGGATGGTTGGCCGACGTGCTCGGCATCCACTCGACCGGGCCGATCCTGAGCTTCCTGCCGGTGATCCTCGTGGGCATTCTCTTCGGGCTCGCGATGGACTACCAGCTGTTCCTGGCCTCGGGCATGCGCGAGGCGTATGTGCACGGCGCGTCGGCGCGCGTGGCGGTGCAACGCGGATTCCACGCCGGCCGCGCCGTCGTGACCGCTGCCGGCCTGATCATGGTGTCGGTGTTCGGCGGGTTCGTCTTCTCGGAGTCGACGATGATCCGCTCGATCGGCTTCGGGCTGGCCTTCGGCGTCCTCGTGGACGCCTTCGTGGTGCGGATGCTGCTTATGCCGGCGCTGATGCACCTCATCGGACGCGGCGCCTGGTGGCTGCCGAAGTGGCTGGACCGCATCATCCCGAACGTCGACGTCGAGGGGGCCGCCCTCGAGCGGCGCCACCACGTGGTCTGAGGGGCCGGATGCCGCGGCCCGCGGCATCCGTCGCCGTGGGGGTTGCCTCTGATCGCGCCCCCTGATCGGCGAGAGAACACCGGCCGGCCGAGAGCGCGGGTAATACTCGTACCCTCGGCGAGCCGTTGTTCTCTCGCCGGTGAGGGTGTGCATGGGGGCGGGGGCGGGAGAGCGGATGCCGTAACCTGGGGCGCGTGCTGCCGCCGGGATCGACCATTGCCTTCTACGGGGACTCGATCACGACGGGATGGCGCTCGATCTCGGCACCCGACAAGCGGTGGACCGCCCGCGTGTGCGCCGAGTACGGGTGGACGGAGCGGAACTTCGCCCGCGGCGGCATGGGGTTCGTGCGCTGGCGCGGTGAGCGCCCCTCAGAAAACGAGCCGCGCGAGCACACCGCCGACCGGATCGGCCTTCTCGCCGAGGTGCTCGCCTCCGACGCCGACGCCTGCGTCGTGGCCCTCGGCTGCAACGACTCGGTGCTCATCAACGAGGACCGGCGCACGGGCTCGACGCGCTGGACGACCGAGATCCGCCGGGCGATCGAGCGAGACCTCGACCTGCTGCTCGAGCGTTTCGGGCGTGCGCGGGTGGCCGTGTTCGACCTCTACCAGTTGTTCCCTCTGGAAGACCTCGGGCTGCCGACCGACGGCTCCGCACTTCCGCCGGGCTGGCGTGGCGTGCAGGCAGAGATCGCTGCGGCGTGTGCGGACCGCGGCATTCTGCCTCTCGATGCCGTCGCGACCGACCTGTATCGCCGTGGCATGTACGGCGAAGACGGCATCCACCCGAACGACGCGGGTCACGCGGCGCTCGCCGACGCGCTCGGGCCGCGGCTGTGCACGCACTTCGCCGCGGACTGAGCTGGGGCATCGGTTCCTCCCCAGCCGGGACGTGCGCCGCGCTTATCCACCGATCCCCTCTTTGTGTCCAGGGGGGAGCGAAGTTCCATCTACAGTCGGTGACATCGTTGATTTCCCGCGGCACAATGGAGGCATGACCGTGACACCGGATGTGATCGGCGTGATCGTCGCCGTGTTCGTGGCCGCGGTCGGTTTCGCGGGCGTGGTGGGCGGGATGCTGCGCCGGCAGGGCACAGCCGTCGACGCGAGATTCGAGCAGATGCAGGCGTACATGGATCGTCGGTTCGACCGCATCGACTCGCAGTTCGGCGAGACCAACACACGCATCTCGCGCGTCGAAACCGAAGTCGTCGAGATGAATGCCCGTATCTCGCGCGTCGAGAACGAAGTCGGCGAGACCAACACACGTATTTCGCGCGTCGAAACCGAAGTCGTCGAGATGAAGATCGCTATAGCGCGGCTCGAGGGTCCACCGCCGCGTCTGGCGATGCGCTGAACTGTCGCCCGAGGTGTGACGTCATCGCCTGACCCGCGGCGCGGTAGCCTCGCGGGCATGGGGAACGTGCGGTTCCGGCCGCTGAGTGCGCGCGACCTCGACGAGGCGCCGGCGTGGTTCGGCGAGATCGAGTTGCGAGAGGACGGGTGGCGGGATGCCGACACCCGGTCGTCCGTCGCGGTCGACGATTCGGGGGCCGTCGTGGCGGCGGGAGTCATTTGGACATCGCGGGCCCACGGCGACCGGTACTGGATCGACATGGTCGTCGACCCGCGGCTCCGCCGCCGCGGCATCGGAAGGGCGATGCTCGGGCACCTCGCGGGGCAGCGGGCCCGCGGCATCCCGTTCATGACCCGTGGGTACGTCGACAGCGAGCGCGTGACCTTCGCGTTCGCGTGCGGTGCGCGCACGATCCAGATCGTGCCGCCGGCGCGGGTGCGGACGACGCGGGCTGAGGTGCTGCGACCGCACGGCGCTGTCGTGGCCGCGAGTCGTGTGCCCTTCGCCCAGGTGCTGGGTGCGCACGCCGACATGTACGAGTGGATCCACCGGGGATGGAGCCCGGTCGGCCCCGGCTTCGCGGCGGTCGTGAACGAGGGGCTGCTCGACGACCTCGACCTGGATGCGTCGGCGCTCGCGCTCGACGACGAGGGCCGCGTGCGAGCGATTGCGGCGGTCTACCTCGACGCCGAGCCGCCGGTCGTGTGCGCGGAGACGACCCGGCCCGATGAGCCCGAGGGGGAGCGGATGGTCGAAGGATGTCTGCGCCACTCGCTCGCGGTGCTCGCCGACCGCGGCGTCACGAACGTCGACCTGGACGGGCATGTGTCCGACCCGCACCTCATACCGAACTGGGCGCGGCTGGCGCCTGCGGGCGAGTGGTTCCTGCTGGTCGAGATTCCGGTGTGACGGCGGTTCCTCCCCAGCGTGAGGGCGTGTGGCCGCTGTCCACAGATTCTGGTTGCGTGCCGATGAGCGGCACGAACTCGCTCTACAGTCGGTGACATCCCTGATCTCCCGCGGCACAATGGAGGCATGACCGTGACACCGGATGTGATCGGCGTGATCGTCGCCGTCTTTGTGGCCGCGGTCGGCTTCGCAGGTGTGGTGGGCGGGATGCTGCGTCGCCAGGATGCACGTTGGGACGAGAGGTTCGCGAGGGAGCGGGCGAACACCGATCAGCGGTTCGAGCAGATGCAGGCGTACATGGACCGTCGGTTCGATCAGGTGGATGCCCGGTTCGATCAGGTGGGCGCCCGGTTCGATCAGGTGGATGCCCGGTTCGACCGCGTCGAGACGCGCATCTCACGCGTCGAGTCCGAAGTCGTCGAGATGAAGATCGCGATCGCGCGATGGGAGGGCCCGCCCCGTCATCTCGCGATGCGCTGATCTCTCCGTGGACGGCCTCGCCCCGGCATCCCGGCGGTAGCGTCGAAGCGAGAGGAAGAGGTCCCCATGGCGAACGCGGACGGCCGCGATCTGGTCACCCTGTTCACGAAGGCGCTGCGCAAGCTCGGTGAGGCGGGTCAGCCCGAAGAGGCGAGCATGCTCGGCGGTCAGGCGTGGTGGGCGCTCAAAGACAGCGACCCGCGCGGGGCCGAGCGCGTCAACGGGACGATGCACTACCTCGCGCGGCTGTCCGCCGACCCGACGCACCGCGAGGCCGAGGGGGACACGGCAGCTGCCGACACCCAGCCCTGACGGCCGCCGCGGCCGGGCGGCTACGCTGAACCAAACCCGGACCCACACGATGGCGCCGGTGAGGGGAGCGTGCGATGGGTGTCGGCTCGATCATCGTCGACGTGATCGTCATGACGGCCGCCACGGTCGTCGCGATGCTGGTGATCGGCGCCTTCGCGCGGCGCGTGCTCGGCGTACGGGTCGGAACGGTGCGGATCATCCTCGCCGGCATCATCGGCCTGCTCGCCGAGGTCGGCTTCGAGTCGCAGTTCGTCTGGGGCTCGTACACCCCGGCGCTCATCCCTGTGCAGTTCGGGATCATCCTGTTCGTGGCCATCGCGTTCCTCGTGGTCGCCGAGCTCGTCGTGCCGCAGGGGTCGCTGCCACGACCCGACCAGGTGCTCGCGGGCATCCGCCGCAGCCGGGAGCGCAGCCGCCGCTACGCCGAGCTGCTGCGCATCGGCGCGCGCCACCGCCTGCTGCCCTTCAAGCTCACCACCGAGCAGAGCAGTGCCGGTGCCTCCGAGCGCCGCCGTCAGGCCGCCGCCCTGACCGCAGCGCTCGAAGACGCCGGCGGCGCCTTCGTGAAGATCGGGCAGATCCTCTCGACCCGCAGCGACGCCCTGCCCACCGAGTACATCGACGCGTTCAAGCGGCTGCAGCAGCGCGTGCCGCCGGCGGGCTGGGCCGACGTCGAACCGGTGCTGACGGCATCCCTCGGCCGTCCGGTCGACGAGGTCTTCGCCACGATCGCGCACGAGCCGCTGGCCGCGGCATCCATCGGCCAGGTCCACGAGGCGACCCTGCCCGACGGCCGCCGCGTCGCCGTGAAGGTGCAGCGCCCGGGCATCGTGCCGCTCGTCGAGCGCGACATCGACATCGCCCGGCGCCTGGCGCGCCGGCTCACGCAGTCGACCGGCTGGGCGCAGCGGTTCGGTCTCGACGAGCTCGCCGAGGCGCTCACCGAGAGCCTGCGCGACGAGCTCGACTACCGGGTCGAAGCCGCGAACATCGTCGCGATGGAGGCGGTGCAGGCGGCCCTCCCCGAAGACAAGCGGCTGCGCGTGCCCCACTTCTTCGCCGAGTTCAGCGCGCGCGACGTGCTGACCATGGAGTTCATCGACGGAACGACGCTGAGCGAGCCGGGAGTGGCCGATCGGCTCACCGATCACAAGCGGTCGATGCTGGCGATGCGGCTGTTCCAGGGCACGCTGTCGCAGATCATGGATGCCGGTGTGTTCCACGCCGACCTGCACCCGGGCAACGTCGTCGTCACGCCCGACGATCAGCTCGCCCTCATCGACTTCGGGTCGGTCGGGCGCCTCGACTCGGAGGTGCGCCGGCAGATCACCGATGTCGTGCTCTCGTTCTCGCGCGGCGACGCGCGGCTGTTCGCCGACACCCTGCTCAGCTTCGTCGAGCTGCCCGACGATCTCGACGAGTTCATGCTGCGCCGGCAGATCGGCGAGTTCATGTCGCGCTATCTGGGCGCCGGGTCTGCGCTCGACGCGTCGGCGTTCACCGAGGTCATCCAGATCCTGGGGCGGCACGGGCTGGCCGTGCCACCGGAGCTGACCGCCGCCTTCCGCGCGATCGCGACCGTCGAGGGCAGCGCACGCGTGCTCGATCCGGAGTTCAACCTGGTGACCGAGGCGACCGGCTTCGCGCAGGAGCGCGTCGACGAGCAGCGCCGCCCGAAGGCCGTCGCACGTTCGGTGGCGGACGAGCTGATCGGGATGCTGCCTGCCGCGCGTCGTCTGCCGCGCCGGATCGACCAGATCACAGGGCAGCTGGCGACGGGCCGGCTCAGCGTCAACGTGCGGCTGTTCGCCGATCGCCGCGACCGCGCCGTGCTGCGTGAGTTCATCAACCTCGGTGCGATCACCTTCTTGGCGGGCGTGTTCGGGCTGATGGCGGCGCTGCTGCTCAGCAGCGGTGCGGGACCCGACATCACGCCCACGCTGACGCTCTTCGAGCTGTTCGGGTACCTGCTCGTGATCCTGTCGGGGGTGCTCACGCTGCGCGTCGTGTTCGACGTGCTGCGACGGAGGTGACCAGCGCGCTCAATCGTCGAGCAGCGCCGCCGCGTACATGGGCCGTGCCGCGTCTTCGCTCGGCGGGTGGAAGAGGCCGGCCGTGGCATCCCGGAACAGGCGACTCAGCTCGTTGGAGTTGTTGAATCCGGCGCCGCTCGCGCACATCAGTGCGACCTCGGCCGAGCGCCGCGCCGCCCTCGACGCGTTGATGCGCGCCGACACGAGGCGCAGCGGCCATCCCGCGCCGTGGTCGGCGAGCTCGTCGAACTCGCGCGTGTAGGTCTCGAGCTGCGCGGGCACCGCCATGAAGTCCATGAGCGCGTCGGCCAGCCGCGCGCGCGACTCGGGCACCTCGGCGTAGCTCGCGCCGGCCTTGGCCGACCTGCGGCGCTTCAGCCCCGCCGCGCCCAGGTCGAGTGCGCGGCGAGCGACGCCCGCGTAGACCGAGCCGATCAGCAACTGGAAGCAGCTCGTGATCGCGAACGTGAGCAGGTCGGGCGTGCGTCCCGGTGCGAGACGTCGGGCGACCCGGTCGGGGCGCACGCGCACGTCCTTCAGGATCGTCGCGCGGCTCTGCGAGGCGCGCATGCCCAGCACGTCCCAGTCGTCGGAGACGCTGATGCCCGGCTCGTCGCGGTCGACGAAGCCGTACACGAGCTGCGGCTCGTCGCCGGTGGAATCGAGGCCGTGCACGATCAGCCGCGTCCAGACCGGCGACAGCGACGTGAAGATCTTCACGCCGGTCAGCCGGTAGCCGCCGTCTTCCTGCGGCACGGCGACGGTGTTCGAGCCCTGCAGCACCCAGTCGTTGCTCGGCTCGCTGATGCCGAACGCGAAGATCTCGCCCGCGAGGGTCTCTTCGAAGACGTACCCGAGCGAGCGGTCTCCGCGGTCGAACATGGCCTTGACGACGCCGTTGCACATGAGGTGCATGTTGATCGCGAGGGCGGTGGCGGGGGCGGCTCCCGCCAGGCGCTGCTGCAGGTGCGAGACCTGGTTGAGGCTCAGTCCCGGCCCGCCGAACTCCTCGGGGACGAACAACTGCAGGTAGCCCTGCGCGCGCAGCTCGGTGAGGTCTTCGTCGAAGAAGCGGTTCTCGCGGTCATACACCGCGGCGCGCTCGCGGAAGCGCTCGAGCAGCTCGTCGGGAAGGTAGCGCTGCGCGAGCTCTGCGTGCCGCGTCTCACGATCGGTCATGGGGTCTCCTGTGGTGTCGGGTGTGCGTCGGTGCGGAGGATGATCGCGCCGTTGTGCCCGCCGAAGCCGAACGATGTCGACAGGGCGATGCGGGCCGTGGTCGGCTGCGGCGCCGACACGATATTCCATTCCGGGAATGCGGGGTCGTCGAGGTTGATCGTCGGGGGGAGGATGCCGCGGCGCAGCGCCTGAACGGCGATAATCGCCTCGAGCGTTCCCGACGCGCCGAGCAGATGTCCCGTGGAGGATTTCGTGGCGCTGATCGGGATGCCGCGGGCCGCAGTCCCCAGCGCGGCATCGAAGGCGTTCAGCTCGGCGGCGTCGCCGGCCACGGTGCCGGTGCCGTGGGCGTTGATGTGATCGATGTCCGCCGGATCGAGGTGCGCGTCCTCGAGCGCGGCGCGGATGGCACGGGCGCCACCGGTGCCGGCCGGGTCGGGCGCCGTCGGGTGATAGGCGTCGCTCGAGGCGCCGAATCCGACGAGCTCGGCGAGGACGTCGGCCCCGCGGCCGCGGGCGGAGTCGGCGGATTCGAGCACGAGCGCCGCCGCGCCCTGCGTCATGACGAAGCCGGCGCGGGCCGTGTCGAAGGGGCGCGACGCCGCCGTCGGATCGGTCTCATACCCGGATGCCAGTGCGCGTATATTCGCGTTCGACGACAGGTTCACCGCGTTCAGGCAGTCCTCCATGCCGACGACGACGACGGCGTCGGCATAGCCGTGGCGGATGCGGCGCAGGCCCTCGCCGAGCCCGACAGCACCGCTCGCGCATGTCGCCGACACGCCCTGCGCCGGCCCGAACAGGCGGTGGCGATGGCTGATGAGGGCGGCCGCGGCATCCGGCGCCCCGTGCATCGTGAGGCTGAGGGGCACGGCACGCGGTCCGCGTTCATCGAGCGCCCGGGTCGCTGCCTGCATGGCATCGACCGGGCCGGAGCCGGTCGCGGCGATCACCGCGGTGCGCTCGGAGTCCCACGGCAGCGCGCCGTCGCGGGCGCCCGCCTGCGCGAGCGCCTGATCGGCTGCGGCGATGGCCCACTGCTGCACGGGCGTGATCCGTCGCGCGAGCACCAGGGGAAGCGCGGTCTCGAAGCCGCGCACGCGCCCGCCGATACGCACGGCCAGGCCGTCGAACTCGGGTCCGTGGAGGGTCGTGATCGCGCTGCGACCGGCGGCGACGGCATCCCACGTCGTCTCGACGTCGAGCCCGCTGGGCGTGATCGCCCCCATGCCGGTGATGACGACGCGGGTCACAGGCGCTCCGCCTCTCCCCGCGCGACGAGCTCGGCGGTCTCGCCGCGGCGGATCTTGCCGCCGACCGTGCGCGGCAGCCGCGCGACCCGATACCAGCGCCGCGGCACGAACTGCGGGGCGAGGCGCTCGCGCGCCCATGCCTGCAATGCGGCCTTCGCCGGCCCGTCGCCCTCGACCACGAGCGCGACCACCGTGCCCAGCGTCGCATCGGGCAGCGCGACCGCGCAGGCGACGATGCCTGGCATGTCGTCGAAGGCGCGCTCGACCTCGGGCAGGGCGACCTTGTGCCCGCCGGTCACCGCGATGTCGCCGGCGCGGCCGATGAGCTGCAACCGCCCGTCGACCATGCGGGCCTGGTCGTGCACGGTCGCCCAGCCGTCGGTGCCCTTCAGCAACTCAGACGTCGTGGTGGAGATATACCCGTCGGAGCATGCGTCGGCGAAGATCCAGAGCGTGCCGGGCTCGCCGTCGGGCGTGGTGCCGTCGTCGATGCGCGCGCGGACTCCGTCGTACACCGAGATGAGGGTGCCGTCGCCCTCGCGGCTGTCGCCGATGAACCCGATCTCGGCGGCGCCGTAATAGCTGATCAGGCACACGCCGGGCAGCACGGCCGCCAGCGCGTCGCGGATCGCCTGCGGCAGATTCGCGCCGCCGGTCACCACCAGCTGCAGGCCCGCGAAGCGCTGCGGGTCGCGGCGCGCGGCATCCACCAGTCCCTGCGCGACCGCGGGGACGGCCACCACGCGCGTGATGCCCTCGTTGCGGATCACCCGCCCGACCGAGAGCGGATCGAATGCGTCGGCCACATGCACCGTGCCGCCGGTGGCCAGACACTCGATGACCGCGTACAGCGTCAGGCTGTACGAGACGGGGCCGGGCGCCAGCGTCGCGACGCCGGGCAGCGGTTCGAGATGCGCGCTCGAGACCGCGACGTTCGCGCGGTACTGGCGCCGCGTCTTCAGAAAGGCTTTCGGGTCGCTCGTCGTGCCCGACGAGAACAGCAGCAGGAACGCCTCGTCGCCGTCGCGTACGCGCGGAGGCTCGGCGGGCGCGACCGCCGCCCCAAGGCGGGTGAAGGCGTCGAGCGTCAGAACGGTGCCGCCCCAGCCTCGCGCGGCGAGAGTGTCTGCGAGATCGGGGGCGTCGCTGACCACGACGCCGATGCCGGTCGCCTCGATGATGCTGACGCGGTGGGCGAGGGGCCAGCGGGGGTCGATCGTCGCCGAGACCGCCCGGTATCCGGCGAGTCCGGCGACGATGCGCGCGGTGTGGAACGCCGAGGTGACGCTGACGGCCGTGATCGGGATGCCGCGGGTCTCGGTCGCCGGCTGCGGCGGCGACTCCTGGGACCGGTGAAGGACGTCGACCGTCGCGAACAGGCGGCGCGAGTCTTCGACGAGCTCGGCGTAGGTCAGTCGGCCGTCGGTACCGGCGATCGCGAGACGCTCGGGATGCCGCGCTGCGACGTCGAGGATCGTCCCCGTGATCGGCACCGGTGACCTCCTGCCCTCGCTCGCTGATGCCAGTGTAATGCGGTGTTTTTACACCCGGTCCAGGAGGCGACGGCGGCCCGGCGCTCGCGCACCGCTTAGGGTGGGCGTATGCGTGCCGAGACATCTGATGTCCTCATCGCCCGGCGAGGCGAGGGCGGTTACGCGCAGTACCGCATCCCCGCCCTCGCCGTGACGACGGCGGGCACGGTGCTGGCCGCCTATGACGGGCGCCCGAACCTCGATGACCTGCCGAGCCCCATCGATCTGCTGCTGCGCCGCAGCACCGACGGCGGACTCACCTGGGGCCCGCAGCAGGTCGTGCGCACCGGGACAGGTCTGCAGGGGTTCGGCGACCCCTCGCTGCTCGTCGACGGCGACACCGGCCGCATCCTGCTCTTCCACGCCGCGGGCACCCTCGCCGGCTTCTTCGAGGCGGTCGAGGGCGTCGAGCCCGAAGACGCCGTGCAGCACGTCGACCTGTCGATCTCCGACGACGACGGCCTCACCTTCACGCACCGGCGCCTGACCGCACAGTTGAAGAGGCCCGGCGTCACCGGTGTCTTCGCCGCCTCGGGCACCGGTGTGCACATCACTCACGGGCCGTTCGCGGGCCGTCTCGTGCAGCCGATGGTGCTGCTCGAACGCGGCCGCATCACCGCGGCCGCCGCCTACAGCGACGACCACGGGGAGACGTGGATACTGGGCGTTGCGGTCGGCGGTGACACCAACGAATCGGCGATCGCGGTTCTGCCCGACGGATCGCTGCTGCTGCATTCGCGCGGCACACCGACGAGGCTGGCCGCGCGATCGCACGACGGCGGCGCGAGCTGGAGCGCGCCGGAGCCGATCGAAGGACTGCCCGATCCCAGCGACAACGGATCGCTCATCGCGCTGCCCCCGGGGGCCGCCGCAGAGGCCGCGGGCGCGGCATCCACTCTGCTCGTCTCGAGCAACCTCGACCCTCAGCTGCGCCGGCACACCGGCCTCAGCCTGTCACGCGACGGCGGCGCGACCTGGCCGCATCAGCTGATCGTGTGCGACGGCAGCAGCGGATACTCGTGCGCCGCCATGCTGCCCGACGGAGACATCGGCCTGCTCTACGAGCGCGAGGGGTACAGCGAGATCGTCTTCACGCGCGTCACGGCCGCCGAGATCGCGGCATCCGGCCCCGTCGATCCGGTGTCGGCGGGCATCGCCCCGCCCGAGCAGCCTCTGCTCGAGGTCATCCTGCGCTCGATCACCCCGGGCCTTCCTGCCGAGTGGGTGCCCGTCGGCGAGTATCACGTCTACCCCGTCGATACGGCGGGCGTCGACGCCAGCGCGTGGAAGGAGGTCGGCCAGGCCTACGCCGCCGCCGGGGGGATGATCCTCGGCACGCGCGAGGCGCAGCTGCGCAACTACGGCCCGCCGCGGCCGGGGCTGCGCGCGGGTGAAATCCTCGCCTTCCATGTGCGGGTCAGGATGCCGCGCGGCCAGGCCGCTGGTGGCGTGACGCTCGAGCATCCGGGCGGTACCGCGGGGCCGTTCGACATCGCCGCGGGCGGCAGCGCGGTGTTCGGCGCGCCGTACCCGACGCTGACCGTGAGCGACGCCGACGTGGCCGCCGGTCAGGTCGTCGCGCGGTTCGCCGTGCCTGCTCTGGGGCTGTCGGCCGAGCCGCGATACGCGACGGCGACGGGGCGCGCCCTGCCCTGAGGGCGCGTGGGCGCGCGCTCGCCGCGCGCCGAACCGTGAGACTGCAACGGGCGGACGAGACAGCGGGAAGCAACCACACTCTCACCCGTCCGTTGCAGTCTCACCGAGAAGAAGAAGGGGGCGCGGAAGGGATGGATGCCGCGGCCAGCGCCGCGTCGTCGAGCGCGTAGTCGAAGCGGCCCGTGAAGAACGGGTCGGCGTCGATCGCGGCCGAATCGGCCGGCGGCAGCGCCCGCAGCTCGTGCACGGTCGCCGCCACGGTCTCGGCGTAGGTGCCGACCGGCGTGTAGCCGATCCCTGCGGCGGCGCTCATGTCGAGGAAGAAGGGCGGCCAGGTGTCCCACGGGCTGCGGCCCCAGGCATCCGGCACCCCCTCGTCGAGACCCACGATCTCGAGCGGCAGCTTCGCCGCCGCGGCGATCGCCTGCGCGATGTCGGCGGCCGTGGGCGTGCCGGGATCGGCCGCGTTGAGCACGCGCGTCGCCGGCCGCTCGGCGCACACCCGCACGAGGCGCGCGAGGTTCACCGCCGCCGTGGGATGGTTGCCGGTGCGCCCGCCGTGCGCGAGCGGCAGACGCGTGCGCCCATCGCGCAGGCGCCGCACCACGAACCACTCGCGCGGGCGGGACGATCCCGGTCCGTGGATGCGCGACGGGCGCAGGATCGAGACGGGACAGGATGCCGCCAGCAGCGTCTGCTCCATCGCGACCTTGTTCGTGCCGTAACCGAGCCGCGACTGGTACTCGCCGGAGAAGTCGGGCTCGAGAGTCGCCGTGGTCTCGACGACCGGCCCGCCGAAGTCGGGCGGATCGTCGCTGTTCGAGTGGCGGCCCTGCGCGTCGACGTAGACGGCTTTGCTTGACAGGGCGACGATCGCGCCCAGGCCTGCGGCGCGTTCGACGAGCAGCTGCGCGTGCGCGGCTGTATAGGCGACGCAGTCGACGACCAGGTCGGCGCCGCCCGCCAGCACCGCGTCGAGGTCGGCGGCGTCGCCGCGGTCCGAGCGCACGAAATCCACGCCCGACGCCCCGAGCTCGGCGGGGAAGTGCGCCGCGTCACGACCCGTGCCCGTGACATCCCACCCCGCGTCGACGAGCTCGCGCGCGATCGCACGCCCCGTCATCCCGCTGACGCCGAGGACGATCGCCTTCGTCACGCGCTACTCGGCCCAGGGGGCGGGGCGTTCGCGGTCGAGCGCGCCGTCGTGTCCGACGTTCTCGAGCGTGTCGCCGCCGGCGCGGATGCACATCCACCGCAGGTCTTCCGGGCTGTCGGGCAGCGCGCGCAGGATGCGCATGACGCCCTGCCCGACGCGGACGACGGTGCCCGGCTGCACGTCGACGACCTCGTCGTCGAGACCCATCTGCCCGACGCCGCCGAGGAAGACGTAGACCTCCTCGATCCGGTCGTGGGAGTGCCAGAACGGCGACTGGTCGCCCGGGGCCGTCGCATTGGCCGAGACGCCGATGTACTGCGTCGGGATCAGCTTGTCGACGAACTGCTTGCCGGGGCGGTCGCCCGCCTGCAGCCATGTGTCGAGTCCGCCCAGTTGCGCCACGTCGTAAGAGGTCATTCCCCGACACTAACCCCGCCCGGGAGACGCCGGCGGCGGCATCCATCCCCATCCGTCGACCGGTGGAAGCCCGAATAGACTCGACGGCATGGCCGTCACCACGCGTCGCATGCAGGACCTCACCGTCGAAGACCACACCATCACCGTGCCGCTCGTCTGGGGTGACGACACCGACACCCGCACGATCGAGGTGTACGCCGCGGTCATCGCCCGAGAGGGAGGTGCGGACCTGCCGTACCTCGTCTACCTGCAGGGCGGCCCGGGCAGTGAGGCGCCGCGTCCGTATCACGCGCCGGTGGCGCCGTCGTGGCTGGATGCCGCGCTCGAGCACTACCGCGTCGTGATGATCGACCAGCGGGGCACCGGTCGCTCGACGCCCATCGGCGACGCCGATCTCGCCCGCGGCACCGACGAGCTCGCCGAGTACATCACGCACCTGCGCGCCGACGGCATCGTGCGCGACTGCGAGGCGCTGCGCGAGCACCTGGGGGCCACCACCTGGAGCGTGCTGGGCCAGTCGTTCGGCGGCTTCACGACGCTCGCCTACCTGTCGACCGACGCCTCGTCGCTGCGCGAGGTGTTCTTCACGGGTGGGTTGTCGGCGATCGGCCGTCACCCCGACGAGGTCTACGCGCTCACGTACGACAAGCTGCGTGACGGGTCGGAGCGCTACTACCGGCGCTTCCCGCATCACCGCGACACCGTGCGGCGCCTCGCCGACCTCACCGACGCGGGAAAGATCGTGCTGCCCGACGGCGAGGTCGTCGCGACCTCGCGGCTGCGTTCGCTCGGGATGCTGCTGGGCAGCAACCACGGATGGCAGACGCTCCACCACCTGCTCGACGAAGAGCCGCACACCAACGCGTTCCGGCACGATCTGGCCGCCGCGCTGCCGTACGGCACGCGCAATCCGCTGTACATGGTGTTCCACGAGTCGAGCTATGCCGACGGCTCCGCCACGCGCTGGTCGGCCGACCGCGTCGAGCCCGATGACTTCCGCGAGGACGTCACCCTGCTGACCGGCGAGCACGTGCGCCGCGAGTGGCTCGACACGGTGCCCGGGTTCCGGCCGTGGAAGGACGTCACCCTCGCCCTGGCCGAGCACGAGTGGCCGCGGGTGTACGACGCCGACGCGCTGCGCGCCTCGGGCGCGCACGGCGCGGCGGCCGTCTACGTCAACGACCTCTACGTGCCGGTCGAATACTCGCTCGAGACGCTCGAGCTGCTGCCGGGCGTGACGCCGTGGATCACCAGCGAGCACGAGCACTCGGGTCTGCGCGAGGGCGATGTGCTGCCGCACCTGCTCGATCTCGCGCACGGCCGCCGCGTGCGCTGAGCGGCGGGCCTCGCGCTACCGCGCGGCCAGCGCTGCGCCCATGCGCTCGACGGCGGTGCGCAGCAGTGGCCGCGGCATCGCCAGGTTGAAGCGCATCGAGCCCGCGCCGGCGTCGCCGCACAGGGCGCCGTCGGTGCCGGCGACCTTCGCCTGCTCGAGGAAGAACTCGGCCGGGTGGTCGCCCAGTTGCAGCTCTCGGCAGTCGAGCCACGCGAGATAGGTGCCCTCCGGGGGCAGGTAGCGCACACCGGGCAGGTGCTCGGCGACGAGCTCGCTCATCAGGGTGCGATTGCCGTCGAGATATCCGACGACGTCGGCGAGCCACCCGCGCCCGTCCGTGTAGGCGGCGGTGTTGGCGACGAGGCCCGGGTTGCTGGCGCCGTGCTCGGCGGTCATCGACCGGCGGTTGTCGGCCCAGGCTGCGGCATCCCGATCATTCGACAGGATCAGCTGCGCGCACTTCAGGCCGGGCAGATTCCAGGCCTTCGAGGCGGAGGTCGCCGTGACGGTGTGGGATGCCGCGGCCGCCGACACCGATGCGTACGGCACGTGCTGCGCGGTGGGGTACACCAGCGGCGAATGGATCTCGTCGGAGAACACCTTCGCGCCGTGCCGCTCGACGACCTCGGCGACGGCGAGCATCTCGTCGGGCGTGTAGACCTTGCCGATCGGGTTGTGCGGATTGCACATGACGAGCAGCCCGCCGCCGTCCGCGAACGCGCGGTCGATGCCGTCGAGGTCGAGGTGCCAGCCGGCGTCGTCGCGCAGCATCGGCACCTGGATGACCTCACGCCCATGCACGGCCGGGATGGTGAGGAACGGCATGTACGCGGGTGTCGGGAGCACGATGGCGCTGCCGGGCGTCGTGAACAGCTCGATGACCGCCGACAGCCCCGAGAGCACGTCGGCGAGCGGGCGCACGCGCTCGACGGGGACGTCCCACCCGTATGCATCGCGCTGCCAGTCGGCGCACGCCTGCGTCATGGCCTCGACGAGCCCGCTCGGCGGATAGCCGAACAGACCGCCGTCGACCCACTCGTGCAGCGCGCTGCGCACGGCCGGGGCGGTGCCGAAGTCCATCTCGGCGACGAACGCGCCGATCGCATCGGGGAATGCCGACCACTTCATGCCGCCGATGCGGCGCAGCTCGGCTTCGGTGATGTCGTCGAACGGGGAGGAGCTCATCCCTCCATCATCGTCTGCTCGGGATGCCGCGGGCACACCCTCGCGCGGGGCGCGCGGGTGCGCGGCGCGGCGCGCGCGGCGCGGGTTCGGGTGTGCGGCGCGAGGCGCGGGGCGCGGGTTCGGGTGTGCGGCGCGAGGCGCGGGGCGCGACACAGTGTTTTTCGGTATTGAACTTCCGGTTCACACAGCCCCGCGGGGTGTCGCGCCTGGCGTTCCACAGGGCTACGGCATCAGCAGCGTCTTGATCGCGCGCCGCTCGTCCATGGCGCGGTAGCCCTCGGCGACCTCCGACAGCGGGAGCGTGAGGTCGAAGACGAGCCCCGGCTCGATCTCGCGGCGTTCGATGCGATCGATGAGGTCGGGCAGATAGCGCCGCACGGGCGCCGGTCCGCCGAACAAGTGCACCTCGCTGGAGAACAGCAGGTCGCCCGGCAGCGAGACCCCGTGCGAGACGCCCACGAAGCCGACGTGCCCGCCGGCCCGCGTCGAGCGGATCGCCTGCAACATCGACTCCTGCGTGCCGACCGCCTCGATGACGCTGTGCGCGCCGAGGCCGCCCGTCATCTCCTTGATGCGTTCGACGCCCTCATCCCCGCGCTCGGTGACGATGTCGGTCGCGCCGAAGCGCTGTGCCAGCTGCTGCCGGTCGGCGTGCCGGCTCATCGCGATGATGCGCTCGGCGCCGCGCGCCTTGGCGGCGAGCACTCCGAGCAGTCCGACGGCGCCGTCGCCGACCACGACCACGGTCTTGCCCGGCTCGACGGCGGCGGCTTCTGCGGCGAACCAGCCGGTGCCCAGCACGTCCGACGCGGCCAGCAGCGACGGGATCAGGTCGGAATCGGGATCCCCGTCGGCCGCGACGAGCGTGCCGTCGGCCCACGGCACGCGCAACCGCTCGGCCTGGGCGCCCAAGGAACCCATCGGAACCACATTCACGCAGCGGGACGGGTACCCGGCTCGGCAGATCTCGCAGGTGCCGTCCGAGGCCATGAACGACCCGACGACGACGTCGCCGGGCTTCAGTGTCTGCACGTCGGAGCCGATCTCCTCGATCACGCCGACATACTCGTGGCCCATGTGCAGCGGGCGTTTGATCGGGTTGAGGCCTCGGTATGTCCACAGGTCGGACCCGCACACGCACGTCGCGATCATGCGGATCACGGCGTCGGTCGGCTTCTCGATCGTGGGATCGGGGCGCTCTTCGTAGCGCACATCGCCCGGTGCGTGGATGACGGCTCCGTACATGGGGACCTCCTCGGTTCGCCTCCCCATTCTTGCGCGCCGCGTCCTCACCCGCCGAGGTCGCACCGTATCTCGCGAGGTCGCACCGAACTTCGCGAGGTCGCGCCGTATCTCGCGAGAACACATGCGACCTCGCGAGAACACATGCGACCTCGCGAGAACACGTGCGACCTCGCGAGGTCGCGCCGCCGCTATGCGCTGAGTTCGATCCGCGAGTGCGCGCCGAGGCGGTGCCAAGACCGGTCGTGGTACACGAGCGCGCCGCCGTCTGCGGCATCCCGCGTCACCTGCGCCTGCAGGGCGTGCGCCGCGATCACCGTCGAGCCGCCGGCATCCATCCTCCCGATCACCGCGCACCGCACCCACGCCCGCACGTCCGCGTAGACCGGCTCGCCGGTGATCAGCCGCGACCAGCGGTCGGTGTCGGCGAACCGGTCGACGCCGCTGGTCGCACCGAGCCGGGCGAGCGACAGGTCATCGGCGTCGAGCAGATGCACCACGACGGTGTCGGCGCGCACGAGCACCGATGACGCCGACGACAGCTGCGACACCGAGAACACGAGCAGGGGCGGCGATGCGCTCACCGACGCGACCGAGGTGGCGGTCAGCGCCACCGGTCCGTCGCCGGCGTCGGCCGTCACGACGGCCACGCCACCCGGGTGTCCGCGGAACAGGGCTTTGAACTCGTCCGAGCCGAGCGACGCGAAGCCGATCGGCTCGGAGGTTGCAGGAATGCTCATGCATGGTGACGGTACGGACGCCCGCCCGCGTTCGCACCGGTCGTGACGGAGAGCGTCACACCCGTGAAACACAGCGTCACGGGGGAATGTTCAGTCGATGGATGCCGCGAGCCGGCGCATTCCGTCGTCGGTGAGCTCGAGCACACCGGTGGGCTCGGTCAGCGCGTCGACGGTCTGCTCGGCGGCGCGGTCGATCTGGATGCGCGGCTCGTTCGGCACCGTGTCGGGGTGGTAGGTGCCCTCACCGTAGAACTGGCCGTACCGCAGCACGACGCCGCCGGCGGCGAGCACCGATCGCTCGAGCTCGGCGACCGACTCCTGACCGGGCCCCGGAGGCATCGGCCACGCGACGCTCTGGGCGAGGATGCGTGCGGTCGCCGCGGCCCGCGCGGCCGCGAGCAGATTGTGCGTGCCCTCGATGCGGATGCGCGCGTGGCGGGCACGGTACGCCTCGATCTGCGCGGCGTCGTCGGGCAGATCGGTGAGCTCGTGCAGCACCGCGTCGGGCTGGTACTCGGCGACCGCGCGGGTGAGCGCCGCGGCGTCGTACACGTCGCACACGACGGGGCTCGCGCCCAGCTCGGCGATGATCGCGGCGTTCTCGCTGGTGCGGGTGAGTCCCGCGACGTCGTGCCCGGCGACCCGCAGCAGCGGCACGAGGCGCCGACCGATGACGCCGGACGCCCCGGCGAGGAAGATGCGCATGCCCCGATCGTAGGCCGGTCGCCGAATATGACGATCCGCCTGCGCACATTTCATCGCGAGGCGCCCGATGACGAAGTGACGCATCGCGTGACACGACTGCTCGCGACCCTGTCGGACGTGGGGCTAGCTTCGCAGCTCACACCTCACGACGGGAGAAGGACATGACCGCTCACACGCGCAAGAAGCTGCGGATCGGACTGGCCGCGTACGGCACGGGTTGGGACCTGCGGGCCTGGCGACTGCCCGAGGCCAACAATCAGGGACTCATCGATCCGAGCGTGATCACCGACATCGCCCGCATCGCCGAGCGCGGCAAGCTCGACTACATCTTCGCGGGCAGCTCGCTGGGCAGCGAACCCGACAGCGTGCAGCGCATCCATCGCTGGGACAGCAACGTGTTCGGCGGTTTCGCCGCCGCGGTCACGAAGAACGTCGGATTCCTCATCTCGGTGAACTCGTCGTTCGAGCACCCGTTCACGGTCGCGCGGCAGATCGCGACACTCGACAACTTCTCGCGCGGCCGTGCCGCGCTCAACATCGTGTTCGGCATCGACCGGTCGGGCGGACCCGAGCTGAACTACGAGGGCGAGAACATCCCGACCGAGCAGACCAAGTACACGCGTGCCCGCGAGTTCACCGTCGCGCTCAATCAGCTGCTGGGCAGCTGGGATCGCGACTTCATCCTCGATGACAAGGAGGGCGGGACCCTCGTGCGTCCGGGATCGTGGCGGCGCATCGACTTCCGCGGCGACTTCTTCTCGGTGCGCGGGCCGCTCAACGCGCCGCCGCCCGTGCAGGCGCAGATCCCCAACGTGCACGTGGGAACCTCCGGCGAGTCCCTCTCATACGGGGCAGAGCTCGCGCATGTGCGGTTCTCGCCGTACTTCGGCCTCGAGGGTGGCCGCCGGCAGTACCGTGCCCACAAAGATCGCATCGCGGCACTCGGGCGCGACCCGGAGGCGTTCAAGATCATTCCCGGCATCACGCCGTTCATCGGCGGCACACGACGGGAGGCGCGCGAGAAGTTCCGCGAGATCCAGGCGTTCCAGGTGACCACGCAGCTCCCGGCCGCGTATTCGCGGGCGTTCGGCCTCGACCTCCGCGAGATCGACGAGAACGAGCGTGTGACCGCGCTGATCGACTTCGACACGGTCGGCCCCGACACGCTCAAGGATCTGGTCGGCGACCAGTCGACGCGAATCGCCGGGCAGCACCGCCTGCAGGACGACGATCGGCTGTGGTTGAGGGATGTCGTCATCCCGACCCTCGGCGAGGATCTGACGCTCGCCGACCTGTACCGGTTCACGGTGAACCACCGGTACGCGCAGGGGGCGGTGGTGGGGGATGCCGCATACCTCGCCCAGTGGTTGGAAACCCACTTGGAGGAGCAGGCGCTGGACGGTGTGCAGGTGTTCCCGCCGTACCACCGCGGTCCCGCCGACGTCTTCGTGGATCAGGTCGTTCCGCTCCTGCAGCAGCGCGGGATCTTCCGCACCGAGTACGAGTCCGACACGCTCGCCGGCAACCTCGGGACCGCCGACGACGCGCTCGTCCCGACGCCGGGCGGCCTGGCCGAGAGCGATGCGGCATGACGGCGGCGACGGCTGAGCGGGTGGCGGCCGCCCCGACCGCGCGCCGGCGCACTCCGGCGGTCAGCCGCGCCACCGTCACCCGGGTGCTCGGCCAGGTTCTCGTCGTCGTCGCACTGCTCGCCTTCGCGCAGTGGCTGGTCGACAGCCACACGGTCCCCGCGGTGTACCTGGCCTCGCCCACGCAGGTCCTGGCGCAGTTCCCGGTGCTGTTCACCGAGCAGGACCTCCTGCTGCACACGGGCATCACGCTGTTCGCCGGTGTCGTGGGGACGACGCTCGGCGTCACGGTGGGCGTGCTGCTGGGGATCTGGTTCGGGCTCGCACGCAGGGCCGAGCAGTTCTTCAGCCCGTTCGTCAGCGCCGTGTACGCGGTGCCGAAGGTCACGCTGATTCCGCTGCTCACGCTCTACCTGGGCCTCGGCATCGGCCACAAGATCGCGGTCGTGTTCCTCTTCTCGCTGTTCGTGCCGCTGTTCAACACGATGGCCGGCATCAAGAACGTCGATGAGAAGCACGTCAAGGTCGCGCGGGCGGCCGGCGCCACCCGTGCGCAGATCGTGCGAAAGGTCATCCTGCCCTCGGCCACGGCGTCGATCGTGACGGCCGTGCGGATCGAGGCCGCCGGCATCCTCGTGATCACGATCTTCGCCGAGATGGTCGCCTCCACCGGCGGCCTGGGCTACCTCGTCGAACGTGCGGTCGGGCTCTACGACACTCCGAGCCTGTTCGCGCTCATCATCTACGTCACCCTCTTCGCGGTCGCGATCATCGGCATCGTGAACGCCCTCGAACGACGGTTCTTCCTTCGCTGGAAGCATCGCTGACCCACTGCACCACCACACCAAGGAGTCACCATGTTCCGACCTGCACGCGCGCTCGGCGCGATCGTCCTCGCCGCGGCAACCGCCCTGGCCCTCTCATCCTGCGCCGCCGCCGAGGCGGCCCCCGCGGACGGGCTGCAGACCGTCCGCCTGCCCGACGCCACCGAGTATTCGCAGCTTCCCCTGCGGTACGGCGAGGAGCACGGCATCTTCAAGAAGAACGGGCTCACGGTCGATTGGGTCCAGACCGACGACACGGTCGTCTCCGCGGGAGCCGGCGACGTCACGATCGCCTTCGGCCCGACCACGAGCCACCTGCGGGCCGCGGCATCCGGCGCCCCCATCCGCATCGTCGGCGCCGGATTCCGCACCAAGGGGCCCTTCTGGCTGATCGCGCGCAAGGGCATCAACAGCATCGAAGACCTCAAGGGGAAGACGGTCGGCATCGCGGTCGCGGGATCGGGGATGGAGACGTACGCGCTCGAGATCCTCAAGGCGCACGGCCTGTCGGCGTCCGATGTGACGACGGTCGCATCAGGCGTGAACGAGACGGCGTACGGCGCCGTCACGACGGGCCGCGTCGACGCGACGATCATCCATCAGCCCTTCGCCGCCCTCGGCGAGATCGAGGGGACCACGACGACGCTCGCGCGCGGCTGGGAGTACCTGCCCACCTATCAGACGGGTGATCTCATCGCCGGTACGAAGACCATCGCCGACCAGCCCGAGCTGCTGCGCAAGACACTGAAGGCCTACTACGAGTCGTATGACTACGCGAAGGCGCATTACGACGAGTACCTCCCGTGGCTGAAGAAGCATCTGCCGTCGATCAACCCCGACGCCGTGGCGAAGGCGATCTCCCTCGAGGACGTGATCTGGGAGGACAACGCGAACCTTGATCTCGACGCGATCGACGCCAGCCAGGACATCGAGATCGAGGTCGGTCACCAGAAGGAGCGGTATGACACGCGCAAGTACGTCGACCTCGACTTCATCCCGAAGGAGTTCGTGAAGCCCTTCACGTACCCCGACCCCCAGACGGCGGGTGAATGATGAGCGCCGTGTTCACCGTCTCGGGCGTCACGCGCCGGTTCGAATCGGCGGCACGGACCACCCTCGCGCTCGACGACATCGATCTCGAGGTGCAGGACGGCGAGTTCCTCGTGCTTCTGGGCCCGAGCGGCTGCGGCAAGAGCACCCTGCTGGAGCTGCTCGCCGGCCTCCAGTGCCCCGACGCGGGGCGGGTCGCCTTCGGCGGTGAGACCGTCGAGGCGCCACGGCCCGATGTCGGGGTGGTGTTCCAGGATGCCGCGCTGTACCCCTGGCGGACGGTGCTGCGCAATGTCGCCCTGCCTCTGGAGATCGCGGGGGTGCCGCGCCGAGAACGGGAGGGGCGCGCCCGGCGGCAGCTCGAGCGCGTGGGGCTCGGCGACTTCGTCGAGAGCTATCCGGGAGAGCTCTCGGGTGGGATGCGGCAGCGGGCGGGAATCGCCCGCGCACTGACGCAGGAGCCGGACGTGCTGTTGATGGACGAGCCCTTCGGAGCGCTCGATCACCTGACCCGGGTCCAGTTGCAGGAGGATCTGCTGGAGCTCTGGTCCGAGCAGCGCCGCACCGTCGTGTTCGTCACGCATGACGTGGGCGAGGCCGTGTACCTGGCCGACCGGATCGTGGTGCTCTCCGCGCGCCCCGGGCGCATCCGGGCCGAGTTGCCGGTGCGGGCCGCGCGCCCGCGGCTGCACGGCGACCCCGAGCTCATCGCCCTGGAGTCGGAGGTGTATCGGATCCTGCGTGAGTTCGAAGACCCGCTCGACGACCCCGAGTACTTCCTCTGACCGGGTCAGGCCTCGGAGGGCAGCCCCTGCCGGGACCAGTGCGACCACGAGCCGACGTACAGCGGGGCGGTGATCCCGAGGGCCGCCAGCGCGAAGACCGTGCCGGCGGCCGCGACGCCGCCGCCGCAGTACGCGGCCACCGGCGCACCGCCCCGCACGCCCACCGAGGCAGCCCACTCCGCAAGGCGCTCGGGCGGCAGCAGGCGCCCGTCGTCGAACACCTCGCCACCCGGAGCGCTGGTGGCGCCGGGGATGTGCCCCTCGGCGAATGCGCGGTAGGGGCGGGCGTCGAGAAGGGTCGCCGCGCGGCCGAACTCGGCGGCTTGTGCGGCGTCGATCGGCGTGACGTCGGCCGGCCCCGCGGCCGGCGTTCCGGCCGACGCCGGTGCGCGTCGAGCGGCACTCCAGGCGGCCGCGCCGCCGTCGAGCACACGGACGTCGCGCAGGCCCGCGTTGCGGAAGACGAACCACCCGCGGGCGGCCGTCTTCGCGTCGTCGGGGTCGAGGTCGACGGCATACACGATGACGGGGCGCTCGGGATCCGCGCCCCATCGGCTGAGCGCGTCTGCGAGCGTGTCGGGGTCGGGCAACGGGTACCGGCCGGCATCCGGCCGCGGCCGCCCGGCGAGCACTCCGTTGTCGAGCGTCGCGAGCACGGCGCCGGGGATGGCCGGTGACCATTCGCCGTCCGGGGAGTGGAAGCGCGCCTCGACGAACAGCGCATCGACCGGGACGGTCTCGTCGGCCTCGATGAGGACGCGCGAGCGCGGGGAGAGGGATGTCATGACGAGACAGTAGGAGGGCCCGGCGGCAGCCCGCGCGACGGCGGTAACGTGATGTCGTTTTTCGTCATCCGCCGATCGTAGGAGGGAAGTCCCGGGCCGAGGCGCGCAGATCTGTCGCTGTTGCGCACGGTTTGCGCGGCGGCCGTGCAGGAGCGACAGATGCGGGCCCCGCCGTGGGGCAGGCGGGCCGGGATGCCGGGTGTCACGGTGTGACGCGGGCGCCGGGGCGCGGCATCCACCCCCGGATATCGTTGTCGCATGAGCGAGCCCGATCTCCACCCCGACACCGTGGCCGTGCACGCGGGGCGCGAGGGGCTCGCCGAGCTCGGCGTGCACGCGCTGCCGATCGACCTGTCGTCGACCAACCCGCTGCCCGACATCGAGCGCGGCGGCGACTCATACGAGGCGCTCACGGGTGGGCGGCGTCCGCCCGAAGACGGCAGCAACGTCTATGGGCGCCTCTGGAACCCGACGGTCGCCCGCTTCGAGCAGGCGCTCGCCGCCCTTGAGAGCGGCGACGAGGCCGTGGCGTTCGCGTCGGGCATGGCCGCGGTCACCGCCGCGGTACTCGCCCTGTGCGCGGCGACCGGCAAGCGGCACGTGGTCGGGGTGCGTCCGCTGTACGGCGGCACCGACTCGCTGCTCGCGGGAGAGCTGCTGGGCATCGAGCACACGTTCTGCGGAGTGGATGCCGTGGGCCGGGCGATCCGCCCCGACACCGGCCTCGTCATCATGGAGACCCCCGCCAACCCCACCCTCGACCTCGTCGACATCGCGGCGGTCGTCGCCCAGGCGGGGGAGGTGCCGGTGCTCGTCGACAACACGTTCGCAACTCCCGTGCTGCAGAATCCGCTCGCGCACGGGGCGCGCCTGAGTCTGCACAGCGCGACGAAGTACATCGGCGGACATGGCGACGTGATCGCGGGCGCCATCGCGTGCGATGCCGAGACCGCGATCGCGCTGCGCCGGGTGCGCACGGCGACGGGGTCGGTGCTGCATCCGCTGGCCGGATACCTCCTCCACCGCGGACTGACAACCCTGCCGGTGCGCATGCGCGCCCAGCAGGAGAACGCGCGCGCCGTGGCGGCGTTCTTGCGGCGGCATCCCGCCGTCTCGCACGTCTACTATCCCGACGAAGACACCACCGGCATCCTCGGCACGCAGCTGCGCGGGCCGGGCGCCATGGTCGCGATCGCACTGCGCGGCGGATACGACGCCGCCGAGCGGTTCACCTCGCGCCTGCGGATCTTCACGCATGCGGTCTCGCTCGGGGGAGTGGACTCGCTCGTGCAGCATCCGGCCGCCATCAGCCACCGGCATGTCGCGCCCGACGCGCGGCCCGGCGCCGACATCGTGCGGCTGTCGATCGGGCTCGAAGATGCGGGCGACCTCGTCGCCGACCTCGAGCACGCGCTGGCCTGATCCCTTGCTGAACCCCCGGTCGCGGCGCACGACTTAGACTGGTGGGGTCCGTCTCGCGCTCTGCGAGCCCCTTCCCTCGAGGATCCGCCGTGTCTTCTGCCTCCGCCGCGCGCCGCCCGTTCGAGGTGCGCCACCTGCAGATCGCGCGCGCGGTCGTTGCCGCGATCGCCGCCGCGATGATCACGTTCTCGTCCGACCACTCGGCGGCGCTCGGCCTGTCGGTGTTCAGCGGGTTCGCGATCCTGAGCGCGTTCATCATGATCGCCGCCGCGTGGATCGTCTACCCGTCCGGACGTCGCGGCCGCATCGTGCTGCTCGGCGCCGTCGACCTCGTCGCCGGCATGGTCGCGGGTGTCGCGACGCTGCGCAGCGACACGACGTTCTTCGTGCTGATCGCCGTGTGGGGTGTGCTCATCGGCGTGGTCGAGGGCATCATCGGGCTGCGCGATCGACGTGCCGAAGCGGCATCCACCCGTTCCGAAGCGCGCGACGCGATCTTCGTCGGTGCCCTGGGCGTCGTGCTCGCGCTCGCCCTGCTGTGCGTGCCGGCCGGCTATGCCCTGAACTACACGGTCGCCGAGGCGCACCAGACCTTCACCCTCACCGGCATCACCATCGGCGTCGGGATCTTCGGCGCCTACGCCGCGATCGCTGCCGTCTACCTCGGGATCGCCGGCTTCTCTCCCCGAAAGGACCCGGTCGCGGCCGTGTCCGATGAGCAATCCGGAGGTGCCGCGTGAGCGACCAGCGCCCCACCCGTCGTGACCTGATGAAGCCCGCGCAGCTGCTCGGGCTCGCCCTCATCGCCGCGCTGTTCGCCGGCGTCGTCACCCTCGTGTCGATGGGCTTCTTCCAGAAGCGGTACCCCGGCGAATCGGCTCACGCGCTCGTCGTGGGCGGCATCGTCGCGGGCATCACGTTCGTCGTCACGGTCGTCGTCATCGCGCTGCTGCTGCTCGTGGTGCAGCCCGACCAGATCGCCCACCCCGTCGACAAGCCCGTGCTCGTCGCGCGGGATGAGGCCGTCGAGCGGGAGGCTGCGGCGCGGGATGCCGCGGGCCGGGATGCCGCGGGCCGGGATGCCGCGGCGCGGGATGCCGCGGGCCATGATGCTGCGGGTCAGGCCGGTGCTGGTCAGGCCGGTGCTGGTCAGGCCGGTGCGGGCAAGCCCGACGACGGCGGGTCGACCGAGGGCGACTCTCAGCCCGGTCGCTGAGCCCTGGGCGCGGCATCCACTCCGCTTCCCCTGCGCTCGCGCGCCTCTTTCCTGCGTTCGCGCCCGTTTCCTGCGTTCGCGCCCGTTCTCGACGCGGCTCCTCTCCTCGCGCTGTCGCTTTTGACGTTCGCGCCCGCGATTCTCATGCGCGTTTGCGAATCTCAGTAGCGCGACGGAGTCCGGGTCCGCGAGCCCCGCGCGAGAACCTAGCCCCGCGCGAGCTGCTCGGCGACGCCCGTGTAGGTCGCGGGCGTCAGCGCGAGAAGGCGCTGCTTCGCGGCATCCGAGATATCCAGTCCCTGCACGAACTCGGCGAGCTGCTCGGCGCCGACGCGGTGGCCGCGGGTCAGGTCCTTCAGCAGCGCGTACGGGTCGGTGATCGACGAGTGTCCGGCGGCGATCTCGCCGCGCACCACGGTCTGGATGGCCTCGGCGAGCACCTCCCAGTTCGCGTCGAGATCGGCCAGCAGCACCTCGCGCGACAGCGAGATGGTGTCAAGCCCCCGCAGGAGGTTGTCGAGCGCGAGCAGCGAGTGCCCGAACGCGACGCCGATGTTGCGCTGCGTGGTCGAGTCGGTCAGGTCGCGTTGCATGCGCGAGGTCACGAGCGTCGAGGCGAGCGTCGTGAACAGTCCGCCCGAGATCTCGAGGTTCGCCTCGGCGTTCTCGAAGCGGATCGGGTTGATCTTGTGCGGCATCGTCGACGAGCCCGTGGCGCCGGCCACCGGGATCTGCGCGAAGAATCCGAGTGAGATGTACGTCCAGACGTCCGTCGCCAGGTTGTGCAGGATGCCGCCGGCATGCCGTGCGCGGTCGTACAGCTCGACCTGCCAGTCGTGCGACTCGATCTGGGTGGTCAGCGGATTGAAGCCGATGCCGAGCCCCTCGATGAACCCCTTCGACAGCGCCTGCCAGTCGACGGACGGCTCGGCGGCCAGATGCGCCGACCAGGTGCCGGTCGCCCCCGAGAACTTCGCGAGGTACTCGCCGCTCTCGATCTGGGCGGCCACGCGCTCGAGGCGCCACGCGAACACGGCCAGTTCCTTGCCCATGGTCGACGGGGTGGCCGGCTGCCCGTGGGTGCGCGAGAGCATCGGCGCGTCGGCGTGCTCGATGGCGAGGCCACGCAGCCGGGCGATGACCTCGCGCAGCTTGGGCAGCCACACACCGGTGACCGCGCGCTGCACGGTGAGGGCGTACGAGGTCGAGTTGATGTCTTCGCTCGTGCAGGCGAAGTGCGTGAGCTCGGCGACCGCGTCGAGCCCCAGCGTCGAGAGGCGGTCGCGCACGAGGTACTCGACGGCCTTCACGTCGTGGCGGGTGACCGCCTCCTTCGCGGCGAGCCAGTCGATCTCGGCCTGGCCGAAGTCCTCATAGAGCGCGCGCAGGCGCTCTTTGTCGGCATCCGCGAGCGGCGTCGTGCCGAACAGTGAACGGTCGGTGAGCGTGATCAGCCACTCGACCTCGACCTCGACGCGGGCGCGGTTCAGGCCCGCCTCCGACAGGTGCTCGGCGAGGCCTGCGACCACGTCGCGGTAACGGCCGTCGAGAGGGCTCAGGGGCTGAGGGGGCAGAGTGGTCACGGGTCTCCCGTCCGGCCGGCGCGCCACGACTCAATCGGTGGCGCGGATCGCGGGTTCGAGTTGCCGGAAGAGCGCCCGGCACGCACTCTCGATCATACCGAGCACGTCGTCGAACATCTCGGGAGCCGCATAGTAGGGGTCGGGCACATCGAGCGCCCCGTGCGCATTCGGATCGAACGAGCGCAACAGGGCGATCTTCGCCTCGTCCTCGTCGTCGCGCGCCCACTCGTGCAGCACGCGCTCGTGCCCCGTGTCGAGCGCCACGACGAGATCGTTGTCGTCGAAGTCGCGGTACGAGAACTGGCGGGCCCGGTGCGTGGATGCGTCGAAGTCGTGCCGTTGCAGCGCCGCCAGGGTGCGTCGGTCGGCGCGCTCGCCGACGTGCCAGTCGCCGGTACCCGCGCTCGACGAGACCACGCGGTCGCCGAGCCCGACCGATTCGGCGAACCAGCGGAACACCACCTCGGCCATCGGCGAGCGGCAGATGTTCCCGGTGCAGACGAACACCACCCGGAACGGAGCGGAACCACTGGTCATGCTTCCATTCTGGTGAGTCGGGATGCCGCGGCCCCGGATTTCGGGCCGGTTCCTCCCCACCGTCGGCATCGGGGCGGGTTGTCCACAGATCCGGGAGTGGACGGTTCGGGATGCCGCGGCCGCTGTCAGCCTCGAAGACATGGACCCCGTGCTGATGACGTTGGATGCCGCGCTGGCCGCACTCTGGGAGGTCGTCGAGACACTGCCGGCGATGCGCGCCGAGGGCATCGCGATCGCCGATGCGACCGCGTGGGAGTGCGACACGATGCGCCGGTTCCGCCGGCGCCTCGGCGCGTGGGACGACGCGATGGCGCAGCTGGCGGCGCGGCTCGCCGACGAGTGCGAGAGCCTGCGCGTCGCGCGGGCCGGGCGCGCGGCATCCCTCGCCGGAGCCGGGTGATGAGCGATGACATCGACATCCGCGACGGCGGGGTGGTCGCGGTCGACACGCAGACGCTGCGCGCGGCCGCCGCCCGCTGTGCCGCGCTGTCGGCGCGCGTCCGTGACGCCCGCGATCGGCTGGGCGATGCGGCGCGTCGCATCGACGCGCTGGGCGCCATCGGCGGCCCGGTGCGGACGACCGCGCACGAGATCCAGCAGTCATCGTGGATCACCGATGCGCAGCTCGACGACCTCGATGCCATCGCCGCCGATCTGCGTGCGGCGGCCGACACCCACGAGGTGGTCGAGCTGCGGGCGCGGGCCGCGATCCGGGCGACCCCCGGGCGGGTCGCGGGGGCGGCGACGGCACTGCTGGCGTTCGGGCTGCGGCATCCCGACGCCGTCGCGCGCGCCGACGAGGCCTCGGCCGCGCGTGACCTCGAGGTCGGTGCCGCGCTCACCGATGACGACAACCTCGGCACTCCCGCGGTGGGGGCGATGACCGCGATGGTGTCGCCGCTCGCGGCGCTCGCGCTGCTGGGCGCGGCGGGTGCGCTGCCCGAGATCGCGCAGGGCGCGCAGGCGCTGATCCGGCGGCTGCACGCGGGCACGATCGCGCCCGGTTCGCGGCTGGTGCCCAGCGGCGCCGCGGCGCGCGTGCGACGGACGGCGACCGAGGCCGATGTGGCTTCGCCCGACGGCCTCGCCGACGCGCTCGGGCGCATTCCGCACGACGATGCGCGTGTGCGCATCGAGACGTACACGATGCCCGACGGCACCATGCGCTACGCCGTGTATCTCGCGGGGACGCGCGAGTTCTCGCCGCTCGCCGACGGCACGGACCCGTGGGACATGACCTCGAACCTCCAGATGTACTTCGGGCAAGACTCGGCGGCGTACGAGGCGGTGAAGGCCGCGATGGTGGATGCGGGGGTTCCGGCCGGCGCGCGCGTCTACCTGTTCGGGCACTCGCAGGGCGGACTGATCGCCGACTGGCTCACCGTGCAGGGCGGGTACGAGGTGCCGCTCCTGGCGACCGCGGGTTCGCCCACCGAGGCGGCGGTCGGCGACGAGACGCTGAGCGTGCAGCTGCGGCACACCGATGACGTCGTGCAGAGCCTGGCCGGCGGCGGATCCGACGCGCGCGTGGGCGGCGAGGGCAGCATGGTCGTCGAGCGGGCGGGCACGCCGGGGGCTCAGCTGGGCGATCTCACCGACGCCGCGCATCACCTGACCGCCTACGTCGCGACCGCGAAGATGGTGGATGCCACGGCCGACCCCCGCGCCACGCGCATGCGGTCCGTGCTCGGTGAGCTGCGCGGCGCGACCTCCGTCACTGCGGTCGAGTATGACGCGACGCGGGTAACGCCGCCGTCACCGTCGAAGGGGGAGGCGACGAAGCGCGCGGCGCCGAGCCCGAGTCCGGCACCTTCACCCGGGCCGTCGCGCTAGCCGTCCTTCGCCCTGTTCAGCCTCGCGGAGAATCTTCGACGGGGTCGACGACCGCCAGCCCGAGGTGCGCGGCGACATTCTTCATCGTGCTGTCGTGGCTCGCGACGGTCACGGGCTCGCCGATGAGCAGCGCGGTCGCCACGTGCAGCGCGTCGAGGGTCTTGACGTGGCGCTCAATGGATTCGGCGATGCTGTGCGTCTCTCGCGTGATGTCGAGCAGGCCGACGCGGTCGAGCAGGGGCGCTGCGTCTCTCAACGGTCGCGAGTCGCGCCGGAGCACCCGAACAATCTCGGTGCGCAGGAGCCGGGATGACACATGGACAGTGTCGGCACGCGCCATCCATGACTGGAGCCGCATGCGTTCCGGCACATCGAGGATCGTGCGCAGGGCGACCGAAGAGTCCAGATAGACGAGTTCCACCGGTCAGTGGTCTCCGCGCAGTTCGTCGAGCAGGGCCTCGACGTCGGCGTCGGTGTACGCGGGGCCGCCCGGTGTCTCCGGCCACGGTGCAGGGGAGGCCGACGGTGGCGTGTAGCGGCCCTCGCTCTCGAGGCGGGTGAGCGGCGACTCCTCTTCGCGGAAGACGCTGATGCGCCACTGCGGCTTGCCGCGTTCGGTGACGACGAGGCCGTCCGCTGACGCGGCCTCAGCGAGGACCGCCGCCGTGTTCTGATTGAGCTCGCGCTTGGTCACGCTTCGCATACGACGATTGTACTACCTATGTCTGACAACGAGAGTGGCCGCTACGGCTCCCGTCGCCACACGAACGACCCGCGGTACTCCAGGACGGTGCCGAGCAGCGGGTTCGCTGCGCGAGCCGCGACGGTCTGCCGGCCGGTCGCCGCGTCGAAGCCATCGGTCACTTCGACGCGCACGGAGAGCACGCGCGGAAGAGGGATGCGCAGTCCGGCCAGCCGCAGCCACGCGCGTTCGGAGCGCAGGCGAAGGTACCCCTCATCGGTGACCGAGACCCGCAGCCGCAGCTCGACGCGGCGTGCGTCACCGAGCACGTTCGTGAGCGTGCCGGGCTCGTCGCCCCCGCGCAGCAGGTCGACGAACTCCTGGTCTCCGCGTGCGAAGTGCACGGTGCGGGTGGCGTGCAGTTCGACCGCACCGTCGGCCGTCTCGACGAGGCGGTTCTCGACACGGAAGGGCACGTCATACCCGTGCGCGGTCATCAGCAGCCGCGGCCCGACGAACGGACGCATCAGCAGCCCGAGCCGGCCGAAGCGGCTGCCGACGACCTCGAACACCCCCGCGCCGACGATCCGGTCGACCGGTCCGGCCGCATAGTCGCGGCACTCCGGGCGCAGCCCGTCGGCCGCCGGGCCGAGCGCCGCGAAGAAGACCGACCTCGCGGAGCGGCCGGTCACTCGCGCAGCTCCTCGCGGTACGGTTTCAGCGATACCGGCATGTCTGCGGCATCCGGGAACTCACACGTGAACTCGCCGCGATAGCCGAACAGCAGGCCGACGACGCGATTGCGCACCTCGAGATCGATCACGTAGCACCCGCGCTCGTCGTCGTAGTGCTCGGTGAGGTGGGCGCGACCGCTGAGCAAGAGGGGGAAGCGAAACGCGATCGGCCCCTCGTAGAAGCGCTGCTCGCCCGAGACCAGACGCAGCCCGCCGTGCTCGGTCACCGACAGGCCGAGGTCGACGGGCAGGTGCTGGTGCGTGCCGAGGTAGTCGACCACGCAATTGCGGCGCTCGCTGTAGATCATGGTGGCGTCGAAGCGGCGCCGCCGCCCCGGCCGCACCTGCATCGTGCGGATGAACGTCACCGTCTCGCGACCGAAGTCGTCGATGTACGGATCGTTGTCGATGCGGAACGGCACCTCCGACCCCGATTCGGGAAAGAGGATGTTGCGGGTCGCGCCCAGCAGCAGAAAGGGCCGTGCCCACCAGGGGCTGCGTCGGATCTCGTGCATCACGCCGGTGCCGACGCACGCGCGCCCGTTCGCGACGCTCACCCCGAACCGCCTCTGCATCATCGGGTGCAGCTTGTCGAAGTCGGCGCCGATGCCGCGTGCGAAGACGCCCGGTGCCTTCCCGTCAGTCATGGTCCTCGATTCGCGTCAGGGCCTCGGGGGCGTCGGTCATCACGTGCCGGGTCGACCGCCCTTCGGGCTCGGAGAGGCAGTTGCGTGCGCGGGCGCGCGGCCCGCCGAACCGCCACCACCGGATCTGCTCGGGTTCGGCCTCGCCTTCGGCCCACAGCCGCAGGCGGTCGAAGCTCCAGGCCGTCATGCGCCACACGATGCGCCGGATCAGCAGCCGGTCGAGCACCCGCCCGATCGCGCCGTACCCGGGTTCGTAGTCATAGCCGGTGATGAAGCGCACCCCCTCGGGATGGGGCACGTAGCGCCAGTACCCGCGGCCCGCGCCCAGCGGCGAGAGCCGGTCGTCGGTGTCGAACAGCAGCGCCGAGGTGCGCGCGCCGCCCGCCTGGCTCTTCTCGCCGAGCGAGACGCCGGTGCCGCGGATGGTGTGGATGCCGAGGTCGAGCTCATAGCCGGAACGTCTGAGCCCCGTCATCCCGCCGCCCCGTCGGGATGATCGCCGAGAACCGGGCGTCCCAGCGCGGGTGCTCGTCGGTGTTCTGCGTGAGCTCCCACACCCGCTCCATGGGGGCACGGATCAGGGTCTCGACGTAGAGCGGCCGGCGTTCCCCCATACGGTTCACCGTATCGAAGGGCGGGTGGATGCCGCGGCCCGCGGCCGGCCGGGAGCACCTCTCGCTGCGCTCACGTCTTGATAAGCCTGGCTGATCAACCGGTGGTGAGGGCGCTCACGTCTTGATGCTTCTGGAGCATCAACTGGTGAGGGCTCCGAACCCGGGCACTCGCGCGCCGAGTCGCGCCCGCTGTACATCAAACTGTCCCGTGCACCCCAAACCTCCGGAGGATTGGTGTGCACGGGACAGTTTCATGTGAATTTGGCGGTCTACGCCTGCGCGTGGGTCTGCGCCTGGGCCTGCGCGAGCGCAAGAGCTCAGGCCGCGAGCACGCCGGCGGCCTGCCGCGCCGCGCCCAGCGCGACGTACTCCGCGGGCGCGGGCACCGCGACGGGAACCCCGAGCACCTGCGGCGCGATGCGCTGCACGGCCTCGGACTGCGCACCTCCGCCGATCAGCAGCGCGCGCTGCACGTCGACGCCGAGGTCGCGAAGCGTCTGCAACCCGTAGGCGAGGCCGCCCAGCATCCCCTCGACCGCGGCGCGGGCGACGTTCTCGCGGGTCGTCGATGCGAGCGTCATCCCGCTCAGGGTGGCCGTCGCGTCGGGCAGGTTCGGCGTGCGCTCGCCCTCGAAGTACGGGTCGAGGTGCAGTCCGTCCGCCCCCGGTGACGCCGCCAGCGCCAGCGCGCTGAGCCCGGTGTGATCGACGCCCAGCACGCGTCCGATCGCCTCGAGCACCCGCGAGGCGTTGATCGTCGCCACCAGGGGCAGCCAGTTTCCGTCGGCCGAGGCGAACCCCGCCACGGTGCCGCTCGCATCGATCACGCGTGAACCGCTCACGGCGAACACGGTGCCGCTCGTGCCGATCGAGACCACGGCGTCACCCGGGCCCGCGCCGACGCCCAGCGCCGCGCCCGCGTTGTCGCCGGCTCCGGGCGCGACGCGGCGACCCGCGGCATCCTGCACCCACCCGTCGTGTCCGAGCACGCGCGGCAGCGCCGCGTCATGCCCGAGCGCGGCGGAGAGGAGCTCGCGGTCGTATCCGTCGGGGCCCCAGTATCCGGTGCCCGACGCGTCGGAGCGGTCGGTGACCAGCTCACCGAAGTCGGGGTTCTCGGGGCCGAAGCCGCGCAGCCGCCACGTCAGCCAGTCGTGCGGCAGGGCGATGGCGGCGACGCGCGCGGCGTTCTCGGGCTCGGCATCGCGCAGCCAGCGCAGCTTGGTGATCGTGAACGACGCGACGGGCACGAGGCCGGTACGGGCGGCGAGCTCGTCGGCGCCGAACTCGCGGATGAGGTCGGATGCCGCACCCGCCGACCGGGTGTCATTCCACAGCAGGGCGGGGCGAATGACCTCGCCGGCCTCGTCGAGCACGACCATGCCGTGCTGCTGGCCGCCGATCGACCAGGCCTCGACATCGTCGAGACCGCCGGCCTCGGCGATCGCGGCCTGCAGCGCCTGCCACCAGGCCGACGGGTCGACCTCGGTGCCGTCGGGGTGCGTGCCGCGCCCCTGGCGCACGATCTCGCCGGTCGCGGCATCCATCACCACGACCTTGCACGACTGCGTCGACGAGTCGACTCCTGCGACCAGCGCCATGTCTGTCCTCTCCCCGTGTCGGGTCCTTCTCGGTGAAAGTGCAGCGGGTGGACGAGGGAGCGGGTGCTTCCCTACTCCTCGTCCACCAGCTGCACTCTCACGGGCGGGTCGGGGTGGGGCGCCGCGTCACGGTGCCCCACCGCAGGCCTCAGCGCGCGCCGAGCAGGTGCTCGGTCGCCAGCTGCTGCAGACGCACGAAGCCGAAGCCCTTGCCGCCGAAGTACACCCACGGGTCGAAGTCCTCGAACGCCGACCGGTCGGCCAGCAGCTCGGCGTAGCCCTCGCCCTCGCCCAGGGTCGGCTGGGTCAGCTCGGGCACGCGTGCGGCGGCCAGGGCCTCCTTCACCTCGGGGTCGGCGCGGAAGGCCGCGGCCCGCTCCTTGAGCAGCAGGTACGTGCGCATGTTCGCGGCGGCCGAGTCCCAGACGCCGTTCTCGTCCTCGGTGCGCGAAGGCTTGTAGTCGAAGTGACGCGGGCCCTCGTACGCCGGGCCGCCGTTCGGGCCGCCGTTCTCGAGCAGGTCGACCAGCGCGAACGCGTTGTGCAGGTCGCCGTGGCCGAAGACGAGGTCCTGGTCGTACTTGATGCCGCGCTGGCCGTTCAGGTCGATGTGGAACAGCTTGTCGTGGTACAGCGCCTGCGCGATGCCGGCGGCGAAGTTCAGGCCGGCCATCTGCTCGTGCCCGACCTCGGGGTTCAGGCCCACCATGTCGGGGTGCTCGAGCGAGCCGATGAACGCGAGCGCGTGCCCGACGGTCGGCAGCAGGATGTCGCCGCGGGGCTCGTTCGGCTTCGGCTCGATCGCGAAGCGGATGTCGTAGCCCTTGTCGATGACGTACTCCGACAGCAGGTTGACGCCCTCGCGGTAGCGCTCGAGCGCCTGGCGGATGTCCTTGGCCGCGTCGTACTCGGCGCCCTCGCGGCCGCCCCACATGACGAGCGTCTTGGCGCCCAGCTCGGCGCCGAGGTCGATCTGGCGCAGCACCTTGCGCAGCGCGTAGCGACGCACCGCGCGGTCGTTGGAGGTGAAGCCGCCGTCCTTGAAGACGGGCGGGCTGAACAGGTTGGTGGTGACCATCGGCACGACCAGGCCGGTGTCGGCCAGCACCTGCGTGAGGCGGTCGATCTGGGTCTGGCGCTCGGCGTCGGTCGAGCCGAACGCGAACAGGTCGTCATCGTGGAACGTGAGACCGTACGCGCCGAGCTCGGCGAGCTTCTCGACGGCGTGCACGACGTCGAGGGCGGGACGGGTCGGACCGCCGAACGGGTCGGTTCCGTTGTAGCCGATCGTCCAGAGGCCGAACGTGAACTTGTCGGCGGGGGTGGGGGTGACCATGACGCTCCTTCGCGGCGCAGAGATCAAATGTTGCTGACGACAACCTATATCAGATTGCGCGCCGTGTCCACTGGTTCGTCGCTTCGCACAACAAATCCTTTACAGTGGTCGGGTGAGACAGACCGGTGTGCGCGAGGCGAATCTCTCGCACGTGCTGCGGCTCGTGCATCTGGACGGGCCGCTCTCGCGTGCGGTGATCACCGCCCGCACGGGGCTGAACCGCTCGACCGTCGGCGACCTCGTGACCGAGCTGACCGGCGCCGGTCTCGTGCTCGAGGGCGAGCCCGCCGCACACGGTCGCGTCGGTCGTCCGTCCCCGGTGGTCGCCGCCGACGCCCGCCCGGTCGTCATCGCCGCGAACCCGGAGGTCGATGCGCTCACCCTCGCCGCGGTGGGTCTGGACCGCGGCATCCGCGCTCGTGTGCGCATCGCGCGCGACGAGCTGCTGACGCCTGAAGAGACCGCGCGCCTGATCGCCGTGCAGATCGACGCCTGGCGCGACGGGCCGCTCGCCGACGCGCGGGTGCTGTCGGTCGGGGTGGCCGTGCCCGGCCCGGTGCGCGCCGCCGACGGTCTGGTGCGGGTCGCTCCGCATCTGGGATGGGCGGATGCCGCGCTCGGCCCGCTCATCGCGGACGCGACGGAGCTGCCGGTCGTGGTCGGTAACGACGCGAACATGGGCGCGGTGGCCGAGCACCTGTTCGGTGCCGCGCGCGGGGTCGACGACGTCGTGTACCTCAATGGCGGCGCGAGCGGCATCGGCGGCGCGATCATCGCCGGCGGCCATGCGCTGACCGGTGCCGGCGGCTACGCCGGCGAGTTCGGGCAGAGCCGTCCGGCCGTCGCGAGCGACGCCGACCGCCGCAGCGCGGTCGGAACCCTCGAGGACGAGGTGAGCAGACGACGGCTGCTGGATGCCGTCGGCCTGCGTTCGGCCGACGAGGCCGAGCTGGCCGCGGCCCTGGAAGCGTCGGCCGATGCGGCCGTGGCCGACGAGGTGACGCGGCAGCGCCGCATCCTCGCCACCGCCCTCGCCAACGCCGTGAACGGGTTGAACCCGTCGGTGCTCGTGCTGGGCGGCTTTCTCGCGACCCTCGCCGCGCACGATCTGCGGGGGCTTCTCGTCGATGTGCGCGCGCAGTCGATGCCGACCTCGGGCGACGGCATCGACATCCGCCTCGCGACCCTCGCCGACGACCGGCTGCTGATCGGCGCGGCCGAGGCCGCGCTCGCCGAGCTGCTGCACGACCCGATCGCCGCGCTCGCGCACTGAACCTCGCGCGCTGAGGTCGCCGCGCCGAACCTCGTGCGGTACGCCGAACTCATATGAGTCTGTCGGGTGCACATGATCCTGACCGCAGAATTGATGTGCACCCGACAGATTCACGTGAGTTTGCCGGGTGTCGCGGGGACGGATGCCGCGGCGCCGGGTGTGGCGGGGACGGATGCCGCGGCATCCCGCCCCGCGAAACGCTCACCCCTTGATAAGCCAGAGTTATCAAGAGGTGAGCGCCGCGTGCCTCACCTCTTGATAAGCCAGAGTTATCAAGAGGTGAGCGAATCGGACTAGGCCGTGCCGTGGCTCGCGCGCGAGCGGCGCGACAGCGCGTCGATGATCACCGCGATCAGCAGCACGGCGCCGGTGACCATGAACTGCACATCCGAGTCGAGGCTCAGCAGGGTCAGGCCGTTGAAGATCGACTGGATCACGAAGATGCCCAGCAGGGCCGACCATGCCGAGCCGCGTCCGCCGAACAGGCTCGTCCCGCCGATGACGGCCGACGCGATCGCGATGAGGTTCGTCGTGCCGCCGCCGGTCGAGATGCTCGCCGCGGTCAGGCGCGCCGCGAGCATGAGCCCGCCGAGGGTCGCCAGCACCGTGCCGACCATCAACGCCGAGATGTAGATCATGTTGACGTTGATGCCGGCGCGGCGGGCCGCCTCCTCGTTGCCGCCGACCGCATAGATCCAGCGGCCCCACCGGGTGCGGGTCAGCAGCGCCGCGAGCACCGCGACGAGCACGAGGAACAGCAGGAACGACACCGCGACGCCGCGGTTGGTGGCCAGCCACGCGATCGCCGCACCGGCGACGATCGCGATGACGACGGCCTTGATCACGATCAGCGAGGTCGACCCCGTCGACAGGCCCGCCTTGGCACGGCGCCTCGTACGGGCGATGTCGTTGAGCACGACGCCGATCACGACGAGCCCCGCGATCGTGTAGGCGAGCCACGGCGGCAGGAACCACGAGGTCGCGAACTGAACGATCCACGAGTTGTACGGCAGGTTGATCGTGCCGGTCGGGCCCAGAACCCACAGCTGCAGGCCGAGGAAGCCCATCAGGCCGGCGAGGGTCACGACGAAGGTCGGAACGCCGAACCGCGTGAACAGCACGCCGTAGAAGAGGCCGATCAGTGCGCCGAGAGCGAGCGCAGCGAGGATCGACACCCAGGCGGGCCACCCGAAGTTGACGAACGTCACGCCGAGGATGGCCGAGGCCAAGCCCGCGAGAGAGCCGATCGACAGGTCGATCTGTGCGACGAGCAGCACGACGACGACGCCGAGCGCGATCGTGCCGTACGCCGCGCACTGCAGGGTGAGGTCGACGAGGTTGGTCGCCGAGAGGAACCGCGGGTTGAGCACCTGGAAGACGATCCAGATGATGATGAGGCCCAGGAAGACCGGGAGCGACCCGAGGTCGCCGGTGCGCACGCGCGTTCCGAACGCCCGGATCGCACCGCCCACCCCTTCGTTGCGCATGAGGCGCTCGTCCTGCAGGTCGGCGGCGACGGTCGTGGGCGCCGAATTGTCTTTCGGCTGGGGAGTCGTCTGGGGGGTCGCTGGCGAGCTCATAGTGCGTCCTTCTCGGTCTGGTGCGCCGCGCTTCGGGTGCTCACGGGGTTGTCGGTCGCGCCGGTGATGGCCGCCACGATGTCTTCGTAGCTGACGTCGGCGGTGCGGAACACGCCGTTGTTGCGGCCCAGCCGCAGCACGACGACGCGGTCGGCGACGGCCTGCACGTCGGCCATGTTGTGGCTGATCAGGATGACGCCCAGCCCGCGCTCGCGCAGCCGCTCGATGAGGTTCAGCACCTCGGCGGTCTGCGCGACGCCCAGGGCGGCGGTCGGCTCGTCGAGGATGACGATCTGCGGCTCGCCGATCAGCGAGCGGGCGATGGCGACGGTCTGCCGCTGGCCGCCCGACAGGGATGCCACGGCGATGCGCACCGACGGGATCTTGGCCGAGAGCTGCCGCAGCAGCTCCCAGGAGCGCTCTTCCATGGCCTCCTCGTTCATGCCGAGGCTGCCGAGCTCGCGCCCGAGGAAGAGGTTGGCGACGACGTCGAGGTTGTCGCAGAGGGCGAGGTCCTGGAACACGGTGGCGATGCCCAGTTCGCGCGACGCGGTCGGCGAGGGGATCGAGACGGCTTCGCCGTTGAACGTGATCGTGCCGTGGTCGGCGCCGTGGACGCCGGCGAGGATCTTCACGAGCGTCGACTTGCCGGCGCCGTTGTCGCCGACCAGGGCCACGACTTCGCCGGCGTAGACATCCATGTCGATGTCGGTGAGGGCGCGGACCGCGCCGAAGCCCTTCGAGATCCCGCGGATCGACAGCACCGGTTCGCGGGCGGGGGCTTGCTTTTCGTCGAGAGTGGATGCCGAGGTCACGGCGTCTCCTTCGTTTCGGGTGCGCGCGTGCCGGCCGGGCGGCGCCGGCCGGCACGCGCGGAGGGGATGTTACTGGATGCCGTTCTTCTCACATGCCGACTTGTACGCCGACGTGCAGATCTGGTCAACCGTGTACAGCCCGTCCTTCACGACCGTGTCCATGATGTTCGAGACCGTGACGGCCACCGGGGTCAGCAGGAACGAGGGGATGGATGCCCCGCTCGCGGTGTCGGCGGTGGTGTCGGCCTTCGGGCTCTCGCCCTTGGCCAGCGAGACGGCGAGCTCGGCGGCCTGGTCGGCCTCGGGCTTGAACGCCTTGTAGACGGTCATGTACTGGTCGCCCGAGATGATGCGCTGGATGCCCGAGAGCGCGGCATCCTGACCCGTCACCGGGGGCAGCGGCGAGATGCCGCCCGCCTTCAGCGCCGCGATCGCGCCACCGGCGGTGTCGTCGTTCGCGTCGTAGACGCCCTGGATCTTGTCACCGAACTTGGTCACCTGGCCCGAGACCCAGTCCTGGGCCTTGGCGGGCTCCCATCCGGGTGTGTCGTACTCGGCGAGCACCTTCAGGCCCGACGAGTCGATGACGCTGTGCGCGCCCTTCTTGAACTGGGCCGCGTTCGGGTCGGTCGGCGAGCCGTTGACCATGATGATCCCGGCGTCGCTGGGCAGGCCGAGCTCCTTCATGCGGTCGACGAGCGCCTGCGCCTGCAGCTGCCCGACCTTCTCGTTGTCGAACGACACGTAGTACGAGACGTCGGCGCTGTCGACGAGGCGGTCGTACGAGATGACCGGGATGTTCTTCGCCTTCGCCTGGTTGACGATGGCGGCCGCGGCCTTGCCGTCGAACGGGTCGAGGACCAGGACGTCGACGCCCTGGGTGAGCATCGACTCGGCCTGCTGCTGCTGCTTGGCGGCGTCGCCGTCGGCGTTCGCGTACAGGACCGAGCAGCCCGAGCAGAGGTCCTTGACCTTGGCCTCGAAGTAGGGCTTGTCGGCGCTCGCGTAGCGCTCGGTCACGTTGTCGGGCAGGAGCAGGCCGATCTTGGCCGAGCTCGCGTTGCCGGCGGCGGCCGAGCCGTTGTCGGTCGCCTTCTGCGCGCCGTTGGAACACGCCGAGAGCATGCCCGCAGACAAGAGCAACGCGGTCGTCGCGACGAGCGCCCTCTTCATGCTGATCTTCTTCATTGAAATCCTCCGTTGCTGTGTCGACCGCTGTGGCGACTCCCTGAGCATGCCAGGAATGAAGTCTTGGCGTCAAGACTTGAACGCAACAGTTTGGCAACGGCGATGGTGGATGCCGCGGCGGCGGCGCCGCGCGGCATCCCGCCCTCACATGGCAGCCGCCCTCACATTGGTCTCGTCGATCGCGTGGACGATCGCGCCCATGGCCGCGGCATCCAGTCCCAGCTGTCCCTGGACGACGTCCGGGGCGCGCGTCGGATCGACGATGACCGCGTGCTCCATGGCCACGCGGATCGGGCCGAGCAGCAGCTCGCCGGCGCGGGCGAGGTCGCCGCCGACGACGATGCGCTCGGGGTCGAAGAGGTTGCACAGATTGCCGGTGGCCAGGCCGATGTGCCGCCCGGCCTCGGCCAGGGCGCGGATACTCGGCCCGTCGTTCACCATCGCGCGCAGCACGATGTCGCCGAGCTTCATCGTGCCGCCGGGGACGTCGAGCCGGTCGATGATCGCGGGGCCGCCGGCGATGGCCTCGAGGCATCCGCGGTTGCCGCAGCGGCAGAGCGGGCCGTCCTCCATGATGATCGTGTGACCGAGCTCGCCGGCCGTGCCGTTGTGCCCGTGCAGCACCTGGCCGCCGAGGAGCAGCCCCGAGCCGATGCCCTCGCCGACGTCGAGGAACACGACGTTCTGCTTGCCGCGCGCAGCGCCCAGTCGCGCTTCGGCGAGGGCGGACAGGTTCGAGGCGTTGTCGAGATAGACGGGTCGGCGCAGGCGGCGGTGCATGACGTCGGGGATGTCGACGCCGGTCCACCCGCGCAGGATGCCGCGGCCGGCGACCCGGCCGGTGGCGCGCTCGATCGGTGCCGAGACGGCGAGCCCCACGCCCACCAGCTCGTCGATGGCCGAGTCGAGGTCGCCGAGCATGTCGGCCAGCATCAGCGACGCACGGTCGAGCTCGTTGTCGGCGCGGTGATCGCGGGCCAACGGCATGTGGTGCTCGCTCAGCACGGTGCAGTTGACGTCGGCGACGATGACGCGCATGTGACGGGCCGACACGTGGATGCCGGCGACCAGGCCGACCGCGCGGGCGAAGGAGACGAGGGTGGCGCGGCGTCCGCTGCGCGTGCTGGGACTCGTGCGCAGCACGCCGACGCTGACGAGCTCGCGCACGATGTTCGAGACGGACGCCGGAGACAGCCCCGTGACACCGGCCAGCTCGACCTGGGTGAGGCTGCCGTGCTTCTTGATCGCGGCGATGATTCGCGCCCGGTTGGCTTCACGAAGTGAAGTCTGCGAGCCCGGAGTCCGCCGTTGGTTTGCCACGAGCACACATTACCGGTGCGGTGCGGATTCGCCATGGTCGGGTGTGTGCGCCCTCCCGGAGACCGTGAGAGTGCAGTGGGTGGACGAGAGCGTGGGTGGTTCCCTACCTCTCGGCGACCAGTTGCACTCTCACCGATCGGGGGAGGGGTGTGGATGCCGCGGGCCACCGTGCCCGTGCCCGATCCCGGCCTCACCCCACCGGGCGCGCCGAGACGAAGACTCCCGCCGGGTCGTGCGCGCGGCGCAGCGCGGCGATGCGCGCGGCACTCGCGCCGAAGCCCGCCGCGAGGTCGCGTTCGGGCAGGTCGACGAAGGTCAGGGCGAGACCGGACCCCTGCCACGGGCGCACGGCATCGGCCACGGCGCCGCACGCCGCGACCCCGCCGGGCACCGCCTGCGGCACCGGCACGAGGGCCAGCGACGAGAACAGGTACTCGCCCTCCAGGGCGCTGACCGCGCCGGCATCGGCGGCTTCGCGCGCAAGCGCGCCGCCGCAGTGCCGGACCTCGCTGATCATCGGCCGCGCCGCGAACGACGCTTCCACGAACGCGTCGACGAACGCCTCGTCGAGCGCCGTGAGCATCGCGTGCTCCGACACGGCGGCCGACGGCTCGGGCGGATCCATGTGCACCCCGGTGAGGCCGGCCGCCGGCATCCGCCCGAACGTGTCCATCTCAGGTCCGAGGGCGCGCAACGGTGCGAGGATCTCGGCGGCCGCGGCATCCTCCTCCAGCATCGCCCCGTCGATCGCGACGACCGAGCGCCCGGAGATGAACGGCGGCAACTCGGGCACCGGCGGGAAGTGCATGACCCGCAGCGCGGTCGTCACAGTCTCGGGTGCGGTCGCGGTCCACGCCGCCCACGCGCGGGCGACCTCGCCGGCGCGTGACCCGTCCCACAGCAGCAGCCCCGCGAACACGTCGGCGTAGGGCAGCAGGTCGATCGTCATCTCGACGACCACGCCGAACGCGCCGGCCCCACCGCGCAGCGCCCAGAACAGTTCGGCGTTCTCGTCGGCGGAGGCGGTCACCGTCTCGCCCGTCGCCGTGACCACGCGCACACGGCGCACGGTGTTGACCGCGAGCCCGTGGGCGCGTCCGTAGAACGAGACGCCGCCGCCGAGCGTGTACCCGACGACCGAGACGTCACCGGCGCTGCCGTGCGGCGCGGTCAGCCCGTGCGGCGACGAGGCGGCGAGCAGGTCGTGCCAGACCGCCCCGCCCTGCACGGTCGCGGTGCGCGCGGCGGCATCCACGGTCACGCCGCGCATCTCGCGCAGCGAGACGACGACGGTGTCGCCGAGGTCGGCGCCGCGCAGCGGGCCCGCGCCGTGTCCCGTCGCCTGCGGCGCGATGCGCAGACCCGACGCCGCGGCCGCTGCCACGACCGCGGCCACCTCCTCGTCGGTGCGCGGAACGGCGACCGCGAAGGGACGCTGGTCGGTCACCAGGTTCCAGGTCTGTCGCGCCGCGTCGTACCCGTCGTCGCCGGCGGCGAAAAGCCTCTCGCCGAGCACCTCGCGCAGTCGCGCGGTGGCATCGTCGGCGGTCGTCAGAACAGTCATCATCGATCGTCTCCATCAGAGGGATGTCGCGGTCCATCCCCAGCGGACGGCGCGATCCCCTCTGCGCAGAGGCGCGGCGCACGCCCGGCGATACATGGCGGACGTGCGCGCGGTCTATTCCTTGAAGTCGTCGGGGTCGACCTCGTCGATGAACTTCGAGAACTCTTCGACGTCGGCCTCCGCCTCGGCCTCGGTGATGACGTCCTCGACGCCGGCCTCTTCGAGCACCTCGTCGGCCACGAAGATCGGTGCCGCCGTGCGCGAGGCGAGGGCTACCGCATCCGACGGACGGGCGTCTATCCGGTGCACGGCGCCGGCCGCGTTCACGGTGATCTCGGCGTAGAACGTGCCGTCGTCGATGCGGGTGACCTCGACGCGCTCGACGGTGGCGCCGAGCGTCTCGAGCATCGTGCGCAGCAGATCGTGGGTGAGGGGGCGGGGCGTCTCGGCGCCCTCGATCGCGACCATGATCGAGGTGGCCTCCATGGCGCCGATCCAGATCGGCAGCAGCCGGCTCTCGGTGGGCAGGGCGTCGATCGGCTGCAGCAGGATCACATGCTGCCCCGTGGCGTCGAGCGCGACACCGGCGACGCGGACCTGGACCATGATTCCCTCCCGTCTCGCCATGGTACGCACGTGCCCGGGCGCGCGGGGCCGGGCGGCTCGCGGCATCCCGCCCCTTCCCCGGCACTCGGCGCTGAGAGTGCAGCTGGTGGACGAGGCGTAGGGAACCACCCACGCTCTCGTCCACCCGTTGCACCCTCACGGTGTGCCGCGTGCGGTGCACCGGGCGCGGCGGGTGCGGGATGCCGCGGCCCCGCGGCTACGCCGCGAAGAACGCGCCCGCAACGCGGGACAGTGCGGCGAGGTCGCTGACACCGGCCAGCTCGCGCGCCGAGTGCATCGACAGGATGGGGATGCCCACGTCGACCGTGCGGATGCCCAGCCGCGTCGCGGTGATCGGCCCGATCGTCGAGCCGCACGGCACGGCGTTGTTCGAGACGAACTCCTGGCTGTGCACGCCCGCCGCGTCGCACCACGCGTGCCACGCGGCGGCGCCCGGGGCGTCGGTCGCATAGCGCTGGTTCGCGTTGATCTTGAGGATCGGACCCGAACCCAGCAGCGGCTGCACCACGGGGTCGTGCTTCTCCGGATAGTTCGGGTGCACCGAATGCCCGACGTCGCTGGACACGCACCACGACGCCGACAGCGCCCGCAGCTGCTGCTCGCGGTCGGCGCCCAGCCCCAGCCAGACCCGCTCGAGCACCTCTGCCAGGAACGGCCCGGCAGCGCCCGAGCGTGTCGACGACCCGAGCTCTTCGTGGTCGAACACCGCCAGCATCGCGATGTGCTCGCCCGCCGTGTGCTGCGCGAGCGCGACGACGCCGGCGTGCACCGAGGCGAGGTCGTCGAGACGTCCGGCCGCGAAGAACGCGTCGTCGTGCCCGAACACCGCACCGCGCGCGGTGTCGGCGGCGACCAGGTCGTATCCGCGGATGCGCCCAGCGTCCACCCCCGCCGATGCGGCGACGGCGGCGAGCAGGTCCGCGGACTGCGGTTCGCCGAGGCCCCAGACCGGCTGGGTGTGCCGCTGCTTGTCGAGGGCGAGCCCGTCGTTGACGCCTCGGTCGAGGTGGATGGCCAGCTGCGGCAGCCGCAGCAGCGGCCCGGTGGATGCCAGTACCTGCGTGCCGTCGTCGAGCACGACCCGGCCGGCCAGGGTCAGCTCGCGGTCGAGCCACGAGTTCAGCAAGGGGCCGCCGTACACCTCGACGCCCGCCTGCAGCCAGCCGTGCGAGCCGGTCGTCGGCTGCGGCTTGAGCTTGAATCCGGGCGAATCGGTGTGCGCCCCGAACACGTGCACCCCGGTCGTCGCGGCGGCGCCCTCGGGCACGACCCAGGCGATCGCGGCGCCGTCGCGCACGACGACGAACCGGCCGCCGGCCTGCGCCGGCCACGCATCGGTCTCGTCGAGCCGGGTGAACCCGGCGGCCTCGAGCCGGCGCGCGACCTCGGCGGCGGCGTGGTAGCTCGACGGCGACGCGGCGACGAACGCGGCGAGGTCTTCGGCGTGGGCGAGGGCGTCGGGTGTGGGCACGGGTGGGCCTCCCTGCGAGAGCGGATGCGGTGCTTCGATCGTACGCGGGGCATCCCGCTGGGGTGGATGGATGCCGCGGCTCGCCGCCCGCCGGCACATCCGTCGTCGTTGCGCGCAACACCCCTCAGAAGTCCGCCCGCCCGTACTCCCACGTGCGCGACGCGACCGACGCCGTCGTGCGCATCGTCAGCACACTGCGCGCGAACTCCTTCAGCAGCGGCGTCGCCGTCCACGTGCCGGGGGTGACCGGCGTCAGCCCGAGCGGTTCGAGACGTTCGGCCAAGGGCGCGATCAGCGTGCCGACGGCCGAGGTGTCGACGGCCACCGGTCGGTTCGGGAGCGCGGCGGGCTCGTCGTCCCAGAGCTCGTTCCACGGCTCGGCCCAGTGGCGCGGATGCCGGGTTCGATCGGGGCGCTCGAGCAGGTCGTGCACGCGGGCGATGCGCTGCAGCCCGCCGTCGTCGCCCTCGCGAGAGATCGACCCGTCCACGATCGCCAGGAAGAACAGGACCTCCGCCAGCCGCACGGTGTATCGCCGTCCCTCCGGGAACTCGCGCGCGACCCGCTCCCACAGCGCGAGCGGATCATCGGCCAGCGGCAGCGCCCCCTTCAGCGTCAGCAGGCGCCCCTGCAAGGTGCGCACGAGCTTGAGCGCCCGCGCCGATGCCTGGAAGACGGCGAACCGTGCCGGGTCGCACTCCGTGGCATCCACCCACTCCCATTGGTGCTCGGGCGTGAGCAGCCCGTCCTCGAGCGGCAGGCCTTCGCGGCAGTGCTCGATGAACCACGAGTACGGGCGCACGAACCGGGCGGCGTCGCCCGGGGTCACCGTCGGCGGCACATGCAGACCGTGCGAGAGGAGGTGCCGTTGCAGGCCGGAGGCGTTCGACGACGGGAGCTGCTCGGCCACGGCATCCAGCACCGTCCGCTCGCGCGTGCCGCTGTAATCGTGCAGACGGTCCAGCCGCTGCTGTGCCCAGCGCGGATCGAAACCTCGCGGATCGAAGCCGTCCCATGGGCCGCACGCCCGCGTCAGCCGCGCGACGGCCGCGTCGTGCTCGGGATGCTGCCCATCGGAGTACTCCCGCAGCAGCTGTGCGTACTCGGCGACGGCGAACAGCGACAGGGGTGAGCGCCCGCGCCCGCTCACCACGCGCAGCGCCGACGGGTCAGCGGCCGACTCCCGCGCATCGATCGTGAACCAGGCGTCGTCGCCGCGTCCGCACGGGTCGTCGCACCGGTAGTGCAGTCGCGACGAGCCCGCGAACGCATCGGTCACCCCTGCGGTCGACTCGCTCAGCACATTGGGATCGCGCCAGTCGATCATCGTCCAGGTGTCGCCCCATCGCCGCCGCGGTCGCCAGCCGTAGTGCTCCTGCCCGCGATACCAGGCGCAGACGTCGCGCTCGTACTCGGGCGAGGCGGGGAACCCGCCGGGGAACGGCTCCTGATCGCTGAACACGTGCCGTGCGTCGGTGTCGCCGTCGAACGCGATCTGGATCGCACGGTGCACGTCGGCCAGCGTGTGGTGCGCACCGACCGCGAGCGTGCGCTCGACGGGCGGATCGACTCCGCGCAGCACGACGGTGAGGGAGAGGGCGGATTCGACGGTCGTGGTGGTCATGTCCCGAGACGCTACGCGCGCCGGAACACCCGCCGACCACGGGTTCGCAGATCCGTGGACAACTCGTCCGGCACCCCCGCCTGGGGAGGAACCGATGAGGGAGGCGGCGGCCCGGGGCTCACCACCAGCTGTCGCTGAACGAGACGGTGACCGTGTCGCCGTCGACGGTATAGGTGCCCTGCAGGCCGAACTCGTACTCCCGGGCGTCTGGATCGGGGTTCCAGTCCGTGGGCTCCTCGGTCACCGACACGGATCCGTCGTACTGGGTGCTGAACGATGACGCGTCGAACTCCGAGAAGCCGCTCGGCGCGCTCAGCAGCTTCATGGCCGCGAGGTCATCCTGTCGCACCGCGTACGGGCATGCGTCATCCATGTTCGTCGGCACGGTCACACACGCCTTCGCGCGCTCCTCGACCTTGGCGAGGACGGCGTCCTTCAGCGCAGAGGTGGGCGTGAGCGACGCCTGCACGGTCGCGTATCCATCGGGCACGACCCGCAGATCTCCGCCGCCGGTCGCATCGAAGAACGTCCCGGTGCCGCCGATCGTCACGCGGTATATGCCTGGATACGCATACACCTGAACGCTGGGGTAGGCGAGGGTCTCTTCGCCGCCGGGCATCTCGATCTTCGTGGTGCCCACGGTCACGTCGGGCACGTCCCCGCTGACGGTGACCGGCACGAGTAACGGGTCGCCGGCGAGCTTCCAGGTGTCGAGCACGAGCCACTTCTTCGGGCCCGAAACGACCGAGAAGTCTCGCGTGAACGCCTCGCCGTCGAGCGAGAACGTCGCGGTGACGGTGGCGCGCCCGTCGGCCTTCTCGGTCGTCCGCACGTCGGAGACGACGATGCGCTGGGCAGCGTCGGCGAAGGCGGCGTCGGTGAGGAGCGTCCGCTCGTCGTTGCGGATGCCCGGGTCGAGCAGCCGCGAGGCCGCATCGGCGCGCCCGTCGGCGATCTCATCGAGGTAAGCGCGCACCGGAGCGTCGGGTCCGTTCTGACCGTTGACGACCGCCACGGCTCCGAACCCCGCCGCGATCAGCACGCCGAGCCCGACGATCGCTGATCCGCCGATGATCACGCCGCGTCTGGCGGCGCGACTGAACACGGGAGGGGTGGGGGTGGATGCCGCGGGCACAGAGGCAGCGGCATCCATCGCCTCCTTCCCCGGCAGAGGGGCGGCAGTGGGCCCGGCGACCCAGCGGGCCGCGGCGCGGCGGCCCGCCAGCACGCCGAACAGAGCCGGGCCGGCTCCATGGAGCACACCCGGTGCGACCTCGGCGCCGAGTGAGACCAGCAGCGCGAACACCGCGATGAGGAACGGCGTCTCCCACGTCGGCGTGATGAGGATGTCGCCGCCCACGGCGAAGAGGTTCGCGGTGACGCGGATCATCAGCAGCAGGAGATACATCACCAGCGAGACGCCCAGCACGATGACCGGCAGCGGCCACACCCGCACGACCTCGACGCGTCCCGTGCGCACGCGCCTCGCACCGAGGAACACGCACAGGAACGCGAGGACGAGAACCGTGACGACGATGATCGCGATGCTCCAGGTGCCGGTGAGGTCCCACAGGTGATACGTGCGCGGCTCGGCCATCAGCGCCGACACCCGCACGGCGCCGAACTGCGCCATACCCAGTGCGAGCGCGGCGGCGTTGACCCCGAGCGGCGCCCAGAGCAGGAAGGCCTCGGGCGCGTCGGCACGGATGGCACCGACGATGAAGGCGACGAGCATCGCGAGCGAGAACAGACCCAGCAGCACGCCGGCATACGTGCCCGCCTCGCGCAGATGGAACAGGAAGATCGACAGCCCGCGGGACGGGCGCACGCTGCGTAGGCGTGCGCCGAGGGTGGCGAGGGTGAGTGTGACGAACACGAGCGCGAACACGCGGAACGGGTGCGCCGTGATGGTGAAGGATGCCGTGAAGAACGCGTTCGTGCTCTCGCCGCCGACGCGCACGACGGCCGCGAGGACGGTCACGACCACCGAGACCATGACCGCTTCGGCCGCCGAGCGCATGAGCAGCGCCCACCATGGTCGCGGCGGGCGCCGTTCACCGAGCAGACGCGTGAGCAGGACCGCGAGCGCCGCGATGGTGGCGAAGACGCCGACGGCGATGAGTGAGAGATCGGCGGATGCCGCGGTGACGAACTGCCCGGAGGTCTCGGCACCCGCGCTCGCCGCCACGCCACCGCCCAGGAGCGCGACCCAGAGGAGTGCGATCCACCCGAGCGGCGAGGCGATCTCGATGCTGCCGTCACCCTGCCGCAGGCCCACGGCGAGGTAGGCGATGACGGCCATGACCAGCCCGACGCCGACGACCGAGGCGGCCAGGAGCGCGGTCAGGCGCCATCCCGCCGGGGCGACGAGTGCGCGCAGCTCGGCGACGGCCGGCTGCTCCGGGGGCCGGGTCGCGGGTGGGCTGGGCGGCACGGGCGGCAGAGGCGGACGCGGAGGCACGGGCGGACGCGGCTGCTCGGGCGTGGGCGGCGGGCTCTGGTCGCTCATCGGCGGCCCCTTCTCATCGGCGGTCAACCGAATGCTACTGACCGCGCGGGGACGTGCGCACGGAGTGAATTCGCGTCGCAGATCTGTCGCTGTTGCGCATACGGCGGGCTGAGACCGCGCAATGGCGCCAGATCTATCGCCGCGCGGCGTCGGCGGACGGTGTGGATGCCGCGGCCGCGTCCGGCGCAGAAGCCGCGCCCGCGGCATCCCTCCCATCCGCCGTGCCCGCGGCATCCCACCCCGCATCGCGAGGGATGATCGGCACCGCCACCACCGGCGCGAGGGCGACCGCCGCGAACGCGAGCGGATACCCCGCGACCGTGATGAGTGCGCCCACCGCGGGACCGACGATCGACGCGGCGAGGAACTGCCCGGTGTTCTGGGTCGCCAGGGCCCGTCCAGACCAGAAAGGGCCGGCGATCTCGGCGACCGCGGTGTAGGCGAGCCCGTTGTCGGCGACCGTGGCGGTCGCGGCCACGATGAGTGCGGCCGCTCCCGCCCACACGGGCGCGAGCTCGCTCAGCGCCAGCACCACCATGACCGCCGCCGCGGCCCACGCGACCCACCGCAGCGGTCGCAGCCGGCTGCCGACCCGGTCGGAGAGCACGCCGACGGCGACGCGGCCGAGGGCTCCGACGAACTGCGAGATGCCGACGACGATGCCCGCAGCGGCGGCGCTCATGCCCCGATCGACGGTCAGCCAGACCAGCCCGAAGATCGACACGGTGAACTGCGGCACGACCAACAGCGCCGACGCCGTGTGGATGCGCACGAGTCCGAGGCGCGAGCGATACGGGTTGGACTGGTGGGGGGATGCCGCGGCCCGCGCCGGCCGCGGCGGATCGACGATGAGCGCGGCACTGGCCACGGCCAGCACCGCCGTCAGCACGAGGGGCAGCGCCATGGCGGCACCGACGCCTCCGGACGAAGCCAGCGACGGGATCGCCAGGGCCGCGACCGCGACGCCCAGCGGCTGGCACATCTGCCGGATGCCCATGGCCAGCCCCCGCCAGTGTTTCGGGAACCAGCCGATCACCACGCGTCCGCTCGCGGCGTTCGTGCTGCCCGAGGCGGCGCCGCCCAACAGCAGGAAGGCGCCGAGGCCGAGGTATCCCGACGCGAAGATCGCGCCCAGCGCCGCAAGCGCGGTCAGCGCCATGCCGCCGGCGATGACCCAGCGCTCGCCGATCCGGTCGGTCAGAGCGCCCCACGCGACGAGCGTGATGACGAGACCGAGCGTCGGGGCGGAAGCGAGCAGTCCGGCCTGCGCGAGCGACATGCCGCGCTCGGTGTGCAGCAGGGGGATGAGGAACGCCGGCGCCGACTGCAGCACGGTGCCCGCGGCCTGGGCGAGCACGGCGACGACGAGCATGATCCAGGGGCGTGCGCCCAGAGGTCGTGTGCCATCGATCGACGTGCTCATGTTGGTATACCGTAGTGGTATACCAAGGTGGACGCCAACTCGCGCCGCATACTGAGAGCCCACGTGCCGGTTCGCCCGGTGCCACGCGCAGCCAGACGGGAGCCCCGATGCCCTCACAGACCGACCACGTCTACGCGCAGGTGCGCCGCGCGATCCTCTCGCTCGATCTCGTGCCCGGCGCCCACCTGAGCGAGCGCGGGCTCGAGTCCGAGCACGGCGCCAGCCGCACCCCGGTCCGGGCGGCGCTGATGCGGCTCGAGGGAGAAGGGCTGGTCGCCCGCGACGGACGCGCGTGGCTGGTCGCTCCGATCGACCTCGACGAGGTCGCGGCGCTCGCCGAGTACCGCGAGGCCGTCGAGATCGCCGCCGCGCGCCTGGCGTGCGAGCGCGCGACCGACGCCGAGCTCGCGAGCCTGTCGGCCGACGAGGTGCCGGCCGGAGAAGACGCCGGCATGGTGCTCGGCTCGGACTTCCACGTGGGCCTCGCCGCGCTGGGCGGCAACCCCTTCCTCACGCAGGCGGTGCGCGATGCGGTCACGCGCATGGCCCGGGCGCGCTGGCTCGAGCTGCGCAGTGAAGAGGGGCGGGATGCCGCGTGGCAGGAGCACGCCGCGATCGTCGAGGCGGTGCGGGCCCGCGATCCGGAGGCCGCGGCATCCGCCCTCTCCCGCCACACGCAGGCGAACCTCGACCGCCTGCTGACCTCGCTGCGCGCCGACCGGCGTGCCCTCGGCGCGCGCGGGCTGCGCATCGTGGGGGCGTAGCGGTTCACGGTGGCAGGAGTGGTATGACGGCCGACCTGATAGCCGAGCTCGACACGGCGGTGCGCCTGCACCTCGCGCTGTGAGGGGTGGATGCCACGGCTTGCGGCACACCCTGCCAGAAATCATGCAGTGACAAGCGGTAGCTTTGCCGCATGGAAACCAGGCGTCGCGGCAGGCCGGTTCTCGTCGACCCGGAAGAGCTGGGGCGCCGCGCGCTCGCGGTGATCGCTGAGCACGGGTACGCTGCGGTGACGATGGGGCAGATCGCCACGGAGTCGGGTGTGAGCGTGCGCACTCTGCACCGATACTTCCCCTCGAAGGCCGATGTGGTGTGGGGATCGCTCAGTCAGGCCGTCACCAAGCTGCGCGACGCGCTGGCGGCCGCCGACCCCGATGTGCCGTTGCTCACGGCGATCGAAGAGGCCGTCGTCTCGGTGTTCGACCCGCTCGTCGAGGCCGATGAGACCGAGCGCACGCGCCTGCAGCTGATCGCGACGACCGCCGAGCTGCACGAGTACCAGTCCGAGCCGTTCCAGCTATGGCGGCGCGATCTCATCGCCTTCGCGGCTGCGCGCCTCGGGCTCGATCCCGACGACGTCGTGCCGGCGGCCATCGCGTCGGCCACGCAGTCGGCGACCCTCGTCGCGCTCACCTGGTGGGCCACGCATGAGAACGCCGGAGCTCCGGGCGACGTCGCGCGTCGCGCGTTGGGGGCGCTCGGCGACGGCATCCGCGTGGGGGAGTAGCCGCGGCATCCACCTGCCTGCGACTGACGTGCACGTGGAGCGCCGCGCGGCGAACAATCCGTATGCGATGCGCTACACTGTAGCGCATGACTTCTTCTCCGCTGTCCATCAGGTTCGACGACGTCGTGCTCGATCGTCTGCGGCGCGGCGCCGCCGCACGTGACACCACCCCGTCGGGCTGGGCGCAGCGGCTCGTCGACGAGGGGCTGCGGTCGCAGGAGTTCCCGGGCATCGTCTTCCGCGACGGGCCGAGTGGCAGGCGCGCAGGTCTTGCCACGGGTCCCGATGTCTGGGAGGTCGTCGCCGCCCTGCGCGACAGCGAGCCGCGTGGTGAGGGAGCGCTCGAACGCGTGGCGGCGGATTTCGACCTGCCGGTGGGTTCTGTGCGGGTGGTCCTGGCGTACTACGGCTCGAACGGGCCCGAGATCGACGATGAGATCGCCGAAAACGAGCGCACGGCCGAAGAGGCGCTCGCCTCGTGGGAGTCGCAGCGTCGGCTTCTGGCATGACGAATGCGCTGCTGCTCGACGAGCACTATGGCGAGGCGATCGCCATCGCGCTGCGAGAACGCGGCCATGACGTCGTGTCGGTCGTGGCCGATGACGAGCTGCGCGGCGCGCCCGATGCCGACGTGTTCCGGGTGGCTGCAGCATCCCATCGCCGCATCGTCACGGAGAACATCAAGGACTTCCGTCCGTTGTTGATGGATGCTGCGGCCCAGGGCGCGCCGTTCGCGGCGCTGCTTCTCGTGCCGCCGCGCCGGTTTCCTCGTGGCCGGGGCGATCGCTCGGCGGTGATCATCGCCGCGCTGCACGAGTGGCTGGCCGCGCGCGACGCGGGCGAACGCCCGCTCGAGGACTGGCTGGTCTGAGATCAGTCGTCGCTCGAGCTGAGCCCGTGCCGGGCCGACAGCAGCACGATCTCGGGATGGTCGTCGGCCAGCAGCCGCTCGGCGCGGTCGAGCACATCGCGGATGTGCGCGGCATCCGACCCCACGACCGACACGCCGAGCTGTGCGCGCCGCCGCAGATCCTGCGACCCGACCTCGGCGGCCGCCGCCTCGGTGCGCCGACTCAGATCGGCCAGGATCGGCCGCACGATGGCCCGCTTCTCCTTCAAAGACTGCACGTCACCCAGCAGCAGGTCGAACTCGATCCACCCGATCCACATGCCGTGAGTATGGCAGGTGGATGCCGCGGCGCGGTGCGACCTCGCGAGATACGGTGCGACCTCGCGAGGTCGCACGGGAATCCGCGAGGTCGCACGGCTCGCGGCACCGCCCGCTCCTCGCCCCGGGCGAGGAGATCTGCCGGGGCGAGGGCCGAATCGCGCGGAAACGCCCTCGGCTCGGCCTTTTTCCTCGCCTGAGGCGAGGATGGGACGTACGGGGCACCCGCGGGTAGGCCGGCGAGGCGGCATCCACCCCTCAGCGGAACGCCGCGATGCCGGTGATGTGCTGCCCCAGGATGAGCGTGTGCACCTCGTCGGTGCCCTCGTAGGTGCGCACCGACTCGAGGTTGGCGGCGTGCCGCAGCGGCGAGTGCTCCAGAGTGATGCCGTTACCGCCGAGCACGGTGCGCGCCTGCCGGGCGATCTCGATCGCGATGCGCGTGTTGTTGAGCTTCGCGAGCGAGATCATCTGCGGCTCGAGCTTCCCGGCGTCCTTCAGCCGCCCCAGCCGCAGCGCGACCAGCTGCGCCTTCTGGATCTCGAGCACCATGTCCACGAGCTTCGACTGCGTGAGCTGGAACCCCGCGATCGGCCGGTCGAACTGCGTGCGCTCGAGCGCGTAGCCGAGCGCCGCCTCGTAGCTGTCGCGTGCGGCGCCGACCGCGCCCCATGCGATGCCGTACCGCGCCTCGTTGAGGCACGAGAACGGGCCGCGCAGCCCCTTCGCGTCGGGAAGCACGGCATCGGCCGGCAGCCGCACATCGTCGAGCACGATGTCGCACTGGATCGACGCGCGCATCGACAGCTTCTGCGGGATGGGCGTCGCCGTGAACCCGGCCGTCTCGGTCGGCACGACGAACCCGCGCACGCCCTCGTCGGTGCGCGCCCAGATGATCGCGACGTCGGCGATCGAGGCGAGTCCGATCCAGCGCTTCGCGCCGTTCAGCACCCATTCGCCGCCCTCGAGCCGTGCGGTCGTGAGCATGTGGGCCGGGTCGGAGCCGGCGGTGGGCTCGGTGAGGCCGAAGCATCCGATCGCCTCGCCCGCGGCCATGCGCGGCAGCCAGTGCTGCTTCTGCGCCTCCGAGCCGAACGTCGAGATCGCCGACATCGCCAGTGACCCCTGCACCGACACGAAGGTGCGGATGCCCGAGTCGCCCGCCTCGAGCTCTTGCATCGCCAGCCCGTATTCGACGGCGCTGCGGCCGGCGCATCCGTAGCCGTGCAGGTGCATGCCCAGCACTCCGAGCTGCGCCATCTCGGGCACGATCTCGGTGGGGAAGTAGGCCTGGTCGAACCACTGAGCGATGTGCGGACGGATGCGCCGGTCGACGAACTCCCGGACCGTGTCGCGCAGCGCGCGCTCGCCGTCGGTGAGCTCGTCGTCGAGCCGCAGGATGTCGCTGGTGCCGGGGATCTCAGCCATGGCGGATGCTCCTTCGCGTCGTCTTCTTCGAGTGTGCCGGGTGGGGGATGCCACGGCCAAACGCCGCTCGCTGACCCCGGTGCCGGCGCAGCCCGGTGAACACTTCGTGCACGTCCGGAGACGACTTCGCACAGGGGGTGGTGCGTGTCCGAGGCCCGTGCCAAGGTGGGGGAATCGCGCGCGCATCGGAACTCCACAGCGCGCTCCGCAGTGTCTCAAGACCGGTTCCTCACAAGCAGGTTCCTCACGGATCTGTTTCCTTGCAAGGGAGTGTCGGAATGAACCGCATCGCCACCGCCGCCGTCTGTCTGATCACGGCCGCCGCCACGAGCCTCGCGCTCGCGGCACCGGCCACCGCAGACACGGGCGGCACGAACGTCGTGATCAGCGAGGTCTACGGGGGCGGCGGCAACTCCGGCGCCACCTACACGAACGACTTCATCGAGCTGTACAACCCGACCGGCGCCGCGATCAGCCTCGACGGGTGGAGCGTGCAGTACGCCTCGGCCACCGGCACCAGCTGGACGCCGACGGCGCTGAGCGGCAGCATCCCGAGCAAGGGGCACTACCTGGTGCAGGAGGCCAAGGGATCCGGCGGTACCGAGGCGCTGCCGACGCCCGACGCGACCGGCACCCTGGCCATGTCGGGCACGCAGGGCAAGGTCGCGCTGGTCTCCTCGGCCGCGGCGCTCATCTGCGGCGCGACGTGTGCGGGCACCGACGCGGTCGTCGACTTCGTCGGCTTCGGCGGGGCGAACGACTTCGAGGGCGACGCCGCGGCGCCCACCCTGTCGAACACGACGGCCGACGCGCGCACGAACGGTGCCGACAGCGACCAGAACGCCACCGACTTCACCGCGGGCGCACCCGACCCGCAGAACAGCGGCGCGGCCGCCCCGACCATCACGGTCACGAACCCCGGCACCCAGCACGGCACCGTCGACGAGGCGTTCTCACTGACCCTCGAGCAGACCGGCGGCGCCGATCCCGTCACCTGGACGGCCGACGGCCTGCCGTCCGGACTCACCCTCGCACCCGCCACCGGCGTGATCTCGGGCGCCCCGACGCAGGCGGGCAGCAGCCAGGTCACCGTCACCGTGACCGACGCGAACGACGCCGGTGCGACGGCATCCTTCACCATCGACGTGGCAGGTCCCACGCCGACCGTGACGATTGCGGCGATCCAGGGGACCGACACCGACACCTCGCCCTACGCGAACCGGATGGTCACCACCACGGGCGTCGTCACGGCCGCGTATCCGACCGGAGGGTTCAACGGCTTCTACCTGCAGACCGGTGGAACGGGCGGGGTGAAGGATGCCACGCCCGGCGCCTCCGACGCGGTCTTCGTCTACGGCTCGCGGTCGGCCGCGCAGGTGAAGATCGGCGACAGCGTCAGCGTGACCGGCGAGGTGCAGGAGTACGAGGGCACCACCGAGATCACCTCGCCCACCGTCACCGCACTCGACGAACCGCTGCCGGCCGTCACTCCTGCGGCGCTGCCATGGGACGCGCTCGACACCGCCGCCGAGCGCGAGGCGCACGAGGGCGAGCTGCTCGCCCCGCAGGGCGACTTCACCGTCTCCGACAACTACGACACCAACTACTACGGCTCGTTCGTGCTCGCCGCCGGCACCACCCCGCTCGTGCAGCCCACCGATGCGGGCACCGCGGGCAGCGCTGCGGCGCAGGCCGCGGCCGCCGACAACGCGCGCCGCGCGATCACGCTCGACGACGGCTCGACGTGGAACTACGCCGTGTTCAGCACGCACACCGGTGACCCGGTGCCGTGGCTGACCGCCGACAACCACCCGAGCGTGGGATCGGCCGTCACCTTCACCGGCGGCGTGATCCTCGAGTACCGGTTCGACACCTGGAACTTCCAGCCCACGCACCAGGTCACCGACGCCGGCACGGATGTCGCGACCTTCTCCGACCGGCGGGCGGCCAATGAGCATCCGGCCGACGTGGGCAGCGGCATCCGGCTCGCCACCTTCAACGTCGAGAACTACTTCGCCCTCACCGGCGAGGACTACGTGGCGCAGGGACTGGGCACCTGCACCTGGTACACCGACCGCGACGGCAACCGGATCGGCGACAACCGCTGCGCCGATGCCGACGGCAACTCGGGACCGCGCGGAGCCGCGACCGCCGAGAGCTTCGCCCGCCAGCAGGCCAAGATCGTGACCGGCATCAACCGGCTCGACGCGAGCATCGTCTCGCTGGAAGAGATCGAGAACTCCGCCAAGTTCGGTCAAGATCGGGATGCCGCGCTCGCGGGCCTCGTCGACGCGTTGAACACGGCCGCGGGTTCGAGCGTCTGGGCGTACGTTCCCTCGCCCGCCGCGTCGGCGCTGCCGTCGCTGGACCAGCAGGACGTGATCCGCACCGCGTTCATCTACAAGCCGGCCGACGTCAGCCCGGAGGGTGCCTCGCAGGTGCTCGCCGACAAGTCGGGGGCGGGGCAGTCGTTCTCGATCGCACGTGAGCCGCTGGCGCAGGCGTTCGTGCAGAAGGGGCTGGGCGCCGACTACTCGTTCGTGGTCATCGCGAACCACTTCAAGTCGAAGGGCGCCGACGCCGACGGACTGTTCGACGACTGCGCGAACGGCGGCGATGCCGAGAACACCGACCCGGCCTACGACCAGGGGGCGTTCAACTGCACCCGCGTGCATCAGGCGCAAGACCTCGCGACCTTCGCCGATGAGGCGGCGGCGAACGCGGGCACCGACAAGGTATTCCTGCTCGGCGACTTCAACGCGTACACGCACGAGGATCCGATGGAGGCGCTCTACGACGCCGGATACACCGACCTGGGCAGCACGTACGACCCGACCGAGGCCACGTACTCGTACAACAGCCTGGCCGGTTCGCTCGACCACGTGCTGGCCAACCCGGCCGCACTGAAGATGGTGACGGGCGCCGACGTCTGGCAGATCAACGCGCAGGAGTCGGTCGCCTACGCATACAGCCGCTACAACTACAACGTGACCCAGCTGTTCGACGCGTCCGATCCGTTCGCGGCCTCCGACCACGACCCGGTCGTGGTCGGGCTGACGCTGCCGGCTCCCGCCGCCTGGAGCGCCTCGACCACCTATGACAAGGGCGATGTCGTGATGTACGACGGGTCCGAGTGGCGTGCGCTCTGGTGGACGAAGGGCCAGAAGCCCGGCGACCCGTGGGGTGCGTGGGAGCAGATCGTGACCGAGCCCGACGGTGTCGCCGTCTGGACGCCGTCGCGCGTGTTCAACGCCGGTGACACCGTGACGTTCGACGGCCGCACCTGGGAGGCGCTGTACTACACGCGCAACCAGAAGCCGGGCGACGTCTGGGGTCCGTGGCAGGAGATGGCCACGGCGCCCGACGGCACCGCGATCTGGACGCCGTCGCGCATCTTCCACGCCGGCGACGTCGTCTCGTACCAGGGGTCGAGGTTCGAGGCACGCTGGTACACGCGCAACGAGGCGCCCGGGGCTCTCTGGGGCCCGTGGGTCAAGGTGGGGTGAGATCGGCCCTCGCGATGTCGCACCGACTCCCGCGAGGTCGCACCGAATCTCGCGAGGTCGCACCGACTCCCGCGAGGTCGCACCGAATCTCGCGAGGTCGCACGGAATCTCGCGAGGTCGCACGGTCGGTGGATGCCGCGGCCCGCGGCATCCTGGTACATGTGAAGATTCTGCGCAGCGGCACCTGGACGGACGCCGACGGCACCAGCCGCCCGATCGACATCACCGGGATGCCGTACGACTACTGGTACGAGCTCGCTGCGCTCGAAGGCACCCTCGAGAAGGGGCAGATGCCCACGCTCTTCTTCGGCACCGATCGGCTGCTCTACTACGTGCGCCTCGAAGGCGCGGGCACGAAGAAGCCGAAGCCCGACTCGATCGGCTTCCCCACGCTCGAGGCCGCGATAGCGCACGCCGAGGAGAGTGTCGCGGGGGTCATCCGCTGGGACGAGTGAGGCCCGTGCCCGTGCCGGATCACCACCACCCGTCCCTACGAACCCGCGCTCAGCACCCCGGCCAGCGCCGTGCCGATCGGGGTGCCCAGGCCGGTGCAGGCATCCCAGCCGGGGACGGCCGAATAGGCGCCATTGTCACCGGCGGTGATGTCGTGGAAGCCGGCGGGCACCGCCCCGGCACCGACACCCGCGTAGAGCTGCGGCTGCAGCATCCCGAACGAGGTCCCCGCGCCCTGCGCGAGGCGGCACACGAGCGCGGCCCAGAGCGGTGCGACGGCACTTGTGCCTCCGAAGACGGCGGACTGTCCGTCGACGCGCACCCGGTATCCGGTGTCGGGATCGGCGTCGCCCGCGACGTCGGGCACGCCGCGTCCCGGCCCGCCACCCGACCGGTCGGGCACGCCGACCGATGTCTGCCACGACGGCAGCGCGAACACGTCGCTGACCCCGCCGCCGGTCGCCCCGCCGGACGAGCCGTCGTTCCACACGGTCTCGGCGCCCGACGACGGCAGCCGGGTGCCGCCGCAGCCGAGCGCGTGCGGGCTGGATGCCGGAAAGTCGACGTGCGCCGCGCCGTCGGACTCGCCCTCGCTGCTGCCGCTGTCACCCGCCGACGCGGCCACCGTCGTGCCGCGGGCGGCGGCGTCGGCGATCGCGTCATCCATCGACGTGCGCGAGGTCGCCGACCACTGGTCTTCGCTCTGCCCCCAGCTGATGCTCATCGCCGTCGGGGCGGGGTCGGCACGCGTGGCCTCGGCGATCGCGTCGAGGAACCCGGCGTCGGAGTTCGGCGCGAAGTATACGGTGACCGTGGCTCTGGGCGCGAGGGATCCGGCCACCTCGATGTCGAGCATGACCTCGCCGTCGCTGTCGGTGTCGGTCCCCGGATCGTTCGTGGCGCCGTCGACCCCGACCGCGGCGACCTGTGGCAGCGGCACTTCCAGATCGGAGAAGTACGCCTGCAGGTCGTCGGTGCGGAACCCGCCGCCCAGCTCGATGATCGCGAGGTGCTGCCCGGAGCCGTCGCCGTCGGGGAAGTCGTACTTCGCGGCGACCTGCGGCGGCGTGTATGAGGTCGATGCCGCCGCCGCGCGGCGACTGTGTGCGCGCGCCTGCGGGCGATCGTCGAGGCCGAGCACCGCGGTGACGCGCCCGGCCAACGGATCCGCCAGCGTCACGTCGTCATCGCAGTGCCGGAACGTGCTGCCGTCGGCGCCGGTCGATCGCTGGAGGTGGATGCCGAGCAGGGCATTGATCCGCGCCGCGGGGCCGGAGATCCGGATGCGACGGGTCGCGGCATCCACCTGCACGATGTCGATGCCCGCATCCGTCAGCGCCTTCTGCACGGCGTCGACTTCGGCCGGATCCGCGCCGTACCGGTCACCGAGCTGTTCGGTCGAGAGCCCGCGGACCGTGGGATCGGGTGCCTCGCCGCGGCGGCGCAGCACGAGCGTCGCGGCGACCTGCTCGTCGTCGCCGAGCGGACCGAGCAGGCGCGCGCCCTCGCCCACGGGTCGATAGCTTCCCGTCAGCCGGGTGCGCGGCGTCGGAGTGTCCATGTCTTCATGGTGCGTCCGTTCTGGGACAGTGGCGCCGGAATGGTGGATGCCTCGGGCCGCTGCCCGCGCTGTGAGCGGCTACACGCGCCGCCCGCGCGCAGCCGCCGCTCGAGCCGCGGCCCGCGGCATCCACCCCCTACCGGGACACCTGCGCGGACAGCAGCGACATCAGCTCGTACATCACGTGGCTGGCCGCGACCCCCGTCATCTGCGCGTGGTCGTATGCGGGGGCGACCTCGACGACATCGGCGCCCACGACGTTCAGGTCGCTGAGGGCGCGCAGCATGCGCAGCAGTTCCCGGCTGGTCATGCCGCCCGCCTCCGGCGTGCCGGTCCCCGGAGCGTGGGCCGGGTCGAGCACGTCGATGTCGATCGACACGTACACGGGCTTGTCGCCCAGGCGGCCCCGCATGCGGTCGATGGCGGCGGCGACCCCCGACTCCTCGATGTACTCGCTCGAGACGATCGAGAACCCGAGCCGCTCGTCGTCAAGCAGGTCCTGCTTCGAGTAGAGCGGCCCGCGCGTGCCGACGTGGCAGCTCGCGGTCAGGTCGATGAGCCCCTCTTCCGATGCGCGGCGGAACGGTGTGCCGTGCGTGACCGGGGCGCCGAAGTAGGTGTCCCACGTGTCGAGGTGCGCGTCGAAGTGCAGCACGGCGACCGGTCCGTGGCGCTTGGCGGCCGAGCGCAGCAGCGGCAACGCGATGGTGTGGTCGCCGCCGATCGTGATGACCCGCTGCGCCCGCTCGTGCAGGGCGTCGACGGCACGCCCGATCTCGTCGACCGCCTCGGTGATGTCGAACGGATTGACCGGGATGTCGCCGGCGTCGACGATCTGCGCGAGAGCGAACGGCGACACATCCTGCGCGGGGTTGTAGGGACGCAGCAGTCGCGACGACTCGCGCACGTGCGACGGACCGAACCGGGCACCCGGACGGTAGCTGACCCCGCTGTCGAACGGCACGCCGACGACCGCGATGTCGACGGTCGGCACGTCTTCGATGCGCGGCAGGCGGGCGAACGTCGCGATCCCCGCATAGCGCGGGCTCGTCGAGGCGTCGACCGGTCCGATCGGTTCACTCATGATGTGTCTCCTCCTGTCGGATGTGCACGAGCTGCACCCCGCCCGCCGAGATCGCGGCCTGCACGGTGCCCTCGACGTCGCCGGTGGCGTCCACCGCGCGTCCGGTCGCGCCGAACGCGCTCGCGAGCGCCGGCCAGTCGGGCTGCACGAGATCGACACCGATGGGGTGGATGCCGCGATCCACTTCGTTCTGCTTGATCTCGGCGTATCCGCCGTTCTCGACGCACACCACCGTCAGATCGAGGCGTTGCTCGATGGCGGTGATGAGCTCGTTCACGCAGAACATCAGCGCGCCGTCGCCGATCACGGTGACGACCGGGCGCGACGGATCGGCGATCCGCGCGCCGATGGCCGCCGGCAGCCCGTAGCCGAGCGTCGCATAGGTCGGCGTGTACAGCAGCGTGTGCGGCACGGCGGCCTGCAGCTGGTTCGCGACGGCCATGTAGACGATCTGCGATGAGTCGCCGGCGACGATCGCGTCGTCGGGCAGCGCGTCGACGACGCGCGCACCGAGCGCGGCGGTGTCGGGCAGGGCCTCAGCGATCTCGGCGGCGATCCGTGCGCGCACCTCGGCGAGGTCGGGCGCAGGCCGCACGTCGTGAGGCAGCGCCGCGACCAGTCGGCCGACCACGGCCGCGGCATCCCCCCGGATCGCCACGGCCGCGGTCAGGTTCTTCTGCAGCTGCGCCTCGGCGACATCCACGCGGATCACATCGCCGTGCGGGTGCAGCGCCGGTGCCCACAGCTCCGCCTCGCCGAGCTTCGACCCCACGACGATGAGCAGATCGGATGCCTCGGCCGCCGCGCGGGCGGAGGGCAGGCGCAGGTTCGATCCCAGCGAGAGCGGGTGGTGCTCGTCGACGGTGCCCTTGCCGTTCAGGGTCGTGAGCACCGGGGCGCCGAGCCGTTCGGCCAGCGTGGTGATCTCGGCGCCCGCGCCCGTCGCTCCGCCACCCGCGATGATCACGGGACGGTCGGCGGTCGCCGCAAGCGACGCGGCATGCGCGATGAGGGCGGCGTCGCCGCCCGTGGCCTGCGGCATCGCACGCGCCTCGCGCTCGGCCTGCGGCACATCGGCGGGCGCCTCCAGCACATCGAGTGGGATCTCGATGTGCACGGGGCGCGGCCGCCCGGTGCGGAACAGCTCGAACGCGTCGTGCACGGCCTGCACGGCCTCGGCCGCGGATGCCGCACGGCGCGACCACAGTGCCACCGCGCCCGCCATGGCCGTGGCATCCTTCGTCTCGTGCAGGGTGCCGCGGTCGGCGAACTCATCGCCGGTCGCCGGCCCCGGCGACAGGACGATCATCGGCCGCGACTCGCAGTAGGCGGTGCCCACCGCGCTCATGGCGTTCTGCAGCCCGGGGCCCGAGGTGGTGATGACGACACCGGGCAGGCCCGTCTGCTGCGCCCAGCCGTCGGCCGCATACCCGGCGCCCTGCTCGTGCCGTGTCGTGACGGCGCGGATGCCGAGGGAGGCCAGTGGCCGATACAGCTCGAGGTTGTGGGTGCCGGGGATGCCGAAGACCGTGGTGATCCCGTAGGACCGCAGCGTCTGCAGCACGGCACGGCCGGCGGTGTCGTCGTATTCGGTCATGATCCTTCGTACCGCCGTTCGCCGCCGACCCACGTCTGCAGCACTCGGATGGCCGCGATCTCGTCGCCGGGCACCGTCACCGGGTCGTCGGACAGCACCGCGAAGTCGGCGCACTTGCCGACCGCGAGCGAGCCCAGATCGCGTTCGCGCCCGAGCGAGACGGCACCCTCGTAGGTGTGGGCGCGCAGGGCGGCCTCGGCCGAGATGCGCAGCGAGTCGGGGCCGAGCTTGTGGCCCCGACGGGTCACACGGGTCACCGCGGTCTGGATGGCCTCGAGCGGGATCGGCTCGGCGACCGGGGCATCGGACGACAGCGTGATCGGCACGCCCGCGGCGGCGAACTCGCCGAGCGGGTTGAAGCGCTCGCCGGGGGTGCCGATGGCCTCTTCGACGCCCTCGCCCCAGTTGTAGTAGTGCTGCGTCTGGTTGACGGGACGGATGCCGGCGGCGGCCATCCGCGTGATCTGTTCGGGTGTGGGCAGGCCGCAGTGCTCGATGCGGTGCCGCGCGTCGTCGTCGGGGCGGTCGGCCAGCGCCTGCTCGATCGCCGAGACCACCATCTCGATCGCGGTCGGCGACTGCGCGTGCGTGGCGGTCTGCAGCCCCGCAGCGTGCGCCTTGCGGATGAGCGCGGTGTACTCGGCGGGCTCGTGGTAGAGCTGCCCGGTGCGACAGGGATCGCCGACGTATCCGTCGGGGAAGTAGGCCGTCCACCCGCCGAGCGTGCCGTCGGCGTAGAGCTTGATGCCCGCGAAGCTCAGGTAGGCGTTGCCGAACTGGCCGACCAGGCCCATGTCGAGGGCCTCGTCGAGCAGGTGCGACAGCAGGTACATCGACACCCGCAGCGGCAGTCCGTCCTTCTCGGCCAGCCGCAGGTACATGTCGAACTCGCGGCGGGTGACCTGGCAGTCGCCGAGCGCGGTGACGCCGCCCGCGAGGAAGCGACGGGTCGCGGCATCCAGCTGTCGAAGATGTTCGGCCGGCTCGTCGGCGAGGTGGAAATTCGGGCCGTGATGCCCGATCTTCACCCCGTGCACGCCGGTGAGGATGTTGCAGGCGGCGTCCGACAGCTCGCCGGTGAGCTCGCCGTCGGCGTCGCGGAAGAACTCGCCGCCGTCGGGGTTCGGTGTGTCGCGATCGACGCCGTTGATCTCGAGCGTGTACGAGTTCACGACGCCGCCGTGCCCCGACGCGTTCATGAGGTACACCTCGCGGTCGGTGGCCACCTCGTCGAGTTCGAAGCGGGTGGGATGCCGCTTCTCGGCGAGATTGCGCTGCTCGTAGCCGTACCCGCGCACGGGGCGGTCGGCCGGGAGGTCTGCGGCGGCCGCCTTCAGCAGCGCGACGATCTCGGGGATCGATCCGGCCTTCTCCGGGCCGCAGTCGACCCAGGTCATCATCTGGCCGTACATCAGCGGGTGACTGTGCGGGTCGATGAACCCGGGCACGACCACCGCATCGTCGAGATCGATCTCTTCGGCGTCGAGGCGGCGGGCGGATGCGGCATCCCGACACTCCTCGACGGTGCCGATCGCCAGGATCCGGCCCGCGTCGATGAGCATCGCGCGCGCCTCAGGCAGTGCGTCGTCGACCGTGCGGATCAGCCGGGCCGTGATGATGCGCGGTGCCTGCTGCGCCGGGGTGTCGAACGGGACCAGGGTGCGCATCAGCGGGCTCCTCGGACGGTGCGGGCCGTCGTGGTGTCGGTGCGGGGGACGAAGCTGTCGGTGACCGGAGCCTCATCGGAGTGCTGAGGAGCGAACTTCGTGCAGAAGATCGCGAGGATGGCCATCGCGGTGAACATCGCGATCACCGACCAGATGCTGCCGGTCCAGGCGACCAGCTGCGTGGCGAACCAGGGGGAGAACCCGGCCCACACCGCCGCGCCGACGCCGTAGGCGAGGGCGACCGAGGTGTACCGGGCCTGCGGACGGAACATCTGCGTGAGGATCGTGGCCAACGGCGCGTAGGTGGCGCTCATCGTGACGCGGATCAGCGATGCGAACAGGAAGATGAGCGGTTCCACACGACCCGGCATGATCAGCAGGAACGGCGCGAAGACGAGCACCGAGGTCACCAAGCCCACGTACATGACGGTCTTGCGGCCCCACTTGTCGCCGAGCCAGGCGACGGGCAGGGTGACCAGGAACTCGACGAACGAGGCGATGGTCATGGCATCGAGGATCACGCTCTCATCGAGCTTGATCGGCTCGCCCACCGCGTAGGCGGTGGCGAAGGTGGTGGCCAGGTAGTAGCCGCCGGTCGAGATGGGCAGCAGGCCGATGCCGAGCAGGATCGGCTTCCAGTTGACGCGGATCGCGAATGCGAGCGGCATCGCCTGCTTGCGGCCCTCGACCTTCTTCTCGAAGACCTCGGTCTCTTCGACCCGGTAGCGCACCCAGATGCCGACGCCGATCAGCACGATGGACAGCAGGAACGGGATGCGCCAGCCGCCGTTCATGATGAAGTCGTCGCCGAACCGCGACATGATCGCGAAGATGCCCGAGGCCAGCAGGGCGCCGGCGGGGTTGCCCAGCTGGGTGAAGCCGCCGTAGAAGGTCTTGTGCTTCTCGGGTGCGCTCTCGACGCTCATCAGCGCCGCGCCGCCCCACTCGCCGCCGACGGCGAGACCCTGCACGGCACGCAGGGTGATCAGCAGGATCGGCGCCCAGATGCCGATCGCGCCGTAGGTGGGCAGCACGCCGACGAGCACGGTGGCCGTGCCCATGGCGAGCAGGGTGATCACCAGTGAGAGGCGGCGGCCGAGCTTGTCGCCGATGTGCCCGAACAGGATGCCGCCGAACGGCCGCACGATGAAGGCGACCGCGAACGTGGCGAAGGCAGAGGCGGTCTCGGCGACGGGGTCGGAGCTGGGGAAGAACAGCGGGCCGAGCACGAGGGCGGCGGCCGTCGCGTAGACGTAGAAGTCGTACCACTCGATCGTGGTGCCGACGAACGCGGCGATGCCGGCGCGGCGTGCGCGGGTATGGACGGAAGGCGTGGACATGACCGCTCCTTTGCGGGGTGCTGGATTGCGATGGATGCTAGCCCCGGTTGCGGCGGCGCGTCCAGCGAACAACTCCAGTGATGACGGTCTCTGGCCGGTGTTCTGATTCTGTGGTGCTGCAGGATGGGTACTATCTGAGCTGAAAGGGTGTTTCCACTGACTTTTTGAACGCTCACCCGTGCAGTTGCGGGAATCTCTCCCAAGGAGGCCCGAGATGGATGTCGACACCGAGCTGATCCGCGCGCTGCAGGTGGACGGCCGGGCGAGCATTCAGGAGCTCGCCGCGATCGTGGGGCGTCCTCGTGCCGCGGTGTCGGCGCGTCTGTCGGCGCTGCTGCGCGACGGCACGGTGCGGGTGGTCGCGGCCGTCGACCCGGGGTTTCTCGGGCAGCATGTGCTCGCGCATGTCTCGATCCGCGCCGACGGGCAGGTGGAGGCCATCGCCGAGCGGCTGCGCGGGCTCGAGCAGACCGTGCTCGTCTCGGGTGTCGGCGGTGTCTATGACCTCATCGCCGAGGTGCGCGTCGGCTCGATGGCCCGGCTGCGCGCGATGACTGCGCAGATCCGTGAGATCCCGGGTGTGGTCGAGGTCAACACGCTCATCTACGAGTCGGTGATCAAGGGTTTCTTCATGTCGCACTTCCGTGGCGAGATCACGCTCGATCAGACCGATCGGGCGCTCATCGAAGAGCTGCAGCGCGACGGGCGCCGCAGCTACCGTGCGTTGGGCGAGACCGTGCGCCTGTCGCCGTCGGCGGTGGCGACCCGTGTGCAGCGACTGGTCGACGCCGGCGTCATCCGGATCAGCGCGGTCGAGGCCCGCGGCGCCGCGCGACGCCAGCTGTCATTGGGCGTGGGGCTGACCCTCACCGACGATGAGGCGGCCGTCGCGGCCCTGGAGGACTGGCCCTGCGTCGACTTCGCCGCCCGCACCGTGGGGCGGTTCGACGTCATCGCGACCCTGGTCGAGCCGACGGCGGGCGACCTGTTCGCCGACCTCGAGCGACTCCGCGCCCTGCCGGGGGTCGCCGCGACCGAGTCGTGGTTCCATCTGCGGGTGCTCAAGGAGGACTACGCGCGCAGCCTCACCCGCATGGCGGTGTCGTAGGGGAGGGGATGCCGCGGGCCATCGTGCCGGCGCATCGTGGCCAGCGGCATCCACCTCGTACCGAGGCGCCGGGTGGGGGGCCGCCCCGTCACACCCGGGCGGCGGCCCCGCTCACCTCGGCCTCGAGCAGATACGCATCGGCTGCGTAGCCCGACTCGGGCAGGTCGAACACCTGGGCGCCGGTGACCTCCTCACTCGAACTCGGCCATGAGACCGAGCCCGAGGAGATGAACCGCACCCACGAGCCGTGCACGTCATCGGCGAGCTGCTGCGGCGCGGGTTCGCCGAGCAGCGCCTGCACGCCCTCGGCGTCGCCGAGGTCCCAGGCGAACGGCAGCTCGAAGCAGTGCCCTGCGATCCCGATGCTCGGCGCGTGGTGGCGGAAGTCGTACGCCCACGTGCGCTCCCCCGACCCCGCCTCGATCCGGGCGGCGGCGATGCGTGGCACCGCGGTGCGGAACCCGCCGGTCGAGTGCAGCTGCCCCTCGATGCGACCGTCGCCGATCCGGTCGATCTCGTGCCAGAACGCCGTGCGTGCCCGCTCGGAGGCGCCCGCGGCGGCGAGAGCGGCATCCACCTCTTCCCTCGGCGGCGCGTCCGGAGACGGAGCGAACGCGAACTCGTTGGCCGTCGTGCCCAGCATCAGGGGGGTGTCGTGATGGATGCCGCGGCCCAGTCGCTCGAAGAGGTCATCGACGACCTCGCCGTCGATGTACGGGCCGATGGGCGGCTCGAGGCCCGCGGTGAGCACCTCGCCGATCGACGCGGCCGGCGGCGCGGGCGCGAAGAACACGGCGCGCTCGGCGTCGAGCAGCTCGTCCTCGCTCAGCGACCGCCAGTCGCCGGTGCCCGCCGCGGCGGCGACCTGTGCGGTGATCCGGCGCGCGTCGTCGGCCGTGCGGGTCGTGAGCACGCCGGATGCGCTGATCGCCGCGTGGAACAGGCCGTCGGCCGCCGGCGACGCGAGCAGCGTGAGCACGCTGCCGCCGCCGGCGGACTGGCCGGCGATCGTGACGCGCCGAGGGTCGCCGCCGAACGCCGCGATGTTGTCGCGCACCCATTCCAGCGCGGCGATCTGATCGAGGATGCCCCGGTTGTGCGGCGCCCCGTCGATCAGGCCGAATCCGTCGAAGCCGAGTCGGTACGAGATCGTCACGGTCACGACGCCGTCACGGTTGAACGCCGCACCGTCGTACCAGGGGCTGGCCGGCGACCCGGCGAAGTAGCCGCCGCCGTGGATCCAGACGAGTACCGGGAGCGCGGCATCCCGCCCCGGTGCCGGCGTGAACACGTTGACGTTGAGGGTCTGCTCGCCGGGGATCGACGGCTCGGGGATCGCCGTGGTCTCACCGAACGGGCGCCGCTGGGGCGTGGGGCCGTAGGCGGTCGCCGGGCGCACCGCCGTCCACGGGGTCGGCGGCGCCGGGGCGGCGAACCGCAGCTCGCCCACCGGGGGAGCGGCGAACGGAACACCGAGGAACGCGGCGGATCCGTCGCGCCAGAATCCTTCGACGGGACCGTGGGATGTGGAGACGACGGGCATCAGCGGACCTTCTTGATCGGGAACACGAGGAACGACGAGAACACGACCGCGATGATCGCGAACACGAAGATGGCGGCGTAGTTGCCGGCGAAGATCCCCAGCAGCACGGCGGCGATCACCGGCGTCAGCGTCTGCGGGATGTTCGAGGCGACGTTGAGGATGCCGAGGTCCTTGCCGATGTCGCCGGTCGAGGGCAGCACGTCGATCATCAGCGCGAGGTCGACCGACATGTAGGCGCCGTAGCCGATGCCCACGAGCACGGCGTACACGATCATCGCGCCGGCGGTCGGGTTGATCAGCGGCACCGCGACGCCCATCGCCATGAGCAGGGATGCCCCGAACACGAAGATCTTGCGGCGGCGGAGGGCATCCGACATCCGCCCGAAGATCAGCGTGCCGACGATCGTGGTGCCGGCGGTGATCATCGACATGCGGCCGTAGAGCGTGCCCGCGTCGGCCAGCGGCAGGTGGATGTAGTCGGTGAGGATGTAAAGACCGTAGTTCTGGATGGCCTGGTAGCCGAGCACCATGAAGAAGCGTCCGGCGAAGGCCCACGCGTAGTCGGGGTGCTTGATGGGATTCACCCAGAAGCCGCGGATGAACCGCCCCCAGCGGAAGGCCGGTACCTCGAGATCGGCCGACGATCGGTCGGGGTTGACGATCACGAAGAGGATCGACATCACGATGACGGCGATGCCGAAGATCGTGTACGAGAGACCGAGCCGGGTGATGAGGGCGCCGGCGACGGTGATGCCGATGGCCGCGCCGACGGCGGTGCCTACGCCGACGAACGCCGAGCCGAAGCCGCGGCGGCTCATCTCGACGCGGTCGGCGATGATCGCGGTGGTCGGTCCCTGCAGGGCGTTCAGCAGCATCTGCGCGAGCACCCAGACGAAGGCGAGCACGGGGATGACGCTCGCGAACTGCAGGGCGATCACGAGCAGGCCGCCGCCGACGCCGCCGACGACGATCCAGGGGGAGCGTCGTCCGAAGCGCGACCGGGTGCGGTCGGAGAACGCGCCGACCAGAGGCTGTACGAACAGGGTGGCGAAGGCCGAGACCGCCGTGACGATCGCGAAGTTGTTGACCTTGTTCGCGTCGTCGATGAGCGCGACCTGCTGCGGCAGCAGCACGGCGATGACGCCCGCGTAGACCATGAACAGGATCAGGTTGTTGACGAGCATCGATCCGAACAGCACGGATCGTCTGGTGGCCGAGAGGGGTGCGGGTTCGACGGCGACGTCGGTGTCGGTGGACATGGGGGCTCCTCCTTGAGCGGGTGTGCGGGAACGCGACCGAATGAGTGAACCACAGCATCCGGTCTTAATGCAAGCTTTGAATTAAATACGGGATGCCGCGGTGCGGGGTGGCAGGATGAAACCGTGGCGGTACACGAGAAGACGGCGCTGGCGAACGAGGACGTCCGCGATCACAACCTGGGCCTCGTGCTGACGGCGCTCGACCACGACGGTCCCGCCGCGCGCGCCGAGCTCGCCGCCGCCACCGGCATGGCCCGCAGCGCCCTGTCGAACCTGTCGGCGGTCCTGCTCGAGAACCGGCTGGTGCGGGTGTCGGCCGCGCAGGCCGAGCGCGGCGTTGGCCGCCCGCTCGAGCGGCTCGAACTCGATGGCTCCGACATCGTGCTGGCCGGCGTCTACCTGCAGCTCGACGCGATCGTGACGCTCGCCGTCGACCTGGGCGGACGCGTGCGCTACGAGAGCCGCGTCGACGCCCTTACCCCGACCGGCGACCCGCAGCCGGTGGTGGCACAGCTGTGCGAGGCGATCGAGCGGTGCCGCGGCGCGCTCGCCGCCGAGAAGGTCGCCGTGCGCAGCCTCGACCTCATCATCGCCGGGTTCGTGATGCGCGGGTCGGATGCGGTGCGCTACGCGCTCGACTTCGGCTGGACCGATGTGCCGCTCAAGCGCCTGGTCGCCGAGCGGATCGCGCCGTTCCCCGACGGCATCCATCTCGCCGGCGACACGCAGTATGCGGCGTTCGCGGAGTACAGCGCCCTGAAGGCGACGGATGCCGCGGCCGACCTCGAGAGCATCGTCTACATCCGGTCGGCCACCGGCATCGGCGGCGCCGTCATCGCCGACGGCGAGATCTTCGGCGGATCGAAGGGCACCGTGTTCGTGCCCGGCCACACGATCGTCGACCCGCGCGGCAAGCAGTGCGAGTGCGGCCGACGGGGATGCCTCGTGACCGTGGCCGACCCCGAGCTGCTCGTGGATCGCGCAGGCCTCGGCGACCTGCGCCGCGCGTCGGGGCTGCCGGCCGCGCTGACCGAGATGGTGACGCGGGCCGCGGCCGGCGCGCAGCCGGCCGGTGCGGTTCTGGACGACGCGGTCATGTGGATCCGCATGATCGTCGACACCGCGATCATGCTGGCCGGCCCCCAGATGGTGGTGCTCGGCGGCTACCTCGCCGACGTGTGCGATCGCGTCCGCGAGATGCCCGAGGCGACCCTCGACACGATCGGCGTCGGAGGGCTCACCGGACCGCAGGCCATCGTGCCCGCGCGTCTCGGCGATGTCGCACCCCTGCTCGGTGCGCTGACCCTGCGCCGCCGTCGGCTGCTCGCGGCGCCCGGGCGGGGCGGGCTGATCGGCTGAGCGCACGTCAGCACAGGGTCGGTACGCGGCGCGCGTCACGACTACGATCGAATGGTCCAGCCAATCGGAGGGCCACTATGCCGGAACCGATCGAGAGCTTCGTCTCCCGACTTCTCGCGCTGACCACGCTCGAAGAAGGCACGGCGCACCGGCTTCCCCCTGAGCGCGAGCTCGGCGAGAAGCTCGGCATGAGTCGTGGTGCCCTGCGTGAACAGCTGTCGGTGCTCGAGAGCCTCGGCTTCCTGCATCGCACTCAGGGTCGCGGCACGTACCTGGAGACCCCGTCCGATGAGTTCGTCCGGGCCTACTTCACGATTGCGCGCGCGTTCGGCTATCTCAGCGATGCGCAGTTCGCCGAGTCGCGGATGCTGCTCGAAGAGGCCATCGCCGAGGTCGCCGCCACCGAGGCCTCGGACGAGGACATCGCGGCGCTGCGCGACGACGTCGACCGCATGATCGCTGCGACCCGTCGCGACGACCACGACGCCGCGTTCGAGGCAGACGTCGCATTCCACCGCCGGCTGCAGGGGATGATCGACAACCCCGTTCTTCGTCTCGTGCACGAGGGTCTCAGCCATGTGCTGCGTGAAGCCATCCGGATTCGTCGCCTGGAGGCGGTCGCCGTCGAGCCCGTCGACGACGACGGCGTGCGCCGCACTGACAGTGTGCACTACGCCGTGGTGGATGCCCTGGCCGCGCGCGACCCGGAGGCCGCGCGGCGCGCGATGCGCGAGCACTTCGAGAACTGGCTGTCGCTGGGCATTCCCGCGGTCCACTGACGACCGAGAGGTCACGTCGCGCGCGGGCCGTCCGCAAATTGGTTAAACCAATCTTGACGAATCGCACCACATCGTCGTAACATCGGTTCCGGCAATTGGTTCTACCAATTGTGAGCACGTGATCCCGGTACCGATGGAGGTCCCCATGTCCGCAGAACTGCCCACCGTCGCCTTCGTCGGTGTGGGGGCCATCGGCCTCCCCATGGCGGAGCAGCTCCATTCCGCCGGCTATGCCGTCACAGCGGTCGATCCGTTCCCCGCCGCGCAGGAACGCGCACGGGAACGTGGCATGTCAGCCGTGGCATCCATCGTCGAGGTCCCCGTCGCCGACGTGATCGTCGTAATGGTCGCCACTCCCGATCAGCTCGCCACGCTCGTCTCCGAGGCTCTCGGCGCCGGCGTGGCGGCCGGCACCACCTGGGTGATCATGAGCACTGTCGGCCCTGATGCCGTCACCGACGCCGCCACCCGCTTGATCGCCGCGGGAACCCGCGTCGTCGACGCGCCCGTCACAGGCGGCGTGGCTCGTGCACGCACAGGCGAGCTCACCATCTTCGCGGCAGGCCCGGGTGACGACGTCGCAACGGTGACCCCCTTGCTGTCGCATTTCGGCAGCGTCCGCGTCGTCGGCGAACAGCTCGGGCAGGGTCAATCGATCAAGGTCGTCAACCAGCACCTGTGCGCGGTCCACATCGTCGTCGCGGCCGAGGCGCTCGCCCTGGCCGCGAAGCTCGGACTCGACCCCGCGCACGTGCTGCCGCTCGTCGAGTCCGGTGCTGCCGGGTCCTGGATGCTCTCGGACCGCGGCCCCCGCATGCTCGGCGACACCGACGTCGAGGTCACCAGCCAGATCAACATCTTCGTGAAGGACTCGGGCCTGGTCGCCGACGCCGCGCAGTCGGTCGGCGCCGCCACTCCCGTCCTCGACGCCGCTCGATCCCGCTACCTGGCGGCCGCGGAAGCGGGTCTGGGCACCCGCGACGACTCCCGCGTCATCGAGACCTACGCCTGACCTCAACCACCACCCTGTTCAAGGAGGAACACCGTGACCAGTCCCGTCACTGATTCGCCGATCCGGCGTGACAACCCGCTCAAGGTGTCGATCGCCTCAATGGTCGGCACCGCCGTGGAGAGCTACGACTTCTTCATCTACGGCACCGCCGCGGCCGCCTACTTCGGCACCGCCTTCTTCCACGCGGCCAGCCCGTTCATCGGCGTGCTCGCATCGTTCGCGACACTCGCCGTCGGGTTCTTGTTCCGTCCGATCGGCGGATACCTGGCCGGCCACTACGGTGATCGCATCGGCCGCAAGTTCATCCTCATCGCGGCGCTGTCTCTCATGGGTGTGGCGACTGTCCTCATCGGATTCCTGCCGACATACGCGCTCGTGGGGGCTGCGGCTCCGGTGCTGCTCATCGTTCTGCGCGCCGTCCAGGGCATCGGCTACGGCGCAGAGTGGGGCGGTGCGGTGCTGATGGCCGTCGAACACGCGCCGGCCGCGCGCCGCGGGTTCTTCGGATCGGTCACGCAGATCGGCATCCCGGCCGGTCTGCTGCTGGGCAACGGCGTCTTCCTGCTGTCGGCGCTGATCTTCGACGGTGACTGGGTGTGGCGCGTGCCGTTCATCGCCTCGGCCGTCATGGTCGTGATCGGCCTGTGGATCCGGCTCGGCATCACAGAATCGCCCGAGTTCGAGAAGGTCAAGGCGGCCGGCGAGATCCGCAAGCGTCCCGCGCTCGAGGTCATCAAGACCGACTGGCGGGTCATCCTGCGCATCATCGGACTGCGCATGGCCGAGACCGGTGGCTACTACATCACGACGAGCTTCGTCATCAGCTATGTCGTCCTCGCCCAGATCATCGACGAGAAGTACGTCTTGCTGGGCACCATCGTCGGATCGGCTCTGGGCCTCGGCTCGCACCTGCTGTATGGGGCGCTGTCAGACCGCATCGGGCGCCGAAACGTCTTCCTCATCGGTTCGATCTTCACGATCCTGTTCGCGTTCCCGATGTTCCTGCTCATCAACACCGGCGTGGTGATCATGGTCGTCGTCGCGGTCGCATTCGGACTGCTGTTCAGCCATGACCCGATCTTCGCCGTCGAGGCCAGCTGGTTCTCCGAGCAGTTCCCCGCGAATCTGCGCTCGTCGGGCATCTCACTCGGATACAACGGCGCGTCGATCGTCGCCGGTCTGCTGCCGTTCATCGCCACCGCGCTCTTCGGATGGGTCGGCTGGATCGGGCCGGCGGTTCTCTTCGGGCTGCTCGGCATCATCTCCACCGTGACCGCAGTGTTCACCCGCGAGACCGCGCCGATCAAGACCGGTGAGCTGAAGGATGTGCCGCTCGCGCTTCCCGCGACGGACTGAGGAGAGATCATGACCACGTTGACGATGGATGCCGCGACCCGCGCCGAGCGGGTGGAGCGCATCCGTGAATCCGCCCACCGCATCCGCCTGAACGCGCTGCACATGGGCGAGGTGCAGGGGCAGGGCTATATCGGTCAGGCGCTTGGTGCGGCCGACGTGTTCGCCGCGCTGTACCTCGACCAGCTGCGCTTCCGTCCGCAGGAACCCGAGGGGGACGGGCGGGACCGCATGCTCCTGTCCACCGGTCACTACGCGATCGGCTTGTACGCGGCTCTGGCGGAGGCAGGCATCGTCCCGATCGAAGAGCTTGACACCTACGGCTCGGACGACTCGCGCCTGCCGATGTCGGGGATGGCCAGCTACACACCGGGTATGGAGATCTCCGGCGGAAGTCTCGGCCATGGGCTCACGGTTGCCGTGGGCATGTCGCTCGGACTTCGGCACCGGGGCAGTGACGCACGCGTCTTCAACTTCCTCTCCGACGGTGAGCTCGATGAGGGCTCGACCTGGGAGGCGGCGATGTCCGCGGCATCCCATCGCCTCGGCAACCTCACCGCGGTCGTGGACATGAATGCGATGCAGGCGGACGGACCCACGGCATCCGTCCTTTCGATCGAACCCGTCGAAGAGAAGTGGGCGGCTTTCGGCTGGCACACGCAGAGGGTCGACGGCAACGACCCCGAGGCACTCCTCGCGGCGTTCGACGCGATCGCCGGACGCGACAGTGTCGGACAGCCGCAGGTCCTCGTGTGCGACACGAAGGTCGGGCGCGGTGTGCCACTGCTGGAGACGCGCGAGAAGAACCACTTCATGCGTGTCGAAGAGGACGAATGGGCCATCTGCCGTGAGCAGCTGATCGCCGGATACGAGGGGGTCACCCGATGAGCACCACGACCGCACCGCGACTGAAGACGTCGGCGATGATCGCGTCATTCGCAGATCCCGGTCAGCGTACGGCCTCCGCCCCGTTCGGGCACGCGCTGAACAGGCTCGCCGAGACGGATGAGCGCGTCGTCGGCCTGTCCGCAGACCTGGCGAAGTACACCGACATGCACATCTTCCGCGATGCGCACCCCGACCGGTTCTTCCAGATGGGCATGGCCGAGCAGCTGCTGTTCGGTGCCGCGGCAGGCATGGCGGAAGTCGGTCTCGTGCCGTTCGCGTCGACATACTCGGTCTTCGCGACTCGCCGCGCCTACGACTTCGTCTGTCTGGACATCGCCGAGCCGAAGTTGAACGTCAACATCGTCGGCGGACTCCCGGGCCTGACCACCGGATACGGTCCGAGCCACCAGGCGACCGAAGACATGGCGATATTCCGCGCCATGCCGAACCTCACGATCGTCGATCCCTGCGACTCCGTCGACATCGAACAGGCGGTGCCGCAGCTCGCCGCGGCCGAGGGCCCGACCTATCTGCGACTTCTGCGCGGCAAGGTGCCGACGGTGCTCGACGACTACGACTACACGTTCGAGCTCGGCAAGGCGAAGGTCATCCGGCCCGGAGCAGACGTCGTGTTCGTCTCGAGTGGACTCATGACGATGCGCGCGCTGCAGGCGGCCGAAGAGCTTGCCACGCACAAGATCGATGTCGCCGTCGTGCACGCGCCCACCATCAAGCCGTTCGACGAAGAGACCGTGCTCCGCGAGATCGACACCCCACGCGTCGCGTTCACGCTCGAGAACCACACCGTGGTCGGGGGGCTGTTCGAGACCGTGGCGTCGGCGCTGGTGCGTCGTGGCGTCGGGGGACGGGTGACGCCGATCGGGCTGCCCGACGCATTCCTCGATGCGGGTGCGCTCCCGACGCTGCACGAGCGGTACGGCCTGGCGACGTCGGCCATCGTGCAGAAGGTGCTCGGCGAACTGCGATGAAAAGCGTCATTCTCGACGACGACCCGACCGGAACCCAGTCGGCGTCCGACGCGATCGTGCTGTTGCGGTGGGATGCCGCGAGCCTGACGGACGCGCTGCGCGAGAACGATGCCGTCTACCTGCTGACGAATACGCGGGCGATCGACGAGACCACTGCGGTCACGCTGCTCCGTGGTGTGCGCGCGGACTTGGCGGCGGCATCCACGTCTCTCGGCGAACCCGTGCACGTCGTTCTCCGTGGCGACTCGACGCTGCGGGGGCACGTCTTCGCTGAGACCGAGGTCTTCGCCGGTGACGACGATGTCGTGCTGTTCGTGCCCGCGTTCCCGCAGGGAGGTCGTACGACGCGCGACGGCATGCACTATGTGCGGCGGGAGGGCGTCGATGTGCCCGCCCATGAGAGCGAGTACGCGGACGATCCGGTGTTCCCGTTCGACACGGGGTTCCTGCCCGACTACGTGCGGCAGCGATCGTCGCGTGAACCCGTCGCCGTGGATCTGGCCACCGTGCGAGCGGGGGAGCTTCGGGCCGTGCTCGCCGCGTCGCCCGGACGTGTCGTGCTCCCGGACGCCGTGAGCGACGAGGATGTGCGGCTCATCGCCGAGGCCGTGCGCGATGTCTGGGCCGAGGGTCGACGCGTGGTCGTGAGATCGGCGTCGCCGCTGGCCGCGGCCATCGCGGGTGTCGAGAGCACCGGTCTGCTGGAGACGCCGTTGGTGGATGCCGCGCGCACGACCCTCCTCGTGTGCGGCTCGCACACGGAGGGTGCGACCCGTCAGCTGTCGCCGGTGCAGGAACGGTGGGGTGAGATCGAGACGATCGGCACCGACCACGCGTTCGCCGAACCGCAGGTCGAGTCCGCCCGGATCGTGGACGCGGTCGGCTCGAGACTGGCTTCGACGGGGTTCGGTGCGTTCGCGTCGGAACGGGTGCGTCGGTCCGAACACAACACGCTCGCACACGGCGAGCGGGTGATGGCGGTGCTCACCGAGGCCGTCGCCGCGCTGCGCGATCGGGTCGACGTCGTCGTCTCGAAGGGCGGGATCACCTCCGCCGACGTCGCTCGCGTCGGGCTGGGCGCGGAGCGCGCACTCGTGCGGGGCCAGGTCGTCCCGGGCGTGTCCGTGTGGGACGTCGTCACGCCCGAAGGACGACCCGTCCTCTACATCGTGGTGCCGGGCAACGTGGGGGAGGTCTCGACCATCGTCGATGTGCTCGAAGCCGTGCGGGTCGGGGGCTGACGCGGCCCGCGGCATCCCCTCACCCCTTCATCGCCCCGGTCATCGCGAATGATCCGCCGATGCCCCGCGACACGAGCACGTACAGCGCGATGACCGGCACCGAATAGAGGATCGAGAATGCGGCCAGCTGTCCGTACGCGATGGCCCCGTACTGCCCGAAGAACGAATAGATGCTCACCGCGGCCGGCTGCTTGGCGGGGTCGAGCAACAGGATGAACGGCACGAAGAAGTTGCCCCACGCCTGGATGAACACGAAGATGAACACCACGCTCAACCCGGGGCGCATGAGTGGCACGACCACACGTCCCAGCGCCGACATGGCCGAGGCCCCGTCGATCCAGGCGGCCTCTTCGAGGCTGATGGGCACCGAGTCCATGAAGTTCTTGGTCATCCAGATGGCCATCGGCAGCGAGGTTGCGGCCATGAAGAAGATCACGCCGACCATCGAGTCGAGCAGGTTGACCTGCACGAACAGGCTGTAGACCGGCACCATGATCGCGGTGATCGGCAGGCACGTGCCGAACAGGATCGTGTACAGGTACGGCTTGTTGTACCTGGCCTGATAGCGCGACAGCGGATACGCCGCCAGCACCGCCACCACCACCGTGACCACGGCGGCACCGACCGACAGCAGCAGGCTGTTCCACAGCGGCACGAGCGTCAGGTCGGGCTGCAGCACGGCGCTGAAGTTCGCGAGCGTGAACACCTTCGGCAGCTGCGTCTCGAAGCCGGCGTGCGCGTCGACCGAGGCCAGCAGCACCCACGCCAGCGGCACGAGGAAGCACAGCGCCACGATCACGAGCACGCCGTTCGCGTACACCTTCGAGACGACGCGGCGCGGCGACGCGATGCTGCGCGGGGCGCGGGGTGCGGCATCCACCCTCGACGGCGCGGTCGTGGTCATGACGCCGCCTCCTGTTCGGGGGTGGGATGCCGCGGCCCGGGCGCACTTGGTTCGGCGGCCTTCGGCGCGGGCCTCTCGCGCAGCAGCGCGACGTAGAAGATCGAGAACACGGCGCCGATCACGATCATCACGGCGGCGATCGCGGTGCCGTAGCCGATGTCGCCGAACTGGAACGCCTCGCGGTAGGCGAGCACCGGCAGGGTGCTCGAGTCGTCGCCCGGTCCGCCGGCGGTCATCACCCAGATCAGCGTGAAGGCGGCGAGGGTCTGCAGCGTGATCAGCATGAGGTTCGTCGACACCGAGGTACGGATCATCGGCAGCGTCACCAGGAAGAAGCGCTGGCTGCCGCCGGCCCCGTCGATCATCGCGGCCTCGGTGATCTCGGGCGGCACGTCGTTGAGCGCCGCCTGGTAGATCATCATCGAGAACGCGGTTCCGCGCCAGATGTTGGCGAGGATGATCGCGAGCATCGGATAGCTGTAGAGCCAGTTCGGTCCGGTCATGCCCAGGCCCGCGAGGATCTGGTTCAGCGTGCCGTCCTTCGAGAAGTACGCGTAGCAGATGAAGCCCGCGACGATCTCGGGCAGCACCCACGCCGCGACCACGAGGGTGCTCGTGATGGCGCTGACGGTGCGGTTCGCGCGCAGCTGCAGCACGGCGATCCACATGCCCAGCACGTTCTGCCCGATGATCGCCGAGGCGACCACGAACACCACGGTCAGCAGCAGCGACTTCGGGAACGTCGGGTCGGTGAACAGGCGCACGAAGTTGTCGAGCCCGACGAAGTCGGGCGACAGTGCACCGGGGCCGGTCAGCGCGGCGTTCGTCAGCGAGCCGTAGAACGCCCAGACCACGGGCCCGGCAAGGAACGCGAGCAGCAGCAGGACGCTGGGCAGCAGCGGCAGCGCGCGCAGCAGCGACCGCGAGCGCCGGTGCCCGGTGCCGCGCCCGGTGCCGCGCCCGCGACCGGCGAAGGCCGCGGGCGCGATCTGGGTCGTCACGTTCTACTTCGCGATCGTCTTGTCGTCTCCGACGATCTGCTTCACCGCGGCGTCGTAATCGGCCGCAGCCTGCTGCGGCGTCTTCTTGCCCGTGATCACGTCACCGGTGGCCTCCTGCGCGGCGGCCGAGATCTTCGGATACACGCCGTTCGCGGGCCGGTAGTGGCTGAACTCGAGCACGTCCGAGACCTCCTTCATGAAGGGGTTCGCCTTCAGGTAGGAGGGGTCGGATGCCACGTCCTTCCTGACCGCGATCTTCGCGTTCGTGGTGTCGTACCAGAGTGCGTTCTCGCGGCTGAAGGCCATCTTCATGAAGTCGAACGCCAGGTCGGCGTTCTTCGTCTTCGCGCTCATCGCCAGCGTCCAGCCGCCCGACATGCTCACGCCGCCGGGTGCCTGCCCGTTCTGCGTCGGGAACGGCGCCGCGCCGACCTTGTCGGCGTAGTCGGCCCACGGGTAGGGGCCGCCGGTCTCCCAGAATGACGGTGCGTACGAGCCCTCGACGGTGCCGCCGACCTTGTCCTTCGGGAACAGGTCACCGACGACGGTCTTCCAGACGTTCGCGTCGAGCGCCTCGGCAGGCGTGACCGCGTACTTCTTGTCGTACAGCGTCTGGAGGAACTGCAGCGAGTCGACGAAGCCCTGCGACCCGACGATCCACTTGCCCGAGTCGCTGTCGTACAGGCCCTGGCCATCGCCGGTGCCGTACAGCAGCTCGTAGAAGCTCTGCATCACGGTGCCCTCGCCGGTGCCGGTGCCCGCGTACATCGTGAACGGGACCACGTCGGGCTCGGCCGCCTTGATCTTGGCCGCGGCATCCAAGATGTCCTGCCAGGTCTTCGGCGCCCACGGAACGGAGATCCCCGCGGCCTCGAGCACCGGCTTGCTGTACCAGATGACCCGCGTGTCGGCGCCGAGCGGAATCGCGTAGTAGCTGCCGTCGTCGCCCTGGCCGGCGGCCTTGGCGCTGTCGAGGTACTGCGACCAGTCGCTCCACGACTTCAGCTTGTCGTCGAGGTTATAGAGGTATCCGGCCTCGATGTCGCCCTTCACGCGGAACGTGTCTTCATAGAAGATGTCGGGCGCCGTCGACGCCGAGCGCAGGGAGAGCGCGAGCTTCGTGCTGTAGTCGGTGTCGTCGGCGGTGATCGGCTGCAGGTCGACCGTCACGTTCTTGTGCTGCTTCTCGAACTCGGTCTTCACCTTCTTCATGAGCGTGTCCATGACGGTGAACGAGTCGGACTTCTCGTACGTGATCTTCAGCGTCGCCGAGCCGTTGTCGCTGCTTCCTCCGCCGGAACAACCACCCAGCACCAGCGCCGCCGACGCGGCGACCACGGCGATGGATGTGACGCGAAGACCCGAGATCCGTTGGACCCGTCGTGCATTCTGTGCCCTCATCGTGCCCCCCTTATGTGGTGCGCAGGCGATGAGACCGTCGACGGTTCTGTCGCGGGCCCGCGCCGGCGCGTAACCCTTGATGCGGCTCAGCATAGGGCGGCCGGTCGGCGGGCGACAGGGGTCTCGCGGATCGGGGGTGGATGTCGCAGTGCGGACGCGCGGAGTCGGCCCGGGGTATCAACGGCCTGAACTCGCGTGCATGGATTCGGGTCGTCTGGCCGACGCGCCGGGCGTGCCGGCCACGGGCACGGGCTTCTCCGGCCGGGCCCCACGGGCCCCGGCCCTGGGCTACTCGCCGATCAGCACCTCGACGCCGGCGGCCTTCAGCGCTGCGGCCAGCGGCGCGGGCGGCTCTGCGTTCGTGATGAGGTAGTCGGCCGCTTCCAGCGGCGCGACCTCGGCGAACAGGTCGTTGCCGAACTTCGTCGAGTCGGCGAGGATCGCGACGCGGGCTGACCGGGCGATCATCGCCGCCATCATCGCGGCATCCCCGAGGTTGCTGGTCGTGAAGCCGCTGGTCGCCGACACGGCCCCGACACCGATGAAGGCGAACTCGGCGTGCACGTCGATCTCGTGATCGCTGGATGCCAGACGCATCGAGATGGGACCGGTCGTCGTCTGCGTGATCGTGCGCCCGGTTCCGGTCGGATAGGCTCGGCCGCGGCGATCCTTCTCGTTGCGCTTCGGCTGCTGCAAGGCATCGCAGTCGGTGGTGAGTGGGCGGGTGCCAGCCTCATGTCGATCGAGCACGCCAACCAGCGTCGGCGGGGATTTGCAGGCGCGATCGTCCAGAGCGGCGGGCCGACCGGCGCCGTGCTTGCTACCCTCGCGTTCTCCCTGGTGTCCCTTGCCCCCCCAGGACCAACTCCTGGCCTGGGTGTGGCGCATCCCGTTCCTGGCATCCGCGATCATCGTGATCGTTGCTCTCGTTATCCGCGTTGGCGTGAAGGAGTCTCCGGAGTTCGTCAAGACCAGTGACGCACATGACACCGTGCGGATACCTATCGTCACGACATTCGTTCAGAACTGGTCGAGCGTCTTGGTGATCGTGCTGACAGCACTTTCTCCCTTCTTTCTTCAGTCCCTCACGGCGACTTTCGCGCTTCAATTCGCTGTCGGCAACGGCACCCCGCAATCCGTCGCGCTGTGGATGCTGACGATCTCGAACTTCCTCACGATCTTCGCGACCCTGTTCTTCGCGTGGCTGTCTGACCGGTTCGGTCGTTCACGGGTGATGATCGTTGGGTTCGTACTCGGCGCAATATTGGTCTGGGCAGCGTTCGCGTTGCTGGCCGTCCCCAGCGCCTGGGCCGTCTTGGGAGCGTTCATCATCCTGCAGCCGATCGGAAACGCCGCCATCGGTGGCCCCCTTGCGGCCTACATGGCCGCACTGTTCCCGGTGAGGACCCGGTTCACCGGTGTCGGCATCTCGTATCAGCTCGCGGCGACCCTCGCAGCGGGATTCGCTCCGCTCGTGGCGGCGAGCCTCGTCGGTGCCGCGAACGGGCAGACCTACCTGCTGTCGGGCCTGGTTTCACTGCTCGGCGTCGTCGGCATCGTGGCGGTGCTGGTCAGTCGCCGCATCAAGGCTGACGACAGCGTGATCCGGGCCGAGGCCTGACGGCACGGCGGCGGCACAGACACCCGGCGGCGGCACAGACACTCGACGGCGTGAGCAGAGCCGAGACGGAGGCTGGGGTCAGTGCCTGGCGCGCGGGCAGCTGAGCTCGCGGCATCCATCCCCACCGGGAGCGTTCGGGTGAAAGGTACCTCGACCGACGGGGACTTCTCCCGGTCACTGTCGTTCCCGGCGCTGGGCTGCGGCTGACACCGATCTCCCTCGACGACAGTGAGGAACCCGGTGACTGGACCGCGACGGCACGGGCGACGGTGAAGACGAATCCGGATGCCGCGCCGGGTGACTGCTCATCGACGCTGACGCACTTCCTGGTCGACGGGCCGTTGAGCCGGCCAGGGTGGGCGCAATGTCAATAGTTAGACCTTTGACAATCAGGACTGAGATGATTAGAGTACAAATTAGTACGGGGTAGGCCCGTCATACGCACCCGCAAGCAAAGGAGCTGTCCATGAGTGCGTCACATCCCGAGTCGGTCGCCGGATTCACGCCGACGGGCACGATCGCAACGCCGGCAGATCGGCGAAGGGTCGTCTTCGCGACAGTGGTCGGAACGACGATCGAGTGGTACGACTTCTTCATCTACGCCTCGGCGGCGGGTCTCGTCTTCGGTCAACTGTTCTTCGAGCCGGCGGGTCGGGAGATGGCAACTCTGATCGCGTTCATCACGGTCGGCATCTCTTTTCTGTTCCGGCCGCTGGGCGCGCTGATCGCCGGCCATCTCGGCGACCGACACGGGCGTCGGGTCGTCTTGATGCTGACGCTGATTCTGATGGGCGGTGCCACCACACTGGTCGGCCTTCTGCCGACGTACGAGACGATCGGCGCTGCAGCGCCCGTGCTTCTCATCGTGCTGCGCGTGCTCCAGGGCATTTCCGCCGGTGGAGAGTGGGGCGGTGCGGCACTCATGGCCGTCGAGCACGCGCCGAAGTCGAAGCGAGGACTGTTCGGGGCCTCGCCGCAGATCGGCGTGCCGCTCGGGCTGCTTCTCGCGTCGGCTGTCATGGCGGTGATGACGGCGATCGCGCCGGGTGACGCATTTCTGGCCTGGGGCTGGCGCGTGCCTTTCCTGTTCTCCGTCGTGCTGATCATCGTCGGGTTCTACGTACGCCGCCGGGTCGAAGAGAGCCCCGTGTTCGTCGAACTTGCGGAACGGAAGGAAGCGACTCGGATGCCGATCGTCGGGCTCTTCCGTCGGCACGCGCTGCTGGTGGTCATCGCGGCACTGGTGTTCGCCGGGTCGAACACAGCCGGCTACATGACCACAGGCGGCTATATCCAGAACTACGCGACGAATCCGGATGGGCCATTGGCGATGGACAGGGGGCCGGTGCTCTGGGCGGTGACCGGCTCGGCGGTGGTGTGGCTCGGGGCGACCTGGTTCGGCGGGTGGCTCAGCGATGTCGTCGGCCGGCGGAATACCTTCGTCGTGGGGTGGATCGTTCAGCTGATCGGTGTGTTCGCGCTGTTCCCGCTCGTCAACACCGGCGAGATCTGGCTCGTGTTCGCCGCGCTCGACCTGCTGTCGATCGGTGTCGGAATGACCTACGGCCCGATCTCGGCGTTGTTCGCGGAGCTGTTCCCGGCTTCGGTCAGGTTCTCGGGTGTGTCCATCGCGTACTCGCTCGGCGCGATCCTGGGCGGGGCGTTCGCGCCGACCATCGCGACCGCGCTGGTGCAGGCGACGGGTGTGACGACGTCCGTCACCTGGTATCTCGCAGGCATGACGATGATCGGCCTGCTCGCGACGCTGTTGCTGCGTGACCGGGTCGGCATCCCCTTGGGCGCGGACGGCGAACAGGCTCAGGGAGTGAGCCCCATCTACGGGGTCCCGCAAGCCGGACGCGGCTGAGCAGCCGCTCGGAGGAGAGAAAGAAGGTCGACGTGGTGGACTGGACCGCGATGCGCAGTATCAGTGACGTCATCCGCTCGGGTGTGGATCTGGATCCGTCGTCACCCGCGGTGACGTGCGGGTCTGAGCAGTACAGTTACGCGCAGCTGAACACGAGACTGCACGCGCTCGCTGCGGCGCTGACCGAGAGCCTCGGGCTTGAGCGGGGTGACCGTGTAGCGGTGCTTAGCGCCAACTGTCATCGGTACCTCGAGCTGTATCTGACGGTGCCCTCGACAGGACTGGTGCTCGTCCCCGTCAACGTCCGCCTGGCGACACCAGAGATCCATTACATCCTTCGGGATTCGGGGACGCGCGTGCTGTTCACCGATCGTGCGATCCCAGGGATCGACGATCTCGACCTCACGGTCGTCATGATTCCGGATGAGTACGAAGCGCTGCTCGGTGGTGCGGGGGAGACCACATTCTGGCCTGAGACGAGTCCTGACGACCTGGCGGGCATCTTCTACACGGGCGGCACGACGGGCCTGGCCAAGGGCGTCATGCTCACCCACGCGAATCTTCTCGCCAACGCGAGCAGCCTGTCGAGCTGCTGGCCGTTCGACATCAAGACGACCTGGCTCTTGGCGGCGCCGATGTTCCACACCGCGGGCACCATCGGGGCACTCGCCACAGTGGCCAACGGAGGGCGTCACGTCGTGCTTCCGGCCTTCGACCCGGGAGTGCTGCTCGACCTCGTCGAGCGGGAGCGCGTCACCTCGACGGTCGCAGTCCCGGCGACGCTCAAGAGCCTGGCGGAGGAACAGGAAGCCCGGCCTCGCGACGTGAGCTCGCTCGTCTACGTGTGTCACGGGTCTTCGCCCGCATCGAGTCCGTTGCTCGAGCACTTCCACAGCACCTTCCCTTCGGCACGGCTCCTCGACGTCTACGGCGCGACCGAATGCTCGCCCATCGTCACGCTGCTACCGGACGAGCAGCTGCTGATCGGCCATCCGCGCCTGGCATCGAGCGGGCGAGCCGCGCCGAACGTCGGCGTGCGAATCGCGCAGATCGAGCAGGCGGACGGTGTCGGCGAGGTGCTCGTCTCCGGAAAGAACGTCGCGAAGGGATATTGGAACAAGCCGGACGAGACGTCGTCCGCCTTCCGAGACGGCTGGTATTGGTCGGGAGACGTGGGATACCTCGACGGCGACGGGTATCTGTTCCTCGTCGATCGCTCGAAAGACATGATCGTCAGCGGCAGCGAGAACGTCTACAGCGCCGAAGTCGAGGCGGCGATCGCGACCCATCCGGCCGTCGTCGAGGTCGCCGTGATCGGCATCCCCCACGAACGCTGGGGCGAAGCCGTGCACGCCATCGTCTGCGTGGACGGTGATGTGACGGCGGACGAGCTGATCGACCATTGCCGGCAGCATGTTGCGGGATTCAAGGTTCCGAAGTCCATCGAGATCCGCTCAGAACCGCTGCCCCGGTCGGGGGTGGGGAAGGTCCTGAAGCGGGAACTGCGCGAACCGTACTGGGCTGGTCATGAGCGTCGCATCTCCTGATGACGGGGATCCAACCGAGAAGATGTGATGGTCGCCGCCGTCAAGACCCGCAGTGAGGGAGAGAGAATGATCGACGCCACAGATGAGCGCAGAATCGATGCCGTTCAATTCGAGGCAATGGCAGAGGAAGCCGTCGACCGGTTTGTTCCCGAGGCCGACTTCGGTGCCATGGCCGTCATCTTCAACATGGTTCGCCTGAGCGGTCGTGTCGTCGCGGACCTCGAGAAGACTGTGCATCGACCTGCCGGCCTGACGTGGGCGTCTTGGCGTGTCATGTTCGCGCTCTGGGTCGCAGGCGATCTGGAACCGCGGGTGCTCGCCCACCTCTCCGGGGTCTCGCGTGCAAGTATCTCCGCGACGCTGAACACTCTGGAGCGTGACGGTCACATCGTGCGCAGTCGCAGTGACTCCGATAGACGCGTTGTCACCGTGAGCATCACGGACAAGGCCCGCGCGACGATCGCAGAGGTGGTCGTGAGACAGAGTGCGCGGGAGAAGACCTGGGCCTCGGTGCTGTCCGCCGACGAGCAGAAGTCCTTCGTGCGGGCCCTGCGCAAGATGCTCGCATTTCACGTGCCCCCGGTGGGGAGCACAGGACAGCCCCACGGAACGAACGAGGAGCCAGAATGAGAGAGGTGCCTGCGGGGCTCTGCAGCACGATTGATGTCGTCGTCTCCCGGGAGATGACCGTCGACTTCGATGAGCTCGGCCCGGTGCATCCGGTCTACGCGACATATTGGATCGCCAAGCACATGGAAGAGGTCAGCCGGAAGCTGATCCTGCCCTTTCTCGACCACGGGGAAGAAGGCATCGGTCACTCGGTGACGGTGAAGCATTTCAACTCGGCACCTGTCGGTATGCGTGTCACGATCACCGCCACGCTCGTCGCCACCACCGCCAACCGGATCGTCTCGGAATGCCGAGCCATGAGCGAGCTCGGCGATGTCATCGCCGAAGGTGGCACAGAACAGGTCGTTCTCCCCTCTGAGGTGATTCAGCGACGATTCGACCGCGTCCGCGCGCAGCTCGCCGAGGCATCGCAGGCAAGGGCGGTCCGATCGTGACCATCATCAAGGAAGAGGGACGAGACATGTCATCCACACGGCCGACCATGCGCGCTGTCGGGGCGGTTCCGGCATACCCCGACATCAAGAGCTACTCGCCGATCTGGAACGAGCTCCGCGTCTGGGAGGGCGACGGCTGGCAGCGTGAGTCCTTGTCGTGGAAGGAGAGCGCGTACGTCGCGGCGAATCTCATCGGCCGGATGGAGTTCGTCATCACCGGACCCGAAGCGCAGAAGCTGCTCTCGCAGCTGAGTATCAACAACGTGTGGAAGTGGCCGGTCGGCAGATCGAAGCACCTGGTCATGCTCAGTGAAGACGGAACGATCGCGAACCACGCGCTCGCGGTCAGGGACTCCGAGCAGCAGTTCCGGACTCTCGCCGGGCTTCCGTGGCCTCTCATCCAGGCAGAACGTCTTGGAATGGACGTCCGCATCGAGGCACGGAAGATCTTCATCCTCCAGATCGCGGGCCCGAAATCGCTGCTCGTGCTGGAAGCGATGCTCGAGCAAAGCCTGAGCAACGTGGCGTTTCTCGACGTCGTTCCCATCCAGGTTCCGGGAGTCGAAGGAGCTGTTGAACTGTCGCGCATCGGGATGGCGGGCACTCTGGCGTATGAGATCCGCGGTGCCTATGACCTGGGCCCTGCCGTGTACGACGCCGTCTATCAAGCGGGACGCCGGTGGGACATCGTGCGGCTGGGATGGCGGACATACGCGGTCAATCACACCGAGGGCGGATTCCCTCAGCTGAACGTCACTTTCCTTCCCTCGATGGTCTTCGACCCGGCGGTGGCCGGCACCAGGATGGAATCGCTGTCGGCGCCTCTCAGCGGCAGCATCCCCGCCGACGACATCAGGGCCCGCCTCCGTACTCCACAAGAGGTCAACTGGGCCTGGATGGGAAAGCTCGATCACGACTTCATCGGCCGCGACGCATTCGAGAGAGAGGTGGCGGAACCTCGCCGGAAGACCGTGACGCTTCGCTGGGACCCCGACGACGTGACGGACGTCTTCGCCTCGCAGCTGAAGTCGGGCGAGCCGTACAAGTTCATCGAGTTCCCGGTGTCGCCGCAGCAGCCGGCGGGCGGCCACGCCGACCTCGTCACCAAGGGTGGGCAAGCGGTCGGGGTCTCCTCGGCGGTCGTGTACAGCTACTACTACCGCGAGCTTCTGTCGCAAGCCACGGTCGATCTCGAGGAAGCCGAGATCGGCAATACGGTGATTGTGCACTGGGGAGATCACGGGCACCGCATCAAGCAGATCCGCGCGACGGTCGAGCGCTTCCCCTATTTGGACCTGCCTCGCAATGAGGACTATGACGTCGATACTGCGAAGAGGAGTTAACCGGATGTGCGAAGAGATCCACTGTGGATCGGAGGTGAGCGATGTCGTCTGGCGCTGGATCGGATGAGTCCTTCATCCTGACGTTCCGCTGCCGCGATGAGCCTGGCATCGTCGCTCGAGTGAGCGCCGCGCTGTTCGAGATCGGCGCGACGATACGCGACTCCCAGCAATTCGACGACCCCGTCACGGGCCGCTTCTTCTCGCGCATCGAGTTCGCATCGGCCACGTCGAATCGTCTGGATGCCGACGCCATCGACGGGCTGGTGCGAGAGACTCTGGATCACCTGGAGGCGGACTACACGCTCCATCCCCGCTCCGCTCGCAAACGCGTGCTCATCATGGCGTCAAAACAAGACCATTGCCTCGGTGACCTGTTGTACAGATGGCGCAGCGGGGAGCTGCCGATGGATGTCGTGGGGGTGGTGTCGAATCATCCGCGGGAGTCCTATCCGGCATTGTCGTTCGATGACGTGGACTTCCACCATGTGCCCGTGGAAGCCGGCAAGAAGCGAGATCAGGAGCGAAAGGTGTCCAGCCTGATCGATGAGCTGAACGTCGACCTGGTCATTCTGGCGCGGTACATGCAGATCCTCAGTGATGAGTTCGCGGGGGAGTTGGCCGGTCGGTGCATCAACATCCACCACTCTTTCCTGCCCGGATTCAAGGGGGCCAAGCCCTACCACCAGGCATTCGAACGCGGCGTGAAACTCGTGGGCGCGACAGCGCACTACGTCACAGGTGATCTTGATGAGGGACCCATCATCACGCAGGATGTCGAAGCCGTGACGCATCGCGATATGCCGGAGACGCTGGTCCGCAAGGGACGTGACATCGAGCGCCGGGTGCTCGCACGTGCTGTGCGCCATCACCTGGAGGACCGCGTCGTCGTGAACGGGCGCAGTTGTGTGGTCTTCTCGGACTGAGGGCGGACTCGGCCCCACCCTTGCGCGCGCCGTCGGTCTCGAGGGTGGAGATCGATCGTCCTGCGGAACGCGGGTCTCATCGGGATCTCCGCTCAGCGCTCCTGCGCAGCTGCGCCCGCCCGCATTCGTCGGAGACGGGGTCGATGGAACGTGCTGGCGATCGCCTTGCGCACGACGGGGATCACGTCTTTCGCGCCGTAATCCTCGGCCATGTCGGCCAGCAGCGGCACGGTCTGCTCGGCTTCGAAGGCGAAGTCGTCGGCATGTCGGGTCATCCGCAGATCGCGGCGGTTCGTGCGGAACGAGGCGAGGACGTTCGGGATGTCGCGGGCAAGCGTCATGTCTCAAGGAAGGCAGGTGGGGCGCGGTGCTCAGTGTGTCGCCCGCGTCGCCGCGTGGATGCGCCGATCGAGCTCGTCGAGCTCGCCGAGCGCATCGAGCGCCGCCCAGACCCGATTGCGCTTTCGCCCCGTGATCTCGGTCAAGACCGTGGCATCCACGAGTCTGTCGATCGCGGCGTACACGGATGCCGGCGTGACCCCGGTGACGGTGACGACTTCATCCGCTCCCATGACGGGATTGTCGAAGAAGGCGGCGATCACGCTGTCGACGGCAGCGTCGGCTCGTGCGCGAGGGAGCAGTGCGCGCCACTCGGCCGGCAGTGCGCGCAAGGCGTCGAGCGACGCGCGCGACTGAACGGCTGCGACCGATGCGGAGCGGGTGATGACATCGATGATCGGGTTCGGGTCGCCCTGCCGGTACGTCGTCAAGGCGTCGAAATACTCGTTCCGCACGGCGAGCAGCCCCGCTGCGAGAGGCATGACGACGTTCTTGGTGAGTCCGCGTCGCCGGAACACCGCGCTGATCAGAGCCCGCCCGATGCGCCCGTTGCCGTCCGTGAACGGGTGGATCGACTCGAACTGCGCGTGGGCGATCGCTGCCTGCGCCAACACGGGGATGTCGTCGCGGGAGATCCAGCTCAGCAGATCGCCCAGGAGAGCGGGGACGTTCTCCGGGGGAGGCGGCACATACAGAGCGTCGCGGGGGCTGTAGTCACTGCCCCCGATCCAGTTCTGCATATCGCGGAGAGTGCCGGCGTACTCCCGCTCGGTGGGATCGTCGGCCATGAGCAGGTGGTGCGCATCAAGTAGATCTGGGAGTGTGAGCGCCGACGACGCGCCCGCGCGATCGATGAGCTCAGTGAGGGCGGTGGATGCCGCGACCATGCTGGTCGCGCTGGAGTTGCTGCGCTGACCCGCCAGCGCTCGCGCGAAGTCGTCAGCCGATGCCGAGATTCGCTCGATCTTCGATGACGCCACCGACTCGGAGCGCAGCATGAACCGCCCCAGCGCCCGAGGCTGGGGGCGGGCGTCGGTGTCGGTCGTGGCGATCTCGATCACTGCGCGCTCTGCGGCGGCGGCCCGGTCGGGAGCCAGCCTGATGTGGAGGTCAGCGATACGCGGCGGGATCGATGTATCGACGACGCGCAGCATGCGGTCTTCGCGGCTGCCTCCGCGCACCGACTGATGCCAGGGGTGCCGCTCGACCGCATGCGCGGGCCAGCGATCCGAAGGTGAAATAACCGGTGTCACTATTTTAGATTAGCTGGCTAAATCAGAATAGTGTGAGACTACGTTCAGGAACCCTGTTACCTCATTCGATAACAGAAGAATGCAGAATCGTGCTGGTCGAGTCGTTGTGCAGGGCCCGCGGCAACGCGGGGGTGAGCGCGCGTGATGTGAGCAAGCTCGCGGGGATCGCGGCATCCAATCTGTCGACGGTCGAGAACGGGCGGCCTGATCCGACCAGCGCGACACAGAGTCCTCGTCGAAGAGAGCGAACGGGAAGTCGCATGACCGGCGCGGGCGAGCGCGCATCGCCGCGCGCCCACGGCGCTGGCGGGTGCGACTACGCGCCGACGGCCGTCAGCGTGCCGAGAGGATCGGCGAAGAAGCGGTCGCGCGACGCACGGATCGTGCCCTCGAGCACGGCGTCGTCGCCGTAGCGTCCGGTCGCCGTGGGGACGCCGATGTTGCCCACGGGCCCGGGCAGCAGCCAGGACGCCAGGCGCATCCCCTCGCCGGTCAGCAGCACGCGCTCCGGGTTCAGCAGCGACGACACGATGTCGCCCAGACGGTGCAGGCTGCGGCGCCCGTCTTCGAGCACCCGCATGACGGCAGCGTCACCGGCATCGGCCCGCGACGCCAACTCGGCCGCATACTCCGCGGCGGTCATCGCATCGAACCGTTCGGCGTCGCCGAGCTTGACTGCGAAATGGACGAGCGAGACGGCGAGTTCCGCGCATCCGCTGAGTCCGCACGAGCACGGTGGGCCGTGGGGATCCAGGGGGGTGTGGCCGAAACCGGGAGCGTCTTCGGCGCCGAGCAGCAGTGAGCCGTTCACCATCGCGCTGCCGCCGAGTCCGCGGCTGAGCAGGATGACCACGGTGTTGCCCACGTGCGGCGCGTCGCCGCCGGCCCACTCCGCCAGGGTTGCGAAGCTGCCGTCGTTGCCGATGACCGGCACCGGCCATCCGCGCGAGGTCAGCGCATCGAGGATGACGGTCGGGTCGGCGGGTGACCAGTTGAGCTCGAGTGCACCGAAGCCCACGGGCAGGGTCGCGCCGGGGATGGAGATGGAGATCCGGGGCGGCCGGTCCGTCGCTCCGGCGCACACGCGCTCGACGAGCGTGACGATCACGCCGGCGGCTTCTTCGATCGTCGGAACCTCGGTGAACCGGTGCGCGGCGTCGGCCACCACCTCGCCGGCAAGCGTCGTCGACCGCGCGGTGACGGCCGTGCGCGTCACCGTCACACCGACGAGATCGGCCGACGTGCGGGCCAGGATGATCGCGCGCTTCGGGCGGCCCCGGCCGCGCTGAGCACGCTCCGGATCGTCGATGACGATGCCCGCGTCGAGCAGCTCGCCGACGACCGAGCTGACCGCGCCCATGGCCAGGCCGGTCTCGGCGGCGATCTCGCTCTGTGACAGGCCGGGGGTGCGATCGACGGCGCGCAGCACCCGGTTGAGGCTGGCGCGGCGGATGCCCGCGAGGCTGTCGGTCTCGGGCGACGACGTACGGCTCGGCATATTCCCCTTGACTTAACTTCTGAGTGTGAAAATAATACTGGAAGCGCTCATCGACCCGAGTGTGCATCGACGAGGAGGTCTTCATGTCTGACACTACCCAGCCGGCGACCGGCGATCCGGTCGCCCCGGCGAACAGCCTTCCCGACGGGAAGATCATCGGGGGCGCCCGCTTCCTGACCACCTTCCTGCTCGCCAACGCCGGCATGTACGCGATCTTCCAGGGGATGCAGCAGATCGTGCTGCCCTCGCAGATCGCGCTCATCGAGCCCGAGGGCAAGGTCGGCGCCTACGGCGTGCTCGCCTCGATCGGCGCGCTCGCCGCAGCCATCGGCAACCCGCTGTTCGGCGCGCTCTCCGACCGCACGAAAAGCCGGTTCGGTCGCCGCGCCCCGTGGCTGCTGATCACCGCGATCGTGGCTCTGGTGCTGCTCGCCGTCCTCGGGGGAATGGCAAGCCTCTTCTGGCTCGGCGCTGCGTACCTGCTCGTGATGATCACGATGAGCGCCTTCCAGGCGGTGATCACCGCGGTGATGCCCGACCGTGTGCCCGAATCGCGCCGCGGCCTCGCCTCGTCGATCGCCAGTATCGCCACGACGATCGGCGTGATCTACGGACTCAACGTCGCGCCGTTCTTCGTCGACCGGCCCGTGCTGGCGTACCTGCTCATCGGCGCACTGCTGGTCGTGGGCACCCTGCTGCTCGTGTTCCTGACGCCCGACCCCACCGCGCGGCAGGAGGCCGCGGCATCCACCCACGAACGTCAGTCGATCCGCCACTTCTTCTCGGGTCTTCGCGACCACGATTTCGCGTGGGCGTTCTGGTCGCGCGCGACCATCATGATCGGGTACTGGACGATCTCGACCTACCAGCTCTACACGCTCACCGATTACATCGGCGTCGAGAACCTGCCCGGTGGCAACGCCGCCGCCGCGGTCGCCCTGCTCGGCACGGTGAACCTCGCCGTCTCGTTCGTCACCTCGCTCGTTTCGGGGCCGCTCTCCGACAAGGTGCGCCGTCGCAAGATCTTCGTGATCATCGCCTCGGTCGGCGTGGCCGCCGGAGCGCTCATCCCCGTGTTCCTGCCGACATGGGGCGGCATGCTCGCATACTCGGTCGTCGTCGGCTTCTTCTTCGGCGTGTACATGGCTGTCGACCAGGCGATCATGACCCTCGTACTGCCCGACCCTGAGAACACGGCGCGCGACCTCGGTCTGCTCAATGTGGCGACCACAGGCCCGCAGATCGCGGGTCCCTTCCTGGCGGCGCTCGTGATCACCCTCGCCGGCGGATATGCGCCCCTGTTCATCTTCGCCGCCGTGGCGGCGCTGCTGTCGGCCTTCTTCATCTCCCCAATCCGAAAGGTGGCCTGACCCATGCCCTTCATCACACGAACCGTTGACCAGGGGATGCTGCGTGGCATCGACAATGCGGGCACCATCACCTTCCTCGGCGTACCGTATGGCGCCGACACCTCGGGCGCCAATCGCTTCCGCCCGCCGCAGCCCGCGCCGCGATGGGAGGGGATTCGGGACGCGCTGACCTTCGGCCCCACTGCGCCGCAGGTTGACACCAGACCTGCCGCTGCGGAGAACGGACCCCGGCTGCTCTCCATGCTCTATCCGCGCACGGGTTCGCCCGCCGAGGGTGGGCCGATCGGCGAGGACTGCCTCCGACTGAACATCTGGGCACCGTCCGACGCATCGCCGTCGCCGCGGCCCGTGATCGTCTGGCTGCACGGTGGCGGGTTCACGCACGGGTCGGGCAACGAGATGGCGTTCAACGGCGATGTGCTCGCCCAAGCCGGCGATCTCGTCGTCGTCACGGTGACGCACCGGCTCGGCATCCTCGGGTTCCTCGACCTGCGCGAGCTCGGTGAGGAGCATTCCGCGAACGCCGGCATGCTCGACATCGTCGCCGCGCTGGACTGGGTGCACGCGAACATCGCCGCGTTCGGTGGTGATCCCGACCGCGTGACCGTCTGCGGACAGTCGGGCGGCAGCGGCAAGGTGGCGATGCTGAACGCCATGCCGGCAGCGCAGGGACTCTTCCACCGCTCGATCATGATGAGCGGCCCCTTCCGCCGGCCGGCGCCGGAGGCTGTGGCCGCGAGCCTGCGAGCCCACGCGATGGAGATCGGTGGGCACTCATCCGTCGACGAGCTGCGAGCGGCGTCGCTCGAGACCCTGCTCGATGTGCAGGCCGAGATCCTGCGCCAGGCTCCGCTCGAGCCCGCCGGCAAGGGTGAGCTGCGGGTGGATTTCGACTCCCTGCCCGGATTCGGACCGTCGCATGACGCCGCCGACATCCCCGGCGATGCGTTCGGCGACGAAGCATCGGAGCTACTGGCGGGCAAGGGCCTGATGATCGGATGGACCGCGCACGAGGCGGGCATGTTCCTCGCCGACGACCCCTCCTACCGTGTCGATTTGACGGCGGACGAGGCATCAACGCGGCTCGAGGCCATGCGCCCGATCGACGGCATCGGATATGCGGACCTGGCCGGCCCGCGGCCCGCCGAGCCGCCGCACCTCGTGTTCGCGCGCCGGGTGAGCTCGCTGATGTTCGAGAAGCCGGCGCGCGAGATCGCTCGGCTCGCCGCGGACCGTGCCGACGGCGTCTGGATATACGCATTCGAGCAGCCGACCGAGGTGCTCGGCGGGCTTCTTGGCGCCTGCCACAGCCTCGAGCTGGCCTACGTCTTCGGGACCGTCGACCGCATTCCGCTCACCGGCCGCGACCTCGATCGTCTCGCGGTGTCACGCGAGATGATGGGCGCCTGGGCGCGTTTCGCCCACGAGGGCGATCCGGGGTGGGACCGCAGCACTGCTGATATGCAGAACGTCCACTGCTTCGGGACGCCCTACGGCGAGGGGCTGTCGCTGCCGGCGGACGTCGACATGACCGCACCGGTGGTCTGAGCTGCGCACGGCGGTGCGGCCGGTTGTTGAAGCCGCTACGCCACCGCCCGGCGGGCGAGCCGCTCGAGCTCGTCGGCGTCGATCCCCGGCCAGCCGTGCAGCTGCGCCCGCCAGTCCGCAGGGATGGCGGTCGCGCCGTAGACGGCGCCGGCGAGTGAACCGGCGATCGCCGCCACGGTGTCGGTGTCGTTGCCTCCGCGGACGGCGCGCTGCACGGCATCCACCAGCGACGTCGCCCCGGCGACGGCGGCCAGCGCCCCCTGAAAAGCCCGGACGACCCACCCGTTCTGCTCGCTGAACGCGCGGGGGTGGATGCCGGGCGCCAGCGCTTCGTCGATGTGCTGGCCCCAGCGGGTCAGGGCCTCGGGCGTGAGCGGGTCGGGGCGTTTCGACTCGCCGCTTCGCGGGGCGCTCAACGACCGCTCGCTCAACGACCTGAGGGCCGCGCGCATGTCGAGCTCGCCGGTGAGGATCGCGTGACGGATCGCCACGCACCACAGCGCGCACGCCATGACGTTGTCATCCTCCCAGTGGGTCAGCTGCGCGACGCGGCCCGCCGCATCGGCGAGCTCGGCGCGCGTGCGATCCAGGTAGCCGAGCGCGACCGGGCCGGTGCGCATGAGCGATCCGTTGCCGCCGCTGCGCCCGGTCGCGTCGTGCGACCGCCGGGCGGCGGCGGTGGCGTCGTCCGCGCTCGCCGTCGACGACAGCGACGAGAGGATGCCGCGGGTCTGGATGCCGACATCCTTCGACGTCTGCGCCCAGACCCGCCACGCCTGCACGATCTCGGCGAGGGAGTCGGGGTCGTCGAGCGCGCGTCCGTCGGCCAGGACCTTCAGGATCGGGATCGCCATGCTCGTGTCGTCGGTCCACTCGCCGACGTCGTGTCCGAAGTGGCCGACGCCGAACTCGGGAGTCATGCTGTCGGGCAGCGACGGACCGAACTCGTACTGCGAGCCGAGCGCGTCGCCGGCGGCCGAGGCGAGCACCGCGCCGACGGCGCGGTCGAGCTGTGCGGAGGTCAGGGGCATGGGGCCAGTCTGGCAGGGCGGCCGTCAGCGGTAGGCAGCGAGTGCTCGGGCGGCGGCGTATCGACGCCCTTCGCTCGCTCAACGAGCGGGAACCACCGGCGCGCGTGACGGGGCGAAAATTCCGCGCGGGAGGGGTTTCGTGATTCGCTCACCAGTTGATGTCTCAGGAACATCAAGTGGTGAACGAATCGAGAGGCGCTCCGGGGCCGGAAATTTCGGACCCGGAGACTCCGAACACGGAAATTTCGGGCTCCGCGGTGTCTTTCGCTGCGCTCACCTCTTGATACGCACCGCTTATCAACTGGTGAGGGAATCGAGACTCCTCGGGTGCCGCAGAATTTCGGACGCGGGGTACCCAGCCGGGCGGAAGCCACGGGCCGCGGCATCCACTCGTCGTTTCCGCCCTTGCCGCAGAACACCGCGCGCCTAGGCTGGAACCGTGACGCGCGAGACCGAACCGGCCGGCCGGCTGCGCACCTGGTGGGCGGCGCGCATGCGCGCGTTCACCGGCGAGATCGTGCGGACGGCGTTTCCGCCCACGCAGCGCGTCTCGATCCCGTGGAGCGCCGACGCGCTCTCGCAGCGGCACGCGCGGGCGGTCATCGACCTGTGCCTGCGCAGCGGCGAGGCGATGCTCGCGACCGGTGCGACCACCGCCGACGTCGTGGCCACCGTGCTGCGCATCAGCGGCATCTACGGGCTGCGCAACGTGCACGTCGACATCGCGTTCACGTCGATCACGATCTCGGTGCACCGCGGGATGGACGAGGATCCGATCTCGATCATGCGCGTCGTCAAGGTCCGGACGATCGACTACACCCGGCTGCAGGCGGTGTACCTGCTCATCGACGAGATCGTCACGAGCGGCGGCGCCGTCGACGTCGATGACGCGCGTGAGCGGCTGAGCACGATCCTGAACCAGCCGCATCCCTACCGGCGCTGGGTCGTGACGCTCGGCATGGCGGTGCTCGCCGGCGGAGTCGTCGTCATGTTCAACGCCAGCATCGTGCTGGCGCTGGTGGCCGCGGCATCCGCCGTCGTCGCGGATCTGATCGGACGGCGCCTGGCCAAATGGGGGATCGCCGTCTTCTTCTCGCAGATCGCGTGCGCGGCGGCGATCACCGCGATCGCCGTGTTCATGTACTGGCTGCGATCGCTGGGCGTCGAGCTGCCGGGCACGAACCATCCGACCGTGATCGTCATCTCGGGGATCATCATGCTGCTGTCGGGCATCGGCCTGACCACCGCTGCGCGCGACGCCGTCGACGGGTATTATCTGACCGCGTCGGCGCGCGCCATGGAAGTCGTCATGCTCACCCTCGGACTCGCGATCGGCATCTGGGTGACGATCGGGGTCGCCTTCCGCCTGGGGGTTCCGGCGTCCGTCGGAACATCGCTCGGCACGGGCCGCGGATTGTGGGCCGGGATGCTGGGGGTCGCGCTCGTCGGCATCGGCTTCGCCCTCACCTCCTATGTGCGGTTCGGGCTCGCGCCGCTCATGGCCGCGGCGGCGGTGATCGTGTTCGCGGTGTACTTTCTGCTGCGTCCGCTGATGCCGCAGCCGGGGCTTGCCGCCGGCATCGCCGGAGCGGTCGCGGGGGTGATCGCCTATCTCGCCTACCGGTGGGTCAAGGTACCGGAGGCCGCGATGGCCATGGCGGGGATCATCGGGCTCATCCCCGGTCTTGCCTTCTACCAGGGCCTGTATGCGCTGATCGGCGACGACTTCGACCCGTCAGCGGCCGTGCCCGCGCTGCTGTCGGCCGCGGCGACCGGGCTGGGCCTTGCCGCCGGCACCGCCATCGGCGGATACATCGCGCGCCTGAGTTTCGGCCTCGACCGCTCGGCCCGCGCCGCGCAGCGGCGTTCGCGGGTGCGGCGGTAGGGGGCGGGGTGGTCTCGGCGCTGAGAGGGTGGTCTCGCGTGCGGGCGCAGCCTCTCCGAATACACACTGGAGATGCCGCGCGGAGCGCGGGTGCGCGAGAATCGGGCGATGGAGAAGATCATCCTCGACTGCGATCCGGGGCATGACGACGCGATAGCGATCCTGCTGGCGGCGGGCAGTCCCGCGGTCGAGCTGCTCGCGATCACGACGGTCGCCGGCAATCAGACGCTCGAGAAGGTCACGCGCAACGCGCTCGCCGTGTGCGCGGTCGCGGGCATCCGGGTGCCGGTCGCGCGCGGTGCTGACCGGCCGCTCGTCGAGCCGCAGCGGGTGGCGGAGGACATCCACGGCGACTCCGGGCTCGACGGACCCGTACTGCCGCCGGCGGCGTTCGACGTCGACGAGCGGCATGCTGTCGACCTCATCGCCGACACGGTCATGGCCCACGCGCCGGGCACGATCACGCTCGTCGCGACCGGACCGCTCACCAACGTCGCTCTGGCGATGCGGGTGCATCCCGAGATCATCGACCGGATCAAGCGCGTCGTCGTGATGGGCGGCGCGTACACGCGCGGCAACACGACGCCGGCCGCCGAGTTCAACATCGCGGTCGATCCGGAGGCCGCCGAAGACGTGTTCCGCGGAGAATGGGACGTCACCATGGTCGGCCTCGACCTGACGCATCAGGCTCTCGCGACCGATGAGCTGAACGAGCGCGTGCGCGCGATCGACGGACCGGTGAGCCGGTTCGTGCTCGATGTGTGGGAGTTCTTCGGATCGACCTACCGCGAGGTGTTCGGGTTCGTTCATCCTCCCATCCACGACGCGTGCTGTGTGGCGGCGGTGATCGACCCGGCCGTCTTCAACACGGCGAAGGCCGACGTGCACGTCGAGCTTCGCGGCACCTGGACCCGCGGCATGACCGTCGTCGACTTCGTGGACGTGCCGGCGATGCACCACGGCACGGGCAGTGAGTATCGAGTGGATGTCGCGCTGCAGCTCGACCACGGCCGCTTCGCCGACCTCGTGGTCGAGGCGGTGGAGCGGCTCAGCGCCGGGCTGTGACGCGGACGGTTCGCTCGCCGATCAGCGTCGGGGGATGTCGCGTGGCCTGACCCGCGCGTGATCGTCGGACCCTCCTGGGGATAAGGACGCGTCCTTATCCCCAGGAGCGTCAGCGGGGGAGTCGCGGGAGCGTCAGCGGGGGAGTCGCGGGAGCGTCAGCGGGGGAGTCGCGGGAGCGTCAGCGGAACACCTCGACCGTGCACCGCGCGCCTGCGGCACGGGCGATGCGCGCATCGCCCGTGAGCAGAGGAACGTTGAGGCGCTCGGCCAGTGCGACGTACCCGGCGTCATAGCTCGATAGGTTCTCGCGCAGTTCCCAGGCGCGGTCGGTGAGCAGTTCCCACGGCCACAGGTCGATCGGCAATGCATGTGCGGCGGCACGTGCCGCCGTGCCTTGCTCAGCAGAGAGTCGACGCCCGAGAACCAGGCCGCGGATGCCGCTGTCGACCTCCACCGGCAGCAATACCGGAGCGTGCAACGAGGCCGATTCGAGCCTCGCGGCGAGGCGGGCAGCGGCATCCGACCGCGAGGCGACGAGTGCGATGACGACGGACGCATCCACGACGACCACCTCGTCGGCGAGAGGATCACCGTCGTGCGGCATGCACGGTCTCGACGATCTCGTCCATCGAGACCTCGGGGTAGGAGAGGGCGTTGAGTCGTGCCCGTGCGATGGCCTCAGCCGCCCTCGGCGTGGTCGCGAGGCGCGTGAGCTCAAGACTCAGATACTCCTGCAGCGACCTGCCGGAACGTGCGGCGCGCGCGGCGAGCTCGTCGCGGACGCCGTCGGGCACGTTGCGCACGGTGATCGTCACGCTCATGCAGCTATTCTAGCGCCGCTGCCTGCATTATGCATGCAGCATTCATCCGACGCCGGGCGATGCGCCGGCACGCGTAGTCTCCCAGGCCTGGTACGCGATCCAGAACGCGGACAGATCCGAGGAGCGCGTCACGCTCATGTCGGTCTCTTCCTCGATGCGGTTGAGACGGTAGGAGAGCGTCTGACGGTGGATGCCGAGTTCATCCGCCGTCTCCTGCCAGTGCCGGTCGTGACGCAGGTATGCGAAGAGCGTCTCCCGGAGCTTCTCGGCGGAGGGTCGCTCGTCCGCGAGGGGGCCGAGCACACCGGTGATGATGTCAGCCGCCTCGCGGTTCGACCGGGTGAGCACCGAGATCGTGGTGCCGGCGAACTCTGTCCATGCACGATCGGACTGACGAGACGCACTGAGCACCCGAGCTGCCTCGTCGGCGGCGGCCCGCACGTCGCCGTAACTCGTGAACACCGATGAGACGCCGAAGCGGACTCCGCCGGGCTCGGCGACGGCACGGACCTGCGGTGTGGCTTCGACCGGGAGTAGTGCGAGAGAACTCGTGCGGCCGGGTCCCACAAGCACCGGCAGCCCGCGCAGCGCCACCGCGCGCGCCACGCGGTCAGCGTCCGCCGAGGCGAAGGCGGCGACCTGGAAGCCCTCGCTCGCGGTGTGCGGTGCGAGCAGCTCGTCCAGTGCTGCTGGTCTCGTGCCGTCGAGCAGCGACGCCAAAGCGCGTGCGCCCCGTTCTGCACGGCGACGTGCAGCCGCGAGGATTCTGTCGACGGTGACCTCAAGGATCTTGATGAGGTGGACGAGCAGAAGGGCGTCGAGCTCTTCACCCGGATACTCCGACAGCACAAGATCGGCGGTATCCGCTCCGCGCAGCACATACCTCCGCGGTTCGGGCCGCGTCTCGGCGCGCGCCGGGTGGTCTGCGCTGAGCACGATCAGGCCGGTCGTCCGATCCTCGACGCTGATGCCCGCCCCAAGGATCTTCACGAGTCCGTCCATGAGTGCCTGGGCGTCGTCATCGACCTCCGCCGCCAGGTGGTAGAGCTTGCTCAACGTGAGCACCTGCTGCAGCTGGGACGAGGTGTTCGCCGCCGCAACGTGCCGGGCGACCGCTGCGTATGGCGTATGCGTGGCCGCGAGTAGGACGGGGAATCCGCGACGATCTGCCTCTCGCAGCATCTCGTCGGACAGTGCGGGCAGTGCTTCGTGGTCGCCCACCATGAGGCCGGCCAGAGCGGCGGTGTCAAGGCGGCGGATGAAGTCGACCTGTGCGCTTGCGTCACCCGGGACGCACAGCCCCACGGTCATGAGCAGTTCTTGCGGCCCGAGCCATTGCTCAGGGTCGATCAGTTCGCAGCTGTGCGCCCAGAGCACGGGGCGGTCGAGTCCCGAGCTGCCGGCGAGCACGGTGACGTCGAGGCTCTTCGTCGACACGATGTCGTCCACGGTGAGCACGGACTGCGGTGTCGTCATGAACTGGACGATAGTACGAAAATCGAAGGAGATTAAGACCAAGATTCGGTTCTGTGATGCGACGTCGTCCACGAATCTGGGAGGACAGCAATCCGCAGTGCTCACCCGACACAAGGAAGTGGAGTCATGAGCGACAGCACCCTCACGACGCAGACAGGAGTCCTGGCGCGCGTCGAGACCCGATCCATCGACTACGTGCCCGCGGCCGAACGCGGCGGCAAGCTCTTCGACCAGGCGACCGTGTGGTTCGCCGGCAGCGCGCAGCTGTTGTCGCTCGCCACGGGCGCCATCGGCATCAGCCTCGGTCTCAACCTCGGCTGGACGCTTCTCGCGCTCGCACTCGGTACCGTCCTCGGCACGATCCCCGTATCGGTGCACGCCACCCAGGGACCTCACCTCGGGCTGCCGCAGATGGTGCAGACGCGCCCGCAGTTCGGTCGATACGGCGCCTTGATCATCTGGGCGATGGCGATCATCGTGTACTGGGGATACATCGTGCTCGGTGGCAACCTGCTGGGCTCGACGGGCGCCGAGCTGGCCGGGGGAAGTGCGCCGGCGTGGGCCGTCGTCGTCTGTCTGGTGGCCATCGCGCTCGCCGTCTTCGGCTACCACTGGCTGCACGTCGCCCAGCGAGTGATCACGATCGTCCTGGTCGTCGTGATCGTGGTGTACGTCGTGGGGCTCGTGTCGGGCGGATTCATCCCGGCCGAGTTCTTCGACCTCACGCAGACCTTCGACCCGGTGTCGTTCTCGATCGTCGTCGTCGCTGCGACCGGTTATCAGCTCACCTGGGCGTTCTTCGTCTCCGACTATTCGCGGTACATGCCCGCCGACACCCACAAGGGCGCGATCATCTCGTTCACGTCGCTGGGTCTGTTCTTCGGGCTGTTCGCCTTCATGGGGGTGGGCGCGGTGTGTGCGGCCCTGCTGCCGACCGAAGGCATCATCAAGAGCCTCGCTGTCACCGGCGACTATGTGTTCCCGGGCCTGGGTGCGATCATGCTCATCGCCGGCGGACTCGGGCTGCTGGGTCTCATGGCGATGTGCGTCTATGGCGGATCGCTCACCCTCATCACGGCGCTCGACAGCATCCGTCCGGTCAAGCCGACCCGTCGTCTGCGCGTGATCACGATCCTCCTCATCGGCCTGACCGGGACCGTCGCCGCAGCGCTCATCCCCGAGGACTTTCTGAACACGAGCTTCAGCACCGTGCTGTTCGTGGTCGGCTATTTCATGGCGCCATGGACGGCGATCAACCTCACTGACTTCTTCATCGTGCGTCGCGGCCGCTACTCGATCTCCGAGATGTTCAAGAGAGATGGCGTCTACGGGCTCTGGAACTGGCGGGGGATCGTCACCTATGTCATGACGCTCGCAGTCATGGTCCCGTTCATGAACCTCGGCTTCTACGAGGGGCCGGTGTCGGTCGCCCTGGGAGGTGTCGACATCGCGTTCTTCGTCGGAATCCCGGTGGCCGGCATCCTCTACTGGCTCTTCTGCCGCTCTCTCGATCTCGACACCGAGTTCGCCCGGATCGCCGACGCCGACAGAGATCTGGATGCCGTGGCCCGGCCGGTCGAGTAGAGCACAGCCCCGCCGCGGCCCACACAGCCGAGAGAAGAGAAGGAAGAAGGAGTGATCCCCGTGACCACGACATCCCCGACACGCACGGCATTCGCACCGTCGGAGCAGGCGGAACAGGTGCTGGAACGCGTCTCCGACCGGCTGCTCGGCGCGCACGGACTCCTCGCCGCAGCAGGCGAGCGGCGCGAGGTCGTGCGCGATCCCGCCACAGCCCGTCCGATCGGCAGCTTCACGGACCCGACCGAGCCTCAGGTCGACGACGCCGTGGCCGCAGCGGCCATCGCTCAGCGCGCGTGGAGCCGCGTCACCCCTCTCGCGCGGGCGGAGCTCCTGCACGAGGTGGCGCGTGCGATCCGTGACGATACGCGGCTGGTCGCCGAGTTGCTCACGCTCGAGACCGGGAAGCCGTTCAAGGAATCCGCGGATGAGATGGGCTGGTCGGCCTCTGCCGTGGATTATTACGCCGAGGTGGGTCGCCACTCAATCGGGACGGTGCACGGGACTGCCACACCGGGGCAGACGCACTTCACCATCAAGGAGCCGATGGGCACCGTCGTTATCGTGCTCCCCGCGAACTTCCCCCTGCTTCTGCTGGTCTGGTCGGCGGCCGCGGCCCTCGCGGCGGGCAACGCCGTGATCGTCAAGCCGTCCGAGAACGCGACGCTGACGACGCTCGCGTTCTGCGAGCTGTTCTCGGTGCTCGGGGAGGGGCTGGTGCAGGTCCTCCCCGGCGGTGCGGATGTCGCCAAGCAGCTGGTCGCCCACCCCGACACCCACATGGTCGCCTTCACCGGCAGTGTCCCCACCGGGCGTGCCGTGGCGCGCACGTGCGCCGACATGTTCAAGCCGTTCCTGATCGAGGCGTCGGGCAGCGACGCGTTCATCGTCATGCCCTCCGCGCCGATCGAGGTGGCCGCCCGCGCTGCGACCTTCGCCGCGTTCCTCAATGCCGGCCAGGTGTGCACGTCGGCCGAGAAGATCCTCGTCCACGAGGACGTCTATGACGAGTTCGTCGCCGGTCTGGTGCAGAACGTCGAACGGCTGCGCGTGGGCCACGGACTGGATCGCGTCGATGTCGGCGCGATGGAGAACGCGCGCGAACGGGAACGCGTCGAGCGGCTGCTCGCCCGTGCGGTGGAGCAGGGTGCGCAGGTGCTCACCGGAGGTTCGCGTCTCTCGCTGCCCGGGGAGCTCGCCGAAGGACACTTCTTCAGCCCGACCGTCATCGCCGGCATGAGCCCTGCCTTCGACCTCTACGAGCAGGAGGTGTTCGGGCCGGTCGCGCCGGTGTACAAGGTCTCGAGCTTCGACGAGGCACTCCGACTCGCGAACGGCACCTCGTTCGGTCTGGGTGCGACCCTCTACTCGACGGACATTCGCGAGATCGATCGTGCGCAGCGCGAGCTCGTGACCGGCATGGTCTGGGTCAATGCGCCGCTGCTCGACAACGACGCCGGCCCGTTCGGCGGCCGGAAGCTGTCGGGAATCGGCCGGCAGCTCGGCGCAGAGGGCCTGGACACCTTCCGTCACACCAAGCTCGTCATGATCGATCCCGTCGTCTCGGAGCAGGACTTCTGGTGGTTCCCCTACGCCGACGACGAGGCCTGGTAGACGGCCGACGTCCCCGCATCCTGTTCCGCGCGCTCACGAGAGGGCCCCCATGACCACCACCGAAGCCACCTTCGTCAACGGCGGCGTCTCCTTCTGGGTGCGTGACGCCGGCTACCCCGATCCCCGCCCACCGCTGACCGAGAGCATCGAGGCGGACGTCGCCATCGTCGGGGCCGGACTCACCGGGCTGTGGACGGCGTACTACCTCAAGCGAGCCCGGCCCGACTGGTCGATTGCTGTGATCGAGGAGCAGTTCGCGGGTTTCGGGGCGTCCGGGCGCAACGGCGGATGGATGAGCGCCGAGCCGGCAGGCCAGTTCCGCCGGTACGCCGCCAGTCGCGGGGTCGAGTCGGCGCGCGCCCTCCAGAGGGAGATGTTCGGGGCGGTGCGCGAGTCCGTCGACGTCGCCCGCCGCGAGGGGTTCGGTGAGAGCGTCGCCGACAACGGCCTCATCCACGTCGCGACCTCTCGTCCGCAGCTCGCCCGCGCCCACGCGCATATTCGGGCGATGAAGGAGCAGGGGTGGGCGGATGACGACGTCTCCACCTTGACCGCTCGCGACGTCGTCGACCGCGTCGCGGTCGACGGGGCGCTCGGCGGGTATGCGACGCCGCACTGCGCACGGGTGCACCCCGCGAAGTACACGTTCGGGCTCGCAGACGCGGTGTCCCGCCTCGGCGTGACGATCTACGAGCAGACCCGTGCAACGGCGATCGAGCCGCATCGCGTGCGCACCGGGAACGGTGACGTGAGTGCGCGCATCGTCGTGCGGGCGCTGGAGGGGTACACGCTCAGCCAGCCGGGTCTGCAGCGCCGGTTGCTGCCGATGAACAGCAGCATGGTGATCACCCGGCCGCTCACCGCCGAGCAGCAGGATGCTGTCGGCTGGAACGGGGGAGAGCTCCTCGGTGACATGGCGCACAGCTTCAGCTATCTGCAGAGGACAGCCGACGACCGCATCGCCATCGGCGGGCGCGGCGTGCCCTACAACTTCCGCTCCGGGTTCGATCGGCAAGGTTCGACGGCAGAGTTCGCCGTCGAACTGATCCGGGCGCGGCTGCTCGAGCTGTTCCCTGCGTTGGGGAGCGTCGACCTCGAGCACACCTGGACTGGGGTGCTCGGTGTGCCCCGCGACTGGTGCGCGGCTGTCGACTACGACCCGAAGGATGGTGTGGCCTGGGGCGGGGGATACACCGGGCACGGGCTGAGCGGCACCAACCTCGCCGCCCGCACGCTGCGTGACCTGATCCTCGGCGAGGACACACCGCTGACGCGGCTGCCGTGGGTCGGCCGGAGCGCGCGGAACTGGGAGATCGAGCCGCTGCGCTGGTTCGGGGCGACCGCCCTCTACGCCGCCTACCGGTTCGCGGACCGTCGGGAGTACCGTGCGCACGGCGACCGGACGAACATCGTCGCGACGATCGCCGACCGGATCAGCGGCCGCTAGCCCGCGGCATCCACTCGCCTCCAACTTGTGAGTATCATTCGAGCCCATCCAAGATTGTTGACGATCTGGTATGCGATCTCTAGCATGCGGAACAAGACACATGCACGCGTTGCAACGACGCGACGATTGGATGGTCCCGCTGGGGCTGGTCTCCCGAACAGCCCGAACGAGGTCGGCTGACCGCTACGTGCGCACAATGCGCAGAGTGTGCCTCTGAGAAGTGCCCGCAATCATCGATTGGGCGGAGGATCAGATGCATGCAGTGAACACGCGCGCCACCCGAGGGCGCGTGATCAAACGGGGGATGGTCGTCGGCGTCACCGCACTCGCGTGCGCGCTGGCGCTGGCCGGATGCAGCAGTTCGGGCGGAGGCTCCGGCGGGTCCGGCGGGTCCGGCGGCAGCACCGCGGCCGGCACGCAGGTGTCGCAGGCGACGCTCGCCCAGCTCAAGACCGAGGTCACGGCGGCCGAGGCCGTGCCGACGTTCAGCGCTCCCGGCGACAGCGTCGACGTCTCGGCGATCAAGGGCAAGACGATCTACGCCTTCCCGATCAACAACGAGATAGACACCTGCAACCACCAGGTCGCCGCCTACAAGCAGCTCGGTGAGGAGTTCGGCGCCAAGGTCATCACGTTCAGCAACTCGGGCTCGCCCGACCAATGGGCGACCGGCGTGAAGAACGCGATCGCCGCGCACGCGGACGTGCTCGCGATGTTCTGCGGCATCATCCCGGGCGCCATCGGCCCGCAGCTGACGTCGGCGGCCAAGGCCGGCATCAAGATCATCGACGGCAACTACAACGAGACGAACGACTACACGGGTCTCGATGCGGTGACCGGTGTCGAGACGGCCGAGGGCATGAAGACGAGTGTGGATGCCGCGGTGGTGGCCCTGAACGGCCAGCCGCTGCATGCGCTCATGGTCACCAGCAGCTCGGTCATCCAGGGACCGGCGGCGACGGCCGCGGTCAAGAACGAGGTCAAGACCGTCTGCGGCGACGTGTGCACGGTCGACAAGACCATCGACATCCCGGTGCAGAACTGGACCAGCGACACGACGAACCAGGTGTCGTCGGCGCTGCTCGCGGACCCGAAGATCAACGCCGTGTTCGTCGCCTTCGACGGCATGGCCACCTTCGCGGTCACCGGCGTGCAGCAGGCCAAGCGCGACGACGTCAAGGTCTACGCGTGGGGCGCGAGCGCCACGACGATCCAGACGATGGTCGGCCATGACGACGGCATTCTGCAGGCCGACGTCGGGCCGAGCGTGGCCTGGGACGCCTACGCCGAGATGGACCAGACGATCCGGCTGCTGTCGGGCTCGACCGCGGCGACGCCCGAGAAGGAGCTCGTGCCCAACCGTTTCTGGGTCCCGTCGAACGCGCAGGGGTTCCTGACGTCGAGCGGCGGCTACAACGAGGAGGGATACGGCGGCAAGACCTATCAGAACGCCTACCGCACGCTCTGGAACGCTCCGACGCTCTGACGGCGACATGGATCCTGTGGGAGGGGATGCCGGCACCTCGGTGCCGGCCTTGCAGGCACGGCATCTCGCCAAGAGGTTCGGCGGGCAGCTGGCGCTGGCCGGTGTCGACCTGACCATCGAGCAGGGCGAGGTGCTCGCCCTGCTCGGCGAGAACGGGTCGGGCAAGTCGACACTGGTCAAGATCCTCTCCGGGTTCCATGTGCCCGAGCCCGGCGGCAGCCTGCGGGTGGCCGGGCACGAGGTGCCGCTGCCCGTGCCGCACGACCACTACCGCGACTACGGGCTGAGCTTCGTCTACCAGGACCTGGGCCTGGGCATCGGGCTGAGCGTCGTCGAGAACCTGTTCGTCGGGCGGCGGGTCGGCAGGGCCCGCGGCATCCTCACCCCCATCGGCTGGTCCCGCGAGCGCCGCGCCGCACAGCAGGTGTTCGATCGGTACCACGTCGACCTCGACCCGCGGGCGACGGTCGGCGATCTGCGGCCGACCGCGCAGGCGCTGCTGGCCATCGTGCGGGCGGCCGAAGACCTGCGGATGTTCCGCGAGCGCACGACCGCAGAAGCGGGCGCCGAGGCCGCGCACGGCGTGCTCGTGCTCGACGAGCCGACGGTGTTCCTGCCCGAAGACGAGAAGGTCTTCCTCTTCGACCTCGTGCGCCAGGTCGCCGCCGGCGGCACGGCCGTGCTGTTCGTCTCGCACGACCTGCCGGCGATCCGCGAACTCGCCGACCGTGCGGTGATCCTGCGCGACGGCGCCGTGATCGGCGACGTCACGGTCGCCGAGACGAGCGACGAACGCCTCGTCGAGCTCATCTCGGGTCACCTCGCGTCGGCGACGATCGAGCGCGCGGCGTCGCGCGCGGTCGAGACGGTGCGCGAGGCGGCGACGGAGGGGGTGGATGCCGCGGCCCGCGGCCCCGGTGCGGGCCCGCTGCTGGAGGCGACGGGCGTCGCCGGCGGCCAGCTGCGCGACGCGGTGTTCACGGTCGACGCCGGCGAGATCGTCGGCATCGCGGGACTGCTCGGCTCGGGCGCCGAAGACCTGCCGTACGCGCTGTTCGGCGCCCTCGCAGGAGCGACCGGCACCCTGCGCGTCGCGGGCGCCGTGCATGACCTCGCACGGTTCAGCCCGCGCGCCGCCCGCCGCGCGGGGCTCGCCCTCGTGCCCGCCGATCGCAAGCAGCAGGGCATCGCCCCGGCGCTGACGGTCGGCGAGAACATGCTGTCGCTCGTGCTCGGGCAGTACGTGCGGTGGGGCTTTCTCGACCGCCGCGCGCTGCGGCGCACGGCCGACGAGCGCGCACTCGCGTTCGGCGTGCGCCCGCCCGACGGGGGCGCGCTGGTCTCGTCGCTGTCGGGCGGCAACCAGCAGCGGGTCGTGCTGGCGCGGTGGCTCGAGGACCCGCCGCAGGTGCTGGTCCTGCACGAGCCGACCCAGGGCGTCGACGTCGGCACCCGCGCCGAGCTCGGCGGCATGCTGCGGCAGCTGGCCGCCACCGGCATCGCGATCATCTGGGTGAGCACCGACTTCGACGAGCTCGCCGATGTGGCGCAACGGGTGCTGATCTGCTCGGACGGCGTGATCGCCGACCAGATCACACCGCCGATCACCCGCGACCGGATCACCTCCGCCGTGTATGCGGCGGGGGCCCGGACGCCCGGACGAGAGGGGTGAGGGCCATGGCCGTCGCACCGAAGCTGAGCACGCCCACCGCGACGCAGCGCACGCGCGTGTCGCACCGTCGCGGCCTGCTGGCCGGCCGGTCGGGCAACATCCTGGAGAGCGCGATGCTGCCGGTCGCGTTCGTGCTGCTGATCATCGCGTTCACGATCGCCACGCCGAGCTTCTTCACCGCGGCGAACTTCTCCAGTGTGCTCGGCTCGCAGGCGGTGCTGTTCGTGCTGGCACTCGCGCTGCTCATCCCGCTCACCAACGGCGACATCGACCTGTCGGTCGGCAGCCTGTCGGGGCTCGTGTCGATGGTCGTCGCGGTGCTGAACACCAAGGCCGGCGTGAACATCTGGCTGTGCTGTCTGATCGGCCTGGGCGTCGGGCTGGTCGGCGGCGCGATCAACGCGTTCCTCATCATCCGGTTCAACGCCAATTCGTTCATCCTGACCCTGGCCACCGGCACGGTGTTCGTCGGACTCATCGAATGGATCTCGGGTGAGCAGACGATCACCGGGGTCTCCAGCGACCTCGTGCAGATCGTGTTCTACAACGACCTGTTCGGCATCCCATGGGAGTTCTACATCGGCATCATCATCATGCTCATCGTCTGGTACGTGCTCACGTTCACGCCGTTCGGCCAGCGCGCACTGTTCGTCGGCCAGTCGCGGCAGGTGGCACGCCTCAGCGGCTTCCCCGTCGCACGCGCGCGGGCCTACGGGTTCATCATCGCCGGGTTCATGGCGGCGATCTCGGGGCTGCTGTTCGTCGGCACGCAGGCGTCGGCGAGTCCCGGCGACGGCAACATCCTGCTGCTGCCCGCGTATGCGGCGGCCTTCCTCGGCCTGACGACGATCCAGCCCGGGCGCTTCAACGCCATCGGCACCGGCATCGCCGTGTACTTCCTGGCGTTCGGCGTGTCGGGGTTCCAGCTGCTGGGCGCGCAGATCTACATCCAGCAGATCTTCTACGGCGTGATCCTGGCGATCGCGATCCTGCTCTCCCGTGTGCTCAGCAAGCGGCGGTACGGCGGCGGCACCGACGAGAGCTTCATTGAGACCGAGTGAGCGGGCCAGCGCGGGATGTCGCGCGATGGCACCGCCGAGCCGAGATGCGAGCGGCTCCCCCTGGCTCTTGTGGCGGGGAGCGGCTTCTACCGGCGCTCTTCGTCGATACTCCTGGGGATAAGGACGTGTCCTTATCCCCAGGAGCGTCACCGGAAGACCTCGACCCGACAGCGCGCGCGAGGGGGGTTCGGCACTCGCGCGGTCCGGCGTATCGTGCCACCAGCAGCCCTCGACGGGGGCTCGATCAAGGAGGACACATGCGACTGCGCGACGTTTCGACGAGACTGGCCACGGGTGCGTACATCCTGCACTCCGGCATCACGAAGCTGAAGGCCGGGCCTGAACAGGCAGACGGCCTGCACGGAGCGGCCGCGGGCGCGTTTCCCCTGCTCCGCGACATCCCCGCACCGAAGTTCGTGCGCATGCTCGCGATCGCCGAAATCAGCGTGGGGTCGCTGTTGCTGGTGCCGTTCGTCCCGGCGTGGCTGGCCGGCGCCGTCCTGACCGGGTTCTCGTCGGGGCTGGTGGGTATGTACCTGCGCACGCCCGAGCTGCGCAAGCCGAACAGCATCTGGCCGAGTCAGGCGGGCACCGCAATCAGCAAGGACTCCTGGATGCTGGGGATCGGAATCGGGATGCTCGTGGGCGCCGCGGAAGACAGCGGCGACTGAGGAACAGCGCGGCCGTGCGGCACGGCGGGGCACACGACCGCGCGGCGCGGACGGCGCGGCCCGCAGCATCCACCGCTCAGAAGGCGATGATCTGCCGCACCGCCTCGCCGGCGGCGAGCCGGTCCATCGCCGCGTTGATGTCGTCGAGCGCTATGCGGTCGGAGATGAGTGCCTCCACCGGCAGCCTCCCCTCGCGCCACAGCTGCGCGTAGCGGGGGATGTCGCGGGAGGGCACCGCCGACCCCAGATACGAGCCGACGATCGAGCGGGCCTCGGCCGTGATCGTCAGCGGCGTGATCGTGCTCGTCGCGGTGGGCGCCGGCAGCCCGACGGTGACCGTACGGCCGCCGGGGGCGGTCAGCGCGAACGCGGTCTCGAACGCACGCGGATGCCCCGCCGCCTCGATGACGAGCGGGGCGCGGATGCCGCCGGCGGTGGCATCGCCGGGGGTGAGGGCGTCGTCGGCGCCGAGCTCGCGGGCGCGATCGAGCTTGGCCTGCAGGGCATCGACGCCGATCACGCGGCCGTGGCCGAGCGAGACCGCGGTGATGAGCGAGGCCATGCCGACGCCGCCGAGCCCGACGACGATGACGTCCTGTCCCGGCTGCACGTCGCCGGCGTTGATGACCGCGCCCCCGCCGGTGAGCACCGCGCAGCCGAGCACGGCGGCGACGTCGGGGGCGACATCCCGCCCCACCGCGACGGCCGAGCGGTGGTCGACCACGGCGTGCGTCGCGAAGCCCGAGACGCCCAGGTGGTGGTGCACGGCCTGGCCGTCGCGGCGCAGGCGCGATCCGCCGGCCATCAGCACGCCGGCATTGTTCGCGCGCGTGCCGACCTCGCACGGAAGCCGCCCGTCGGTGCCGCACGCCGCGCACTGCCCGCAGCGCGGCAGGAACGACATCACGACCCGGTCGCCCACCGCGAAGCCGGGGATGTCTCCGCCCGTCTGCTCGATCGTGCCCGCCGCCTCATGACCGAGCAGCATCGGCACCGGTCGCGGCCGATTGCCGTCGACCACCGACAGGTCGGAGTGGCACACGCCCGCCGCCTCGATGCGCACGAGCAGCTCGCCCGGCTGCGGCGGATCGAGCTCGAGCTCGCTGATGGTGATCGGTCGCGACTGTGCGAACGGGCGCTCGCGCCCGATCTCCTCGAGGACGGCACCCGTGATGTTCATGAGTCTCCTTCGGCTCCGGCATCCCCTCTCAGCGTCGTCGAGCGGGGTGGATGCTGTCAATCGGCGCCCGTCGCCGGGGCGTGCGCGATGCGGCCCTGGGCGGTGCGCCGTCGACCTGACGGCGCCGTCCTGAGTGCTCATGCAGAAGTGGTTTTGTAACAAGCATGTTACGAATCGATCCGGTGCGTTTCGTAATATCCCAATCTTCCTTTATCGTCTTCGCATGGCAGATCGCGACGAGGCGGAGACCGAGACCCGTGTGGGTCGGCCCCGTGATGAAGAGGTGACCGACGCGATCCTCCAGGCGACACTCGACGAGATCCTCGAGCGTGGCTACCACGGCCTGCGCATCGAACGGGTCGCATCGCGGGTGGGATGCGGCAAGAGCACGATCTACCGTCGCTGGCCTGACAAAGGGGAGCTCACGGCCGCCGCGCTCGACTGGGTGTCGGCGATCGGCGAACTGCCTGACACCGGATCGCTCGTCGACGATCTCGTCGAGCACGCGGGCTGGAACATCCGCAACCAGGACCGGACGCGGGCACACGAGTACCCCTCGTATTCTGCGCTGGTCGCACCAGAGGTGCGGTCACACCTCTGGGAAGCGGGCTTTCTCAAGAAGCGACGTGACCTGGGCCGGGCGATCATCGCCCGAGCCGTCGAACGGGGTGACCTCCCGGCCGAAGTCGACGCCGACACGATGCTCGACGCGATCGCGGGCATCGTCCTCTACCGGAACGCGGTCCGCCCGGTGGGCACCTCAGAGCGTGAGATCCACGCTCTGGTGAGTGCGCTCGTGAACACCCCTCCTCGTACCGATCGCAGCAGCGCGCACTGACGCACGCTCTCACAGAAGGAAACAGAATGTCTGAGACTCTCACGGCCCCGATCAGGGTCAAAGCAGGAACCGTGGTGGGCTTCCTCGTCTTCGTCGAGCTCACCAGTGGATTCATCCAGGGGTACTACTTGCCTCTGATCGCCGCCATCGCAGGGCACCTCCAGGTGTCAGACGCCGACATCACCTGGTTCGTGACACTGCAGTCACTCGCCGCCGGCGTCAGCGTTCCGATCCTCGCCAAGCTCGGTGACATCTTCGGTCACCGGCGCATGCTGCGCATCGCCATCGCGTGCGTCTTCGCGGGGGCCGTGCTCATCGCCTTCTCGCCGGGCTTCACCCTCACTCTCGTCGGTCGCGTCATCCAGGGGCCGCTCGCCGTCTGGCTGCCGCTCGAGATCGCGCTGATCCACAGCCGCATCAAGGGTGAGACCGCGCGCAAGGGCGTCGGCTTCCTCATTTCGGCGCTGACGATCGGCGCGCTCATCGGTGGCATCCTCGGCGGTGTGCTCGGCACCGCCATCTCGAGCCTGACCGTCGTGCTGCTCGTGCCGGCGGTGGTGCTCGCGCTGTGTCTGGTCATCGTCTTCACCCTGATCCCGGAGTCGACGACGCGGACCAGCCCCAAGATCGACGGTGTCGGCTTCACCCTCCTCGCACTGTTCATGCTCGCGCTGCTCTTCGGCCTTCGCATGGCTCAGGCGTCCGGATTCGGAAGCGCTCTCGTGATCCTCCTCCTGATCGTTTCACTCGTCCTCCTGATCGGGTTCATCGTCTGGGAGCTGCGCGTCAAGGTCCCGGCGATCGACCTGCGCCTCATCGCCTCGCGCGCGCTGTGGCCGATCTTCGTGACCTCGTTCGTGTTCGGCATGGTGCTCTTCGGCACGCAGTCCCTCATAACGACCTTCCTGGCGGCCGATCCCGATGCGGCCGGCTATGGGTTCGGGTTCAATCCGGGCGTCATCAGTCTCTTCACCGCGGGAACCGCGTTGCTCGGTGCTGTCGGCGCGTTCGCCTTCCCGTATCTCGCGAAGCCGCTCGGGATCAAGACGGTCATCCTGATGGGTGTTTCGTTCGCGATCATCGCGAACATCGTCCTGGCGGCCGGCTATGCGGTCCTCCCGCTGGTGGTCACGGCATTCTGCGTCAACGGACTCGGCATCGGCCTGCTGCTCGGTGCTCTGCCGGCCCTGATCGCCGAGCTTGCACCTTCTGATCAGACGGGCATCGCCACGGGCGTGTACAACTCGCTCCGCACGCTCGGCGGTGCAGTCGCGGGGGCGATCTTCGGCGTCATCCTGACCGCGTTCACCGCGCCCGGCGCCGCGGTCGCCGGCGTCGGCGGATACGTCACGGTGTGGATCGTCTGCGTTGCGCTCTTCGTGGTGGCGTTCCTCGTGCTGCTGGTGCAGCGCACTCCCGTAGAAGATGCAACGAAGGAGGTGGTCGCATGACCGCGCGGCTTCCGCTGACACCCGCCGGCACCGGATCGACCCGGATCATCGGTGCACGACTCATCGACGGCAGCGGCGCCGAACCGGTGCCGAACGCCGAGATCCGGATCGAGGGCGATCGCATCGCGTGGGCCGGGGCGGCCGACCTCGCGCCGGCCGCCGACCCGGACGCTGTCGTCGTCGACGTCGAGGGGGCGACGATCCTGCCGGGATTCTTCGACACGCACGTGCACCTGGGGATGTCTATCGAGGACAACCCTCAGCGGCTGGCGGCGCAGTTCCCCAGTGAGACGGTGCTGAACGCGGCCGCGACCGTGCGCAGGACGTTGATGGCAGGCGTGACGACGGCCCGCGATCTCGCCGGGCTGGATGCCGGGTTCCGGACTGCGATCGCGAACGGCACGATCCTCGGTCCGAGGTTGCATCTGGCGATCATGGCGTTGTCTCCCACGGGTGGACACACCGACTTCCACCTGCCCAATGGCACCTCCGTCTATCCGGGTGGTGGGGAGCCCGAGATCGACTCGATCGTCGACACGGATGACGACGTGCGCCGTACGGTGCGCAGGCTCGTCCGTTCGGGCGCCGACGTCATCAAGGTCTGCACGACCGGTGGAGTGTCGAGCCCGGCGGACACCCCGCACGACCTCGGAGTTCCTGAGCGCCACGTGCGGCTCATCGTGGAAGAGACGGCGCGGCGTCAGAGCCAGCCGGTCGCCGCCCATGCACAGGGCGCGGAAGGCATCAAAGAGGCGATCCGCGGCGGCGTAGCCAGTGTCGAGCACGGCTATGAGATCGATCAGGAGGGCATCGACCTCATGCTTGAGCGCGGGACGTACCTCGTGCCCACGTTGAGCTCGGCGCTGCGCGTTCCTGATCCGGCCGTGGTGCCCGACTACCTCTACGCCAAGAAGGTGCGCTGGTCGGCGATCGCGCGCGAGCATGTGGCGAAGGCGATCGAGGCGGGCGTGAAGGTCGCGCTCGGCACAGATTCCGGCGTCTGTCCGCACGGGCAGAACCTCATCGAGCTCGGACACATGGTCGATCTCGGTCTGTCACCGATGGGGGCCATCCAAGCGGGCACCATCAACGCCGCGCGACTGCTTCGACTCGACGAGCACCTCGGCACGATCGAAGCCGGCAAGCTCGCCGATCTCGTGATCACCAAGACCGACCCGCTGCGCGACATCCACGCGCTCGGCGACCCGGACACGATCGACGCGGTGATCCAGGGTGGGCGCGTCGTGAAGGACGACGACGGGCGATTCCCCGGCGGCGCGGTGAGCGCGCGGCTGGGCTGATCACAGAGAGGGAGACGATGGACTTCGCAACCGAGGCGGCAGCGCTGCTGCCAAATCTGCAGGACCTGCGGCGCGCGCTGCATCGCAACCCCGAGGTGGGGCTCGACCTGCCCGAGACGCAGCAGAGGGTTCTGGCGGCGCTCGATGGGCTGGGTCTGGAGCTCACGCTCGGACAGAGGACGACCTCGATCGTCGGCGTGCTCCGCGGCGGCCGACCCGGCCCGACGGTGCTGTTGCGCGGCGACATGGACGCTCTGCCGATCGAGGAGCAGACGGAACTCGAATTCGCTTCGACGAACGGCGCCATGCACGCCTGTGGACACGATCTGCACACCGCCGGCTTGGTCGGTGCGGCCCGTCTGCTCGCCGCGCATCGCGACGAGCTCCCCGGCACCGTCATCTTCATGTTCCAGCCGGGGGAGGAAGGCTGCAACGGCGCCTCGGTCATGATCGATGAAGGCGTGCTCGATGCGGCCGGGGAGCGGCCGGTGGCCGCCTATGGCATCCACGTCGGTCCCGGCGAATTCGGCGTCTTCGCAACCCGCTCGGGCACGATCGCCGCTGGGGCGAACGCACTGACCGTGAAGGTGCATGGCAAGGGCGGTCACGGCTCGATGCCCTGGTCGGCGACCGATCCGGTGCCGGCCCTTGCCGAGATCGTGACGGGGCTGCATGCCATGACCACGCGGTCGGTCAACGTCTTCGACCCGGTCGTGCTCAGCGTCACGCGGCTGGGGGCGAGCCCTGCGGTCAACATCATCCCGAGCGAGGCGTGGCTCCAGGCCACGATCCGCACGCTCTCGCGGGCGTCGCTCGACCTCATGATCGAACGCACCCGGACCGTTGCCGAGGGAATCGCTGCAGCGCACGGCTGCACTGCCGAGGTCGACTTCGATGTGCAGTACCCGGTGACGGTGAACGACGATGCCGAAGCAGCCTGGACGATCGACACCGTCCGCTCTGCCCTCGGCGCTGAGCGGATGATCGAGGTCCCCGAGCCGGGAATGGGCTCGGAGGACTTCTCGTTTGTGCTCGAGAAGGTGCCGGGCGCGTTCATCATGCTGCAGTGCTCGCCCCCGGGTACCGATCCGGCCACGGCGGCGTTCAACCACTCGCCGACGGTGCTCTTCGACGATGCGGTCCTCGGCGACCAGGCGGCCGTGCTGGCCACGCTCGCGTGGGAGCGGCTCGCGGCGCGATGACCCCGAGCAACGAACCATCGATCGCGGCCGCAGTGTCAGGACCGGTGCACGACCTCACCGACATCCGAGACCTCATCCTGTCGAGACGGACCAGCGCGAGCGAGGTCGTGCGCGCGTCACTGGCGCGAGCGGATGCGGTTGACCCGACACTCGGGATCATGCTCGACCGGTTCGACGAGGCGGCGCTCGCCGCCGCTGCCGCGACCGACCGTGCCCTGGCATCCGGCGACGCTGTCGGGCCACTGGCGGGTGTGCCGGTCGGCGTGAAGGCGATCCTCGCCTGTCGCGAGGCTGTGGCGACCGCCCAGAGCCTGGTGTACGACCCGGAGCTGTTCCGCGGTCGCGACGCCGTGACGGTCGGCGCGCTGCGAGAAGCGGGCGCGACGGTCCTGGGCCACACGACAATGGTTGAGCACGCAATGGGCCGCCCCGATCCGGTCCGACCGTTCCCGGTGCCGCGCAATCCGTGGGATCCCGAGCGCTGGCCCGGCGGATCGAGCTCGGGAACCGGCATCGGTGTGGCCGCGCAGGTCTTCCCCGCGGGCCTCGGGACCGACACCGCCGGCTCGGTGCGCATCCCGGCGTCGATGTGCGGGATCACCGGGCTGAAGACCACACACGGACTCCTGTCCGTCGGGGGTTGTCTGCCGGCCGCACCCACGCTCGATATCGTCGGCCCTATGGCGCGCAGCAGCCGCGATCTGCGTCTGATGATGGAGGTGCTCTCGCCCGGCTTCGGGACGCAGGCCCAGCCACTCGCACATCGCATCGGCGTGGTGCGATCTCTCCTGGACCCTGAGCGGGGCGTCGCACCGCTGGTCGCCGAGCGCGTGGGTGATGCCCTCTCCGTGCTCGAATCCGAGGGGTTCACGCTCGAAGAGGTCGAACTGCCGGAGTTTGATGAGTTGGTCCGGCTCACGATGACGGTGATGATCCACGAAGTCTTCCTGGAGCACGAGCGCACCCTTCGCACTCGGTGGAACGACTATGGCCGTTCCTTCCGGCGCCTCGCAGTGATGGGTGCGTTGGTGTCGGCCGATGTCTACCAGGGTGCACTGCTGCGCGCGGCCGAGCTGCGCGCAGCCCTGACCGAGCGATTCGCCGCGTTCGATGCTGTCGCGATGCCGACCTGGCCCACCGGCGCGCTCTCGTACTTCGCCAACGGCGGGACTCCGGCCGACCAGACCAACGTGACGGCCGCGTGGAACGCCGTCGGGTTCCCGGCGATCTCGCTGCCGGCTGGTCTGGCCGAAGAGGGGATGCCCGTCGGTCTTCAACTGGTCGGCATCCCAGGCGCCGACGCGACGCTCGTCGCACTGGGCGAATGCCTGCAGAGAGCGACCCGCTGGCATCTCGCGACGCCGCCTGAGGCGGCTCTTCACACGGTGGCGCCCGCCATCCCCGACCCCGACGCGGGTGTGGATGGTGCGGTGGGCGACGCCGGACCGGCGGTGCAGGCACTGCGGGCGCAGGGCTTCCCCCTCGATGATGTCGACGCGGTGGTCGTCGCCCAGACGAGCCGCATGCTTGTCGGCTGAGGTCTGAGATCGAGACGGCGGCCGCACCCCGCCTGCCGGCGCGACCGCCCCACCCTCTGTCGCACGGGGTAACACCCGGCCCCTGCCGCGCAGGCGAAGGGGAAGATGGGGTGATGGCGACGACGAGTGATGAGAAGCGGCACGAGCAGTGGCGGCGTGACCGCGTGGCATTCGTATCGTCGCCGCAGGGAAATCTCGCGCTCGTCGAGACGCGGTGGTACCCGGCTGGTACGACGATTCCCGCGGACGACCTCCGCGCCGACGACGACGGCGTGACGATCACGACGCTACGTCGCACCGACCTCGACAGCGGTCTCGTGCAGGAGGGACTGCGCCGGTGGGATGCCCACTCCCCGGCGATCGAGGCGTTCACCGGCATCGTCGCGTATTCCTACGACCCCGCGTGGGTGGTCACCGGTCGGTACACACCCCTGGACGAGGGCCACACCGTGGCGTTCGAGCATCTGCGCGACAACGGCCGTACTCGTGATCTCGCCGTCCCCGGGCGGATCGACGTCGAGATCGATGGGCAGCCCTACGCGCTGCACGCGTTCGACGACGGTGGGACCCTGCTGCTCGTGTTCGCCGACACGACCAACGGCAGCGAGACGTATGGTGCCGGGCGCTTCGTCTTCGTCGAGCGCGCCGCCGACGGCTTCGCGACGGCCGGTGGGGTGGCGATCGACTTCAACCGCGCGTTCGTGCCTCCCTGCGGCTTCAGCGATCAGTACAACTGCCCGTTCCCGCCCGCATCGAACCGTCTCGCCGTCGCGGTGCGCGCGGGCGAGAAGCTCCCGCTGTTCGCCACGGACGCGGCATCCGCCACAGCATCACACTGACCCCGGCGCGTGACCGCGGCCGCGGCATCCCGTCACTCCTTCGTCAGCACCAGGGAGAACTCGACGAACCCGTGGTCTTCGACCTTCACGAACCCGAGGTTCGGCGCTTCCACGCCGTAGTCGGCGAACGTGATCGGTATGCTGCCGGCCACCTGTGCGCTCTCGCCGTCGAAGACGAGCTGCATCGGCACCGACACCGTCTGCGTCTGCCCGTGCAGCTCGAGCTCGCCGGTCGCCGTCACCGTCTGCTTCACTCCCACCTGCGGGGTGGATGCCGCGGCCATCGGCTGCGTCAGCGTGAACGTCGCGGTGGGGTATCGGAACGTCTGCATCGCCGTGTTGCGGAAGTAGGAGTCGCGACTGCCCTGATCGGTGGCGATCGCGTCCACCTGGACGGTGAAGCTCGCCGCGGTGACGGTCGCGTCGTCGACGGTGACGGTGCCGGTCACCTCGTCGGTACGCCCGTCGACGGTCACATCCGTGCCGTTGAGCACCTCGTCGACGCGGTAGCCGGCGTAGGAGTCGTCGGTGACCTTCCAGTCGCCCTGCACATCGGCCGGATCGACCGTGGCGCCCGCAGAGGTCCCGGCGGTGACCGTCGGGGTGGGGTCGGGTGCGCCCACGATCACGTCGCGGTAGAAGACGGGCCCGGCGAACGCGACCACCGCGCCCACCACGACCACCGCGCCGGCGGTCACCAGGGCGATGGCGGTGCGCTTCTTCATCCCCCAACGGTACGGATCGGCGCTGGGAAAGTCATTTGACGTCGCCGGAGAAATGTGTTTGTTTCTGTTGGATTGTGTTGTATTGTGTGGGAAAAGCGAGGAGGCGCAGATGTACGCGACGGAGCGTCATGAACTGATCGGCCAGGTGCTGACCGCCGAAGGGCGCGTGGGCGTCCACGATCTCGCGGCGCGATTCGACGTCACCACCGAGACCGTGCGCCGCGACCTCGACGTCCTCGAACGCGCGGGCCGGTTGCGTCGGGTGCACGGCGGGGCCGTCCCCATCGAACGCGGCAGCACGGTCGAGACCACGATCACCGAGCGCATCCGGAGCCGCACGCAGGAGAAATCGGCGATCGCGGCGCGGGCGCTCGAGGCGATCGATGAGGGCTTCCGCGGATCGCTCTTCCTCGATGCGGGCAGCACGACCGCCGCGGTCGCCGAGCAGCTGTCGGCCCGGCTCGTCGCCGTGCACGGCACGGCCGACGTCGTCACCCACTCGCTGACCCTGGCGCCCGCCCTCGCGGTCGTCGACGAGGTCACCCTCACCGTGGTCGGCGGGCGTGTGCGTCGCGACACCGCTGCCGCGGTCGGCGCGAGCACGGTGCGCACGATCGAGGCGCTGCGCCCCGACATCGTCTTCATCGGCACCAACGGCGTCTCATCGTCGTTCGGTCTGAGCACCCCCGACCCCGAAGAGGCCGCCGTCAAGGCGGCCATCGTGCACGCGGCGCGGCGCGTGATCGTCGTCGCCGACGCCGGCAAGTTCGAGGCCGAGTCGCTCGTGCGGTTCGCCGCCCTCGACGAGATCGACGTGCTCGTCACCGACACCGCACCCACCGGCGATCTCGCCGCGGCGCTCGACGCCGCCGACGTGGAGGTGTGGGTCGCATGATCGTCACCGTCACCGTGAACCCGTCGCTCGACCGCACGATCGTGCTCGATGCGCCGCTGCAGCCGGGCGCCGTGCAGGCCGCGGCATCCACCCGCGAAGACGCCGGCGGCAAGGGCATCAACGTCGCGCGGGTGCTCGACGCCGCCGGGGCCGATGTCCTCGCCGTGCTGCCGCTGGCCGCCGACGACCCGTTCGCGGCGGTGCTGCACGCCGGGGCCGTGCCCGCCCGGGCAGTCCCCGTCGGCGGACACTGCCGCGCCAACGTCACCATCACCGACCCCGCCGGGGTCACCACCAAGCTCAACCTGCCGGGGGCGACTCCGACCGACGACGAGCTCACCGCCCTCGAAGAGGCGGTCGTCGCCGCTGCCGAGGGCGCCCGCTGGGTCGTGCTCGCCGGTTCTCTGCCGCCCGGGGTGCCCGACGACTTCTACGCGCGCGTGATCGAGGCCGTCCGCACGCGCTGGGGCGATGCCGCCCCTCGGGTGGCGGTGGATGCCTCGGGCCCGGCCCTCGCCGCGGTCGTCGAGCACGCGCATCCCGACCTCATCAAGCCCAACGACGACGAGCTTGCCGAACTGACCGGACAGGTGCTCGACGGCGATCTCACCGAGGCTGCCGCCCGCATCGGCCGGGCGCTCGCTCCGTCGAAGGTCGCGGCGGCGCTGGTCACCCTCGGGGGCCGCGGCGCGGTGCTGGTCACGGCCGATGCCGCGTACGCCGCGGTCCCGCCGCCCACCCGGGTGCGCAGCACCGTGGGCGCCGGCGACAGCTCGCTGGCCGGCTACCTGCTCGCCGAGTCACAGGGCGCCGACCCCGGCGCGTGCCTGGTCTCGTCCATCCGGCACGGGGCTGCCGCGGCATCCCTCCCCGGAACCATGGCGCCCCGCCCGGGCGACCTTCCCACCGCCGACATCCCGGTCGCGCACCTCTAGAACCTCACCCCTGACCGACGGAGGTCACCATGTCACACACCATCACCCCCGAGCTCGTCAGCCTCGACGCGCCGCTCGGCGCCGACAAGGCGGCGGTCATCCGGTCGCTCGCGCAGCGCGTCGTCGACCAGGGCCGTGCCACCGACGCCGAGGCGCTCTTCGCCGACGCATGGAAGCGCGAGCAGCAGGACGAGACGGGCCTGCCCGGCGGCATCGCGATCCCGCACGCGAAGAGCCCCGCCGTCACCGAGCCGTCGCTCGCGTTCGCGCGGCTGACGCCCGGCGTCGACTTCGGCGCCGACGACGGTCCCGCCGACCTCGTGTTCCTCATCGCGGCACCCGCCGACGCGGCCGAGGCGCACCTCGCCGTGCTCTCCAAACTCGCGCGCAGCCTCATGCAGGAGGAGTTCACCTCCGGCCTGCGCGGCGCCGCGACCCCCGACGATGTCGTGCACATCGTGCGCGTCGCAATCGGCGAGGAAGAGGAAGCGGGGGATGCCGCGGCCGCCGCCGCGGTGCCCGCTGAGCAGGCCGCGGCCGCGGCATCCGGCCCTCGCATCGTCGCCGTGACCGCCTGCGCCACGGGCATCGCCCACACCTTCATGGCCGCGGACGCGCTGACCGCCGCCGGAAAGAAGACCGGTGTGGACCTCGTCGTCGAGCCGCAGGGCTCGAGCGGATACAAGGCGCTGCCCGCCGACGTCATCGACGCCGCCGACGCCGTGATCTTCGCGGTCGACGTCGATGTGCGCGAGCCGCAGCGGTTCGCGGGCAAGCCCGTCGTGCGCGCATCGGTGAAGGCCGGCATCGAGCGGCCCGAAGAGCTGATCCACGAGGCGGTGGAGGCGGCATCCGACCCGCGCGCCGAACGCGTCAGCGGCGCGGTCGTCGCGGCCGCCGCCGAGGCGCCGACCGAGTCGGGCGGGGCGCGCATCAAGCGCATCCTGCTCACCGGCGTCAGCTACATGATCCCGTTCGTCGCGGGCGGCGGCCTGCTGATGGCCATCGGCTTCCTGTTGGCGGGGTACGGCATCGCGCTCGCGCACGGCGACTCGGGCGTCAACAACGCCGTGTACGCGCTGCAGAACTACGCGCTCTGGAACCTTCCGCCCGAGGGACTGATCTACTACCTGGGCGCCATCGCGTTCGAGATCGGGAACATCAGCATGGGCTTCCTGGTGCCCGCGCTCGCCGGCTACATCGCGTTCGCGATCGCCGACCGACCCGGGATCGCCCCCGGCTTCGTCGCCGGTTCGGTCGCGGTGTTCATGAACGCCGGGTTCATCGGGGGACTCGTCGGCGGCCTGATCGCCGGGTACGCGGCCTACCTCATCGGCAAGCCGACCGTGCCGCGCTGGCTGCGGGGCCTCATGCCGGTCGTGATCATCCCGCTGCTGGCCTCGGCGATCGCCTCGGGCCTGATGCTGCTGATCCTGGGCGCGCCGATCGCGTGGCTCATGACGCAGATGACCTCGTTCCTCAACGGGCTCACCGGCGCCGGCGCGATCGGGCTCGGGATCATCCTCGGCCTCATGATGTGCTTCGACCTGGGCGGGCCGGTCAACAAGACCGCCTACGCGTTCGCCGTCGCCGGGCTCGCCGCGCAGACGCCGGCCGCCTTCCACATCATGGCCGCCGTGATGTGCGCCGGCATGGTGCCCCCGCTGGGCATGGCCCTGGCCTCGACCGTGCTCTACCGTCGCGGGTTCACCACCGTCGAGCGCGAGAACGGTGCGGCCGCCTGGCTGCTCGGGCTGTCGTTCATCTCCGAGGGCGCAATCCCGTTCGCTGCGGCTGACCCGCTGCGCGTGATCCCCGCCAACCTCGTCGGGGGAGCCGTCACCGGAGCGCTCTGCATGGCGTTCGACGTGGCATCCCGCGCCCCGCACGGCGGTATCTTCGTGTTCTTCGCGATCGATCCGATCTGGGGCTTCATCGTGGCGCTGCTCGCCGGTACCGTCGTGACGGCGCTGCTGCTGGTCGCGCTGAAGAAGTTCGTCGGCCGCCCCGCGGCCGTGGAAGAGGTTTCCGCGCCCGTCGCGGTCGCCGCCTGAGATCGAGCTCGAGAAGGAGAAGAACCCATGGCAGAACGCCAGGCCACCATCGCCAGCGCCTCGGGGCTGCACGCCCGCCCCGCCAAGCTGTTCGTGAACGCCGTGAAGGAGACGGGCATCCCCGTCACGATCGCCGTCGAGGGCGGCCCCGACCTCAACGCCGGCAGCATCCTGTCGCTGATGGGGCTGGGCGCCGCGCAGGGCACCGTCGTGACGCTGCGCTCCGACGCCGACGGGGCGGATGCCGCGCTCGACGGCCTCGTCACGCTGCTCGAGACCGACCTCGACGCCGAGTAGGCGTCCAGGCCCCCGCGGCACCGGAGTCTCCCTCTGGTGCCGCGGTCCGCGCCGCGGGACAATGGCCGCATGGGCGGGTTCGAGGCCGTCGCCGCGGCCGGATCGTTCCGTGATGACAGGCCGGATGTCGTCGTGTTCCCGCATCGCTGGAGCGACGAGGGCGTCAGCGTGCGCACCGATTTCACCGGTGCGCACCTGCTGCACCTCGCCGTCGCCGGATGCGTGCTCAACGACGTGTACCGCGAGGCCGTCGGCCTGGGCATCACGATCGACGGTGTGCGCGTGACCGCCGACGGCGGGTTCGACACCGATGAGTGGACCTCCACCGGCATCGAGTACCGCGTGGAGATCGACACACCGGCCTCTCGCGCCGACGTCGAGGCCCTCATCGCCCAGGTCGATGCCGTCGCCGAGATCCCGCAGGTGCTGCGCGTGGGCATGCAGATCGATCGCGCCCGGTGAGCACCTGCCGCACGGGGTGGCGGGCAGCGGCATCCCGAACCAGGATGAGGGCATGAGCAACACCGAGGCCCACCCGCAAGAGGTCGTGTGCACCGACGGCGGGCTGCCGGGCCCGCGTGCGGAGTGTGCCGACGGCGTCCCCGTCGAGATCATCGAGGCACGCGATGTGCCGCTGGGCGGCCCGCGCGCCATGACGGTGCGCCGCACCCTGCCGCAGCGGCAGCGCTCGATGATCGGCGCCTGGTGCTTCGCCGACCACTACGGCCCCGACGACGTCTCGGTCACCGGAGGGATGGATGTCGCGCCCCACCCGCACACGGGGCTGCAGACCGTCAGCTGGCTGTTCGAGGGCGCCATCGACCACATCGACTCGGGCGGCAACGTCGGGCGCGTGCTGCCCGGTCAGCTGAACCTGATGACCGCCGGGCACGGCATCTGCCACTCTGAGGTCTCGACCGCCGAGACGACTGTGCTGCACGGCGTGCAGCTCTGGCTCGCGCTGCCCGACGCCGTGCGCGACGATCTGCCGCGCCGCTTCCAGCACTACGAGCCCGAACCCGTCGCGTTCGAGGGCGGGACGGCGCTGGTCTTCCTGGGCTCGCTGCTGGGCACGGCGTCCCCTGTCGACGTGCACTCCCCGCTCGTGGCCGCCGAACTGCGTCTCGATCCCGGCGCCCTGCTGGAGCTGCCGGTCGACCCGCTCTTCGAGCACGGAGTGCTGGTGGATGCCGGAGCCCTCAGCCTCGATGGTGTGCCGGTGCCGCGCGCCACGATCGGGTACACGGGCATCGGGTCCGACCGGCTGCGACTGCGCAACGACGGAGCGGCGCCGGTGCGCGCGGTGCTCATCGGCGGCGCGCCGTTCGGCGAGGACATCATCATGTGGTGGAACTTCGTCGGCCGCGACTCCGACGAGATCGCCCGCTACCGGCAGGAGTGGCAGGACGAGGGCGAGCGTTTCGGCGAGGTGGTCGGGTACATCGGCCACGACCCCGATGGGCTGCCGCGGCTGCCCGCGCCCGCGCTGCCGGGGGTGCGGCTGCATCCGCGGCAGAACCGCCCGCCGCACGTGCAGGGGTAGCCGGGCATCGCGGGTGCGGGAGGAGGGGGCGGCGGCGACGCGACGGTCATCCGTCGCGGACGATCGCGGCTGATCGTGCGCTGGTCGCGCGCACGTCGCGGGTGCCTCCTGGGGATAAGGACGCCGGGTGCGTCGTGAGACGGGGACGAAGAGCGTCCTTATCCCCAGGAGCGTCGTGTGGACCGCGTCGTAAGCGCACGCTCGCCGGGCGCCTGCCCGGGTAGGGCGAATCCGCGGGGAGGGTTGGCCTACGCCGCCGCCTCGTCGCGCTCGCGCGCGAAGCGGAGCGCTGCCATGGCGGCCTTGCGTCCGGCGCGGGTAGCGCCCAGCGTCGACGCCGACGAACCGTACCCGGCCAGATAGAGACCGGGCAGCTTCACGACGGTCACGCCGTCGTCGGCCATGACGATGCCGCCGCTGCGCTCGCGGATGCCGAGCCCTCGCAGATGAGGGATATGCGCGCGGAACCCGGTAGCCCACAGCACCGCGTCGATCGGGGTCTCCCACAGCGAGGGCCCTGAGCGCCCTTCGTCTCGTCGCTGCGCTCCTCGCTCAGGGACCGCGGAGCGAGACGAAGGGCCGGCCGTCGGCACGCCCGGCAGCGCCGGCGCCGCACCCACGAGCGCCTCCGCCTCGCCCTGGTCGGGCCGCCCGAAGCCGTCGGGGCCCGGTCCGTCGAGCACGACGCCGTGCTCGCTGAAGCGCACGATCGGTCCGCGGCTGACCAGAAGTCCCGATGCGATGTCGGGGAGGTAGACGTCGGTCAGTGGCAGCCCGGTCGCCGCCGACACCGACAGCGGCGGCAGCCCCTGCCGCGTGCGGGCGGACACCGAGCGTTCGACGTTCAGCCCCCAGTCCTCATCGAACACGCGGCGGGTCCACTGCGGCGTGCGCCGCGTCGACCACACCGGCTCGGCACCGTGCGCGTGCAGCTCTTGCACGGCCTGCGCCGCCGAGGTGCCGCCGCCGACGACGAGCACGCGCTGCCCGCGGAACTCCTCGGCCGCGCGGTAGTCGTGCGTGTGCAGCTGTCGACCGGCGAATCGCTCGATGCCCGGGTAGTGCGGGAGGTACGGGCTGTCCCACGTGCCGGTCGCGCTGATGATGGATGCCGCGGCCACCGGTCCGCGGTCGGTGTGCACCGTGAACCCGCCGTCATCGTGCGTCACCGCCGTCACCGTCACCGGGCGCACCACCGGGAGTGCGAAGCGCCGCTCATAGTCGCCGTAATAGCGGGGCACGACGCGGTTGGCCGGCTCCTGGGGATCGGGCGTCTCGAGCGGGGCGCCCGGCAGCGGATGGATCGCATGTGCGCGATCGAACGTCAGCGAGTCCCAGCGATGGCGCCACGCGCCGCCGGGCCCGTCATTGGCATCGAGCACCACGAGGTCGCGCCAGGGCTCGAGCCCGCGGGCGGCGAGATGGTACGCCGCCGACAGGCCCGCCTGGCCGGCGCCGATCACGGCGACCCGCAGCATCCGCCCGTCGAACACGTCCCTCATGCCCGGGACAGCGTCTGACGGGACCGTTTTATTCCGATGAATGGATCTCAGCGCTTGCGCTGCGGCCGCAGGATGATCCCGAAGAACCAGTTGATCAGCGAGATCACGATCGCCGCCAGCACACCCCACCAGAAGTCCTCGACGCGCAGGCCCCAGTTCCACCAGTGCGTGAGCCACGCGGTGATCCACAGCAGCAGGCCGTTGATCACGATGGAGATGAGCCCGAGCGTGAGGATGTACAGCGGGAACGCGACGATCTTGATGACCGTGCCGATGATCGAGTTCACGATGGCGAAGATCGCGGCCACGATCAGCAGCGTGAGGATCTGCGGCAGGGGTTCGTTCCAGCCGACCTGGATGGGCAGGACCGAGACGGTGAGCGCCGGGATGAGGGTGACGACCCAGATCGCGAACGCGTTGACGACCACGCGGATGATGAATCGCATCCGCACAGTCTGGCACGAGCACCCGACGTTGTCGCGGGCGCCCAGCCGCGGCATCCCGCCCCTTCGCAACCGGGCGCGCGAACGTAGACTCGTGGGGTGACCGAAGACGCTCCTGTCCGCATCCGCCCCGAGATCGCGGCGCTGCCCCCGTACAAGCAGGGCAAGCAGGCCGGATCCGAGGCCTTCAAGCTGTCCAGCAACGAGAACCCGTACGAGCCGCTGCCCGCGGTGGTCGAGACGCTGCGCCGCACCGTCGGGGTGAATCGATACCCGGATGCCACGGCTGCCCGCCTGCGACAGCAGCTGGCCGTGCGGTACGGCGTGACGCCCGACGAGGTGCACATCGGTGCCGGCAGCGTGTCGATCCTCTCGCAGCTCGCGCTCGCCGCCGCCGGCCCGGGCGACGAGATCGTCTACGCCTGGCGCTCGTTCGAGGCGTATCCGGGGCTCGTGCTCATCGCCGGTGCCGCACCGGTCGAGGTGCCGCTCGCGCCCGGCGGGCGCCACGACCTCGACGCGATGGCCGCGGCGGTCACCGAGCGCACCCGCGCGGTCATCGTCTGCACCCCGAACAATCCCACCGGCCCGACGGTCACGCAGGCCGAGTTTGAGGCGTTCCTGGCTGAGATCCCGTCCGATCTGCTCGTCATCCTCGACGAGGCGTACGCGGAGTTCGTCACCGATCCCGACGCCGTCGACGGGCTGCGCAAGCTCGGCATCGCGAACCACCCGAACGTCGTCGTGCTGCGCACCTTCTCGAAGGCATACGGCCTGGCGGGGCTGCGCGTGGGCTACGCGATCGGGCACCGGCGCATCCTCGACGCTGCACGCTCGACGGCGGTGCCGCTGTCGGTGACGGCGCAGTCCGAAGAGGCCGCGCTGACGAGCCTCGCCGCCGAAGACGAACTGCTCGCGCGCGTGCGCACGATCGCCGAGCGCCGCGACCGGCTCGCCGCCGCCCTGCGCGCGCAGGGCTGGGCGGTGCCCGACGCCCAGGGCAACTTCGTGTGGCTCGCCACGGGAGAGCAGACGATGGATGCCGCGGCTCTGTTCGAAGACGGCGGCTGCATCGTCCGTCCGTTCGCGGGCGACGGAATCCGCATCTCGGTCGGCGAAGAGGAATCTGTCGAAAAGGTACTGCAGATTGCGGCATCCATTGTCGAGGCTCTTCCAGAGGGGCATGCGGGCCGCGCGTTAGCGTAGAACGGTGACGCCGACCGACGACACCGTGGCGTGCGACGAGCCGGACCTGGTCCGGATCCTCGACGCGGACGGCACCTACGCCCCCAGCCCGGCCGCCGAGCCCTACCTCGACCTCGTCGAGAAGCTCGCCGACACCGACCTCGAGCAGTTCTACCGCGACATGGTCGTGGTGCGCGCGTTCGACCAGCAGGCGACCACCCTGCAGCGCCAGGGGCAGCTCGCCCTCTGGCCGCCGAGCTTCGGGCAGGAGGCCGCGCAGGTCGGCTCGGCCCGCGCTGCCCGCCCGCAGGATCACCTCTTCCCCTCCTACCGCGAGCACGTCGTGTGCACGATCCGCGGCGTCGATCCGATCGACATCATCCGGCTCATGCGCGGCATGACGCACGGCGGATGGGACCCGTACGACCCCAAGAACGGCAACACGCACATCTACACGCTCGTGCTCGGCTCGCACACGCTGCACGCGACGGGCTTGGGCATGGGACTGGCCTTCGATGGGAAATCCGGCACCGGCGACGTCGATCGCGATGAGGCCGTGATGGTCTACTACGGCGACGGCGCCTCCAGCCAGGGCGACGTGCACGAGGCCATGGTGTTCGCGGCCAGCTACCAGACCCCCGAGGTGTTCTTCCTGCAGAACAACCAGTGGGCGATCTCGGTGCCGGTCTCGACCCAGGCGCGGGTGCCGCTGGCCCAGCGCGGCGCCGGCTACGGCATCCCGTCTATCCAGCTCGACGGCAACGACGTGCTCGCCAGCTACGCCGTCACCCGGCGCGCGCTCGACGAGGCACGCGCCGGCGAGGGTCCGCGCGCGATCGAGGCGGTCACCTACCGCATGGGCGCGCACACCACGAGCGACGACCCGACGAAGTACCGCACCTCCGACGAGGAGGCCTCGTGGGCGCGGCGCGACCCGATCGCCCGCATGCGTGCGTATCTGCGGGGGCGCGGGGCGTCCGACTCGTTCTTCGCGGAGGTGGATGCCGCGGCCGCCGCCGGCGCGGAGGATGTGCGCGAGCGCACCCGGGCGCTGGGAGCCATCCCCGTCAGCACGATGTTCGACCACGTGTACTCCGAACCCCACCCCCTCGTCGAGCGCGAGCAGGCGTGGCTGGCCGAGTACGAGGCATCCTTCGAGGAGGGCGCGCGATGAGCACTCCCACGACCCAGACCCCTGAGCGAGCGCAGCGCGACGAAGGGCCGGGCGTCGCCGCGGCCGTCGAGAACCTGCCCTTCGCGAAAGCCCTGAACGCCGGCCTGCGCCGCGCGATGGCCGAGAGCGACCGCGTGCTGCTGATGGGCGAGGACATCGGCCGCCTCGGCGGCGTGTTCCGCGTCACCGAGGGGCTGCAGGCGGAGTTCGGCGAGCGTCGTGTCCTTGACACCCCGCTGGCCGAATCGGGCATCGTCGGCACCGCGATCGGCCTGGCGATGGCCGGGTTCCGCCCGGTCGTCGAGATCCAGTTCGACGGGTTCGTGTTCCCGGCGTTCGACCAGATCACCACGCAGCTCGCCAAGCTCACGAACAGGCACGAGGGCGTGCTGAAGATGCCCGTCGTGATCCGCATCCCCTACGGCGGGCACATCGGCGCGGTCGAGCACCATCAGGAGAGCCCCGAGACCTACTTCGCCCACACGCCCGGGCTGCGGGTCGTCTCGCCCTCGACGCCGAACGACGCGTACTGGATGATCCAGGAGGCCATCGCCTCCGACGACCCGGTGATCTTCCTCGAGCCGAAGGCGAAGTACTGGCTCAAGGGCGATGTCGACACCGCGGCACACGCGCTGCCGCTGCACGCGTCGCGCATCGTGCGCCGCGGCACCGACGTGACCCTCGTCGGGCACGGCGCGATGGTGACGACCCTGCTGCAGGCCGCGGCGCTCGCCGAGGGCGAGGGCATCTCGTGCGAGGTCATCGACCTGCGGTCGCTGTCGCCGATCGACTACGGCCCGCTGCTGGACTCGATCCGGCGCACCGGGCGCATGGTCTACGCGCAAGAGGCCCCGGGCTTCGTCTCGCTGGGCGGTGAGGTCGCCGCCACCGTGATGCAGGAGGCCTTCTACGCACTGGAGGCACCGGTGCTGCGCGTGTCGGGCTTCGATGTGCCGTTCCCGCCCGCCAAGCTCGAGGGCGTGTTCCTGCCCGACCCCGACCGCATCCTCGAGGCCGTCGACCGCGTCCTCGCCTACTGACAAAGGACCGCGACATGAGCCCCCAGACCTTCCTGCTGCCCGATGTGGGCGAGGGCCTCACCGAGGCCGAGATCGTCAGTTGGCACGTTGCGCCGGGCGACGACGTCGCCGACGGCGACGTGCTCGTCGAGATCGAGACCGCCAAGTCGCTCGTCGAGCTGCCGTCGCCGTTCAGCGGCACGGTCGGCGAGATCCTGGTGCCCGAGGGCAAGACCGTCGAGGTCGGAACCCCGATCATCACGATCGCGACGGGTGTGGCATCCGCCCCCGACGTCACCGTCGGGCGGAGCGAGCACGGCGAACCCGAACCGGACCCCGAGCCCGAGGGGTCGGTGCTCGTCGGCTATGGCACGGGCGGCCCGGTCACCTCGCGCCGCCGCAAGCCCGCGCAGGCGCCGGTGCGGGCGTCGGCGGGCGTCGCCGCCAAGCCCCCGATCCGCAAGCTGGCCCGCGATCTCGGCGTCGAGCTGTCGGCCGTGACGCCCACCGGTGCCGCGGGCGAGGTCACCCGCGACGACGTGCTGCGGCACGCGTCGCAGGCGAGCGTGTTCCGCAACATCGCGACGCCCGAGTGGCCCGAGGTGCGCGAGGAGCGCATCCCGGTCTCGCCCGAGGTTGCGGCATCCGCCGTCGCCCCCGTCCAGGCGACCGCGCCCTCGCGGCTCGCGGTCGACGACGAGCACCGGGTCGAGACGATCCCGGTCAAGGGCGTGCGCAAGGCCACCGCGAACGCGATGGTCGGCTCGGCGTACAGCGCCCCGCACGTCTCGGTGTGGACCGACGTCGACGCGACGCGCACGATGGAGCTCGTCAAGCGGCTGAAGGCGTCGCCCGACTTCGCCGACACCAAGGTCTCGCCGCTGCTGATCATGGCCCGCGCGGTCATGTGGGCGGCGCGGCGCACGCCGATGGTGAACGCGGCGTGGGTCGACGGTGAGGTCGGCGCCGAGATCAGCGTGCGGCACTACGTCAACCTCGGCATCGCCGCGGCGACCCCGCGCGGACTTCTCGTGCCCAACATCAAGGACGCGCAGAACATGTCGATGCACGAGCTCGCCAAGGCGCTCGAGAAGCTCACCCGCGACGCGCGCGACGGCAAGACGACTCCCGCCGACCAGCGCGGCGGCACGATCACGATCACGAACATCGGCGTGTTCGGCATGGATGCCGGAACGCCCATCATCAACCCCGGCGAGGCCGGGATCATCGCCATGGGCACGATCCGGCAGAAGCCCTGGGTGGTCGACGGCGAGGTGCGGCCGCGCTTCGTGACCACGGTGGCGGGATCGTTCGACCACCGGGTGGTCGACGGCGACGGCATGAGCCGGTTCGTGGCCGACGTCGCGTCGATCCTCGAGGAGCCGGCCCTGCTGCTCGATTGAGGCGTCGGGCGTCCGGCGCGCGTGTCGGGCGGTCGGGGCGTCGGCTGTTCGGAACTCCGCAAGAATGTGCCGAGAAGGGTGCTTTCGGCGTGCGAAGCGCACCGAAAGCTCGAGTCTTGCGGAGTTCTCAACGCGTTGCGGCCCTCACCGCTGGATGGGGCGGATGCCGCAGCCGCCGCGCCCCGCCCCGCTCCGACCCGGCGAGAGAACATCTGCTCGCCGAGGATGCGGGTAATACCCGTGCCCTCGTCCGGCAGGTGTTCTCTCGCGGACGGGGGAGCGGGGGCTGGCTCGGTGCCCTCGACCCAGTGAGAGTGCAGCAGGTGGACGAGAGCGTGGGTGCTTCCCCACTCTTCGTCCACCAGGTGCACTCTCACCGTTTGGCGGGGGTGGATGCCGCGATTCGCGGCCGGGCGCGAGCGTCGCGATCGCCCGAGTTGAGAATGATTCTCATTACGGGTTAGGGTGGATGCGTGATCAAGACACGCCTCCTCGCCGCAGCCGTTCTCGCCGCCACCGCCACCACGCTCGCCGGGTGCTCCGGCGCGGCCGACGGGAACACGGCCGGCGGTGCCGTGCAGGTCGTCGCCTCGACCAACGTCTACGGCTCGATCGCCGAGGCGGTCGGCGGCGACCGCGTCGACGTCACGTCGATCATCGACAGTGCGGCGCAGGATCCGCACGAGTTCGAGGCGAGCGCCCGAGACCAGCTGCGCGTGAAGAAGGCCGGGCTCGTCATCGAGAACGGCGGCGGCTTCGACCCGTTCATGGACGGGCTCGTCGACGCGTCCGGCACCGATGCGAAGGTCATCACGGCGGCGACGCTGTCGCCCGAGTACCCGGCCGACGGCGACCTCGACACGCACGCCGACGACGCGGATCACGACCACGACCATCTCGAGGGGTTCAACGAGCACGTCTTCTACGACCCCGCCGTGATGGCCGCGCTCGCCGAGAAGATCGCGGCGGCGCTCGCCGGCCTCGATCCCGCGGGTGCCGACGCCTATACCGCCAACGCGAAGGCCTTCACCGACGGCATCCAGCCCCTCACCGATGAGCTCGCGACGCTGAAGTCGGCCCATGAGGGAACCGGCGTGTTCGTCACCGAGCCTCTGCCGCTGTACCTGACCGACGCCGCCGGGCTCGACAACAAGACGCCGGCGGCGTTCAGCGAGGCTGTGGAGGAGGGGCAGGATGTCGCTCCCGCGACGCTCCTCGAGGCACTGAAGATCATCTCGTCGAAGCAGGTCGCCGTCGTGATCGTCAACGCGCAGGCCGGCGGCGCCGAGACGCAGCGCGTCGAGCAGGAGGCGAAGGGTGCCGGCATCCCGGTGATCGAGTTCTCCGAGCTGCTGCCCGAGGGCAAGACATACCTCACCTGGATGGCCGACAACATCGCGCGGCTGGGCGACGCGCTGGGGGAGTGACGCGGCCCGCCGCTCCGGCCCTGCGCGCACGCGCTGAGAATCGTTATCACTAAGGTGGACTGGTGGAATCCGAGCAGACCGTCGCGCCCCTCGTCATCGAAGGGGCTGCCCTGCGCCGCGGCGACCGCACGCTCTGGGACGACCTCGACCTCGTCGTCGAGCCCGGCGAGCTGATCGCCGTCCTCGGCCCGTCGGGGTCGGGCAAGACGACCATGCTGCGGGCGATCCTCGGGCTGGATCGGCTCAGCGCCGGCCGCATCACGGTTCTGGGCGAGCCCGTGCGCCGTGCCGGCAACAGGCGCGTGGGGTACATCCCGCAGCAGCGCCCGCTGCCGCGCGACACCTCGATGCGGGCGCGCGACCTCGTGCAACTCGGCGTCGACGGACACCGGTTCGGGCTGCCGATCCCGCGACGCGGCGAGCGTGCCCGGGTGGATGCCCTGCTGGCCGATGCCGAGGGGTCGGAGTTCGCCGACCGACCGGTCGGTCTGCTGTCGGGCGGAGAGCAGCAGCGCCTGCGCGTCGCCCAGGCGCTTGCCGACGATCCGAAGCTGCTGCTGGCCGACGAGCCGCTCACGAGCCTCGATCTGGCCAATCAGGAAGCCGTCGTCCGCATGATCGACCGGCACCGCCGCACGCACGCCGCAGGCGTCCTGCTCGTGACGCACGACATCAACCCCGTGCTCGACAAGGTCGATCGCATCCTCTACCTCGCGCGCGGGCGCTTCTCGCTGGGGCGGCCGCGCGACGTGCTGCGCGCCGATGTGCTCAGCGACCTGTACGGCGCCGACGTCTTCGTGCGGCACGCCGGCGGACGCCTCGTCGTCGTCGGCGCGCCCGACGCCGAGGCGGCGCATCACCACCACGAGGACGAGCACGCATGAACTGGTCCGACATCGTCAACGCCATGTTCGGCGGCGCCTCCGACTACGGCGAGATCCTCGCGCTCGTGCAGAACTCCGTCTGGGCCGGCGCCGTGCTGGGCCTGGTCGGCGGCCTCATCGGCGTGTTCGTCATGCAGCGCGACATGGCGTTCGCCGTGCACGGCATCAGCGAACTCTCGTTCGCCGGTGCCGCCGCGGCCCTGCTGGTGGGGGTGGATGCCGTCACGGGATCGATCGTCGGATCGCTCATCGCCGCGGCGGTCATCGGCCTGCTCGGCGCCCGGGCGCGCGAGCGCAACTCGATCATCGGTGTGCTCATGCCGTTCGGACTGGGCCTCGGCATCCTGTTCCTCTCGCTCTATCAGGGACGCAGCGCCAACCGATTCAGCCTGCTGACCGGGCAGATCGTGACGGTGCAGAATGCGCAGCTGGGCTGGCTGATCGTCATCAGCGTGATCGTCCTGATCGGGCTGCTGCTCATGTGGCGGCCGCTGCGTTTCGACTCGCTCGATCCGCAGGCGGCGGCTGCGCGCGGCGTGCCCGTGCGCGCGATCTCCCTCGCGTTCATGCTGCTGCTCGGGCTCGTGGTCGCCGTCGCCGTGCACATCATCGGGGCGCTGCTCGTGCTCGCACTCGTCGTCACTCCCGCCGCGGCCGCGATGCGCGTCTCGGCTGGACCCGTGGCCGTGCCGCTCTTGGCGGCGGCGTTCGGGTTCGTGTCGGCGGTGGGCGGCATCCTGCTCGCGGTCATGGGCGAGCTGCCGGTGAGCCCCTACATCACGACGATCTCGTTCGTGATCTACCTCGTGTGCCGCGGAGTCGGCGCCCGCCGCGACCGCGTGACCCGCTCGGCCGCGTAGACGTCGAGACGAGGGGATGCCGGGGCCGCGGCATCCCCATCCGTGTCACACTCCGCCACGAAACATCCGGCGGGCTCGACGCGGGGGAAGGAGTAAGGTTAGCCTTACCGTCATCCCCACACCCCTCACCGGAAGTCCGGATCCCGCTCGTGCTCGCAACCTTCGTCATCGGCCTGCGTGAAGGCCTCGAGGCCGTTCTGGTCGTCAGCATCGTCGCCGCGTTCCTGAAGCGCAACGGCATCTCGCGACGGCCGATGTGGCTCGGCGTGTTCGCGGCGGTCCTGATCTGCATCGGCGTGGGCGTGGGCCTGCAGGCGTTCGAGCAGGCGCTGCCGCAGGCGCAGCAGGAGGGGCTCGAGGCGATCATCGGCGTCGTCGCGGTCGTCTTCGTCACCGCGATGATCGCCTGGATGGGCAAGAACGCGCGCGGCCTGAAGCGCGAGATCGAGGCCGAGGCCACCGCCGCGCTCGGCCGCGGCACCGCCTGGGCGCTGGCGGGCATGGCGTTCCTGGCCATCATCAAGGAGGGCTTCGAGACCGCGGTCTTCCTGCTCGCGACGTTGCAGGCGTCGACGAGCGTGCTCGCGGCGGGCATCGGCGCCCTCCTCGGCATCGCCGTGGCCTGCCTTGTCGGCTACGGCCTCTACACCGGCGGGGTCAAGCTCAACCTCGGCAGGTTCTTCCGCATCTCGAGCATCTTCCTCATCTTCGTCGCTGCGGGGCTCGTGCTCACCGCCCTGCGCCGCGCGCACGAGGCCGGCTGGATCACCATCGGCCAGCAGCACACCGTCGACCTGTCGTGGCTCGCGCCCATCGGCTCGATCCGCTCGGCGCTGATCACCGGCGTGCTGGGCATCCCGTCCGATCCGCGTGTGATCGAGGTGCTCGGCTGGTTCGCCTACCTCGTCCCGATGCTGCTCATCGCGTTCTGGCCGCAGCGCTGGCGCCCGTCCGCCACCGCACTGCCGACGGTCAAGTTCTCGATCGCCGGAGCCCTGGCCCTCGCGGCCGCCGTGCTCGCCCTGGCGATCCCGGCGGGCACCGCCGCGCTGCCGACGACCGCGGGGCTGACCCCCGCGGGCACCGTCGAGATCTCAAGCGCCGAGAACCCGACCCTGCGCGTGACGGGCGGCGCGGCATCCACCCCCATCACCTTCCGCGACGGAACGCCGACCGAACGGGACGGCGCGCGCGTCACCGAATGGACGCAGAAGGGGGATGCCGCGGACACGGACCGCCCCGCGACGCTCACCCTCGACCACCTGACCGAGCTGTTCGGGCGCGTGCCGATCGGCATCGATGCGCTGCAGAACCCTGGCCCGTTCGACGCGACCTGGACCGCGACAGCCGTCACCTCCGTGTGGACCGCGCACGACGGGCTCGTCGACGCGAAGAGCGTCGAGCACGAGACGCTCACCCTGACCGGCGGAGGCCTTGCGACCTCGCGCACCCTGACCTTGGACACGACGACGTGGTCGGTTCCCCAGACGACGGCGACCGAGCGTGCAGACGCCGTCGCCGCCGGCGATGCCCTCGCCCGCGAGCTCACCCTCTGGCGGGTGTGGCTGCCGCTGGCGCTCGGCCTCGCCGCCGTCCTGCTGGCACTGAGCGCCTGGCGCGACACGCGCGCCCTGCGCCGCGCCGCCGCGCAGGCGTCGAACCCGTCCGCCGCGACCGCGCCGGAATCCGATCGAAGGAGCACCTCGTATGCCGTCCATTGACCGCCGCCTGCGGCTCGTCGCCCTGACCGCCGTCCTCGGCGCGACCTCCGCGCTGACCCTCGCCGGCTGTTCCGGCAGCACGTCGAGCGCCGACCCGTCGTCGAGCGGCGACCCGTCGACCGTCAACGTGACGCTGGCCTCCGGTTCGAACGGCGACGAGTGCACCGCAGACACGACGACGGCCAAGGCCGGGCCGGTCACCTTCTCGGTGACCAACGAATCGGCCACCGGCATCATCGAGTTCGAGCTGCTGCAGGACCAGCGCATCGTCGGCGAGAAGGAGAACCTCGCCCCCGGCCTGGCTCCCGTCTCGTTCACCGTCACCCTCGACGGCGGCACGTACCAGCTGTACTGCCCCGGAGCGACCAAAGAGCTCACCGACTTCACCGTGACCGGCAAGGCGGCCAAGGCCGCCACCGGCGACACCGCCGAGCTGCTCGCCGACGGCGCGACCGGCTACGCGAGCTATGTCACCGACCGCATCGCCGACCTGCTCGACGGCGCCAAGCAGCTGCAGGCCGCGATCGACGCGGGCGACCTCGACAAGGCCAAGACCGTCTACGCGGGCACCCGTCAGTTCTACGAGAAGATCGAGTCCGACGTCTCGGGCTTCATCAAGCCGGGCGCCGACCCGACCGACAACGCCGGCAACCTCGACTACCTGATCGACATGCGCGCCTCGAACCTCGACCCCGAGGTCGGCTGGCACGGCTTCCACGCGATCGAGCGCGACCTGTGGGAGAAGGGCGCCATCACCGACGACACCAAGAAGCTCGCCGCCGAGCTCACCGAGAACGTCACGACGCTCAGCGAACTGTCGAAGGACCTGACCTTCAAGCCCGAGGACCTCGCCAACGGCGCGGCCGGCCTGCTCGAAGAGGTGCAGTCCAACAAGATCAGCGGTGAGGAAGAGGCGTACAGCCACATCGACCTCGTCGACCTCGCCTCGAACGTCGAGGGCGCCCGCCAGGCGTTCGCCTACCTCGAGCCCGGCCTGAAGAAGCTCAACGCCGACCTGACCGACCAGATCACGGCACAGTTCAAGAACGTCGACGACGTACTCGCCAAGTACCGCGACGCGACCGCCCTCGGCGGCTACGTCACCTACGACGACGCCACGAAGAAGGCCGCCGCCAACGAGATCTCGCAGGCCGTACAGGCGCTGCAGGACCCGCTCTCGCAGATCGCGCAGAAGGTGGCCGCCGCGTCATGACCGAGACCCGCGACGACGCTCCGGCACAGGGCTCGGTTGATGCCGCGCCCCGCCGGGGCGTCTCGCGGCGCTCGCTGCTGGGCGGCGGCATCGCCGCGGGCCTGGGCGTGGTCGCCGGGGTCGGCGGCGTGCTCGGCGCGCAGCACATCTCGGCCGCCCACGCGAGCGACGAGACCGTAGACCTGCTGCAGAGCCATCCGTTCTATGTGGCGGAGAAGGGGATGCCCCAGCCCGGCATCAGCACGGCACCGCAGCGCTACTGCGTGTTCATGACCTTCGACTTGGCCGCCGGTGCGGTCGCGCGCAGCCTGCAGGTGCTGCTGGCCCGCTGGTCGGCCGCGATCGCACAGCTGCAGGCGGGCAAGACCGTGGGCGCGGTCGCGCCCGCTCGAGGCGTCGGCGCCGGACAGGACACCGGCGAGGCCCTCGACCTGGGTCCGGCATCCCTCACCGTCACCGTCGGTCTCGGACCCGGCGTCTTCGACGACCGGTTCGGACTCGCCGACAAGAAGCCGGCCAAGCTCGCCGAGCTTCCGACCCTGCCCAGCGACCGGCTCGACCCCGCGTTGACCGGCGGCGACCTGTCGCTGCAGGCGTGCGCCGACGACCCACAGGTCGCCTACCACGCGATCCGCGATCTCGCCCGCATCGCCCGGGGCACCGCGACCGTGCGCTGGACGGTGCTCGGCTTCGGGCGCGCCTCGGCCGGCCCGGACCAGACGACGCCCCGCAACCTCTTCGGATTCAAGGACGGCACGCGCAACGTCTCGACCGACGCGGACTTCGAGAAATGGGTGTGGGCCGGTGACGACCAGGCGTGGATGGCCGGCGGCACCTACCAGATCGCCCGCAAGATCCAGATGAACATCGAGATCTGGGATGCCGACGACGTCGCCGACCAGCAGAAGATCTTCGGCCGCAAGAAGGTCGACGGCGCACCGCTGTCGGGCGGCGCCGAGCACACGACCCCGGACTTCTCGGTGAAGGATGCCGCGGGCCAGACCAAGATCGACATGCGCTCGCACATCGCCCTGGCCGCGCATGAGAACAATGACGGCGTGAAGATCCTGCGGCGCCCGTACAACTACACCGACGGGCTCAACCAGTACGGACAGCTCGACGCCGGTCTGCTCTTCCTCACCTACATGAACGACCCGGAGCATTTCGTGCGTCTGCAGCGCCGGCTCGGGGCATCCGATCTCCTCAACGAGTACATCGGCCACGTGGGCTCGGCGGTCTTCGCGGTGCCGCCGGCGCCGGCGACCGGCTCGTACATCGGCGAGGCGCTGTTCGCGTAGCCGGTGTCGCCGCCCCTCAGTAGGCTCGCCCTGTGAGCGGGTTCACGGTCCCGGCCGACATCCTGCCGACGCTGATCGGCGTCGTCGTGCTGGCCGCGGTCACCACCGTGGTGCTGATGGCCTTCCGTGTGCCGGCGGTCTGGGCACCCGTGCGGGCGATCGCCCGCGGGGTCGTGCAGCTGGCGGTGATCAGCGTCATCCTCACCGGCATCATCTCCAGCCCGGTGTGGATCGCCGTCGCCCTGTGCGTGATGTTCACGATCGCCGCCTCCGTCGCGACGAGTCGCACCGGATGGTCGGTGCGCACCGCCGTCATGATGACGAGCTCGATCGCCGCCGGCGTCGCGCTGGCGGGAGCGATCGTCTTCACCACCGGCGCCCTCGAGCTCACCTCGCGCTACGCGCTGGCGATCGGGGCGATCGTGATCGGCAACGCCATGACGATCGCGACCCTCACGGGGCGGATGCTCACCACGGCCGTCGTCGACCACTGGGACGAGGTCGAGGGCTGGCTGGCTCTGGGCGGCACGCCGCGCCAGTCGACGATCCACATGGCGCGGCGTGCCGTGCGCGACGCGCTGATCCCCTCGATCGACCAGACCCGCACGACGGGGCTGGTGGTGCTGCCCGGCGCCTTCGTCGGGGCGATCTTCGGCGGCATCTCGCCGCTGGAGGCCGGCCGGTTCCAGATCGTGGTGCTCGCCGCGATCATGGCCGCCGGGTCGCTCGTCGCCGTGCTCATCGCCACGTGGATGGGCGATGTGCGCGTCAAGCCCCAGCCGGTGCGGTGACGATGCCGCTCCCAGGTCTTCCTCCGGCAGCCGCCTCTAGACTCGAACCATGGCCCAGCGGAACACCTGGCAGCGCGAACGCGTGCGCGAGGCGCTCACCGACGCGCAGGGATTCGTCAGCGCGCAGACGCTGCACGCGACCCTGCGCGACGACAACACGGGCATCGGCCTGGCCACCGTGTACCGGGCCCTCTCCGACATGGCCACCGCCGGCGACGCCGACTCGCTGCAGAGCCCCGAGGGCGAGAGTCTCTATCGCGCCTGCTCGACGCACGGCCATCACCACCACCTGATCTGCCGCGCGTGCGGTCGCGCCGTCGAGATCGCCGCGACCGACGTCGAGGACTGGGCCCGCGCCACCGCCGCCCGCCACGGTTTCACCCAGGCCGAGCACGTCGTCGACATCTTCGGTCTCTGCCCCGAGTGCACCGCCAAGCGGCAGGCCGGGCAGGCATCGAGCCGGGCCGACGCCGAGGCGAGTGCAGACTGACGTGACGCGGGCGCCCGCGCACGAGCCGCCGACGGCCAGGCTGTCGGTGTCACCGGCGACCCGCCGGACGGTCGCGATCGGCCTCGGGGTGGGCCTGGTCGCGGTGCTGTTCGCACTGAACGCATTCGCGCCGGGCCTGATGCCCGACCTGCCCACGCGCGCGCAGGACGGCCTCACCCTCTCGATCAGCGTGCTCATCGAGTCGCTGCCGTTCGTGGTGCTGGGCGTCGTGCTGTCGATCGTCGTGCAGGTGTGGATCCCGCCCGGGATGATCGAGCGATGGATGCCGCGCCGCGCGTGGGCCCGGCGGGCGGTGCTCTCGCTGCTCGGCATGCTGATCCCGGTGTGCGAGTGCGGCAATGTGCCGTTCGCGCGCGGCCTGATGATGCGCGGGTTCAGCGTGCCCGAGACGCTCACGTTCCTGGTCGCCGCGCCCATCGTGAACCCGATCGTCATCATCACGACGCACCAGGCATTCGGGTTCTCCGACGGCATCCTCGTCGCGCGCCTGCTCGGCGGGTACGCGATCGCCAACCTCATCGGATGGCTCTACAGCCGGCATCCCGATCCCGATGCCCTCGTCACCGATCGGTTCCGCGACGCGTGCGAGACCGTGACGCACGAGGCGGGCGACCGGTGGCGGCGCAGCCTCGCGCAGCTGGTCGTCGAACTGCGTGCGGTGATGCCCGCCCTGGTCATCGGCGCGGCGCTCGCCGGCGCCGTGCAGGTGCTCGTGCCGCGCAACGCCCTGCTGGCGATCGGCTCGAACCCGGTCTTCTCGATCGTGGCCATGGTGCTGCTGGCCATGATCGTGTCGATCTGCTCGAACGTCGACTCGTTCTTCGCGCTGTCGTTCGCGTCGACGTTCACGCCGGGGTCGATCGTCGCGTTCCTGCTGGTCGGGCCGCTCGTCGATGTGAAGATGCTCGCGCTGCTGCGCACGACGTTCACCACCAAGGTGCTCGTGGGCATGGTCGTGACCGTCCTGCTGGCGGCCTTCGCGATCGCCGCGGGGGTGAACCTTGTCGCGTAGAACGGCGCTCTGGAACCGCTGGCTCGGCGTCGGGCTCGCCTCGTGCCTGGCGGTGGTGACGCTCGGCCTGGCATTCACGGGCCGGCTGGCGCTGTACATCAACCCGTCGTCGAACTGGTTCGCGATCCCGATGGCCGTGCTGCTGCTGGTCGGGGCGGGGCTGAGCTTCCTCCTGCCGCTGGGCGCCGAGGAGGACCACGGCCACGACCACGGCCACGGGTCGACCGGGATGCGGGATGCCGCGGGCACAGCGTCGGGGATCCTGGTCGACACGCCACTCGATCAGCGATCGGCGCGGCGTGTCGCAGAAGATCCCCGACCGCGTGCACAGGGCGGCGGGTCGGGGGAAGGCGCCGCGGCGCACGCGCACGCGCGCACCCGCACCGGGCGGCCGGCGGCCGTGCTCGCCGCGGCCGGCGGAGCCGCGGCATCCCTCGTCGCCCTCTCGATCCTGCTGCTGCCGCCCGCGTCCCTCTCCGCCGAGATCGCGCAGACGCGAGACGTGGGTGCTGCCCCGTTGTTCGCGGGGTCGGATGTCGTGAACCTCGCCGTCCACGGCGACACGACCGCGTTCGGGGTCGGCGACTGGGCGAGCGTGTTCGCGACGGCGACGAACCCCGACGCCTTCGTGGGCGACACCGTCACCATCACCGGATTCGTCACCCCCGGCGACGACGGCACCTTCGATCTGACCCGCCTGGTCATCACGCACTGCGTCATCGACGCGCAGCCGGCCCGCGTGCCGATCGCGACCGGCGCGAAGTCCCCCGCGACCGGCGTGTGGGTCAGCGTCGCCGGCACCGTGCGGTCCACGGCATCCGGCACCCTCCAGATCGACGCGACGAAGGTCACCCCCATCGCCGAGCCCAAGGATCCGTATGAGTACTGACCAGGGGCAAGGGCGGGGGCAGGGCACCCGGCGCGCGGCTTCCCGCCGCCGGCGCAGCCGCGCGTTCCTCGGCGGGTTCGCCGCGGTGGTCGGCGTGCTCGTGGTGCTCGGCCTCGCGGGTGCGGCCGTCGGCAGCGCGCAGGGCCCGCGCGTGACGGCGGTGCAGGTGGACCCGGATGCCGCGGCCACCGCCTCCGGCGCGCGCCTGATCGTCACGATGAACCAGTCGCTGCACACGATCACGGCCGGCCAGGTCACCGTCCAGCCGGCCGCCGAGTTCACCGTCGACACCGCGGGCCGCACGATGGGCGTGCGGTTCACGCTGCCGCTGCACGACGCGACCGACTACACCGTGACGTTCCACGACGTCGCGGGGCTGGGCGGCGGACGCACCACGACCGTCACCCAGACGTTCGCCACCCCGCACACGGATGTCTATCTGCTGCAGCGCGGATCCGCCGAAGACCGCATCGTGCGCGCGGGGCTCGACGGGTCGGACCCGCACGCCGTGCTGCGCGCCGATCACATCGAGGACTTCCGCGCCACCAGCGGCCATCTCGTCGCCGTGACGCTCGACGCCGGCGGCAAGACGGCGCTCGTGGTCACCGATCTCTCCGGGCGCCATCGACGCGAGCTGCCGCTGCCGGGTGACGGCACCGTCACCCGGCTGCAGAGCGCCGACCGCGGCGAGCTCATCGGCTACACCTACTCCGACGCGGACCCCGGCGCCGCCGGCGCGCGCGAGAGCGTGCTCTACACGGCGTCGCTCAAAGACAGCGCGGCCGACACGAAGCCCGCCGCGGTCACGGTCGCCGGCGATGACCCGCGCGTCGCCGACTGGCGCTTCGTGCCCGACAGCGACAGCATCCTCGTCCTGTCGTACGACGGCAGGATGCTGCTGGCCGGTCCCTCCGGCGACGGCGCCGCCGACCTGGGCACCGGCACCGTCATCGACGGCATCGCCCGGGGCTCGTCGGTCGCATATGTCGAGCGCGCCGACGGGATGGTCACCGTGGACCTCACCGACGGCACGGTCGCGCCCCTGGTCACGGCCACCCGCGACGGAGCCGACGTGCCCGGACACCGCGGCGTCGTCACGCCGCTGCCGGGCAGTGCCGGCGGTTCGGTGCAGCCGTACACGGTGCTCGACGTCGCCGGCGGATCGGGTGCCGACAGCGGAGCGCCCGAGGGCACGACCGTGTTCCGGGTGGCGGCCGACGGGGGCGCGACGCCGATCTTCGAGATGTCCGTCGACGACGCGATCCAGCAGACATGCGTGTCGCCGAGCGGGCAGTACGCCGCCATCACGGTGGCGCCCGACAGCGTGCACAACGACTACGACGACTATCTGCTGCCCATGCCGCAGAAGGTCGTCACGCACATCGTGTCGCTCGCCGACGGCAGCGAGGTGCACGACTTCAGCGGGTTCGACGCCTCCTGGTGTCAGGTGCCCCCGACGCTCGGGCAGTGAGCCCGGCGCAGCGGCGCATCCGTGTCACCCCCACGTGCGCACGAACGAGCGCAGCATCCGCGCGGGCTCGGTGATCGGCGTCGACAGCACCCGGCCGGCGATCTCGTCGTAGTCCTCCGCCGAGAAGTACCCGCCGTCGCGGTAGAACGCCATGCGCTCGGTGAACGGCAGCGGCGTCGACTCGGGATGGAACTGCGTCGCATACAGCCGGTCGCCCACCCGATACGCCTGCACCGGGCACGCGAGGTTCGTGGCCAGCAGCACGCCGCCCGGCGGCACGGTCCCGGCCCCCTCCTTGTGCGCGGACAGGGCGACGAACTCGTCCTCCATGGCCGCGGTGACGGGGTCGTTGACGCCCGCGGGCGTCAACCAGACGGGCGTCGGGCCGGTGGGCTCGGGGAACCGCCGTGACACCTCGCCGCCCAGCATCCGGGTCACGATTCCGATGCCGTAGCAGGTGAACAGGGCGGCGGTGCGGGATGCCGCGGCCGCCGCCGCGACCCGCTCCAGGTCGGCCTCGAGCCGGCGCTGGACGTCGGACTTGTCGTCATCGGTGACGTTGAACGGACTGCCGCCGACGAGAAACCCCGACCACCGCTCGAACGCGTCGGCGGGCAGCGGCTCGCGCGTCAGGTCGTGGAACTGCAGCGCGCTCTCGTCGAGCCCGGCCTCGCTGCGGAACGACGCGTACTCGGCACGCGCGGCCGCGCGCTGCGGGCGCACGCACAGGGTCACCAGCGGCATGGCGCGATTCTAGGCCGCGCGCGTTCGCCGTGGGGGCGGGATGCCGGTCGCGCGCATCATGCGGACGGAGCCGCGCGCATCACGCGGACGGACCGGGATGCGAGCTGTCCGGCGTATCGTGGAGGCGGGCGCCGTGCCCGCCGTGCCATGACCGATCAGCTCTCCGACCCCGCGCCCCTCGCCGCCGCGGCGTTCCACGTCGCGACCCGCGAAGAGTTGCGCCCCCTGCCGCTCGAGGTCGCGCCGCGGCTGCTCGGCGGCATCCTCACCGTCGTCCTCGGCGATGACACGGTGGCCCTGCGGATCACCGAGGTCGAGGCCTACCACGGCAAGGGGACCGGCCCCGTGCCCGACCCCGGATCGCACGCGCGCATGGGATACACGCAGCGCAACGCGACGATGTGGGGCGAGCCCGGACATCTGTATGTCTACCTGAGCCACGGCATCCACTCCTGCGCCAACGTCGTGTGCGGGCCCGAGGGCGAGGCCGGCGGAATCCTGCTGCGCGCCGGCGAGGTCACCGCGGGCCTCGAGATCGCGCGCACGCGCCGTCCCGCCGCACGCACCGACCGCGAGCTCGCGCGCGGACCGGGGCGGCTCGGCGACGCGATGGGGCTGCGGCATGCGCTGCACGACGGGATCGACGTGGTGGACGGGATGCCGCGCGGCGGCGCCGTCGCGAGCCTGCTGCTGCGCGACGAGCCGCTCGCCGAGGTCGCGGCGGGTCCGCGCGTGGGCATCGCCGGCGTGGCCGGCACCGATGCGTTCCCCTGGCGCTTCTGGATCCCCGGCGACCGCACCGTGTCGCCGTTCCGGTGGGGCAGGGGAGCGGCCGAGGCCGCGGCATCCCTCCGCCTCGACGCCGCGCGCTGACCGCCCCGCATCGACGCGCTTCGCGCGTTCACCCGAATCGCTGACTCCCGAGCACCGAGAGCAGCGCGAGCTTCTCGGCGGCCTCGGTGTGCGGCGCGGCGGTGAGCACGAGCAGCGCCTGCGACTGGTCCTCGGTGAACAGCACCTGGCAGTCGAGCTCGATCGGACCGAGCTCGGGATGCACGAGCGTCTTGTGGTCCTCGAACCGAGCGGCGACCTCGTGGCGGTCCCAGAGCTCGGCGAACTCGTCACTCGCCGACAGCAGCGCCCGCACGAGCTCGCCGGCGCGCGAACGCGGGCCCATCGCACCGTAGGCGACGCGCAGGTTCGCGACCAGTGCGCGCGCCTGGCGCGGTCGGTCGTCCTCGGGGTAGACCTCGCGCGAGTCGGGCTCCGTGAACCACCGGTACACGTCGCTGCGGGCGAGGCCCGTGCGAGCCGACACATCGCCGAACAGCGCCTGCGCCATCCGATTCGCGACGAGCGGCTCGCCGAGGTTCGACAGGACCATCGCCGGGGTGTCGTCGAGGCGGTCGAGCACGCGCAGCAGCGCCGGCGCGACGTGGGGGAGCGACCCCCGCCGATCGGGCGCGGTGTGCCCCGCCGTGCGGAACAGATAGTCGCGCTCGTCGTCGGTCAGCCGCAGCGCCCGCGCGAGCGCGGCGAGCATCTGCTCGCTGGGCTGCGGCCCTCGATTCTGCTCGAGGCGCGTGTAGTAGTCGACCGACATGCCGGTCAGCTGCGCGACCTCTTCGCGGCGCAGGCCGGGTGCGCGCCGCCGCGCCCCATCGGGCAGACCGACGTCGCCGGGCTGCAGCGCCTCGCGGCGGGAGCGGAGGAAGGCGGCGAGCCCGGTGCGGTCCATGTCCTCCATTCTGTGATGCGCGCGCGCAGACGACCAGGGATCGCGAGTCCCCCGATCGACGGGTCTCTTACGCGGGGGGGGGGGGATGCCGCAGAACGTGGAGGCATGGACACCACAGGAAACACCGTCTTCATCCCCGGCGCGACGGGCGGCATCGGCCTCGCCCTCGCACTCCGCCTGCAGGCCGCGGGCAACACCGTCATCATCGGCGGGCGCCGGGCCGAGGTGCTCGCCCGGCTGCACGCCGAGCACGGTGTCGACACCGTCCGCATCGACATCAGCGACCCCGTGAGTGTCCGCGACGCGGCCGCCGACGTCATCGCGCGGCATCCCGATCTCAACGTCCTCGTCGCGATGGCCGGAATCATGCGCGCCGAAGACTGGCGCAGCGCGGAGTTCGTCACCGACGCCGAGCAGATCGTGTCGACGAACCTCCTCGGACCGATCCAGCTGATCGCCGCGTTCACGCAGCACCTGCAGTCGCGGCCCGACGCGACGATCGTCACGGTCTCCAGCGGGCTCGCGCACACGCCGCTCGCCGTGACGCCGACGTACAACGCCACCAAGGCCGCTATCCACATGCTGTCGGAATCGCTGCGCCTGCAGCTCGCCGACACGAGCGTGCGCGTGGTCGAGCTCGTCCCGCCGGCTGTGGCGACCGAGATCATGCCCGGGCAGAGCCGGAGCCCGATCGCGATGCCGCTCGACGACTTCGTCGACGAGACGCTCGCGCTGCTTCGCGATCAGCCCGATGCGCACGAGATCCTCGTCGAGAACGTGAAGCTCCTGCGCTTCGGCGAGGTGCGCGGCGACTACGCGCAGACCGTCCGGACGCTGAACCGCCTCGACCCGCACGCGGCGGCCTGAGCCGGGGGAAGTGACTTCCCGTCGGAAGTGGGCTATGGTCGCTCGGAATACCCGCCAGCTGTGACAAAGGGAAGCGAGTATCGACCATGGCTGACAAGCACAACGCCAAGAAGACGCCGCAGGCCACCCTCAAGGAGAAGCGAGCTCTCAAGAGGGAGAAGGCCGCGGAGGGGCCGGTCAAGGCGCGCAAGCGCTGATCGCCCCGGCGGGGATGCCCGAGCCGGTCGATGGGACGGCGGCCGCGGCATCCCCGCACGTCAAGGCGACACGCCACGCCATGCTAGACTTGCTCTTTGTCTGCGCGCACTCCAGCACGCAGTTCGCTCCCTCTTCATGATCGCCGGTCGCGAGACCGGGTCGTGTCGTGGGTGCAGACAAGGGATCTTGGGTGACGCCGTCCGGCGTCACGGTACAGAAGGAGACATCACCATGGCTGCAGTGTGCCAGGTGACCGGAGCGGTTCCCGGCTTCGGTCACAACATCTCGCACTCGCACCGCCGGACGAAGCGCCGCTTCGACCCGAACGTGCAGAAGAAGACCTACTACGTGCCCTCGCTCGGTCGTAAGGTCACCCTTAACGTGTCCGCCAAGGGCATCAAGGTGATCGACGCGCGTGGCATCGAGTCGGTCGTGAAGGACCTGATCGCGAAGGGTGTGAAGCTCTGATGGCCAAGAAGGCACAGGACGTCCGTCCGATCATCAAGCTGCGTTCGACCGCCGGCACGGGGTACACCTACGTGACGCGCAAGAACCGCCGCAACAACCCCGACCGCATCGTGCTGAAGAAGTACGACCCGGTGGTGCGCAAGCACGTCGAATTCCGAGAGGAGCGCTGATCTCATGGCCAAGAAGAGCAAGATCGCGCGCAACAACCAGCGTGCCGAGGTCGTCGCCCGCTACGCCGAGAAGCGCGCCGAGCTGAAGAAGCAGCTCATCGACCCGAACGCGACCGACGAGCAGCGCGAAGCCGCTCGGGTCGGCCTGCAGAAGCTGCCGCGCGACGCGTCGCCGGTGCGCCTGCGCAACCGCGATGTCATCGACGGTCGCCCGCGCGGCCATCTGTCGAAGTTCGGCATCTCGCGTGTCCGCTTCCGCGACATGGCGCACCGTGGCGAGCTGCCCGGCGTGACCAAGTCGAGCTGGTAAGACCCGCTTCACGAAGGCCGGAGCCCCTCAGGGGTTCCGGCCTTCGTCGTCTCCGCGGGCCGCGGTATCCCCCTCCCGCCGCGGTATCCCCCCGTCCGCCCTTCCTCCCCATGAGAGAACAACTGACGGACGAGAGATAGGGAAATACCCGCATCCTCGTCCGTCCGTTGTTCTCTCACCGATGCGGGGGGACCGGAGAAGGGACAAGGAGGGGGGAGAGGGACGCGGCCCGACGACGGCGTCGAAACGCAGAGTCCACGCGTGCGCGCGGCCCGGCATTCCGGCAGATGAGGCGCAGATTCGGGATGCCGCGGCCCCCGGCATCCCCATCCGTCACTTCTGTCACACCCGGCACACCCCTCAGCCCGACACGCCGGACGAATATGCCGAGGATGCCCCGAAATCCGCATGATTCCGCGGATTCTTGGTACATTCGGACCCGGTCGCAAAGACCAGCCGGGGGGCACAACGTCTTCCGGTTCCGTAGACAAAGGCGGCGGGTCCGCCGTCTGGAGGACACACCCACATGGCTGACAAGTCCATCACCAAGACCGAGCTCGTCGCGAGCATCGCCAGCGCCACCGGCCAGAGCCAGGCCACCGTCTCGGGCGTCCTGGACTCGCTCTTCGCCACGGTCTCCGAGGCCGTCGCCAAGGGCAGCAAGGTCTCGATCCCCGGCTGGATCGCTTTCGAGCAGGTCGCGACCGCTGCCCGCACGGGCCGCAACCCGCAGACCGGCGCCGAGATCAAGATCCCGGCCGGCAAGCGCGTGAAGGTCACCGCGGGCTCGAAGCTGAAGGCTGCCGTCAAGTAAGACGGACGTCGACGCAGGGGGATGCCGCAGCTCGCGGCATCCCCCTCTCGCGTTCTCGCCCAGATCGATGGGCGTCACCCCTCTCTCGGCCGCTTAGGCTTGAGGGGTGATCCCCGCTGCCCCTCCGCGCGGCACGAATGCGCCGCGCGGGGCCTCCGCCGGCGCGGGCTCGGCCCGCGTGCTGCGGGCGGTCGGGCCCGTGCTGCTTCTCGTCGCCGCCCTCGTCGCGGCGCTGTGGGCGCTCGCCTACGGCGGCGGAGCCGCGCCCCTGCCGCTCGGCGACCCCGGTCCCGGCGTGCGCTGGGGGCTGCCGCTGGTCACGATGGTCGTGAACCTCTCGGCCGCCGGGATGTGCGGCACGCTCGTGACCGCCCTGTTCGCGCTGAAGGTCGGCGAGAAGCCGTTCGATCTGGCGCTGGGGGTGGCGTCCCTCTCCGCCGGCGTCTTCACGGTGGCCTCCGCCGCCACCGGATTCCTCACCTTCGTGCTCACGTTCAACCCGACCGTGGGGCTCGACAACACGTTCGGCTCGCAGCTGGGCAGCTGGCTGACCACGACCGAGGCCGGCATCACCTGGCTCATCACGACGCTGGCCGGCGCGGTGCTGACGATCCTCACGTACGTCGCCCGCGGCTGGACGGCCACGCTGCTCATCGCGATCTTCGCGCTGGCGTCGCTGATCCCGATGGGCACGCAGGGGCACTCCGGAGACCTGGCGTCGCACAACATCGCGGTGACGGCGATGATCATGCACATGATGGGCGCCGCCGTCTGGATCGGCGGCCTGGTGCTGCTGGTGGTCGTGCGTCCGCTGCTCGACAAGGACCGGATGGCCGACGTGCTCGGCCGCTACTCGAGCATCGCCATCGTCGCGTTCGTCGTGGTCGCCGTCTCCGGCATCGCCCGCGCGATCGTCGGGCTGGGCGGCGTCGCCGGCCTGTTCACGTCGGGATACGGTCAGCTCGTCCTGGTCAAGGCCGCGGCGCTCGTGCTGCTCGGCCTGCTGGGCGCGGTGTACCGCACCCGGCTGATCACGCGGGTGCGGCAGGATGCGGCATCCCGCCGTCGCTTCTGGGGCTTCGTGGTCGTCGAGCTGACGATCATGGGCCTGGCCAGCGGCGTCGCGGTCGCGCTCGCGCGCACGCCCCCGCCCGCGGGCGCCGAGGTGCCCCTGTCGGAGACGCCCGCCGAGATCCTCACCGGGTCGCCGCTGCCGCCCGAGCTGACGATGGCGCGCTGGTTCACGCAGTGGGACATCGACCTGCTCTGGGCGGTCGTCTGCGCGTTCGGCGCGTTCTTCTACCTCGCCGGCGTCCGGCGGCTGCACCGCCGCGGCGACAAGTGGCCGGTCCAGCGCACGGTGTTCTGGCTGCTCGGCCTCGCACTGCTGGCGTGGGTCACCTGCGGGCCGCTGAACGCCTATCAGGACTACCTGTTCAGCGTGCACATGATGGGGCACATGCTGCTGACCATGGCGATCCCGATGCTGCTGGTGCCGGGAGCGCCCGTGACGCTCGCGCTGCGCGCGATCGAGAAGCGCCACGACGGCACGCGCGGTGCGCGCGAGTGGATCATGTGGGCGGTGCACAGCCCGTACGCGAAGGTCATCACGAACCCGATCGTGGCGGCGGTGATCTTCGGGGCGTCCCTGTGGATCTTTTACTTCACCGACCTGCTGCGCTGGGCGATGTACGACCACCTCGGTCACGAGTGGATGATCGTGCACTTCCTCATCTCAGGGTACCTGTTCGTGCAGTCGCTGATCGGCATCGACCCGGTGCCGTCGCGGCTGCCGTACCCGATGCGCATCGTCATCCTCATCCTGGTGATGGCCACGCACGCGTTCTTCGGCATCACGATCATGATGCACACCGGGCTCATGGTCGCCGAGTGGTTCGGCTCGATGGGGCGCACCTGGGGCGCGACGCCGATCGCGGATCAGTACGTCGGGGGCGGCATCGCGTGGTCGGTGGGGGAGATCCCGACGCTGATCCTCGCGGTGATCGTGGGCATCGAGTGGGCGCGCAACGACGAGAAGGTGCAGAAGCGCCGCGACCGGCACGCCGACCGCACCGGCGACGCCGAGCTCGCCGCCTACAACGAGCGGCTCGCGGCCATGGCCGATCGCGACGCGCGGGCGGCCGAGCGCGAGGCGCGGCTGGGCTCCTGAGCGCCGGGCGCGCTCAGCTCACGAGCCGGGTTCGCTCACCCGGATCGACGCGGCGCCGTTGGCGCTGATGTCGATCGTGCCCACGAGGGTGAAGGGCACGTCCTCGTCGAGGTGCGTGATCGACCCGTCGTAGATCGACTGGATGTCGACGACGATGTGCGCGTCGCCCTTGGTCTCGGGGATCGCCCAGCCCTCGCCGGAGGGCACGACGGTGACCTTCGGCGCCTTGTCGATCGACCACTGCGGCAGCCCGTCGAGCCGGTTGTGCACGACGTAGCCGAACGGGCATCCTGTCGGCTGGAGCACCTGCTGCGTCGCGCACTGCTCGAGGAAGTCGTCGACACGGTCCTGCACGACCGCGACGAACTTGTCGGTCGGCTTGGTCTGCACCTCGACCGGGACGTCCTTCATCGGCGCGTCGGAGAGCACGGCGAGGCCCGGCGAGTACGAGATGGTCGTGTCGACGCGCACCGAGTACAGGCCGGGCGAGAAGACGAGCATCGGCACCGGATCGGCGGGGTCGACGGCGGTGCCGGCCAGGGCGACCTGGCGCTTGTCGAGGCGGAAGTCGTTGACCTGGAACGTCATCGACCCGTGCACGCTCAGATCGATCACGGCGAGCGGGCTGCGCGCGAAGCGCCACGTCGGGATGAACCCCGCACGGCCGTCGGGCGAGACCTCGAACGTCGTGACCCCGGCGTACCCGCCGGCCTTGTAGGTGACGGCGACCGCCGTGTCGCCGTCGTCCTCGCGCGTCTCGGAGACGACCTGCACATCGCTGAGCGTCGACAGGGCGGCCTGGCGCAGCAGCGCCTCGGACGCGTTCTTCGGCAGCCCGTTCTTCTCGAGCTCGGAGCGGTCGATGGCCACGCCCGGCACCTTCAGCGCATCGGCGGCATGTCCGCTCGCCAGCAACGACAGATAGTGCTGCACGAACGCTGACGGGCTGTAGAGCGCCCGGTAGACGAAGAAGCCGCCGACCGCCAGGGCCGCCAGCAGGACGACCACCGTGAGCCCGATCGCGATCAGATCGCGCACCGGATGGCCCTTGCGGGGAGGGATGCCGGGAGCCGGCGGCGCGCTCGGCTCGGGCTGCGGAGGGGGCATGGTTGTGACACCCACCGGCGGGGCCGGCGGGCCGGAGGGTGCGCCCATGGGCGTCGCTGCGTCCAGCGCCTCCTTTTTCACGGCTCCAGTCTAGGAAACGGCATCGGCCGCAGCCTGAGGAATGACGCAGAACGACGGGGCGCGAGGGACCGTCTGTGGAGAACCGGACGGGATGCGGCATCCACCCCCGTACCATGGATCGGGTGACCGCTCCCTCCCTCTCCGCCGAGCAGGAGGAGGTGTTCCGCCTCATCGAAGACACCCGCGACCACGTGTTCGTGACCGGGCGCGCCGGCACCGGCAAGTCGACGCTGCTGCAGCATCTGGCCTGGAACACGCAGAAGCAGGTCGCCGTCTGCGCTCCCACCGGGGTGGCGGCGCTGAACGTCGAGGGGCAGACCATCCACTCGCTGTTCAAACTGCCGATCGGGCTGATCGGCACGAAGGACGAGCCGCAGTCCGACGCGACCCGCAAGCTGCTGAACGCCATCGACACGCTCGTGATCGACGAGATCTCGATGGTGAACGCGGATCTGATGGATGCCGTCGACCGGGCCCTGCGCACGGCCCGGGGCCGGCGCGCCGAGCCGTTCGGCGGCGCGCAGCTCGTCATGTTCGGCGACCCGTACCAGCTCGCCCCGGTGCCGCCGCGCGGCGACGAGGCGCGCTATGTGAGCGACCACTACCGCTCGTTCTGGTTCTTCGATGCGCACGTGTGGGCGGGGGAGGCGCCCGACTCGTCGGGTCTGCTCGACCTCGGACGGCACGGCGCCGAGCTGCACATCCGCGAGCTGCGCGACATCCATCGTCAGTCCGATCCCGGCTTCAAGGCGATGCTCAACGCGGTGCGGCACGGCCGCGTGACCGCCGACATCGCGAAGGTGCTCAACGACACCGGCGCACGGCGCCCGCCCGAGCCGGGCGCGGGGGAGGCACCGATCATCACGCTGGCCACCCGCAACGACCGGGTGACCGCGATCAACCAGAAGCACCTGAACGCGCTGCCCGGGCGCGCCCAGACCGCCGTGGCCGAGGTCAACGGCGATTTCGGACGCGGCGACGCCTACCCCGCCGACGTCGAGCTGCAGCTGAAGATCGGGGCGCAGGTGATGTTCCTGCGCAACGACATCGCGTCGAAGGGCGGCCCGCCGCGCTGGGTGAACGGCACGATCGGCACGGTGACGCGCATCGCGGGCGACACCGTGCGCGTGGACGTGGACGGTGAGGAGCACGACGTCGAGCCGAGCGTGTGGGAGAAGTTCCGCTACGCGTACGACCCGCGCACCAAGGCGCTGACGCGCGACATCGCGGCGGAGTTCACGCAGTTCCCGCTGCGGCTGGCGTGGGCCGTGACGATCCACAAGTCGCAGGGCAAGACCTACGACCGCGCGATCATCGACCTCGGCGCCGGTGCCTTCGCACCCGGGCAGACGTACGTGGCGCTGTCGCGGCTGACCTCGCTCGACGGGCTGTACCTGACGCGCCCGCTGCGGCCGCGCGACATCCAGGTCGATCCGGACGTGCAGCGGTTCATGGCCGGGGTGCGCACGGGTGCGGCCTGAGAGCGGCCGGCCGGCTCAGGCGACGAGCTCGTCCTTCGCGGCGGCGAGGTCCTCGAACAGCTCGGTGTTGAAGCGGTAGGCCAGAAGCACCTCGTCGATGACGCGCTCGCGCTCGACGTCGTCCCAGGGGGCGGCGTCCAGCTGCTCGCGGTACACGTTCTTGAACTCGGCCGGGTCGGCGATGTCGTCGAAGAGGTAGAAGCCGATGCCGTTGGTCTCGAAGCCGAAGCGGCGCTTCATGACGCGGCCGATGAACAGGCCGCCCGACAGGTCGCCGAGGTAGCGGGTGTAGTGGTGGGCGACGAAGCCGCCGGCCCAGACGGCGCCGACCTGCGAGATGCGCTCGACATAGCGACGGGTGGCCGGCAGCGGGGCGATCTGGTCGCGCCAGTCGGGCCCGATGAGGAACTCGAGGTCGGCCTCGATCGCGGGCAGGCGGGTCAGGCGGTCGCTGATGAAGGGCGCCGCGACCGGATCGTGGCGCATGCGCTCGGTCGCGGCTTCGAGGGCCGCGTAGACGTACCAGTGCTGCACGACGAGGGCGATGTAGTCCTCGCGGGTCCCCTCGCCGCGGAGCAGGTCGGACATGAAGCCGGAGTGCTCGCTGCCCGAGTGGGCGGCGCCCGAGCGCTCACGGAGTGCGGTCGAGAAGGAGATCGGCTGCGTCATGCCTTCACTATAGCTGAAGATAAGGGTTGCCTAAGCTAATTTTTCGCGCGCGTAGGAAATGACGATGGATGCCGCGGCCCTCAGTGCGAGCGCGCCTCCACGCCCAGGCGCGCGCACGCCTCGCGATAGACGAGCACCACGGCCTTGCGCACCGCGGGGCGCTCGCTGATCGGCCCGCCCGGCCACGGCACGCGCACGGTCGTGCCCGCGGCATCCGCCCCCGTCGCCTCCCACTCGCCGGCGTCGCCGTCCAGACCGGTCATGCGCGCGGAGACGGCGTCGGGCTCGCCGAACGCGCGCACGATGAGCAGGTTGTCGTCGGTGTGATCGCCGTTCATGTGGTTCAGGATGGCGGTCACGGCGTCGGCGTCGAAGGTGTGAGGCATGCGGCAAGCCTATGTAACGACGGGACACCTGGGCCCGTCGGGAGCGGGCTGCGGCCGCAAGGTGTGTTTGAATGCTTATGCACGATCACGGGGGGTGAGGATGCACATCCGCTCGGGAATGAAGCGCGCGACGGTCGCCGTCGTCGCCGCGGTCGCGCTCACCCTGGGACTGGCGTCCTGCTCGGGCGACGCCGCCGCCGGCGGGCTTGCCACGCTCGCCCCCGACAGGGCGCTGCCCTCCGACACGCAGAAGCAGCTGCAGAGCGCCGTCGAAGACGCCATGACGGCGACCGGGTCGTCGGGCGCGATCGTCGGCGTCTGGGTGCCGTGGAGCGGCAGCTGGCAGAAGGGACTGGGCACCGTCTCACCCGACAGCAAGACGCCCGTCGACGTCGACATGACGTTCCGTGCGGGGCCCGTCACCCGGGCGATGACCTGCGATGTGCTCTACACGCTGGCCGACAAGGGCACGGTCAAGCTCGATGATCCGGTGACCGACTACGTCGGCGGGATGCCGCAGTTCACCGACGTGACGCTCACGCAGCTGTGCGACGGGACCAGCGGGCTCGGGTCGTACGACGCGATGCTGGAGGACCAGTCGGTGACGAACCCCGCGCGCGCGTGGGATCCCCGCGAGCTCGTCGGCTACGGGGTCGGCGACGTGTCGGGCGACGTGAAGCCCGGCATGAGCTATCGCGACTCGGACGCCGGATACCTGCTGCTCGGCCTCGCGCTCGAGCGGGCCACCGGCAAGACCCTGGCCGAGCTGTACGAGAAGGACGTCTTCGCTCCCCTCGGCATGTCGCACACGCAGTTGCCGGGGGATGCCGCGGCACTGCCCGTCGTCGATTCATCGGCCGCGCTGCACGGCTTCTATCTGGCCTCCAAGACCAAGTCCGGCGCCTACGAGTGCACGAAGCAGACCGACATCAGCGAGGCCTCGGCCAGCTACGGCGGCGCCGATTCGGGGGTCGTCAGCGACATCGCCGACCTGGCCACCTACGCCCACGCGCTGGCGGCGGGGACACTCGTGCAGAGCAAGACCCGCTTCGCCGCGCCGCTGCAGCTCTCGTCGTCGCTGCCCAGCTGGATCACGACCAGCGGCGGGGCGGTGCAGGCCGGCAGCTTCATCGGCGAGTACGGCTCGGCTCGCGGGTATCTGACCGCGGCGTTCTCCGACCCGAAGAGCGGACTGACGGTCGTCGTCGTGCTGAACAACTCGACGGCCGGCGACACCGTGATCGCCGCCCTGGCCCGCGAGCTCGCGGCGATCGCCGTGCAGGCGCCCGCGACCTCGGGTGAGAAGGCCGTAGCGGTCGGCATGCCGTGGACGGCCGCACAGGCACACGACGTGATCGCCGACGAGGCGATCTGCGCCGCACCCGAGAAGTGAGCGGCGGGGCGCGCCCCGCCGCGTTCTGGGCGACCGGGCTCGTCGTCGCCGGCGAGCTGTGCATGGATGCCGGCGCCGCCATCGCCGTGCTCGTCTTCCCGGCGGTGGGGCCGCTGGGCATGGTGATGCTGCGGCTGGTGTTCTCGGCGCTCGTCCTGCTGGCGCTCACGCGCCCGCGCCTGCGTGCGCGCACGCGCGACGACTGGCTCTCGGTGCTCGGCTACGGCGTGGTGCTGGCCACGATGAACGGGCTCTTCTACCTCGCGCTGCAGCGGCTGCCGCTGGGCGTGACCGTCACCATCGAGGTGCTGGGGCCCCTCGTGCTCTCGCTGGTGATCAGCCGCCGCGCGAGCGCGTGGCTGTGGGCCGCGGTCGCGTTCGCCGGGGTCCTGTGCCTCGGCGGCGGGGGATGGGACCGCATCGACCCCCTCGGCGTGCTGTTCGCGCTGGGTGCGGCCGCCAGCTGGGCCTTCTACATCCTCGCCGCGGCGCGGGTCGGCCGCCGCTTCGCGAAGCTCGACGGTCTCGCCATCGCGATGGGCATCGGTGCCCTGCTGTCCCTGCCGTTCGGCATCGTCGCGGCCGGATCAGCGCTGCTGAGGCCCGAGGTGCTCGGGCTGGGCGCCGCCGTCGCCCTCCTGTCGAGCACCATCCCGTACGCGTTCGAGCTCATCGCCCTGCGGCGTCTGCCGGCGTCGGCGTTCGCGGTGCTGATGAGCATGTCACCGGCGACCGCGGCGCTCGCCGGCCTCGTGCTGCTCGGGCAGCAGCTGGTGCCGCTCGAGCTGGTCGGCATCGCGTTGGTGATCGCCGCCGGCATCGGGGCGGTGCGATCGGGGGTGTCGGAGGCCGCGGCATCCCCCGTCGAACCCCCCGTCGTGACCGGACCCCTGACCCTGCCGGGTGCCATGGTGGCCGACCCCGCGGGTCCGCTGGCGGCGCTCAACCCGCCGCTGACCGGCCCGATCGAGACGCTGCCGCCGCCCGACGAGCCCGAGGAACCCTTCGCCCAGCCCCTGCCGTGAGCCCCGCCTCCGCTCTGCGCCTCGCGGTGTGGTGCGGCGGCAGGGCGGGGTGCTGCGAGCGAGCGACGGGGCGGGATGCCGCAGCCCGCGGCATCCCGTCACTCGTGCATCTGCTGGTCGGTGTTCGTGTAGGTGATCGAATCGGCGCTGGAGCCGACCAGGCCCAGTGTCACCCGCAGCAGCTTCGGGGTGACGCCGTCGGCCGGCGGCGGTGTGTCGGCGCCGAGGGTGTACGACGCGCCGCCGGCGGTGGTCGCCGTGAGCGAGTTGACGTACACGTTGACGTTGCCCTCGAGCGTCATCGTGTCGGCGGTCGTGACGAGCTTGGGGCCGGTCGCCGCGCGCACGGTGAGGCTGAACCCCTTGATCGTGATGCGGTCGGCCCGCAGCCGGATCGCCGTGACCTTCTTGCCGTCGGCGGTCGTCAGCTTCACGAGCGCTATGCCCTTCAGGCCCGAGAACGACAGCGAGTCCGATCCCAGCTGCGCGGCCGGCTGGGTGAAGATCTGGCTGTCGTCGTCTTTGATGAGCGACCAGGTCTTGGGTGCGGCCTCGGCCTTGTCGTCCTTCTCGGACGTGTCGTCGCTCGTCGTGTCGTCGCTGTTTGCGTCGTCACTCTTCGCGTCGTCACCGTCGCCCGGCTCGGCCGTGGCCGACGCCGACGGGGTGGATGTCGCGTCCGGCGTCGCCGTCGGGGTGGGGGTGTCGGACGGCTCGGGCGTCGGGTCGTCGCACGGCCAGATCACCGGGATGCAGATGTGGGCCGACGCCGGGGCGGCCGTCGCCACGGACGACCCGGCGAGCAGGCTGCCGACCACCGCGGCCACGCCGACCAGCGCGCCCGCGCGCCGGCCGCTCATGCGTCCGCTCCGGGCGAGGGCACGTCGGCCGGAGCGACGTCCACCGCATCACCCGCGTCGGCGTCACCGGCCGCGCGCTTCGCTGCCCGCGGCATCCACGCCACCACCATCACGCCGCCGATGCAGCCGAGCAGCATCCCGAGCACGAACCCGCCGAGATTCACGCCGACGAGCGAGTACACGGCCACGACCAGTGCGAGCACGCCGTAGAAGACGTGATGGGCAGGCATGGCGATCGCGAGAGCGCCCAGCAGCACGAGCGCGATCGGGATGACGGTCGCCTGGAATCCCTCGATGCCCAGCTGCACGTGGATGTGACCGAGGTCGAGCTGTCCTGAGAAGAACATCTCGACCCCGGCGAGCACCACGAGCACGCCGCCGATGAACGGACGGCGCCGGCACCAGGCGATGAACCGCGACCACGCCGTGGGGGTCGCGGTCGCACGGCGCCGCTGCTGCTGTGTCACGGTGCTCAGAAGCATCCCTTCGATCCGTCCGTGAGCTTCAGCGACATCCCGCTGAGCGTGAACACCGATGCCTGGGTGCTCCACGCGGTCTGCTCGAGGTTCTTGATGGTCACGGTGTCGGCGTCCTGCGCGAAGTCGCCGGCCGAGCCCTTGGCCTTCGTGTTGACGGTCGAGGCGTCGACGCCGATGCGGATGTTCTTGAACTCCGCATCGCCCTCCAGGCCGGTCATGCCGATCTGGAGGTCGGATGCCGTGGCCGGCGTCTTGCCGCCGCCGGCGGTGATCAGCAGGCCGACCTTGCCCAGCGGGGTGTCGGTGATGACCGACTGGCAGAGGTCGTTGAGCGTCGCCGACTTGATGTTCGCGATGGCGACGGCGTGGTGGTTGCCCTCGGTGTCCTGGGCGACGCCGGCGTACTGCGAGAAGCCGGTGCCGTCGAGCTGCGAGGCGCTGATCTGGAACTGCGTGCCCGACACGGCGAACGAGACGGGCACCGCGCCCTGGGCGACACCGGCGGTCAGCAGGGTGACGGCGGCGGCGACCGGAACGGCGGTGAGGATGACACGCCCGTGGTGCGAACGGGCGAAGCTGCGGAACGACATCGGACCTCCTGGTTCTGGCGCGACGTCGTCGTCGCGTCCGGGATGAGCATAGAGGTCTTATTGACCAACAGTCAACAAGCGGGAGGATTAGGCTCCTTTCATGCCCGAGGATCGCCGCCGCCGGCTCACCCCGCAGGAGCGCCGGGCGCAGCTGGTGGCGCTCGGCGTCAACTTCCTGGCATCCCGGCCCCTCGAAGAGCTCACGATCGAAGAGCTCTCCGAGAAGGCGGACGTCTCGCGCGGCCTCGTCTTCCACTACTTCGGCTCGCGTCAGGGGCTGCACCGCGAGGTGGTGCTCACCGCGCGCGACAGTCTGCTGCGTGCGAGCGAGCCACGTCCCGAGCTGCCGGCGCTCGAGCGACTGCACGACACGCTCACCCGCATCGTCGTGTTCGTGCGCGAGCACCGCGGCACGTTCTACTCGCTCGTGCGCGGCGTCGCCAGCGGCGACCCGTCGATCCGCGAGGTCATCGACCAGTCCCGCGACGAGAACGCGCGTCGGCTGCTCGGGGTGTTCACAGAGCTCGGGATGCCGCAGACCGAGCTGCTGCGCGTCGCGCTGCGCGCGTGGGTCGGGTTCACCGAGGAGGTGCTCGTCGAGCTCGCGGTCGAGGCCGAGCGCCCCGTCGAGGAGATCGTCGACTTCCTCGAGCGGAGTGTGCACGGCGTCGTCGCCGCAGTGGGCCGCGCGGCCTGAGTCCGCGGCATCCACCCCCTCCTCAGGCTGCCCCCGGCCACCCCCGAATCGGTGAGAGAACAACTGCTCGCCGAGAGAGCGGGTAATACCCGCATCCTCGTCCGTCAGTTGTTCTCTCACGGGAAGCGGGCGGGCGGGGAGACAGCAGAGGGAGGAGGGGATGCCGCGGGCCCGGCTGTGGCACACTGGACCCAGGCGGTGGTGGGGCTCACCGCGAACAACCTCGGCGCCGCCGACAACGGTCCCTGTCGCAGACGCCGCGCGTGCGCGGCGGGCTCGGCGACGGGACGGGAGCGCGGATGCAGGAGGACACGATGGGCACGATCCTCGTCGGGGTGCAGAAGGGCCTGCCCGACGCTGTTCTGCGCGAGGCCGCACGCCTCGCGCACGACCTGGGCGCCGACCTCGTCTGCGCGCACGTCGACCTCGAGCGCTACACGGTGGGCGAGCGGCTCGACGGCACGGCCGTGACCCGCTCGATCGACCCCGATCTGGCCGACGAGCGCGAGGGCGAGTTCGATGCGTCGCTGGCCGCCCACATCGACGACGTGCTCGCCGGCAGCGGCGTCGAGTGGACCGGCCGCGAGCTGGCCGGCGACCCCGGGCATGCGCTCGGCCGTCTCGCCGAGTCGGTGAACGCGCGGTACATCGTGGTCGGCACCCGCGAGGCGAGTGTGCGCGAGACGCTGCGCGAGTTCTTCCAGGGGTCGGTGGCCAGCCACCTCGCGCACCGGCAGCATCGGCCGGTCCTGGTCGTCCCGCTCAACCCGGTGGCAGGCTCCGAGCCGCTGCCCTGGGAGTGAGCGCGTGACATCGCCCGCGAACACACGACCCCTGCATCTGCGCTGGTCGTCGGTCGGCCTCGTGATTGCCGGCGGCTTCATCGGCACGCTCGTGCGCTACCTGGTCTCGATCGCCCTGCCCGAATGGGGCGGGATGCCGTGGCCCATCTTCCTCATCAACGTCGTGGGCGCCTTCATCCTGGGGTGGCTCCTGGCCGCACTCGCCCGGCGTGGACCCGACGTCGGCCGCCGTCGCGCCCTGCGTCTGTTCGCGGGCACCGGAGTGCTCGGCGGGTTCACGACCTACTCGACGTTCGCCGTCGGCACCGACGGGCTCTTCGTCACCGGTGACGTCTGGCCCGGGATCGCGTACGCGGTGGCGACGGTCGTCGTCGGGGCCGCGGCATCCCTCGCCGGCATCCTGCTCGGAGCCCGCCGGTGACGGGGCTGTGGCTCGCGCTGGCGGTCGCGCTCGCCGGCGGGATCGGCGCCGCGTGCCGCATGATGCTCGACGGCGCGGTCAAAGAGCGCGTGCGCGTGCCGTACCCGCTCGGCACGACGGTCATCAACGTGTCGGGGTCGCTCGTGCTGGGCTTCGTCACGGCACTCGCGGGACCGCTCGGCCCGTGGGCGGTGGTGCTGGGCACCGGCCTGCTCGGCGGGTACACGACCTTCTCGACCGCGAGCTACGAGACGGTGCGGCTCGCGCAGGAGGGCCGCTGGCGCGCGGCCGTCGCGAACGGGTTCGGGATGCTGGTGGTCGCCCTCGCGGCGGCGGCACTGGGCCTGTGGGTCGGGTCGCTGGTGTCGTGACCCACGCGGCTTCGCGCCGCGGGCTCGCCGGAAACCGGTGAGAGAACGACTGACGGCCGAGGGCACGGGGAGTACCCGCTCTCTCGGCCGTCAGATGTTCTTTCGCCGACGGTGGGGTGGTGGGATGCCGCGGAGCCGAGGCAGGCGCCGCCGCGCTGTCCGCGGATGCCGATACATTGGCCGATATGCCCCACACTCCCTCCACGCGGTGGACTCTGCGCGTCGCCGCGGCCGTGACCCTGTGCGTGCTGGCCTCTTCGCTCGCCGCCTGCACCGCCGTCGACGAACCCGATGTGAAGGCGCTGGGCAAGGCGCTCGCGTCGGGAGACTTCAGCCACGTGCAGCTGAGTGGCGCGTCGGCGCAGCAGGCGGCGAAGGAGTACTCCGACATCGTCGCGGGGCTCGACGGGATGAAGCCGTCGGTGAAGATCGACGCCCCGAAGGTCGAAGACGACCGCGGCACCGCTCGCGCCCACTGGAGCTGGCCGACGGGCAACGGGAAATGGGCCTACACGACCACGGTCACGTCCACCAAGAAGAACGGCAAGTGGTACGTCGACTGGGCGCCGTCGCTCATCGAGCCCGACCTCGTCGCCGGCGACGTGCTGCGTCGCAAGACCGAGGCGCCGGCGCGCGCCGACATCCTCGGCAGCGGGGGCACCGCGTTGATCACGAGCCGGCCCGTCGTGATCTTCGGCATCGACAAGAGCCACGTCACGCCCGAGCAGGCGGTGACCTCGGCCGGTGAGCTGGCGCGGGTGGTGGGCGTCGACGTCGACGACTTCGCCGCGCGCGTGAAGTCCGGCGGGGCGCAGCAGTATGTCGAGGCGATCACCTATCGCAAGGACCAGGTGCCCGCATCGGCCGCCGACCTCTCCGACATCCCCGGTGCGCTCGCGGTGTCGAGCTCGCTGCAGCTCGGGCCGTACCGGGGGTTCGCCGGTCCGCTCCTCGGCGCGGTCGGCCCGGTCACCGCAGAGATCATGGAGAAGAACCCCGGTGAGTACCAGACGACCGACACGGTCGGGCTGAGTGGGCTGGAGCAGCGCTACGACGCCGAGCTGCGGGGCATCGCCGGGGTGCAGATCAGCCGTGTACCGGCCGACGGCGACGCCACAGTGCTCTTCACGGCCGAGCCGAAGCCCGGGGCACCGCTGCAGACCACGCTGGACGAGCACCTGCAGACGATCGCCGAATCGGCGCTGAAAGACATCGGCCCGGCCAGCGCGCTCGTGGCGATCCGCCCGAGCGACGGAGCGATCCTGGCGGCGGCGAACGGCCCGGGCACGGGTGCGTTCGACGCGGCCCTCAACGGACAGGTGCCGCCTGGCTCGACCTTCAAGATGTTCGACACGCTCGCTCTCCTGCGCGCGGGGCTGACCCCCGATTCGAAAGTCGACTGCACCGAAGATGCCGTCGTCGACGGCTACCGTTTCGTGAACGACTCGTGGTATCCGCCGTCGGCTGTCGGCAAGATCCCCCTGAAGACCGCGATCGCCCAGTCGTGCAACACCGCGATGATCAACGCCCGCGACACCATCGGCGACGTCACCGCGGCCGCTCAGAGCCTGGGCTTCGGCATCGCCTCCGTGCCGGGGGTCGACAGCTTTCCCGGTGAGATCCCCGACGCCGGCTCCAACACCGAGGCCGCAGCCGCGGTGATCGGGCAGGGAAAGGTGCTCGCCTCGCCGCTGGCGATGGCGGCCGGGATCGCGTCGATTCAGGCCGGGCACACGGTCGTGCCCACGCTGTTCCCCGCCCAGCCGGCGAAGGTGCCCGACGCCGTGACGCCCCTGAGCGCCGATGAGGCCCGGCAACTGAAGACCATCTTCCGGCAGCCGGTCGTCGACGGCACGGCCGTCGCGCTGAAGGATGTGCCCGGCGCGCCCGTCATCGCGAAGACCGGCACCGCCGAGTTCACGCAGGACGGCAAGACCGAGGTCCACGCGTGGATGGTCGCCGCCCAAGGCGACCTGGCGATCGCGGTCTTCGTGGACACGGGGGAGAGCGGCGCCGACACCGCCGGCCCCATCGCGAAGGCGTTCCTGACCGCCGCGCGCTGAGCCCGCGCCCGCTGAGCCCGAGCACACTGAACCCGGGCCCGAAGAGCGCGCACCGCCGAGCCTGCGCGCGCCGAGCGCGCACCGCCGAGCGTGCCCGGACCGGAGTGTGCCGTCAGCGCGTCGCGGTGACGCGCCGCATGCTCAGGCGCCGGGCGGCGTCGGCTCGCCGAGCGAGAGCATGAGCCGGTTCGCCCAGTTGAAGAACGCCGCACTCTGGACGACGTCGACGATCGCCTGGTCGTCGAGCCCGACCGCGCGGAGCGCGTCGACGTGCGCCGCGCCGAAGTGCGACGGCGTGGCCGTCAGCGCGGCCGCCGCTTCGATGATGGCGGTCCAGCGCTCGTCCTGCTCGCCGTCGATGCCCTCGTCGAGCAGGCGCTGCACGTCGTCGCGTCGCGACGGGGCCTGCAGCGACGCGAAGCGCGAGTGCACGGACGCGCAGAAGAGACAGCCGTTGGTGCGCGAGGTCGCGGCCGCCGACAGCTCGCGCTCGGCCCGCGCGAGCCCCGCGTCGGTGTTGTAGAAGATGTCGTTGTCGGCACGGGTGCGCGCCCCGAGCACGACGGGGTCGCGCACGAGCAGCCGGAAGTAGGGGCTGGCCGCGCGAGAACGCTCGACGAGCGCCGTGTAGTCGTCTTCGGTGAGCTCGGACTCGGGCTTCGGCTCGAGCCACGGCACCCAGCCGAGCTCCTCCTGGGTGAAGGCGTTCGGCCTCGGGAGATCGGGGTGACGGATGACCTGCTCGCTCATCTCAGAGCGCCTCCTTGAGGACGGCGAGTCCGGTGACGACCCGCAGCTGGAAGTGGATGAAGGCGACCAGCTGTGAGACGGTCACGACCCCGTCGGTGCTCCAGCCGGCGTCCAGCAGCGACTGCAGGGCGTCGGGGCTCGCATCTCGCGGCCGGAAGGTCAGCAGGTGCGCGTGCTCGAGCGCCGCCGCCAGACGACCGCCGACGACGGCACGCAGCTCGTCCGTGGCGTTGTAATGCAGGCCCTCCTCGTCCTCGACGCTGAGCGGGCCGGCCGGGTACGCACCGTAGGGACCGGTGGTGGATGCCGCGGGCAGCGCCGCGTCGAGCGCATCGGCCACGGTGGCGTCGACGTCCGCCACGAGCGCGCGGTAGTGCGCCGCGAGTGCGGCGGCGCTGCTGAGCGCGGCCACCCAGTAGCCGATGGCTGCGCGTTCGAGGGCGGTCGCCCGTGCGAGGTCGGCGGGTGCGGCGACGAGCGCGTCGTAGGTCGTCTGTGCGTCGGCACGGGCGACCGGTCGCTTGGCGCGCAGAGCGTCGAGCGGGTCGCCGGGCGCGATGCCGACGAGCGTGTCGATGAGGTCAGACATGGCTCTCCTGAAGGGCGGGCGACCAGCCGAGCGCGGGCGCGACCTCGGTCGCGATGAGCTCGAGCGAGCGCAGCAGCAGCTCGTGCGGCGGGTCGACGGGATGGGTCTGGAAGACGATGTCGGTCGCGTCGCGCAGCACGTGGTCCTCGGCGAGCTCGGCGATGACCTGTTCAGGGGTGCCGACGTGCACATCGAGCAGGGCGCACAGCTCACGCGGAGTCGCGGAGGACGGGATGTCGATGCCGAACTTGCGTGCGGCCGGGATCGAGCGCTCGATGCCGCGGGCGATGAGCCGGGCCGCGGTGGCCTCGTCGTCGACGACGACGAGGTTGCGCGATCCGAACACGCGGGGGCGCACGCCCTCGGGGAGCTTCTCCCGGTAGGCGTCGATGACCAGCCGCTGGGTGTCGGCGAGAGCCGAGAATCCGGTGCCGGTGGTGTGCGGCTGCGTCTTGGAGAGCATGAGGCCGAAGCCCGACTCGCCGATGCGCGCCGCGCCCTCGGCGGAGAAGGTCGCCTGCCACACGGTGTCGAGCAGCCCGGGTGCGGCCGGGTAGAGCGCGCCGCCGTCGGTCGTGAGCACGTCGCCGCGCAGCGCCGAGACGAGCTGCTCGAGGTGCCGCACGAAGATCGCCGGACGGTCCTTCGGATCGAAGCCGAACGGCGGGAACGAGCTGGGCGTGCCGCCGCTGCCGACGCCGAGCTCGAAGCGGCCGTCACTGAGCAGGGACAGGACCGCGGCATCCTCGGCCACCCGCAGCGGGGCCTCCAGAGGCAGCGTGATGATGCTCGTGCCCAGGACGATCCGCGACGTCTGCAGCGCCGCCTGCGACAGCAGCACGAACGGAGAGGGGAGCCCGCCTTCGTCCTCGTGGAAGTGGTGCTGGGCGACCCATGCGGTGTCGAAGCCGACCGCCTCGGCGGTGCGGATCTGCTCGAGTGCGAGCCGGTAGCGTTCGGCCGCCGGCGCCTCATCGAGGACGCGGGTGAAGAACCCCAGTCGCTGTCGCTGTGTCATCGGTCACTGCTCTTTCCCAAGTACGCCTCTTGGATCCTCGGATCGTCGAGCAGCTCCTGGGCGGAGCCGTCGACGACGATCTCGCCGGTCGCGAGGACGTACCCTCTGCTCGCGATCGACAGGGCGAGCTCGGCCTGCTGCTCGACGAGGAGCACGGCGACGCCGAGTTCGGAGTTGAGTCGCGCGATCTCGTCGAGCACCTGGTCGACGAGCTTCGGCGACAGGCCCATGGTGGGCTCGTCCATGCAGATCAGCCGCGGCCGGCTCATCAGCGCGCGGGCGAACGCGAGCATCTGCTGCTCGCCGCCCGAGAGCGTCCCGGCCTCCTGCCGGCGCCGCTCGGCCAGCCGCGGGAAGTGCGTGCGCATCCGCTCGATGTCTTCGGCGATCCCGGTCCGGTCGCGGCGGGTGTGGGCGCCCGCGTAGAGGTTCTCGTCGACGGTCATCTGCGGGAAGACGCGCCGGGCCTCCGGCACGCTCGCGATGCCTGCGCGGACGCGCTTGGCGGTCGGGCGGTGGGTGAGGTCCGCGCCCGCGAACGTGATGGTGCCCGCCTTGACCCTGTTCAAGCCGAGGATCGTCTTCATCGTCGTCGACTTGCCCGACGCATTGCCGCCCAGCAGCGAGACGATCTCGCCCTCGCCGACCTCGATCGACACGCCGCGCAGGGCGTGGAACGGGCCGTAGTAGACGTCCACCGAGTCCAGCGACAGCAGCGTGCTCATCGGGCGCCCTCCTCGTCGGAGTGCCGGCGACGGCCGAGGTAGGCCTCGATGACCGCGGGATCGCGTCGTACGGTCTGCGGGTCGCCCTGCGCGATGATGCGGCCGCCGTCCATGACGATCACCCGGTCGGACACGGTCATCACGAGGTCGAGCTTGTGCTCGACGAGCAGCATCGTCTGTCCTTCGGCCTTCAGCTCGAGCAGCTGGGTGAGCACCTCGGCGGTCTCGGACTGGTTCATGCCGGCCGTCGGCTCGTCGAGCACGAGCAGCTTGGGGCGCAGGGCGAGCGCCCGCGCGATCTCGGTGCGCCGCCGGTTCGCGTAGCTGAGCGTGTACGTCGGGTCGTCGCGACGAGGGCCGAGCCGCGCCTCGAAGCGATCGATCTCGCGGTCGATGACGGCGTCGACCTCGCGCCGCTCACGCCGGGCGCCGCGCGTGCCGAAGATCGCGACGAACAGCTCCGCCAGCAAGGGGATCCACCGCAGCAGGAACAGGTGCGACAGCCGCCGGAACGGACGGTGCGCGTGCAGGGTGGAATGGATGCCGACCTCGATGTTGTCGGCGACCGACAGCGTCGCGAACACGCGGCCGTTCTGGAAGGTGCGGGCGATGCCGTGCTCGGCGATGTCGACGCTGCGGGCGCGGTCGATGCGCGCTCCGTCGAGCGTGATCGTGCCGCTGTTCGGGCGCAGCGCACCCGTCACGAGGTTGAGCGTCGTCGTCTTGCCCGACCCGTTCGGGCCGATGATCGAGACGACCTCGCCCTGAGCGACGTCGAAGGAGACGCCGCCGACGGCCGTGAGGCCCTCGAAGCGGCGCTCGAGGCCGGTCACCTGAAGCAGCGCGTCGGTCATGAGTTCCTCACCAGGATCCCGCCGGGACGGAACCGCACCACGAGGATGAGGACGAGCCCGTAGACGATGATCCGCCACTCGGGGGCGAACCGCAGCAGTTCCATCGCGCCGATCAGGATGATCGAGCCGACGACCGCACCGTAGGGCAGGCTGATGCCTCCGAGGATCACGATCGTCACGACCAGCAGCGACATGAGCATCGTGAAGATGGTCGTGTCGATGTACGTGTACTGATGCGCGAGCAACGAGCCGCCGATGCCGGCGAAGAACGCCGAGACGGCGAACGCGAGCGCCTTGTAGTCGCGCACGCGCACGCCCGACGCAAGGGCCGCGACCTCGTCGGAGCCGACCGACGAGATCACCCGGCCCAGGTGCGAGCGGCGCAGCCGCCACATGACCAGCAGCGTCAGCATCAGCACGACGAAGTCGATGAGGTAGTAGGCGAGCGGGGTGCTCAGCGGGATGCCGGCGATCGAGGGAACGGGGATGTCATAGATCGCCCGGGGGACGATCAGCTGGATGACCGCGACGATCGCGATACCCAGGCCCAGCGTGGCGATCGAGATGTAGTGGCCCTTCACCCCCCAGATGGGCGAGGCGAGCACCGATGCGATGACGGCCGCGATGACGCCGGCCAGCGGCAGGGCGAACCAGAACGGGATGTGCGCGTACAGGCTCAGCATCGCCGACGCGTACGCGCCGATGGCGATGGGGCCGGCCTGGCCGAGAGCGAGCACACCCGCCTGGCCGGCGGTGACAGTGAAGCCGGCCGCGATGATCGCGTAGATGAGCACCTGCGTGCCGGTGGTGAGCAGGTAGTTGCTGCCGACGATGGGGATGACCACGCCCCCGACGACGATCGCCGCGATCCACACCCATCGGGGGATGCGCAGGGGGCGGCCCTTGCCGAGGAAGGTGCCGGTCAGCGGCTCGGTAGAGATGAGCGGCACCTTGCCCAGCAGCCCGCCGGGGCGCACGACGAGCACGACGATCAGGATCACGAAGACGACGATCTGACGGGCGGCGTCGCCGAACGCGTAGATGCCGAACGCCTCGAAGATGCCCAGCACGAACCCGCCGATGACGGCGCCGACGAGTGAGCCGAGGCCGCCCAGCGTCGCCGCGACGAACGACGTCATGCCGATGTTCAGCCCCGAGGTGGGGTTGACGACGCCGATGTAGAGCGAGAAGAAGATGCCCGCCAGCCCGCCCAGGGCCGAGGCGATGACGAACGAGAGGTTCTGCACGGGGCCGACGGGAATGCCCATCTGCAGGGCGGCCTCTTGGTCCTGTGCCGTCGCGCGGATGGCGCGGCCGGTCTTGCCGTACTTCAGGAACAGCGACATCGCGACCATGACGACGGCGGTGACGGCGAGCATCACGATGTCGGAGGTGCCGATGCGCATGTTCCCGATGTGCAGGTTGCCTGTCGGCAGGACTTCGGGGAAGACGCGGAACTGCGCCGAGAATGCGAGCTGCGACGCGTTGTCGAGGACCTGTGAGACCGCGTAGGTGGAGAGCATGGCCGCGAGCGGCAGGTACTTCGCGAGGGGCCGGACGACGGAGATGTTGATGACGAGTCCGAGCAGTGCGCAGATGATCAGCACCAGGGGGAGGGCGATCCAGAACGACAGCTCGAGCTTGACGACGAAGAACCATGCCAGCATGGCGCCGAGTCCGAAGAAGGAGAACTGTGCGAAGTTGACGACGTTCATGACGCCGAAGACGAGGGAGATGCCGACTGCTCCGAGGGCGTAGACGTTCCCCCGGAGCAGCCCGGCGATCAGCGTGTCGAGCATGATGAGAAGCGGGCGCCGCTCACTTGTCGAGAGTGACCCACGTGCCGTCCTTCAGGATGGTCGGGGTGAACTGCGGGTTCAGGATGCGGCGCGTCTGGGGATCGAACGTCACACTGCCGTACACGACGCTCGGGACGTCCTTGATCTCCTGGAAGCCCTTGAGGATTCCGGCGCGGGTCGTGCCGCCGGCCTTGGCTGCGGCCACGGCGATGTTCAGTGCGTCGTAGGCGCCGGCCTCGAAGCTCGTCACATCCTTGTCGTCGGGGTACTTCGCCTGGAAGGCCGTGACGAACGCCTGCACGGCCTCGTCGGGGTTGGAAGCGACGAACTGCGCGGGGATGACCGACCCCTCGGCATCCGGCGTCTCATCGAACGACTGCTCGTCCTGCCCGCCGTAGAACGTCCCCGTGTAGCCGATCGCGCGCAGCTGCGTGACGAGCTTGGCCGAGTCGGGGCCGTAGCCGAGGTGTGCGAATGCCTCCGGGTCACCCGCGACGGCCTTGGTCAGCGACGGGCGGTAGTCGTCGGAGGTCGGGTCGACGGCCTCGGCGTCGGTGATCTTCAGGCCGATCTTGTCGGCCTCCGCCTTGAACGCGTCGTAGGCGGGGATGCCCCAGTCCGAGGTGTTCAGATACGTGACGCCGATGGAGTCGACGCCCTGGTCCTTGATGTAGTCGGCCTCCCACACGTACTCATCGGCGGTCGTGGTCGAACTCGACCACTGGTAGTCGGTGCCCTTCTCGGTGAAGTCGGCGTTGGAGTTGTTGAAGCCGTACTGCAGCAGCTTGCCGGACGTGTAGATCGGCGAGGCCGGGATGGACGCGGCCGAAGAATAGTCGCCGAACACCAGGATCACGTCGGGATCGGCGACGAACTTCTGCGCGACGGTGACGGACTGCTTGGGGTCGGACTGCGAGTCCTCGTACTTCAGCGCCACGGGGTGGCCGTCGATGCCGCCGTTCGCATTCACCTGCTCGACGGCCAGGTCGAACGCCTGCTTGAACTGCTCGCCGTACTGCGCGTACTGGCCGGTCTCGGCGGCCGAGACGCCGAAGTAGACGGTGCTGTTCGCCGACGAGTCGGAGCTGCTCGATGCATCGGCGGCGAGGCTGCAGCCCGCGAGGGTCATGACGGCCAGGCTCGCAACGGCACTGGCGAGCAGCGTGCGTCGGATGGGTCTGGACATGAGGACTCCTTGGCGTCGGGATGAGGGGGATGCCGCGCGGACGGCTCGTCCGGCGGTTCCCCTCCACCGTGCCAGGCCGAGAGCGCACGGGGATCGTATATGTCGTCGCGCGACGCTGTGTGTCGTCACACGGCGACACGCGGCGACATGTTGCGGCCCGGATGCCGTCACACCGGCGTGTAGAGGACGACCTGCAGATCGGGCCGGTCGGACGGCCGCAGCTGGTGATGCTCGAACGTCATGGCCCGTCCGTCGGGAAGGTGGAACACGCGCTCGCGCGACTCGAATCCGCCGATGTCGTACGACTCCCACCCGGCACGGAACTCGGGGCTCGCCTCGATGAGCGCCTGGACGAGCTGCGCCACGTGCGGATCGGCGGACCGGGCCGCTTCGGCCCGGAACTCGGCGAGGAAGCGCCGGCTCGTGACATCCCAGTCATCCAGCAGCCGTCGCACGTAGGGGTCGGTGAACACGAGCCACAGCAGATTGCGCTCGCCGCGGGCGACGTCGGCGATCGGCGGATACAGCCGCTCATACGCCGCGTTCCACCCGGCCATGCCCCAGTCGGGTGCGAGCGCATACGCAGGGTGCGGCAGGGCGTCCATGAGCCGCTGCACGTGCGCGGGGGCCTCTTCGACCCGGGCCGGCCGCGGCGGGGCGTAGCCGGCGAGGTCGAGCACATACCTCCGCTCGGCATCGGTGAGCCGCAGCGCATCGGCGACCGCGAGCAGCACCTGGCGGGAGGGGTGGATGTCGCGACCCTGCTCGAGCCACGTGTACCAGGTGATGCTCACCCCGGAGAAGACCGACACCTCTTCGCGGCGCAGACCGGCCGTCCGGCCGCGCCCGCCCGCGGGCAGGCCGAGCGCCGCGCGGTCGAGACGCTCGCGGCGCGAGCGCAGGAACGCGCCGAGCTCTCGACGACGCGGATCGACCACCATCACACCAGGGTAGTGGTGGCAGCACCAGTATCAGCGGCGTCTGCCGCGGCATCCCACCACCACCCCATAATCGAAGAATGCCCGTACTCCGTTCCCGCACTGTCACCCACGGCCGCAACATGGCCGGCGCCCGCGCGCTCATGCGCGCCTCGGGCGTCGACGCCTCCGACTTCGGCAAGCCGATCATCGCGGTCGCCAACAGCTTCACCGAGTTCGTCCCCGGTCACACGCACCTGCAGCCGGTCGGCCGCATCGTCTGCGACGCCATCAAGCAGGCCGGCGGCATCGCCCGCGAGTTCAACTCGATCGCGGTCGACGACGGCATCGCGATGGGCCACTCGGGCATGCTCTACTCGCTGCCCAGCCGCGACCTCATCGCCGACTCGGTCGAGTACATGGTCAACGCGCACCAGGCCGACGCGCTCGTGTGCATCTCGAACTGCGACAAGATCACGCCCGGCATGCTGCTGGCGGCGCTGCGCCTGAACATCCCCACCGTGTTCGTCTCCGGCGGGCCGATGGAGTCGGGCCGCGCCGTGCTGCAGGACGGCACCGTGCGCACCCTCGACCTCGTCGACGCGATCAGCGAGGCCGTGAACGAGAGCATCTCCGACGCCGACATCCTGCGCATCGAGGAGTCGGCCTGCCCGACGTGCGGGTCGTGCTCGGGCATGTTCACCGCGAACTCGATGAACTGCCTCACCGAGGCGATGGGCCTCGCGCTGCCCGGCAACGGGTCGGTGCTGGCCACCCACACCGCCCGCCGCGCGCTGTACGAGCGGGCCGGTGCGCTGGTCGTCGACATCGCGCACAAGTACTACGACGACGAAGACGCGACGGTGCTGCCGCGCTCGATCGCCACACACGACGCGTTCGACAACGCCATGGCGCTCGACATCGCGATGGGCGGGTCGACGAACACGATCCTGCACCTGCTCGCCGCCGCGCACGAGGCCGGCGTCGACTACGGGCTCGACGACATCGACGCCGTCTCGCGCCGCGTGCCGTGCCTGGCCAAGGTCGCGCCGAACGTCGCCTACGACCGCACGTACTACATGGAGGACGTGCACCGGGCCGGCGGGATCCCGGCGATCCTCGGCGAGCTACGTCGCGGCGGGCTGTTGCACGAAGACGTCCACTCGGTGCATGCGAAGACGCTCGGTGCGTGGCTCGACGAGTGGGACATCCGTGGCGGCTCGGCCACCGATGAGGCGCGCGACGTCTGGTTCGCGGCGCCCGGCGGCAAGCGGTCGTCGACGGCGTTCAGCCAGTCCGAGCGGTGGCTGGCGCTGGACGAGGATGCCGCGGCCGGCTGCATCCGCGATGTGGAGCATGCGTACTCGGCCGACGGCGGACTCGGCGTGCTGCGCGGAAACGTGGCCGTCGACGGCGCGGTCGTCAAGACCGCCGGTGTCGACCCGTCGATCTGGACGTTCTCGGGCCCCGCCGTCGTGTGCGAGTCGCAGGAGGAAGCCGTCGAGAAGATCCTCAACAAGCAGGTCGGCGAGGGCGACGTCGTCGTGATCCGCTACGAGGGCCCCAAGGGCGGCCCCGGCATGCAGGAGATGCTCTACCCGACGTCGTTCCTGAAGGGCCGCGGCCTCGGCAAGAAGTGCGCGCTCATCACCGACGGCCGCTTCTCGGGCGGCACCAGCGGCCTGTCGATCGGGCACATCTCGCCCGAGGCGGCCTCGGGCGGGGTGATCGCCCTCGTCGAGGACGGCGACATCATCTCGATCGACATCCCGACCCGCGCACTCGTGCTCGAGGTGCCGGACGAGGTGCTCGCCGAGCGGCGTCGCGCGCTGCTGGCCGCCGGCGGCTACAAGCCGCGCACCCGCGTGCGCGAGGTCTCGGCGGCCCTGCGGGCGTATGCCGTCATGGCGCAGTCGGCCGACAAGGGCGCCGTGCGCGATGTCGACGCCGTGGAGCGCGCGATGGCGCGGGTCTCGGCCGAGGACGCGCTCGTCGAGGACGCCGCGAACGTCTGAGCGGGCGGCGGGCCGCGACATCCGCAGCTTCGTTACCCCGCCTACGCTGGGGTCGTGCGCGCCCGACTGATCGCGATCCCGCTGGCGGTGCTGTGCGGTGTGCTCGGCTGGGGCGAGTACGCGAGCTGGCAGGCGAGCCGTCGCGAGCTCGGGCCGGGTGTGCCGCACCCGCGCAGCGAGGTGGTCGTCGTGCTCGGCTTCGGCAACAAGAGCCGGCGCGCCAACCTCGTCAACCGCTATCGGGTGCGCGCCGGCATCCGATCGATCGACCGCGCTGACGCGACTCTCGTGGTCTGCGGGGGCGCGGTGGCAGGCGCCGAGCCCGAGGCCGACATCCTCGCCCGCTACGCACGCGAGCGCGGATACACCGGCCGGCTGCTGCGCGAGCGCGAGAGCCTGACGACCGAGCAGAACATCCGCAACGCGGTCCCGATGATCGAGAGCGCCGAGGCGATCAGGGTGGTCTCCGACCCGCTGCACGCGCAGAAGGGGCGGATGTACCTCAGGATGCTGCGCCCCGAACTCGCCGCCCGGCTCGTACGCGGCCGCGAGTATCGGTTCGGTGAGCTGATCTGGCTCAAGCCCGTCGCCGCCGTCGCGGGTCTCGTCGGGCTGCGGCGGGCGCGACGGTGCGGCCCCGCTCTCAGGCCCGGTGCCCGCGCAGGAACACCGCCGCGCAGCATCCCGCACCCACCGCCAGCGCCGCCACGACGAGGGCCGTCGCATCCCAGCCGAGGTGGGTGAAGACGACGCCGCCTGCCCAGCCGACGATGCTCGAGCCCGCGTAGTAGAAGAGGTTGTACAGCGAGGTCGCCTGGGCGCGGCCCGTGCGGGCGGCGGCGGCCGTCCAGCCGCTGGCGACCGCGTGCGCGCCGAAGAACCCGATCGTGAGGACGACGAGCCCCACCAGGATGACGGGCAGCAGCGGGATGAGCGTGAGCAGGACGCCCGCAACCATCACCGCGGTCATCGCGAGAAGCACGCGCAGCCGCCCGTGCTTCTCGACGGCGCCGCCGGCGCGCCGAGACGACCACGTGCCGGACAGATAGGCGAGGAACAGCAGCGAGGTCACCGCGGTCGACAGCCCGAACGGCGCCGCGGCGAGCCGGAAGGCGAGGTAGTTGTAGATCGTCACGAAGCCGCCCATGAGCAGGAACCCCTGCGCGAACAACGTGAGCATCCTCGGTGAGGTGAGGTGGCGCCACACGATCCGTGCGATCGGCGCCTGCTGTTCGCGCGGCGTGCGACGGAACCCCCGGGCGCGCGGCGCGAGCGCGGCGAAGGCCACGGCGGCCGCCGCGGCCACGATGACGACGGTGCCGACACCCCAGCGCCAGCCGAACCAGGTGCCGATCGGTGCCGCGATGATGCGGCCGGCAAGACCTCCGAGCGAGGTGCCGGCGACGTATGTGCCGGCGGCCAGCGCCGCGTGCCGCGGGTGCACCTCTTCTTGCAGGTAGGTCATCGCGAGTGCGGGCAGGCCGCCGACGGCGAAGCCCTCTGCCGTGCGCAGCGCCAGGATGCCGCCGAACGACGGGCACGTCACGACCGCGATCCCGAGCACGGTGGCGGCGACCAGTGACCACTTCATGGCCGGCAGGCGTCCGATGCGGTCGGCCAGCCACGACCACGGCAGCACGCCGATCGCCAGCCCGATCGTCGCGGCCGACACGAGCAGTGCCGACTGGTCCGGCGTGACATGCAGGGTGGCCGCGACCTCGGGCAGCACGCCCTGCGGCGAGTACAGCTGCGCGAACGTCGCGACGCCGGCGCAGGCGAGCGCGAGCAGGATGCGCCGGTACTCGGGGGACCCCTTGGGGTGGCCCTCCCATACGACAGGCGCCGGCATCGTCTTCACGTCGGGCAACGTTAGGCGCGTCAAAGCCGTGACTCAAATGCATGAGTCGGTGTAGTGACATCCACTCGTGCTATGAATGGTGGATGCCGCACGCCGCCGCACCTCCGCTGCGCGAAATCCTCGCGGACCTGCCGTATCTGATCGCCGTCGCCGATACGGGGGGCGTCGGCGCGGCGGCCGACGAGCTCGGGGTTCCGCAGTCGACCGTCAGCCGCAGCCTCGCACGGCTCGCCGACGGGCTCGGCTTCGCGGTGCTCGAGCGACGCGGGCGCGGGGTCTCGCTCACCGCCGAGGCGGCCGACCTGCTGCCGCACGCACGCCGTGCGCTCGACGAGGTGCTCGCCGGCACCGGCATCGCGCAGCGTCGCGCGGCCGAGCGCGACAACACCGCGACCATCCATTTCCAGCACACGTTCGGCCGGGTCGTGGTGCCGGCGCTGCTGGGCGCCGTGCTCGCCGAGCGCCCCGACACCCGGTTCGTGCTGCATCAGGGCGCGCGCGATCTGTGCCTGGAGGCTCTGGAATCAGGCCGCACGGATGTCGCACTGCTGTCGCCGCCGTACGACGGCGGTGGCGGCATCCACACCGTCCGTCTCTATGCCGAGCCGCTCGTGCTCACCGTGCCCCGGAACCACCGGTTCGCGGCGCGGCGCGGCATCCGCCTGCGCGAGATCGACGGCGAGACGCTGCTGCAGATGCGGCCCGAGTACGGGCTGCGCATCCTCGCCGATCGCATGCTCGAGCGATCGGGCGCCGTCGTCGAGCGCGGGTTCGAGGGCGAAGACGTGCACACGCTGCGCGGACTCGTCTCGGTCGGTCTCGGTGTCGCGATCCTGCCACCGGCGAGCCCTGCGCCCACCGACGTCGTCGAGGTGCCGATCCGGGATGCCGACGCCAACCGCGAGATCGGCATCTCATGGTCGACGCGGGCCGCGGCATCCACCGCCGCGCGCACCGTGTGCGCGCTCGCCGCGCGGGCGGACGCGTGGCTGCCGAAGCGGTAGCGGGTCAGGCGGTGCGCGTGATGCGGGCCCGCCACAGCTCGGGGCCGGACTCGAGGTCGTCCCAGCCGGAGGCGCCCGGGCGCTCGGCCTGCAGCATGTAGCGGATGCCGCACGGATCATGGTCTGCCACCAACACGAAACTCGCCTGGTCGGCCAGTGCGTCGAAGGCGCCCATCGCCATGTCGGCGCAGCTCATCTCGCCGCGCACGCGGGCGTCGACGATCTGCTCGTCGGAGTCGGTCATGCTCTCTCCTCTCGCCGGACGGCCACGATCGCGAGGGCGGCGATGTGGTCTTCGTTTCGCTTGAAGGCCGCGCGCATGGTCAGCATGCGGCGGCGGACGTCGGCGTCGCGCAGCACGTTGCGCACGATGCGCAAGGTGCCGCGCACGCCCTCGTCGGCGACGAGGCGCCGCAGGTGCAGCAGGCGCATCGGCGCATGCTCGATGCGCTGGATGTCGAACCCGTGCGCGTCGAACAGCGCGCGCCACTCGGGCGTGGTCTGCGGGCGCGTGTTGACCTTCTGCGAGCGCACGAGCGACAGCCGCACGTCGTCGGCCTGCGCGGGGGTGATGTCGTCGGGCACCAGGGCGAGCTCGTGCACCGCGTAGCAGCCGCCCGGCCGCAGGATGCGCGCGACCTCGTCGAGGATCTCGCCCCGATGCGCGTTCGTGTGCATCGTGAGCATCGCCTCGGTGAGGACCACATCGCACGAGGCATCGGGCAGACCGGTGCTCTTCGCGTCGCCGACGATCACGCGCCCGCGCTCGCCGATCGCCTCGGCGGCGAGGCTCGCGGCCGACGCATCGTCTTCCACGCCGATGTACGAGGCGGGGTGGGCTTCCAGCAGCATCCGCGCCGTCAATCCCAGACCCGGGGCGAGCTCGACGACGTCGGCGCCCTTCAGTGGCAGCATCCCGACCAGTCTCTTCGTCAGCTGCACCCCGCCCGGACGCAGCACCTTCTTGCCGACCCGGGCGAGCAGCCAGTGCGCGGGCACGGCGTCGGCAGGGCGATCGCCGAGCGGGATCTCGGGGGAGCGGGGTGTGGATGCCGCGGCCTCGGTCATGCCTCCACGGTACCGGGGCGGGGGACACGTGGCTCCGGAAGCGGCGAGCGACCGCCGAAGCCCGCCGCGTCAGAGGGCGCGTTTCGCGTGCGCCGTGGCGAACCCGGTGATCGCGTCGAGGTAGCCGGGTACGAAGGCGTCATCGTGCTGCAGACGGTGGTCGCCGCGGGGCAGGATGCACAGCGTGAGCAGGTCGGGCCGTACCCGGCGTCGGAAGACGTCGGCGCACTCGCCGACCGGCACGATGTCGTCGTCTTCACCCAGCAGGGCGAGCAGCGGAACGTCGAGCGCGCTCAGGGCGTCGGCGGGGCCGTGGGGCATCAGCCGTGCCGCGAGCGACCACAGTCGAGCATCCGTCGGGATGAACACCCCGGCCGCGATCAGCTCTTCGACCAGTGGGAGCGCACGCACCTGCGGCTGCGCCTCTTCGAAGGTCAGCGAGAGCAGATCCATCGTGCGCGAGAAGGTGGCGAGTCCGGTCTGGGCCGCGACATCGTCCCATCCCTGCCGGTGCAGGGTCTGCACGGTGGAGTATGTCTCCTGCACGCGCGGCGACACCGCCGGCCCTGAGTTCATGATCACGAAATCGGCATGTGCGTCGGCGGCGGCTTCGAGCACGACCCACCCGCCCTGGCTGTGACCGAACAGCCCGACAGGCAGAGGGCCGACGACCCGCCGGGCGGCGCCGAGGCCGGCGAGAAGATCATCCGCCTGCATCGCGATATCGGCGTCGCGCCAGTCGCCGGTCGAGTCGCCGACACCCCGTTTGTCGAACGAGCACACCGCGATGCCGGCAGTGAGCAGCGCCGCGCGGATCGGCGGGAACAGCACGTCGTTGTGACGATCGCTCGGGCCAGAGCCGGGGTGCATCATGACGAGACCGCGCGGTTCTGCCGGCGGCCGCCATATCGACCCGGCCAGGTGCACAGCGCCATTGTGGGCTCGCAGCGGCTGCTCGGTCACCGCGGTCATGCGCTCGGCCGATCCTGGCTCGTCGTGGTGGTGGCGCGTCGCCCTGCGCGCTGCACCAGCCGCACCACCACCCCGATCGCCAGGCCCAGCAGGATGGCCGGCCCGTGCTCGTTGCTCAGTACGGTCAGCCCGGCGCCGATCAGGATGAGAACCGCGGAGCCGATCAGCGTCGCGGGCGACACGGGCCGTGCCAGGGTGATGACGACCACCGCTGTGAGCAGCGCGAGGGTGGCCATCGAGTTGCCGGCACCGGGGTTCGACAGCTGCAGCAGCATGCTGCCGATGCCGCCGACGACGTAGATCGGCACGGCCAGGATGCCACGTACCGTGCGCCCCACGACCAGAAGCGTCACCGCAAGGATCGACAGATTGCTCAGCGTGCCGGCAAGACCCCCGTCCTGCAGGACGTTCGCAGTGATGAGCCGCCACCACTGGCCATGCTGCACGATGGCATCGTCGCGCATGCCGTGCTCGAGCAGCCGGGGAACGGCGAGCTGGATCAGTGACGGGATCGCCACGACCAACCACAGCACGAGGCCCCACCAGGTGAACCGCACCGGAGGCAGCTCGGGCGCGCGCCGGAGCGCGGCCGCGGCAACCGCCAGCCAGCCCGCGGCGAAGGCGACCCAGAGCACGATCGACTCGGTCACACCGTTCATGCCGAGACCTCTCTTCGTTGTCGTGCGGGCGGAACGGCGGCATCCCGCCTGCTGCCATCCTGCCCACAGCGTGCGACACGCGCATAGGCCGAACGTCACGGTCTGCAGGTGACGGTCGCCACATGTGACGATGCGAACCGTGTGGCCCTGACCTGCGCGAGGCAGGCCAGCGTGCCGAACGCGAGTCCGACCAGTGTCGACACGCCGATGCCCGTTCCCAGCAGCGCCCACGAGCCGACGGCGGCCACCGCGGGGATGATCGCGAACAGCACCGACGCCTGCCGGGCGCCCCACCGCTGTACGCAGGCAGCGTAGAAGCCCATGCCCAGCGCCGACGTGATCACCAGTACGCCCAGCAGCACCGCCGCCTCGCGCAGATCGGTCACGTGCTCAGGCGTGACCAGTGCCAGCGCCAGCGCGGGCGGCACCGAGGCCGCGCTGCCCACGGCCGTGAAGACCAGCGGAGTGACGCCGGCCAGGTGCCGCCCCTGTAAGAGCGAGCCTCCGGCCAGGCCCGCCAGCGCGATCAGCACGGCGACGAGCCCGGGGCCGAGCTGCGGGTCGACCACCAGCGTCGGCAGGCACGCGATCACCACCCCGACGACACCCGATGCCAGGGCGACGTAGCCCCAGCGGTTCTCGCGCGCGCCGCGCAGCACGTGGGCGAGCGCCGCCGTGGCGACCGGGTTCATCGCGATCACCAGGGCGCACATGCCGGGCGAGACGCCGTGCGCGATCGCCCAGTACGCGGCGAGGATCTGCACGCCCTGAACCAGAATGCCTGCGGCGATGCTCCATCTCCACTGCACGCCGCGCGGCAGCAACGTCCGTTGCGGCCGGGTCAAATGCTGCAGCAACAGCCACCCCCACAGCACTGCTGCGATCACGGTGAAGCGCAGCGTGATCAGCAGGAAGGGGCTGACCACAGAAACGGCCAGCGCTCCGATCGGATAGCTGATCGCGATGAACAAGGCGGCGCAGACGGGAACCATTCGCATGTTCCCAGCGTCGGCGGAGACCGATGCTACGGGTGTGATCGATCGAGAAACCTGATCATTCTCCGAGTGTACCTCGCGCGCGGCGTCGATTCGCGGATCCACCGATCAGTCGGTTGTGCACCCCGTTCGGTGGATGGATGCCGGCGTGCCCGGCGCCGAGCGATGGGCTGCGAGTTGCACGCAATTGAGCAGGCGATGATGTTCGGCTTCGCGCCGTAGGTCGGCCTGCTTGGCTCGCACGAGTTCGGAGGCGAGCAGCGAATTCAACAACATGGGATGACCTCCTCGGGATGCTGCAGCGCGCACATGCGCTGCGGCGTCCTGTCAGCTTCGGTGCGGGCGTACCATCGAGACCTGACCGATCACCGAACGTGATCGGTCACAGGAGGTGGATACATGGCGATCCTGGACATCACCGCTCTGCGCAGTCTGATCGCGGTGGCCTCGCTGGCAGGGGTGCGTCGGGCGGCCGAGGCGCTGCACCTGTCCCAGCCCGCCGTGAGTGGGCATCTGCGCAGGCTGGAGGACGAGCTCGGATTCCCGATCGTGTTCCGTCAGGGGCGGTCGATCGCGTTCACAGCGCAGGGCGAGAACCTGCTGCACGAGGCGTATGCGCTGCTCGCGGCCCATGATGCCGCGCTGGCCCGTTTGGGGTGCGCCGACGCCGATGACATCGTGGTCGCCTCGACCGAGTACACGTCGGCGCCGATGCTGCAAGGGGTGGGACGCATTCTGCAGGAGGAGTTCCCGCACCGCGGCATCCGGTATGAATTCCACCGCACCGCGCGACTGCGCGAATTCGTGCACGAGCGCACCGCGACCGTGGCGATCGGATTCGGCGACCTGGGGCGCGGCGTCGAGCACGTCGCCGACGTGCCGCTGCGCTGGGTCGGCTCGGATCGCGCGACCGTGCCCGCACATCGGCTCGTCGCATTCGCACGGCCCTGCGTCATCCGCGACCGCATGCTCGCTCTGGGGGAGGACTTCACGATCGAGCGCGAGTGCATCGACCTGGCGAGCCTGCTCGGCGCGGTGCGATCGGGCGTCGGCATCACCGCGCTGCCCTCGCGGGCCCGCCTCGCGCCCGGCCTACGGCCGATCGAGGGACTCCCCGCGCTCGGCACCGTCCCGCTGACGCTCGTGGCCGAGGCGGAGGTCACCGCCCCGGTGCGCGAGAGCATCCACCGGGAGCTGCGTGAGGTGTGGGCGGCGCAGGCAGGGGAAGGGACCTCGGGGCCCTGAGTGAGGCGAAGGCGCCTGCGCTTATGTCTGGCCAGGCGACGCGTAGATCAGGCGGCCTTCGCCGTACATCTCGGCGTGCTTCTCGAGGCGCAGACCGATACGCTCGGCGACGATCTGCGACGGGCGGTTGTCGGGGCTGATGACCGCGATGATGCGGTCGCTTCCGAGCATCTCGCGGGCGGCGTCACGACACGCGGCCGCGGCCTCGGTGGCGTAGCCGTGCCCCTGATGAGCAGGCAGAACGTGATAGCCCACCTCGACCTCGGGCACACCATCGACCATCTGTATCGTCAGACCGCACTCGCCGATGAACTCGCCGCTGTGCGCAAGCGTCATGTACCAGAGGCCGAAGCCGTGGTCGCGGTAGAGACCACGGTTCCAGTCGATCCAGCGCCGGGCCTCTTCGCGCGTCTTGGGCCGCGGGTAGTAGCGCATCACGTCGGGATCGCCGAGCAACCCGGCGATGTCGTCGATGTCGTCGGCTGTCATCTGGCGCAGAGCAAGTCTTTCTGTGGTGATGACGTCGACCACAGTGGATGCCGGTGGTGCAGGCCTCGGCGGAGCATCTTCTGCCAGCAGCTGGAACATCCGGTGATCGCGCCAGCGCCCGTTGATCTCAAGGTACTTCGGGGCCACGCCGTACTGGGTGAAGCCGTTGCGCCGCAGCACGATTTGGGACGCGACGTTCTCGCGCACCGTCTCAGCCTGCACGCGATGCAGGCCCAGTTCGCCGAAGGCGTGGGCGGTGGCGAGCTCGACCGCGCGGGTGGCGTGCCCGCGGCCGAGGCGATCGGCTCGCACCCAGTAGCCCATCGCGCACGACTGGAACACGCCGCGGACGATACCGCTCAGGGTGAGGCGGCCGAGCAATTCGTCCCCGTCGGTGATGACGAACGCCGCGGAGTTGCCCGCATCCATCTCGGCGAGCGTGCTGCGGGCACGCCGGATCTGCTCGTCTTCGGTGAAGAAGTCGTCCGTGCGGCGTGGATCCCACCGACGCAGGTGCTCCCGGTTCTCACGAAGCAGCGCGGTCAGGGCCGGCACATCGCCGAGCTCCAGCGGCCGAAGAGATGTCTGTGCCATGCCGGTTCGCCCTTCTGCGCCAGCCGCATGCCGGAGCTTGAGAGGGGCTGACGGGGATCGAACCCGCGCTGTCTTGAGAAGCAGAAGTTCTGCCGGTGAGTCACAGCCCGCACGCGTTGAAAACGCTCTCCGGCCAGCATAAATCGTCTCGGCGGCGAGGGTGGCGGAACGCCCCGTGACGATATCGACGCGATCGGCCGTCGCATCGCGCCGCGGTGTAGGCGCGGCGGCATCGACGGCCGAGACGCGCGGCCGCAGCAACGACGGGAAGAGCTCAGCCGTGCGCATCCGGCGTTCTTCCCGTTCCCCGCGCGTCGGCGGCGACGAACGTGAACGGGCCCGCATCGCCAAGGGGCCGGTGCCGGAACTGGTCGACCTGCTCGTCGGGGTCCGCGGCCATCCGGGATACCTGCGACTTGGACAGGGCGTGGATCCCGAGCTGTTTCACGACGTTGATCATCGTCTGCAGCAGGCTGCGCATCAGATCCGGAGAAGCGGTCTCTCCTCTTCCTGTCCTTCTTGTCGTATCGTTTTGCGGGATGGATGGTTTCACGGCTGAGGATCCGGATGTTCTGATCGCCCGGGTGCAGGATCAGGTCGCCGCCGCGCAACAGCGCGCGCAGGCCGCGTCCCGCGATGCCGGGCAGCAGGCGGTGGGTCTGGCCGCGGCCGCGTTCGGGGAGGACTCCCCGGTGGTCGCACGGTTGCGTGACGAGGTGACCGCCCGCACCGGCGTCCCGGACGAGGAACGGTAACCGGTGGCCGGTCAGATCACGATCGATCAGGACCTGATCATCGCCCACGCCGCACGCGTGCGGCAGGTTTCCGCCGACGTGCAGACCGCGCGGGATGCCGCCTCGGCCACCAGCATGTCCGGGGGCGCGTTCGGGATCCTGTGCGCGTTCCTGGTGGGCCCTGCCACCCTGGTCGCTACCGCCGCCTCGGCGGCGATCGGCTCCGCGCAGGGCCTGGTCGACCGGTCCGCTGACGAGGTCCGTGGGGTGGGCGACGACATGGCCGCGTTCGAAGAGGAACTGGCTGCCTCGATCCGGCAGATCGAGGGGGCCCTGGGCTGATGGCCAACCCGCTGGTGGCCACCGCGCAGGACCACACCTCCCCGTTCGCGGGCACCCTGCTCCTGGAAGACGGCGCCGACCTGGTCGGTGCGATCAA